>CAZLTN010000011.1:0-94584 GCA_964562455.1 uncultured Cytophagales bacterium
CGGAAGCCATTAAATAAACCCCTAACAGGATCAAAACAATACCCACGGCACCGAGAATAAGTAACTTCTTTTTGGAAGCCGCCGTAAATACGAATTGTTCGTCTATCGAAGGTATGGAATGTACTGCTGATGCCATTGGAAATATAAATAACGCTTATTTCAATAGATTAAGATCCCTTTTGCAACTTTTGCACATAATGCACGATTTTCCACCTTTCTTCAGGATTGACCTGTGAACCATGCGGCCACATCCTCGCCTTGCCAAACGTGATTACATGAAAAATATGACCTTCCGACAGATTCTTCATCGCATCGGAAGTGTAATTAGGCACACCTTTATAAGTTGCTCCCACCTTTCCGTCGCCGGCTCCGCTCGCACCATGGCAGTGCTGGCAATACCTTTGGTAAAGCACCTGCCCTTCTGCCAGTACCGCATCGGACTTCGGAATCGGGTTCTTCAGGACACGTGAAGCAATTTCGATACTGTCGGCAGGGATGTTGTAAATCATCAGGTCACGGCTTACAGAATCGCCTTCGCCAAACTTCGTTTTATAATTCCTCCTGGCTACAGTTCCTTCTACCGGCAGGAACAGGTTTGACCCTTCAGGATTGAACGGGTTCTTTTTCACCTGCTTATAAGGTTCGTAACCTACCGGATCGTACATGTTGGGTGCAAACTCCTTACCCGGACTATTAGGATCTTTTCCACAGGATGTAAAAAGAACAACCCCCAGTAAACATCCCCCGATAGATTTGGCTAAAATATTCATACTCATCATTGGTAGCCTTTAAAATTGCTTAAGGTTAACTTCTTCTGCCCCGTTATCCTTTAGCACTCTTGTGATCTCATCTTCAGACAGCCTGTTGCTGTGAAGATCAATAGCCATTACAAACTTATTATCTGTCGCGCGCTTATCGAAGAGCTGCGGGTAGGGATCAGGTTTGAGCCCGTTTGTGATCAGGAATGTGATCACCATACCGAAAGCCGTGAAAAGTACAGTTCCTTCGAACGCGATCGGAATATAGTTAGGGATTGAAATAGGATCTTTCCCGCCTACGATCATCGGCCAGTCGATACCCATAGTCCAGATCATCAGTGTCAGGACCGCCGCACAACCGGTCACCCCGAACAGGAATGCTGCAATACCAATCTTGGTCCTCGGATGCCCTAACGCGTGATCCAAACCGTGGATAGGGAACGGAGTATAGACCTCCTTGATCTTAACCCCTTCCTTTCGGATTTTCGGAATAGCATGAAGGAGTACATCATCATCGTCGTAAACTCCCACTAAAAACTTGCCGCTTAATGCTGCCATTTCTATTTAATATGCGGTTCAATAATCAGTTTAAATCCTAGATAGCTCTTTCAGTCTTTCACTACCGTTTCGCGCGGTTTGGCTACTCCGCCTATCTTCACCGGCAATTTTTCAGATGAAGAACGAAGGACAGCCTTCACTTCGGCCATGTTTACCACAGGCAGGTATTTTGAAAACAAAAGGAACAGCGTAAAGAATAACCCGAAAGAGAAAATGTAATCCCCGATGTCATACATTGTCGGCGAGAACATGCTCCAGCTCGACGGAAGATAATCCCTGTGAAGAGAAGTAACGATAATCACAAACCGCTCAAACCACATACCGATATTTACAATTACGGAGATAAAGAAAGTCCATGTCACGCTTCTCCTTAATTTCCTGGACCAGAAAAGCTGCGGAGAAATCACGTTACAGGTCATCATAGCCCAGTATGCCCACCAGTAAGGGCCTCCCATCCTGTTCAGGAAGGCGTAGCTTTCATATTCAACCCCGCCGTACCATGCGATAAAAAACTCTGTTATATAAGCGATACCCACGATAGACCCAGTCAGAGTGATGATCTTGTTCATGGTCTCGATATGCTCGATAGTAATGTAGTCCTCCAGTTTGTAGACCACCCGCGTAATCAGCATAAGGTTCTGAACCATCGCAAAACCCGAGAAGATCGCCCCGGCCACGAAGTAAGGCGGGAAGATCGTGGTGTGCCACCCCGGAATTACCGAAGTAGCAAAGTCCATACTAACGATAGTGTGCACCGAAAGTACCAGCGGAGTGGAAAGACCCGCCAGGATAAGGCTGATGTATTCGTAACGTGCCCAGGTTTTAGCGGAACCGTTCCAGCCCATAGAAAACGCTCCGTAAAAAAAGCGCGACACTTTATTAGTCGTACGATCCCTGATGGTAGCAAGGTCAGGAATGAGACCTATGTACCAGAAAACCAGCGAAACGGAAAAGTATGTGCTGATCGCAAAAACGTCCCATACGAGTGGTGAATTAAAGTTGACCCAAAGCGAACCGAAGGCGTTGGGAAGAGGCAGCGCCCAATAAGCCAGCCAGGGTCTTCCCATGTGCATCAAGATGAACGATGCCGCACAGATAACGGCAAAAATCGTCATAGCCTCCGCGGCGCGGTTGATCGAAGTCCGCCACTTCTGCCTGAAAAGCAGGAGAATAGCAGAAATAAGCGTACCGGCGTGACCAATACCTACCCACCATACAAAGTTCGTGATATCCCAGGCCCAGCCTACAGTCTTGTTCAGACCCCACACTCCGAGCCCTTCCCACCAGGTCCAGGCCAGACAGTAGGTACCATATGCCAAAACAATAAGAGAAAGACCAAATGCTAATTTCCATTCCTTGGTCGGTTTGGCCTCAACATGCCGACAGATATCTTCTGTGATATCGGCGTAGGTCTTACCACCTGTAACCAAAGGGGTCCTTACCGGAGAAGTAACTTGCATAATCTGAACTAATATCTGGAACTATTAAATATTCGTATTTTCAAAACTGCTCTGACTGGTATTATGCCTGCGGCGCAGCTTCTTTCTCCTTATTACGGATCTTGGTCAGGTAAGAAATCTGCGGGCGAACGTTGATCTCACTCAGAACGTGGAATGCCCTTGCCTTCTCCTCAACTGCCAAAAGCTTGGAAATCTTGCTGCCCGGGTCATTCATATCACCAAATACTATGGCATCGGTCGGGCAGGAAGACGCGCAAACCACATCCAGATCCTCGTCTGTAACCCTTCTCCTCTCCTTCTTCGCACGAAGCTTGGCTTCCTGGATCAGGTGAACGCACATAGAGCATTTTTCGATTACCCCGCGCGACCGTACGGTCACCTCGGGATTGATCACCATTTTGCCAAGGTCGTTGTTAAAGTGATAATCGAAGTTGTCGTTATCGAAATATTTGAACCAGTTGAAGCGGCGTACTTTATAAGGACAGTTGTTGGCACAATAACGGGTACCTACGCAACGGTTGTATGCCATCTGGTTCAGCCCTTCCGAGCTGTGAGTAGTAGCAAGTACCGGACAAACAGTTTCGCAGGGAGCATTGTTACAATGCTGGCACATCATAGGCTGGAATGTCACTTCCGGGTTTTCCGAAGCGACTTCCATCGCGCTGTAATTTCCTATTTCCCCGTCGCTGCTGTAGTAACGATCGATGCGCATCCAGTGCATCTCACGGGCATTAATCACTTCCTGCCTTCCTACTACCGGGATATTATTTTCTGCATTACAGCTTACTACACATGAACCGCAACCGAAACAAAGGTTAAGGTCTACGACCATACCCCAGGAGTGATTTTTGTATTCATGACCATTCCACAGAGAGATATCTGTCGGATCGATCGGTCCTTCCGAAGTATGGATTTTCGGTAAAAACCTTCCGGCCATCACGTCCTTCTGGTATTCTCCCAGTATGGTTTCCTGGAGCACAGACTTACGGTTCATTACCGTGTTGTGTGTCTGAGTCTGAGCGATTTGCCTGTAGCCTCCGGTTTTGGATACATTGACTACACCGGGAGCATAGCTTACATAACCATCTGCAACTGCTGCAAACGGAAATATATTTTCACCTACCCCGTTGGCTGCTTTACCTGCCTTTTCGCGGCCATAGCCGATCGCCACAGATACCGTATCGTTTGCCTGCCCGGGCTGAACAAGAACCGGCAATTCGACCGATTTCCCGTTAAGCTCGATCTTTATGACATCGCCTTGCTTGACGTTCAGATCAGTAGCTGTTTTCTGCGAAAGACCTGCGTAGTTGTCCCAGCAGGCTTTACTTACAGGCTCAGGGAACTCCTGCAGCCAGGGGTTATTGGCCATAGAACCATTACCGATACCTACCTTCTCGTAGATAGCAAGCTCCAGACCGGAATTATCGGCAGTGTAGCGCTTTGCGATCGACTGGGCAGCTCCCGCCAGATCGGCGCTGAAAGCCGCTGTGCCCGTTGCGGGCGCTTTTTTTACCTCGAAGACGCCGTCATGCAGGGATTTGATCCAGAACTGCGAAAAATCGGACTGTCCGGAAAGCGGGTAAACATTCTTCCGCCAGTATTGCTTGATATATTCGTGAAAATCCGTGCTTTCCGCACCGGCCCACTTCAGCAGGCTTTCCTGTGCCTGACGGGTATTATATATAAGGTTGATAGTAGGCTGCCCGAGGCTGAAATGACCTGCTTTGGGTTCTGCATCATCCCAGGACTCCAGGTAATGAGGAGCAGGGGCAACATAGCCCAGCAGGCTGCCGGTCTCGTCTGCCCTGTCGGCAAAAGTGACGCTCAGCTCTATTTTGGACAGGGCTTCAGCCAGTTCAGCCCCACGCGGATGATCGTATACAGGGTTGGCTTTATAGAAGAAGGCGGCCTTTACTTTACCACCTTTAACGTCGTTGATAAACTGGTTGAAAGCGACATCATTTCCCTGACGGAGATTGTCCGGGTTATCAAGGTCGATCGTTACACCGTAGCTTCCCAAAAGGCTGTTGATAGCGTTCACTACAACCTGAACCGAAGGATCATTTATTCCGGAAACTACGAGAGCAGCGCCCTTTGCCGCTACCAGGTCGTTAACCGCTTTATCCAGGTTCGCTACCTCCAGTGCCGGCACTGAAACCGGGCTGCCACCAAGCCTGGCAGCAAGCTTATTATACAGGTTTCCAACCACCAGGCCAAGCTGGGAAGGTTTTACCGGAGTCCGGTAGTCTGCGTTTGAGCCTGTAAGCGAAAGGATCGACTCGAACTGGTAATGGCGTGACATCTCCTTTTTACCGTCTTCGGCACTGCTCACCTTCCTTGTCTCACCATATTGTCCGGAATAAGTATCCGGGGCAATCCAGGTACCGAGGAAATCGGCATCTATGCTTACGACAACCTTTGCCTTCGAAAAATCATACCCCGGTAAAACCGCCTTGCCAAACGACTGGCGATTGGCCTCCACCAAAGCGGCAGCGGAATTGGTATCGTAAACTACATGTGTAGTAGTCGGGTATTTCGCAGTAAAATCAGCAATCACAGCCTTTGTGGAAGGGCTGAGAATCGTAGAAGAAACTATACGGATGTCGCCTCCGGAAGCTGCAATAGAAGCGAGCTTAGCGGTGATCTCCTTATCGATTGTTTCCCATTCGGCTGCAGCACCTCCTTTATGAGGCCCCTTCAGCTTCTCTATATCATAAAGATTAAGCAGAGATGCATGCACTCTGGCGCTGGCGCCGCAGGATGCTCCCGACAACTTATTACCTTCTATTTTGATAGGACGTCCTTCGCGCGTTTTAACGAGTATGCTGGCATAGTCGCCACCCTCTGCGTACGTCGACGCATACCAGTTCGCGATGGTCGGATATTCGTCAACAGGCTTGTTGACATAAGATACGGCTTTACGTACAGGAGCCTCACAAGAAGCCAATGAAACCGCCGCCATTCCAAAACCCAGTACTTTCAGAAAATCCCGGCGATGAGAACCTGTACCGTCTGAAAGGTGCTCATAAGAAATTTCACCTTCGGCCGGGGCATTGAATTCCGTCTCCGAGCTTTTAATGAAGCTTTCTTCATTTCTCAGCTCTTCAAGCCCTTTCCAGTACCGTTTCGTATTATTTTCCATAAATCCTTTTCAATACTTCTATATTTCGGAGAACTCTATCAACCTAATTCTTAATAGTGACATTTTGAACATTCAAGGCCGCCTATATCGGCTACTTTCAATGCTCCCTTGCCTTCTTCGTTATGAAGCTGGACCAGCTTATCATAATAGGCATTTCCTTTCGAATTCACATCGGTGGTACGGTGGCAATCGATACACCATCCCATCGTCAGAGACGAACGCTGCTCTACTACCTCCATGGTCTTGATATCCCCGTGACAGGTTTCGCACTCCAGACCGCCGACATTCACGTGCTGCGAGTGATTAAAATACGCCAGGTCAGGGAGGTTGTGCACGCGCACCCACTCGATGGGCTGGTCGTTTTCTATAGCCGCATATATTTTTTGTATCTCAGGAGATTCTCTCTTGACTACCCCATGGCAGTTCATACAGATATTGGCAGCAGGTATTGTAGCCGCACGGCTTTTGTTTACACCTGTATGGCAATAGTTACAGTCGATTTCATATTCTCCGGCATGGAGCTTGTGAGAGAAAGCAATAGGCTGCTTCGGTGCGTATCCCTGCTGAACGCCTACGTTAAAAGCTCCGTCGAGGGTGGTTTTTACAACCAGGAGCAGAAATACCCATGCCGTAGCTGACAAAATTGCCGGATTACGAACTGTACGGGTCAACAGATCCTTGAAAGAGGTACCTGCGGAAGTATGCTCCGGCTTATCTCCCCCTATCGTCCTGGACAGGACGTTCAGTACTACCAGCAGCACAACCGACAGCAGCACAACCACTACGACCAGCACTACCAGCAGAACTATAAACAATGTGGAGGGCCCCTCAGACTGAGCTGCAACCGCGCCACCCCCGGCACCCGGCGCTGCCGCTACAGCAGCCTGGGCATTTACATCGTCAATGTAAGCCAGGATATTCTTAACATCATCATCCGAGAACGTAGGAAAGCTCGTCATCGGAATCTTGTTATATTCATTGTAAATCTTGACCGCGTCAGGATCCCCGGCCGCTACCATTGCCTGCGAGTTACGGATCCATTTTACGAGCCAGGCGAAATCGTGCTTTTTATGGATATCTTTCAATCCCGGCCCGACCGACTTGGTAGATCCCGTCTCATGACAAGAGGAACAGTTGGATTTAAACAGCGTTCCTCCTTTTGCGACATCACCTTCAAGCCCCGGTGCAGCAGCCTCGGCTTCCTGCGCATATGAAGGCGACATATTGGCAAAAACCAAAAAAGCGAGGAGGAAAAGAAAGGAACTGCAGTTAGATATGAAGTTGGTCGGGTAAGGACGCTTACAGAAAGAATAAAAATTCCTACAAATTGAATTCATAGTCCACAATACATTATACTTATCCCGCAAAACTAATGCACGAATTTCTTTCCGCAAAAGTATTCATACCTTATTTTGAGCGGCGATCTTATTTATATTTTTTCTAATCTAATACGAATTATCAGGGAAAATCCGGAGAACGTACAATATTAGAAATGTACTATTTTCAGACAAAACGATCCTTTATTCCGGCTGCGTATTTTTATCATTTGTTTACGATACGCTGTACCCATTGGCGGAATTTTACAGGGAGTATCCGGCGCAGGAGACCATCGGGTAAGTACATTTTATATGCATACCCTACATAATTAATAGGAGTTCCCAGGTAGTTGCTGCGAACCACTTCGCCGGTACCTATATCGATAACTTTCTGGATCGATATACGCTCAAGGGCCATGTCTGTCTTCATAGGCCTGTAGTAAGCACAATTTTCAAAATAAAAATGGTTTACCTGAGTATAGCGCGTACTCCCGGCAAGGGTGATCTTTTCACCCCCGTGCAACAGGTTAGCCGACCATATCAGGGCTTGTCCCTTCTTAATATTCAGGACTGTCTTATCGAGCTTCTTATACTGTACCAGCTCTTCGATAAAATCTTCGTAGCGTGTGTAATAATTGGCGAGCATCGCCTCGATGGATTCGCTGGTCGACCCTTTGATTCCTAAAATGGAAAGGTCATAAAAAGGAAGTTTATGACTGCCCGGGTAGTAATGTAACGGGCCGTTACCGTCATGTACATCTTCCAATGCAACCCAGACACCTGCAAGATACCGCTCCGGTACCGAATTAAAATGAATGGAATCACTGTGGGTCCGCTGCTGGCTGCCGGTAGAAAAATTCAGCGTCTGGAAAGGAATAGGGCGCCGGCGGTAAAGCATCTGAAGTATTTCGAGGACGCGCGGCGCGGTAGCAATCTTTTTCACTGACTCCAGTTCCTTCCAGGCATCCTGGATACGGTTTGTTCCCTGCTGCTCAAACATAGGCTTAAGCTCTTCTACCGCCCGGTCGATCAACTCTTCATCTAGCCCGGGATCAATAATAAGATAGCCGTGGTCTGCATAAAACCGGGCCATAGCCTCCTCTTCCGGTGAAAGCCCGGCTTTGGAAAGCTCTTCTTCAAAAAAAGGGGATTCGACCCAGGGAATCTGAACGTTTAAAGATGTGCTCATTGTAAAAAGGTTTGAATAGGGACGGCGTTCAATTTACAAAAATATATAAATATTAAGCCATGTGTTTTTATTTACCCGGCTATACGGAGGCTCAACTAACGGTTGACGACATATGACGCCCAACTAAAAACAGGTGGGAAATAAAACAAAAAACCGCTTAGCTGATTAAGCTAAACGGTCTCTGTCTGAGGTTCCGAGCGGATTCGAACCGCTGTACAAGGTTTTGCAGACCTCTGCCTAGCCACTCGGCCACGGAACCGGGAACCCGGGGTCTTCAGATCTCCTGCAGACCCCGGGGTAAACTATCAGGCTTCTTCGCTGCCTCCTTTGCCGGAAGCTGCTGCTTTAGCTGCCTTCTTTTCGGATTGCTCCATTTTAGTCTTCAGGGCAGAAAGAATATCAATGTCTCCTAATGTAGACTTTTCAGCTTCTTTCAGTACGTTTTCAGACTTGGCGGAAGCAGGTTTCTTCGCTGCTTTCTCTGCTTCTGTCGGCTGCTGCCATGACTTGGTGTGAGAAAGTACGATCTTCTTATCGTCCTTCGAGAACTCGAGCACGACAAAGTCGAGGCTTTCACCTACTTCGGCTACAGAACCGTCTTCCTTCGCCAGGTTTTTGATGGTAGAAATTCCCTCGATACCGTAAGGAAGTTCAAGAACCGCTATTTTATCGCCTTTAGACACAATGGTGCTGCGATGTGTACTTCCTACTTCAAACAAAGTTTCGAAAGTATCCCATGGGTTAGCCTCCAGTTGTTTATGCCCTAAAGCCAGGCGACGGTTTTCGGTATCAAGCTCCAGCACTACTACATCAAGATTCTCGCCTACTTTAACGAAATCCGAAGGATGCTTCACTTTCTTGGTCCACGACAAGTCAGAAACGTGTACGAGACCGTCTATACCTTCTTCCAGCTCAATGAAAAGACCGAAGTTGGTAAGGTTACGAACAAGGCCGGTATGGGTTGTGCCGACAGCATACTTGTCTTTCAGACCCGGCTGGTTCCAGGGATCTTCGGTAAGCTGCTTGATACCAAGCGACATCTTGCGCTCCTGACGATCGAGTGTAAGGATAACAGCCTCTATTTCGTCTCCAACTTTCAAAAACTCCTGCGGGTTGCGCAGATGCTGCGACCAGGACATTTCCGAAACGTGGATCAGACCTTCGACGCCCGGCAGAATTTCAAGGAATGCGCCGTAGTCAGCTACATTCACGATACGTCCTTTCACTTTGGATCCAACCTGGATATCCTCGGCAAGAGAATCCCACGGGTGAGCCTGAAGCTGCTTCAGACCGAGAGAAATACGTTTCTTCTCATCGTCGAAATCAAGCACCACGACGTTAAGCTTCTGGTCAAGCGACAGCAGCTCCGAAGGGTGGCTGATGCGGCCCCACGAAATATCGGTGATGTGAAGAAGGCCGTCGACACCGCCCAAATCGATAAACACCCCGAAATTGGTCATATTTTTGATCACACCTTCGAGTACCTGACCTTTTTCGAGGTTGGTCAGGATCTGCTGGCGTTGCTCCTCGAGGTCTTTCTCGATAAGAACTTTGTGCGATACTACTACGTTATCGTTGGTGTTGTTGATTTTCACAACTTTCACCTCCATTACTTTGCCTACAAAAACGTCAAAGTCCCTGATCGGCTTAACATCTATCTGAGAACCGGGAAGGAAAGCCTCGATTCCGAAAATATCTACAATCAAACCACCTTTGGTCCGACGTTTTACATGTGCTTCAATCACAAGATCCTCATCATGAGACTTGTGAATATTGCTCCATGCCGTAATGACTTTCGCTTTCTTGCGCGACAACACAAGTTGTCCCTGTGCATTCTCCTGGCTTTCTACGAAGACTTCGATTTCGTCTCCGATTTTCAGGTTTCCGATTTCACGGAACTCATTAAAAGAAACTATACCGTCTGACTTGAAGCCGATATTGAGAATAACTTCGCGATCAGTAATACCTACTACTGTTCCTTTTACTACTTCTTTTTCCTGTATGGTAGATAATGTACCATCATAAAGACCCTCCAGACGCTCACGTTCCGCGCTTGAATAACCATGCCCGAAACCTCTTTGGTCTACCAAGTCCCAATCAAAATCAGGATTTCCCTGGCTTGCTGAATTTTTTGCCATATAAAAAATATAGATGACCTTGATATACATCGCCCCGGCGGTCACCCGGGTCGAACTTTAGTTATAAAATACCCTTCCTGCCTTGAAAGGACTGCAAAGGTACGAAAAAGACCGTTACACCAAAGCAAGGTTGAAAGAATATTTTCGGGAAAACCGGCAGCATCAGTAAGGCTGATCGCTCCCTGCCGGCACAAGCAGCAGATCTACGTGTGATTTAAGGCTGTTCCAGTTACCAAGGCGCCCGGCATCGGCCTTTTCAAGGATAAATCCGGAAGCGATTTTATAGACATCGAACCGTTCCAGCAGGTATGCTCCGAACCCTTCCGGATCCTGGTACAGATGCGGGCTAAACTCCATCACGATCCTGAGATCGCTGTTCCTTTTCAGGACCTCCTCCATCCCTTCGAAGATAAAAGGTTCGGCCCCTTCAGCGTCTATTTTGATAACATTTACCCTTTCAATATCCAGGTTAACCAGAAGCTGGTCCATCGTAGTAGCCAGTACCTTCTGATGTATAAACCCCTCATCTCCGGATTCCGCCCTTACAAGCAAGCTGCTATCGCCTGTTTTTGATACAGGAATATGAATTTCGATTTCCCGAGTGGCGTTTGTCAGCGCACCTTCCCATACTATGAACCCCGGGTGATTGATACATGCTGTCCGCCGGAGCATCGTAGCGATATTCTTATTCGGCTCGATGGCAAGCGTCTTCCCCTCCCCGCCCGTCAATGCAGACATCAATACAGAAAAATATCCCAGGTGTGCCCCCACGTCCAAACAGACATCACCAGGCTTTACGAGGCGGACCAGGCATTGGGTTACGGGAGTTTCCCAGAAACCATCCATAACAAGGTGGGGAACAAGGCTGATATCGGTTGTATCTACAAACATTTTATAGCGCGTGAGCACTCTCGCGAGCCCGGTAGTTTCTCCCAGCATCGCATAACTGCTGAAGCTTCGGCAGCATGATTCAAACTCATAGCTCGTCAGTTTCCCGATATCGGAAATATTGTCAAAAGGCTTCATATCATTCATTTACATCATAAACGGCAATATCCGGCGCCACCCGCTTTTCCTGCCTCTCTTACCTTTTCTTATGATCAAACCTATTGAAGTTACCACATAACCGTTCAACAACAGCCTGACATGCGGCTCTGACCGGTAGGGAGGGAGATCGACAGAAAAATCCGTCGGCTGGTTACCCAGCGAAAAATCCAGGGGTTCTACATAGTGCCCTTCCCCCTTCGCCCAGTCGACAAACGCCGAAATATCACTTCGTCTGAATATGACTGTATTGGGATCTTCTGCAACGGTTTCGTTTTCCGACGAAACGTTAAACTCCGTCGTATGGACCGCCCAGCCGCCCGGTTTAAGCGTGTCAAGCTGGTTGCGTAAAAAATTCAGCCCGAGACGGATAGACCCCAGGTGCTCGAAAGAGCAGCTCGACCAGTTAAAATCGAACCCGCCCAGGTCGGAGGGAATGGCGTTCATGTCGACAGGCCGGAATTTCACCCTCTTAAGAAAAACATCGTCCGGGCAGATTCCCCGCTGATTAAGGGAATTCACGCCGTTACAAAGCTGATCTCCCGAATCCCAACCGAGCGACTGGCCCGTCTGGTAATCAAGATCGGTAGCTACGACCTCGCAACCATAGTGCGCCATTACCGCAGGCAACGGTTCGGTTCCTACGGCAAATCCCAACCCGCGGCGTCCTTCCTTCAGACAGTCTCTCTCATAAAGTGCCTGTAATATATAGTTATACTCCCACTGCTTCCTGTGCAGGCGAGGCTCTTCGCGGATTTCCTCGCTCCATTTCGGATACCAGTCCGATTGAAAATCAACGGTTTTACATAATTCGGATTTCCTGCTTTCGCCGCTCTTCCACCGAGCGCCGTCCCATCCGGATGTGTTTGATGTCATATACATTAGCATAAGCGGTTAAAGCAGTGAACTGTAGATCTTAGCATATTCCTGCGCAGTGCGCTCCCAACTGAAACTGTGTGCATGCCTCCTGACATCAGCCTCCATGCCTTTAGCCCGGAATTCCTCCAATCCTCCCCGGATCACCTGTTCCATATGTCCCGGGGAAAAATCACGGAAATAAAACGCCGCCTCGCCGCCGATTTCAGGCAGGGAGGTGCGATCGGACAAAAACACAGGCTTCCCGACAGACATGGCCTCAAGTACCGGAAGCCCGAAACCTTCGGCCAAAGACGGGTGGACGAAAGCCTCGCAATGGTTCATATACCAGCTTTTCTCTTCCTCGGTAATCGGGCCGGTAAGGTGAAATCTGCCGCCCAGGCCGAGCCTTTCAACCTCTTCCTGGATCTCCGCGATATATTCCGGCTCGTCGAGCCGGCCCGAAATAACGACTTCCCAGCCTTCCAGCTGCTCCAAAAGCTTCACGAGCGTACGATAATTTTTTTTCCGGTTTACATAGCCTATCCCGAACAAAAACGGCCTGGCCGGCCGGTAAGTAAGCGATGATGCAACCGGAGCGGCCAGGGTATTGATACCGTTGGGAATCACCCTTAATTTCTTTCTGCCTAAATTACAGTGACGCTCCACGTCGCTTTTCGTAAATTCAGATATGCATACGACGACGTCGCTCTGGTCTATCATTTTCTGAACGTGGTCGACGTTCCTCCGCTGCTCTTCCTCCGGCTTCCCCTCGTGCAGCACGTTGAGATCATGAATTGTCAGTACTGTATTAATGTGTCGGAACAACTGCCTGTTGGGCACCATTCTCCCCGATTGAAAAGGAGCATGCCACACCCGGCAATCAAGGAGGAACGGTTTCCAGAGCCGGTGCCAGGCCTGTTCGATAATGGTTCGCATTTTGCCTGTATCGAAAGCGAGCCTGGCAGACTCGGGCACATACATAAGCAGGGAAGCTTCACCCGAGCCAATAGTACCGGTCCTGACACTCTCTCCAAGATTTTTGCAATAATGAAATAATCCGGAATTGGGATATTTCATTAAATCACAGTCCAAAATAACTGTTGACATAATTTGTGAGTTTCTATTTACGTTTAATATTAAAACCCGTACAGTATTTTTTTTTGTTCTGATTACAACCTTTTGTAGAACGAACAAGTCTTATGAATAAGTACAGCAACCTAATTGTTTTTATTGCAGCCACAAAAAAATAGTTATCTAAATACTTTCTATGAAAAGCAACAGAGAAAAATAAAAATCAACTTACTAATTATCAACCTGTTAAAATACACTATTGTTAACCTGCAACAGGAAATAGCGGCGATTAACGAATATCCGAAACACGACGGTTATTTTTTAAAAGTCAACCTATAATCTCTGCTCAGGAGGCCCTCACATAAAATAATTGTAGTCAAAATTTCAAAATCTTCCGGTTTTGAAACGGTAATTTATTGTGTACTTTTTTTCGCTAATTGGCAATGAAAAATATCATATTTGATTGCGAAAGGATGAAATATGAGCATTCCGGCTTGTTTCATTTCTGCTATCAACTTGGCAGTCATCTAAACCATAATATAGATAAAAGCAGAGAAAATATCACTTATTTTTCACCTGATTCCAGCGCAGGAATATGGAGAAATCATCCTTTAATCATTCAAAATTCGCTGCAGAAATTATGGATGCCTTCACTTGGGGGCTATGACATCTGGCATTCTACTTACCAGAGTTCGAACTACCTGCCGAGGCGTAACAAAAAGATAAAAGTTGTCCTGACTATACACGATCTGAACTTCCTGCATGAAGAAAAGAAGCCTCATAAAGTAAAGAAGCATCTTAACCATCTGCAGGATAACATTGACCGCAGTGACGCAATAGTCTGCATTTCGGAATTCTGCAAAAAAGACGTCCTGGACCATTGCTATGTAGGCGATAAACCGGTGTATATGATCCACAACGGCAACAATCATCTTAGCCCGCCGCAATTGGAAAGCCGCTCCTATCGCCCCAGGAAGCCCTTTTTATTCTCGCTTGGCGCCATATGCAGGAAAAAGAATTTCCATGTACTCGTACCGCTACTGAAATTCAATCGCCACCTCGAGCTGATCATAGCGGGAACCACCCAGGACAGGAGCTATCTCGACTATATATGGTCCCTGGCCAGGCGTCTGCGGGTAGAAGATAACCTCAGGCTCTTAGGATGCATCAACGAATCTGAAAAGTCGTGGTACTATCGTAACTGCTATGCTTTTGCGTTCCCGTCTATAGCCGAAGGCTTCGGCCTGCCCGTAGCAGAGGCCATGTCGGTCGGAAAACCGGTATTTTTATCCGATCGCACTTCCCTGCCTGAAATCGGCAGCAATGCCGCCTTCTACTTTTCAAATTTTTCTGAAGACCATATGCAGAATGTTTTTGAAACGGGGATGCATGAATATACCAGCAGGCGCATGGAAAACGTCATCCGCGAAAGAGCAAATTCGTTCTGCTGGCACAAAGCCGCAAAACAATACATAGAAGTTTATCGTTCTCTCTCCGGAGCGTGAGGTGCCGTGTGGCTTCGACTCCGCTCAGCCACCGGATAAAAAGCGTCAGCCGAGGTAGCTGAGCGGAGCCGATAGCTAGCGGAGCCGAATTAGCTGAGCAGGGCCAAGGTAACTGAGCGGAGCCGAAGCTAGCGGAGCCGAAGCTCAGATAACATTTTTATACAAATGAAAATTTATTTCAGGTTATTAAACTACGCAAGACCGTTTAGTAAATTCATCGTACCCTTTGTATTGTTTACTGTGCTTGGGGTCTTTTTTAGTGTCTTTCAATTTGCGCTTATTATTCCGTTGCTTAACTTCCTGTTCGACCCGAACATGGTCGGAGGGAGCGAGAAATATGTCACTGCGCCCGAATTCCATCTTTCGGCATCCTATTTCAAGGATTATTTTTACCACCTGGTCTTCCGGCTGAAGCAAACCAACCCCAGGAACGCGCTTTATTTCCTGGCAGGCATGATCGTCCTGGCTGTGATCCTGACTAACTTTTTCCGGTACCTGGCCCAGCGAAGTATGATCAATGCGCGGACCCTCCTGGTCAAACGTCTCAGGGAGGCACTTTTTGGCAAAATCAATCATTTGCACCTGGGATATTTTACAAAAGAGCACAAAGGCGACCTCATTTCCCGGCTCAACCACGATGTGTACGGCGTAGAAGGCGCCGCTGCCAGCTCACTCGAGGTCATTTTTAAGGAGCCTTATGTAATGGCGGGCTATTTCATTGCACTTTTTGCAATCAGCCCGCAACTGACCCTTTTTACGCTGTTCGTCATTCCGCTGTCAGCTATATCGATAGCTGCAGTGACGAAAAGATTGAAAAAAGAGGCTACAGAAGTACAGGCATCGGCAGGGCGCCTGCTGACCATAATCGATGAAACGCTGCTGGGCATGCGCATCATACGGTCCTTCAATGCCACCGATTTCCTGATCGACCGCTTCAGCCGGGAAAATGATTTTTACCGGCAGGCCAGCCTTTCCAATTTTAAAAGGCGCGAGCTTGCACCTGCATTTTCGGAGGCATCGGGAGTTTTTGTCGTAGCCTGTATCATCATATACGGGGGATCTCTGGTGCTTGAGGGGACAAATGGTCTCCAGGCGAGCTCCTTTATCGCTTTCATCGCGATTTTTTCCCAGATCCTCAGACCAGCAAAAGCCATCGTGACAGCGTTATCAAATAT
Source organism: uncultured Cytophagales bacterium (assembly GCA_964562455.1). Classification (GTDB taxonomy): domain Bacteria; phylum Bacteroidota; class Bacteroidia; order Cytophagales; family Spirosomataceae; genus Ravibacter. Next base: position 16,215 of record CAZLTN010000011.1, read on the forward strand.
ACAGATCGGACAGGCTTCGGGAGAGCGTATTCTGGAAATCCTTGATAAGCCGGTCGAAATACAGGATGCCCCTGATGCCGTCGATATGGCGCCGTTCAAAGACAAAATTGAATTTGCAGGTGTTTCTTTCAGGTATTCGGACAAACCTGTCCTGAAAAATGTCAACCTCGAGATACCAAAAGGTAAAATCGTAGCCCTTGTAGGACCATCCGGTGTAGGGAAGTCGACCATTGCCGATCTGATACCCCGTTTTTACGAAGCGACCGAGGGAAAAATCCTGATTGACGGAGTCAATGTAAATAAGATCAAAATGGAATCCCTCCGGTCGTATATGAGCTTTGTGACGCAGGAAATTATTCTTTTCAACGACACCATTTTCAATAACATTGCGCTCGGATACCCCGATGCCGACAGGGAAAAGGTAATAGAAGCCGCAAAAGTAGCCAATGCGCACGATTTCATCATGGAAACGGAAAACGGCTACGATACCATTATCGGCGACAGGGGGATCCGGCTTTCAGGGGGACAAAGACAAAGGCTGAGCATTGCACGCGCTGTATTTAAGGATCCTGCGATACTGATCCTCGACGAAGCCACTTCCGCGTTGGATACCGAATCTGAAAAGTCGGTGCAGCTTGCGCTGAACAACCTCATGAAAGGCCGTACCACGCTGGTGATCGCGCACAGGCTGAGCACCATCAGGGAAGCCGACCTGATCGTCGTTCTTCAAAACGGCGAAATCGTAGAACAGGGCAATCATTTTGACCTTCTCGAACATCCGACCGGTATCTATCAAAAGCTGACAGAACTGCAGAAGATAGCTTAGGGGAGTGGAGAGTTGAAAGTTGAGAGTTGAAAATTGAAAGTGGAGAGTGGAGAAAATTTTCAACTTTCAACTTTCAACTTTCAACTTTCAACTATTCTCATCCCGACGAAAGCTATGTTGGCTTGAATTTGATAGCTTTGCAGAAGCGGTTTAAACCATTCTGAATCCTTAAATAATAAATTATGGAATATCCTTTGCTTGGTTCATCAGATCTTAAAGTATCGGCTATCACTTTCGGCGCCTGGGCAGCGGGTGGATGGATGTGGGGCGGAAACGAAGAAAAAGATGCGATCGAAGCCATCCGGGCTGCATATGATCACGGTGTTACCAGTATAGACACCGCCCCGGCCTACGGTCAGGGGGCAAGTGAACGTATTGTAGGGAAAGCAATCAAAGGTATTGCCAGGGACAAGGTGCAGATCCTAACCAAGTATGGCCTGCGCTGGGACACGACCAAAGGCACCTTTCATTTCAAGAGCAAGGATAACGAGGGAAGGGACATCAATATGCATAAATATGCCGGGCGGGAAGGTATCATTAAAGAGGTAGAAGACAGTCTCCGGCTATTAGGAACCGACTACATCGATCTTTACCAGATCCACTGGCCCGACCCCAGCACACCAATCCGGGAAACGATGGAAGCAGTCGCCGAATTGATCCGCCAGGGAAAGGTTCTCCATGCCGGTGTATGCAATTACGATGCCGCCCTAATGGAAGAAGCAGCGGAATACATTGACCTGGTCTCCGATCAGGTCCCCTACAGCATGATAAAAAGGGGAATTGAAAAAGAGCTTGTGCCCTATTGTCTCGGGCATAATAAATCCATTCTCGCCTACAGCCCGATGGAAAGAGGCCTTTTGTCGGGTAAGATCCTGTCCGGGCATACTTTTTCAGAAGGTGATCACCGTGCGAATTTATATTACTTCAAGGATGCAAACCTTTCGAAGGTCAATGGATTTCTGGACAAAATAAAACCTCTTGCAGCCGACAAAAGCGTAACGCTTTCCCAGCTCGTTTTGCGCTGGACATTGGAGCAGCCCGGCATCACGGCGTTGCTTGTCGGTGCCAGAAATGCCGACCAGGCGGTCAGCAATGCGAAGGCGATAGAAGTATCTCTCACGGACGATGAGATCCGGTTTATTACTGGCCATCTCGACGAGCTCGTTCTCGATACCAGCCTATGATCTGACTCTTCTCGAGGTGCCGCCGCGGGGAATGATCCGGCTTAAAAGCGGAACAAGCACACTTAATACATCCCACAACCAGCGATTTCCGTCGATGCTGGCCTCACCGCAATCGATTACCTTGCATGAGTCGACCAGGCGCTTGTACAATCCGAACGGGAAAAGAAACCTGCCGAGCCTTTCATTCCTGAGCATCGTATACTCAAAATAAGTGTGCCCCCAGATCTCAGTGATAAAAGAATTGTCGGTAATACCGAGCCTGCTCCCGTAGCTTTGAATATAAATTTCCTGGATAGCGTTCACCAATTGCCTTGTACGCATATAGGGGCTTTCGCCTATGTATGCCAGCAGCTCTTCATTATTTTCTATCCGGACGACACCCTGACCGAAAATCACGATAAGTTCCCGACCTTCAAGCCTGACCTCTTTTTGCATAACAGCTTCATCCTGAAATAATGCTGTCCGTTTAACAGGCAGCGACCATAAAAATAGGGTAGTTTATACAAATAATCAGCTTCTCAACGAATCAGATATTCATATAAACTACCCTATTGCCGGAAACTAATCCGGCTTCAGGACTAGCAGAGAGCCAACCCTCCCCTATTTCACATTCACCTTACCATACTCGATCACGGCAGGCTTGAAATTGAAATCCTGGTATCCGTGGTTGGTAATGACAACCACCAGGTCAAAAGAACCTTCCTTCGGATAAGTATAAGTACAATACCAGCCTTCCGCCGACAAAGTCGTTTTCAGACCTCTTGCTCCTACTAATCCATAATCTGAATACAGATCGCTTTTGACCAGCACGGGATGGTTGAACATATCGATCGAATCCGCGAAAGTCTTCCCTCCGTCGAGGCTTACTTTCTTCTTCATGATCTCGCGCGTACCTCCGGGCCATACCGAGCACATATCCGCATCGGAATCCACCACAATTTTCACCACTTTCCCTTTCTTCACCTCCGTCACCAGTGAATCCTTGCCGTTGACATCCGTCATATACAATTTGATCTCCTTCAGGGACGGGGTACCGATGTTATCCTCCCTGAGGCAGGAAGAGCAAAGGGCAGCAACAAAAGCGCAAATAAATAAACTCCGGAAAATATTTTTTACCATGACAATTTCAAATTAATAACCATTATTCTGGGGTAAAGTCTGATCTTTTTGGATTTCACCCACAGGTATGGGCAATATGAGCTGATCTTCCGAAATCGGTCCCGAAATCGCAATGTTCGTATCATAGTCGAGCGGTGTCATCAGGGCTTTGGTTATGACCGGGATGGCTTTCCCTGTCCTGACCAGGTCGAAATAGCGATGACCTTCAAATGCCAGTTCCATTCTGCGTTCGTGAAGGATTGCATCTATATCGAGCTGTGCCGCTGTGATGGCCGGTACCTTTGCCCGGGTACGAACCATATTGACATATTTAACGGCATCGTCTTTCCGTCCGGTTACCATTAAGGCTTCCGCATACATCAGCAGGGCATCGGCGTACCTGGTAACCACCCAGTTATTGTCAGTTCCCGTATTGTTGTAAGCCTTCAGTTGGGCGGGAGGCGGACAGTGCTTGATCACCCACGCCTGGATCGGGATGGTACTTGAAGCGATATAACCGGAATCGATGGTAGTCTTGTAACGCACGGTCTCACCGGTTTCGACGAATTCCCTCATCAGGTTATGCTCGACCAGCAGGTTGGTAGCCCCTGCCACTCCCCAGATCAGCCCCACGTCGTTATTGACCCATTTGAACCAGTTGGAAGCCTGTCCTGCCGCTATATTGAAATTGACTTCAAAGATAGACTCGGCATGGAACTTGTTGGTTGAAAGGAACACGTCAGAATAGCTGGGCAGGAGCGAATACGGTCCCGCTTCGTTATCCTCTATCAGTCGCTTCAGGGTAGCCGCCGCTTTGGTATGATCATTCAGCGTAAGATATACCTTCCCGAGCATAGTGAGAGCTGCACCTTTGGATGCACGCGCTTCCTCGCCTTTCATTTCACTTTTCTTCAGCGCATTCGCCGCTGCAAACTCCAGGTCCGGTACGATCAGCTTTGAATAGACTTCTGCAACCGGTGTACGTCCGATACCGAAAGCTGCCGACAGATCGGTAAAAGATTTGTCTACCAGCGGCACATCGCCATAGATGCGGACCAGGTTAAAATAAGCCAGCGCCCTGAGGAACATCGCCTCCGCTTTATAGGCTTTGACGATTTTCTCCTCATCGGCATTTTTAGCCTGGTAGGCTTCAATCACCCCCAATACGACATTACAATTGGCAATCATCTTGAAATTATTGGTCCAGATATTGCCCTGTGAATCAGCATTGGTCTTCTTGAACGTCTGCCAGACACCGGTCCGGAAGCGGTCTTTGCCGTCATCCGACATCAACTCGGGTATAAGAGGCAGGTCCGTCTGGTTGTATATGCTTTGCAGCACTTTGTAAGAACCCACCAACGCAGTTTTAATCTCCGCCGGGTTACGGTAAAAACCTCCGGGCGAAAGCTCATCTTCGGGTTGACGATCCAGGAAATCTTCCGAACATCCCGCCAACAGGACACAGGAAGTCAAAATCAAAAATATCTTCTTCATAAATCGCTATCTGTTAAAAAGAGAGATTGACACCAAATGAAACGGAACGGGACATCGGATAGGAATCGCGGTTGATACCCTGCGATAATGGATTTTCCCCCTGTGCATTCGCTTCCGGGTTATACCCCGGGAACTTGGTTATATACCAGGCATTCAGGATAGTGGTGTACAAACGTACCCTTGACAAATTCAGCCTGTCCGTAACACTCACCGGAAGGGTATATCCCAGCGCAATATTCTGGATATTCACGAATGTACCTTTGTAGAGAAGCGTACCGCTGGTGTTGGTTCCGTCATAAGACTTTCTGTTGGGAGCCGAATATTTCGCATCAGGCCTCTCGGGTGTCCAATAGTTGTTGTAATAATCGTACGTGGTGTTCGAATTCCCCAGTCCTCTTGCGAAAATACCTTCCATTTGTCTCATCGAAACATCTCCTCCCTGGGTACCGTTGATCTGAACTGTCAGGTCGAGGCCCTTGTATTCAAAAGTGTTGGTCATTCCCCAGATAAAATCGGGAATAGGAGAACCTATAATCGTATTGTCGCTGGCATCGATAATACCATCGCCGTTTACGTCGGCCAGCTTAGGCGTTCCCGGGCTGGACCTGAACTTCCAGTCAGGATTGTTGGCGTTTACGATAGGCGACGTTTTGACATCCTCCCAGTCGCGGTATGGCCCCAGGAAAACGCCGCCATAGATCCCGGCAATAGGTCTGCCCTCCGTAGTATAACCGTCGTTGTTAAGCAGCGGGCGTTTGTCTTTCCCGATGTCCAATACGCGGTTCCGGTAATAGGACAGGTTCGCGCTTGTAGTCCATTTGAATGCGCCGACCAGGTTGCGTGAGGTGACAGAGTATTCGAATCCGCGGTTGCGCATAGCCCCGATATTAGCCATATAATCGCCGAAGCCGGTAATAACAGGAAGCGGCATCCTGAACAGCATATTCTGGGTATGCCGGTAAAAATAATCGATTGTCAGGTTGATCCTGTTGCCAAGCAACTCGGCATCTATCCCGGCGCCCCAGTCGGTCGTTTCCTCCCATCCCAGTGAAGAGTTGGCGATTTTACCCTCTGTGTAAGCAGGCGACACTGCCGATCCCGCCCCCAGTACGTAACCGGACGACGCCAGCGTACTTAAAGCCAGGTAGTTGGTGATACCCGCATTACCGATAATCCCCCAGCCACCGCGAATTTTCAGGTCGCTGACATACTTCTGCAAGGGCTCAAAAAAGCGCTCATCAGAAATCCGCCATGCAGCCGAAACCGACGGGAATACCCCCCATTTCCTGTCTGCCCCGAACTTCGAAGATCCATCCCGGCGGACACTACCTGTCAGGTAATACTTACCTGCATAGTTGTACATCACGCGGCCGAAGCTACCGATCATGGCCTCGCTTGAGCGGTTGGTCCTCGCGTCGGTTTGCGCATTCAGGATCGAAATGGCCTGGTTCAGCGTGGGCAGGATGTCGGTCGGGTAGTCAAACTTACGAATGTAGGACGACCTGTAGTTGGTTTCTTCTACCGAATACCCTGCAACCGCGCTAACAGAATGCTTTCCGAATTCGCGCTGGTAGGTCAGGAAATTCTGAGAGTTCCAGTAGAGCCGGTTAAAGCTTTCGTTCAGCCCTTCTGAGCGCGAAAAAGTAGCTGATGTAGTAGGTACCGAGCTTGGGTTGAAGTAATCTCGCTCCCTGTACCGGTATTCGGTATGGAACTCGGTACGGAATTTCAGCCCCTTGATCAGGTCAACCTCTCCGTAGATGGTCGACAGGTTTTTGAAGTTTCGCCTCTTGTCCTGCTTGAGGAACTGGTGCAGCGGGTTGACGAAAAACGCAAAGTTCCAGTCCCATGGATCAAGCAGGGTATTCCCGTAGAATACCGGGTCACCGTCTGCATTCGTAGGGTTCCAGATGGGCGGCATTGCAACGGCATTATAGAACGGGTTTCCGCCACCCTCGATCAAAGGAAGCACATTGGAATTCTCAAAGCTCGGCGCCAGCAAGAGTCCGGCCCTGATCCGCTCTGTGAATTTCATATCAACATTTGCCCGGAACGAATACCGGCTGTAATCGGAGTTTAAAACAATTCCCTTCTGATTGAAAATCCCTCCTGAAACCATGTAGTTCACGTTATCGCTGCCTCCTGTTGCCGAAAGCTGAAGGTCGGTCACCTTCCCGGTCCTGGTGATCTCATCCTGCCAGTCAGTATTATAAGGCATTTTGTAAACAGTATCTATAACCGTTATCCAGCGGGGGAACAGGTTACCGGGGGCAGCCATTCCGGGAGCGTTGCTCGAATATTTTTTCCAGTTTTCAACCCTGAGTTCGTTGGAATCAGTCCATTTCCAACGGGGAAGCTCCGGGTTATTGGACGCGAAATTAGGGTCTTCCAATACGTAGGCATTTGCCCTGGCATCGTCGATGTACTTGAGGAAATCCTCGCGATTCAGCACGTCGATCTTGTTGATCATCCGGTCAAAACCGGTGCTCGCATTGATGCTGAGTGTAGGCTTTCCTTTTTTCCCTTTCTTGGTCGTGATCATGATCACCCCGTTTGCAGCCTGGGTTCCATAGATCGCGCTCGACGAAGCGTCTTTCAATACTTCTATCGATTCGATATCCGCAACATTGATGCTGTTCAGCGGGTTTTCATTTTTGTCAAAACCGTCTTTAAGCGGAAATCCGTCGATCACGATCAGCGGGTTGTTGCTGGCATTGATCGAGTTCACACCCCTGATCCGGATGGTAGTTCCGCCGCCCGGCGCGGTATTGCTGTTTACGATACGGACGCCAGCCATTTTGCCGGTCATGGCCGAAGCGAAGTTGGCCATCGGCTTGTCTTTCAGCTCTTTGCTGGATACTGATGAAATGGCAGTCGATACATCTCTCTTCTTCTGGGTACCATATCCTACCACTACGATTTCTTCCAATGCCTTCTGGTCGCTCTGGAGCGTAACGTCAATGGCCGCCCTGGACCCTACGATCTGCTCATCGGAAACGTACCCTACGAAAGAGTAGGTCAGGATTGCATCGCCATCAGGGACAGACAGTTCATAACTTCCGTTCACGTCTGTTACAGTACCTCTCTGGGTACCTTTCAGAATAATGCTTACACCCGGAAGCCCCTCGCCGTTTTCATCGATAACCCGGCCTTTCACAATCCTGTCGGCCATCTCGGCTTCTATCTGTTTCTCTATTGTATTATAGATGCCCGCTCCGGGGTCGGAATTGATACTTAACACAATTTTATTTCTTACCTCGCGATAAGTGACTTTATCCGGGCTGAACAATTCATCCAGCGTCTCGGATAAGCTTTTGTTCGTTACCGAGAACGTTACCTTTCTCTTCAGGGGAAGTGCCCTGGCTCCGTAAACGAACTTGACGCCGGCTTTCGCTTCGATTTCTGCCAGAGCCGATTTTATGTCGGTATGTTCAGCGTGAACTGAAATCCTCTTCAGCAGTAGCTCCTGAGCCTCCAGCCTGCTGGCGTACGTTGAAGCAGCAGAAACGAACAATATCGTGAGCTGCAGAACCGAAAGTTTCATAATAGTACATATCGGTGGTATGAACTTTTTCTTTTTTTTCATTAATTTGTTTTGTTAGATCACTGAAGATTTGACAAAAAACTCCTTCTCTTCACGTTCGACGGCGGAAGAGGTCCTGCACAGGACTGATGGGAGTTCCGGCCGGTAGTGCTGCAATCACTGCCGGCCGATTTGGAAGCCTGGTGGGAATTGGGATAGATTTATTTCATATACATATTTGATTATTAAGATTTTAGTTAAGCATTGGTTAATAATTTCTATTTCCCAAGTATACTGCACACTCCCCCTGACAGGAGAATCGTATTACCGGTAATTTCATATTTAGCGTTCATTATCGCACAAATCAGTTCCATCTTGCCATACAGATTGTCTGACGAAAGGTCGGCCGTAATCTGGCAACCCAGGATGGAGTCGTCGCTTACTGCAATAGATATTCCATAGGCTCTTTCAAGTTTTGCAAGTATTTGAGAAAGAGGAGTTTCATCAAAATCAAAGGCCTCAGGCAGTGTAAATTCATCCGTTTTTTCGATCATAACAGGATTATCGACCAGGCCTGTAATGTAGTGCTCACTGTTCCTGAAGAAAGTAACTTTTTCATTCGGCTTCAGTACGACCTTATTTTCTGCCATATCAGTATTACCCCTATCGGCTCCCTGGGCTTTTTCCACAACCACCTTACCTGTAATGACGGCTACCTCAGTCGCTGCCTTTCCTTTGATATTACGTATAGTAAAGCTTGTCCCCAGCACCTGAACCACTACTTCGCCCGCGAAGGCAAAAAATGGCCTGGATGAGTCCTTCGCTACGTCAAACAGCACATCCCCTTCGGTAAAAACACGCCGGCTGTTATCCGAAAACCTGTCAGGGTACTTCAGCGTACTGCCCGGCTCCAGGGTAACGCGACTCCCGTCTGATAATAAAACACTTTGGGTATCGCTATTGCCTGTATTATCTATAAAATGCCAGTTTACGCCGTCAGTAACTGCGGGTTCTGAAATGGCTACTGCCTGTTCTTCCCGCATATCAATGTAAAACAGCGCCGCGCCGCTCACCAGTAAAGCCAGGCATGCGGCAACTTTAAAAAAGTCGGATCTCCACCAGGATTTTCCACCCGACAAGCCCTGGTCCGGATCGTCCAGATCGGTTGTCTTCGAAACAATCCCGTTCCAAATCCTGCTCTTTGTGCGGTCCGGATCCTGTTGCCGCCGGGTATCATACCTGAGCGCACTGTACCACGCGTCCATCACTTCCTTTTTTTCTCCCGTCAGAGTCCCCTCGGAATACTTCTTCAATAGTCTTAAGAATCCTTTGATACGCATATTAACCGGTCACAAAAAGCTGTCAGTATTAAGTCGTCCTTATTGACGATCCCGGCAAGTAGCAACAAAAAATATTGAATAATTTATATGATAAAATTGAAATACCTTAAAACTTCTTCGTATAATACAACGAATAGTTTTAAAATACGCCCGTGCGGAGCAGCAGGATCAGCAGATACGGTATGTAGTCCTTCAAACAAACCCTCAGAATGCGGAGGGCCTGGGTAATATGGTAAGTTACAGTACGTTCGGGGACGCTAAGGGTTTCGGATATTTCCCGGACGGAAAACTGTTCTACCCGGCTAAGCCGGAATATTTCTTTGGTTTTTTCCGGCAGGTCATTCAAACCGGAGTGAAAAGCTTCCCTTAACTCCCTGTATGCCAGTTCTTCTTCGATGTCAGGATCGCCGGATATAATCGTCACCTGTTGAACGGAATCTTCATGCTTTCTCCTGACGATCTGTGCACGGACGTAGTCGAGCACTTTATACTTTACCGCCTTAAATAGATAATGTTCCAGATCGCCAATGACGAGCAGTTCTCTTCTTTCCCACAAGTCCACAAAGATATCCTGGATTATTTCCTCGGCATTTTCGGCATAAGGCACTTTTTCGGCAGCTACTTTGTATAGCCTGTCCCAGTACTGATCATAGATAGCCTTAAACGCAGCCGGATCTCCTTCCCTCAGCAGACGAAGTATAGTTTTTTCCACCAAAGCCTCTTCCTGCATATCACAAAATTCTTTTTATGCAAAAATGCCGACAAAGAATTATAAATACAAACCTTCTGAAATTGGAAACCGGGTTGAGATTACGACTATTTTCCTATATTTATCTCCGAGACGATCTTCATAAAGCTCCGATGACCTCATTCAACCGCCGCGAATTCCTCAGTACCAGTCTCCTCGCGGGACTGGCCCCGGTTTTGGGAAACCCTACCCTTGCTGCCTCACGTCCCGAAGAAACCGAAATCGGGAAATCCAAATGGGACCTCGACAGCCCGGCGCTATGCGTCGACCTGGACCGGATGGAAAGAAATATCAGGACCGCGCACGAACGTTTGCGGGGAACCGGCGTAGCGATCCGTCCTCACGCAAAAACCCATAAGTGTCCCGCTATCGCTAAAATGCAGATAAAAGCCGGTGCAATAGGAATATGCACTGCGAAGCTTTCTGAGTCGGAAGTAATGCTTGAGAACGGGATTCCGAATGTATTAATGACCGGCGTCAACATCAGCGTCCCGAAAATCAGGAAGGCGATGGAGCTTCGTAAAAAATACAAAGGCTTTATCCAGGCTGTAGACAACCCGCAAAATGCGCGGGACCTTCAGGATGCTGCCAAAGCCGCGGGAATTGTTGCAGATGTAGTGGTCGATATCAACGTTGCCAGGAGATCAGGTGTTCTGCCTGGCCGGCCGGCGCTCGAGCTGGCACAACTGGTGGATAAGCTACCCAATCTCAGGTTCTGCGGGATACTTGCCTACGATGGCGGGGTGCAGCATGTAAAGGGGTTCGAAAAGAGAAAAGAAAGGAACCGGGCTGGAATGGAACCGGCAGTCATGTCGTATGAGCTGATGAAAAAGTCAGGACTAAACCTGGAAATATTCAGCGGGGGCGGTACAGGCACCTACAACATGATGGCCGACATCCCGGGCTTTACAGACGTGCAGATCGGAAGCTACCTTTTTATGGACCACCAGTATTTGATCATTGGCAGCTCCGCCAACGAAGAGCTTTACGATGACTTTGAGCCGTCACTAACCGTGATAGCCACCATCATCAACAATAACTATGAAAAGCGGCTGATTACGGATGCCGGGTCGAAAGCTCTGACACTGAATCAGCCCCCCGCCATTGTGATTGGCGAACCGGGATTCGTTTACAATGCGGGCTCCGACGAATATGGAACTATTACGTTTGAACACACCTCAAAAAGCTACAAAGTTGGCGATAAGCTGGAAGTCATAGTCCCTCACTGCGACCCGGTCATCAATCTTTATGACCGTATCTACGGGATCCGCAACGGACAAGTAGAATCTGTGCTGCCTGTATTAGCCAGAGGGAAATCACAGTGATGAATTGGGCTGTTGTGAATCTAATATTCCTGAATTAATACTTCAGCAGGGATATTTAGCTTCTTATTAAGCCTCCGGATCATGGCGAGGCTCAGTTTTCTTTTACCCGAAAGGATTTCCGGTTTACGCGAACGGGCGCCCAATATACCCGACAGTTCCGCTTCAGTTATATTCATCTGATCCTGTCTGAATCTGATGGCCTCCAGTGGATTGGGCGAAGGTACAGATCGGCTTTAACATAGCTCACATTTTTTGCGTCAATCCTATCATATTCCTTATGCGTACCAAACCAGACGATAAACACTATTTTCAAACGGTATTCTATGTATAGCAAAGAAAGATACCAAGTTGGTAACACCTATTCGTACTTCCCCGAAACATTTTGAATAAACACATCTTCAGCCGTCAATATTTTCTCTGAAAATTTCCTTCCATATTTTTTCAGGAATCATGTTTCCGCCGGGAATCTTCTTCCCGATTAAAAGTTCAGAACCGGTCAGCCCCCTGATCCGGCTCTGAAAAAGGAACATTTTTAACCTGATCAAATCAATATCATGAAGCGAAAGATCTCCATTCTCGCGCTGGCGGGCCTGTCATTGCTTACAACCGCCTGCTTCGACGACATGTTCGGGCCCGTCGAGCCGGTCGGCCCCTCAGTCAAAACAGGCGAAATCACCAACGCCGCGCAAACTTCTTTTAAAATCTCGGGGACCATCTCCAACCCAGGCTACCAAAACAAACGGCAGGAAAAGAAAAGCGGGCAGGTAGTCGAATACGGGTTTGTATACGGCACTTCGGACAATCCCCGCGAAGGGACCATCTTTAAAACCGGCGATGCTATTGCTACTTTCCCTCATACGTTCGAAGCGACTATTACCGGCCTGCGGGCCAATACCGCCTACAAAGTATGGACCTACGCGAAGACGGAGGCAGGTGTAACGGAATATGGTAACGAAGCGGGGCAGCAGACTTCCGATTTTCCTACTCCTGTACCCGGTTTCTCCTACACATTCCCCAACGGCAACCGGGCACCCGCGCAAATCCAGTTCACTACGACAGATAATACTCCCGGAGCGCAATACCGGTGGGAATTCGGCAGCGAAGGCACCTCCACGCAAAAGAACCCGGCGTTTGTTTTTAACACCGGTGGAACCAAAAATGTGAAACTTACTATTACGGCCAACGGAAAAACGGCAGAACGGGTTGTTACGGTGTCGATCGCCGCATCTTATAACAATGTCAGGATCTCTAAAATACAATTACTGGCCGCCCCCGCGAAAAGACCAAACGGAAGTGACTGGGATGGCTGGGACCTATTCAACTCAAGATCATCTTATCCGGATTTATTCGTTCAGGGACATGCCTCCTCAACCCAGCAATTTGTAACTGCAAACATTATCCGCGATGTTTCTCAGGACCAGATAGCGGCCGGCCAAATCACCTGGAACAACTTCTCACCGCAAAAAACATTCCCGCGCTCTGAATATACCAACAGGCTTTATCTATGGTTATACGACGCCGACGGCAATAATCCGGATGTAAACTCAAGCGAAAGAATGGGTGAAGCCAGCCTCGTGTTTGGCGACCATGCAAGCAGCATCAGCAATCCCAAATATCCCTCTTCTTTAACGATAGGCGGAACCGGGGCGTACCGATACAAAGTTGACCTGGTCTGGAGCGAGTAGTTCACCCCTCAAAGAACTGAAACGGTGAAAAGGCTCTTAAAACAACTGGCCATTACCCTCCCGCTCATTCTCCCCTTCACCCCCTCTCCCGCTCAGGACCTCCTGGGCCGGTGGGAGCTCCGGGGCACCTACCTCGAAATCGGCTACACCCAGGTATGGAAGTGGAGAGTCGCCAAAGTCAGAAGCCCTAAAACCCGGTTCAAAGCATCGGATGTGCATACGCTACTGGAATTTCACGACGACGGCAGGGTGAAACTGGGCGATGAATGGAGTACCTATTCCATCGACGGAAACCGGATCCTCACCCGTCTGCCCGGGCTTGATACAAATGGCTGCAGCTTCCATCTCAGCGGTAACGGGCTGACGCTCTGGCTCCATAACCAGGCAGAAGGGCTCAGCAAAAGACAGGCCAAAGATTATGCTATCATAGTAGCAAAAAAAACAGGGCTCTATGACCAGTTCAGTGACCTTACTACTACCGATGAAGTGTATTCGATACGGCGGGGGCTGGTCTTTGAATACGAGGGAGAGGTAGCTGGCCAGACTGAAGGGTTGGTCCCCCTCCTACATTCAGCTTCACAGGGACAAAGAATTGAAAAATTTAATCAAATAACTCTTTACAAAAATGAAAAAACTACCATTCATCGTGGCAATGCTTTGCCTCGTAACCATTTTGCACCCCAGTGGCCGGGCACAAAATCTGCCTTCCGGCCAAGAGGCTTCTGATCAGACAGGGGTAACAACCATTGAAAAAACCGAAGCTTCCGACTATAACATGCCCATAGCGGGTAAGGCCCTTTCCATACCAGCGTCCAATGTTGAGCCGGAAGCAGCACCGGTCGGAAAAATCTCTCTGGCAGTTGCTATCGGAGGAGAAAAGCTGCTTGTCCGACAATCTGCGCCCACCCCCGAAGTATTGCTCATTCAAACCAACGCTTCCGTTCGGAAAAGAAACGGCCTGATCATGGCAGGGGTCGGTATAGCGGCGATAGCCTTCGGAGCCGTCACCTACTCTATGTTAAACAAAGACCATAAAGACTACAAGAATACAATTGCAAATGCCGAGGGAATTACCTCCTATGCCTCTCCGGGAATCTATATAGCAGGCGGTGCAGCGGTAGCCGGCCTGGGCCTGTCGCTGGCCTCGATACCTAAATTCCTGAAAGCCAGGTAACCTCCGGAGTTTTCTATTCTCGGCCCATCAAATATGAAACCGTGCGCTTCTAAAAGCACATGGTTTCATATTCTAAAGCTTCTCAGACTACTTCGCCGCCACCTCCAAACGCTGCTTGTCAGCCTCCAGCCGGCGTCTCAGCTCGCTGTAGTCCGCATCCTGCAGTGCAATGCCTTTGTCGATTGCGATAGATGCCGCGGTCGCTGCGCTCTGGCCCAGGATCATGAATACAATTGGTGCGACCAGTTGCCGTTGTCCCGATATGGTCCGTGCTAAAAGGACCGTACCTTTTGAACACCCTCATCAGATTACTTTGCATTTAGCGAGGCGCTTGCATCATTATCACCTTCCTGGTCACTATAGTCCCGTCAGCGGATTCAAGCCGGAGCCAATATACGCCTGAAGTCGTCGGGGCGAGCTGCAGCGTACGTTGCGGTTGGGTGAAGCGTACGGTCTCGAGGAGGCGTCCTGTCGCATCCAACAGCTCGTAGGCCAGCACTTTCACTCCCTGTATCTTCAGATGGCCGTCGACGGAAGGATTGGGATAAAGCGTTGCTTCCCGCCCTTCCTTCTCCCATATCACCGATACCAACCGGGAGTACTCGTAGGAGCCGTCGAGGTCAAGCTGCCTGAGGCGGTAGTAAATGTGAGGATGAGCTGATGTGACGATTAGCTGATTAGTTGATGTAATACTGTATCCCGGCAGCTGATCCATAAAAGTGTAGGCTTCAAGCATCCTGCTTTCGCCTTTGGCTTTAACTTCTCCGATCCTTTCCCATATTTTAGCATCGGCGCTGCGCTCGATTTCGAAGTGGGAGGCATTTACTTCTTCGGCGGTTTTCCAGCTAAGCTGCACGCCGGCTTCCTGTTTCCGGGCCGTAAACGACACCAGTGTAACCGGCAGGGCGCCTTCCGGCAGGAGTGCGATGCTTCCGCTGCTGAAGCTGTTGACCACAAACTCCACATAATGCATACCCTGGAAAACCCCGGGCCGGAAGCGGGTAAGCGATGCCTGGCCGGTAGTAATAGCATACTGGGCATACTGCCCCGCACCGGCATCGTACGGGTCGCTGCCATCAACCTTATAGACCCCGAGGGTATTGATGTTGATCCCGTCGCCAAGCTGGTTCAGGTCCTGCTGGTCGTAGAAGAACCGCACGGTACGGGTACCGGAGGGCGCTCCCCCTGCCGCTGTCCAGCTCCTGCGGATCACCTTCACCTGGTCATAATCCGTTCCGAAGGGCTCGGTCAGAGTCGTAATGTCATCATTGAGCCCGCCGGTCACGGTCAGAGCCGGGTCAGCGTTGTTCACCGCCAGGACCAGTTCGCCGGTTTCCTCTTCGTAATAGTATACCCAGTCGCCGGCATCGAGAACATCAGGGGCGCTGTTGACACCGGTCTCGGTGGCCAGCACAAAACCCAGGTTTTCGTACGCACCCATATCAGGCTTTCCCTGCTGTATACGCGGGATGAGGGAGGGATCATTGAACACCAGGAGTAAATATCCCTTGATGGCGCTAAAGTCGACCTGGGGAAATCCGAAAACTGTTTGAACAGTGATCCCAAGGGCCGCGTTGACGGCGGGTGAAGCCAACTGTAGCCTCAGGCCGTCGTCGACGGTACCCCAGTCCCCGTCATCGCCGATAGGCGAGCTATCGTCCACAAACAGCGGGTCGGCATCGATATTGCCTTCCCCGGCAAAGCCCCCTTGTATGAGGTTGCGGGTTACCTGCACCGTGCCGGTACTCGTATTGACCAACCCGGGATTGCCCGCGTTGGCCCCTCCCGTATTGTTCCACAGGATATTGCCTTCCATCGTAAGGTTGCCGGTATCCCGGTTCAGTACCCCGCCTGTGGCATCGTCATGGCCGGTAGCCTGGTTGCCGAAAAAGGTGCACTGGCTTATCAGGGCCGTACTGTTGGTACTGTTAATGATCGCTCCGCCGTGCGGCTGGTCGGTGCCGGTCGATGTATTCCCAATGAACAGGGAACTTGTCGCAGTGAGGGTATTGGAGTTCGTGCCGACACTGTATATTGCGCCGCCCCGCCTGGCCGTATTGCCGGTAAAAACAGACCAATGCAGGCTCGCGGAGGTTGATTCGCCCGTATTTACAACCGCGCCTCCGGAGCCTTCCGCAGCCGTGTTGTCCTGGAAAATGCAGCCTATCGCCCGGACTGTGCAGTTGTCGGCGACCACAAGAGCCCCGCCATGGCTTCCGGTCCCTTCGACGGTGTTCCCGGTGAAAGTATTGTGGTATAGGTTGTGAGAGGGTGAGCCGCCGCCGCTGATACAAATGACTGCGCCTCCGGAACCGGATAAATCTCCGACGGATTTTGCCTTATTGCCGGTAAAGGTGCAGTCGGAAAGGCCGGTGATGGTCGTATAACTATTTGCATTGATTGCGCCCCCCTGCGCCGCTTCGTTCTGTGTGAAAGTACTGGTAGAGATGTTAAGGACGCTTCGGGTCGGAGACGAGGGAGGGGAGAAGGTGAGAATTGCACCGCCAAGGCGGTTTAGCGCTTTGTTGCCTGCAAAAGAATCATCCTGAACACTCAAGCCGCAAGCGACGGCGTAGATAGCGCCGCCTCCGTGGGCTTCTTCCGTATTTCCTCCCGTAATAATATTCCCGGTGAAGGCAGATTTATTGACCCTGAGTTCGAAGTAACGGGCTGCAACCGCAGATGTGTATATCGCACCGCCGCCGTTTAAAGCCAGGTTTTCCGTAAAAATACAATTATTGACCGTCAGGAAGTTGACGCCGACAGTACCGGTAAGATAATTCGAGGAATTGAAGACATACAGCCCTCCCCCAAAGGTACGGTTGAAGTCATAAGATCCCACTTTAAGCGTTCCCGGGCCGTCCGCATTCCCGCCCCTGACGGTGAAGCCGTCGAACGTCACTCCTAAATATTGTGTTGGAAAGGACCCCACAGCTTGCGCCAGGTTATGGCCGGTGACCACATGATAGGTATTGTCGTCGCGATTGTCAAAATCGGGTCCGTCGTTGCTCCCGAGGTCTCCGCTGAGGATGGTCGCCCCCTCGGAGTTGAACAATCTAGCTCCCAGCGTAGCCTCGGTACCGGCAAAGCCGCCATAGAGCGATACCCTTACCTTGAGCTCAAAAGCAAAGTCGCGCGGGTCGTCTGTCACAAGGCCGTAGGGAGGTTTCGAGGGTTTGTAAGTACCATAAGCCACGTAGATAACGTCTCCGCTGACAGCGTTTGTAAGGGCCGTATGCAAATCGGTGTAGGCATGTTGCCAGGTGGTGCCGTTGTTGTCACCGGTAGTAGCATCTGCTTTCACAAAAATGGTAGCCGCGCGTACCGAAAACGAAAACGCGCAGCACAGGGCCAGGAGTAGTCCCCACCGTACCGAAGTGCAGCGGGACGCCTCGGGTAGGGAGATATTGGGGATAAAGTTTGTATTCATAGTCATCGAGAAATGAAAAGCATTGTTCATACTCAAAATTGCGGACTTCACTATCGGGGATCAATACCGGGATTGCAGGGTTTTTCGTGTCAAAAAATACCTGAATGGAGGTAGTGCATCTCCTGCACGGATTGCTTAAGTTTCTGTCTTGATCGCAACCCCTATGGATTTTCCTCTGGTAATAACCCGGCATCTACCTAAAGCAATGATTTTTTATTGCCTGACGGCTTGCATAGCGCCTGCGGTGACGCGGGCGCAGGTATCCCGCACCGCTCTCGACAGCCTGCGCGAGGCGCTCCGCCGGGCGCCCGACGATACCACACGCGCCCGGGTCCTGTTTTCGTTGGGAGAGGAGTATTGGTTCAACCGGCAAATTCCCGAAGCCTTGCCTTTCCTGCAGCAATGCATCAGCTTGTCGGATAGCATCGGGTATTACGCCGATGCCTGCAACGCCAGGATCCTGGCTGCGCATATTTACATACGCATCGAACAACTGGACAAAGGCTTTTCCTTTCTGAACGATGCGATGAAATGCGCCGCCGCCCACGGGCAGCCTGATGAGATCGCCAAGGTATATGGAGCGTTGGGCATGCTGCACTTCCTGCTGGGCGACCATCCCAAGGCCATCTCTTATTCGCTGGAAGCAATAAAAGGCTATGAAGCCAGTGAAAGGCAGGAGATCAGGGACCTGGCCATATTCGAACTGATACAAACGGGCAAAGTAATGGAGGAACAACAGCAGCTCGGCAAAGCCCTCGGCTATTACCGGAAAGCGCTCGATAAAGCAGAAGACCGGGAAATTCGCTACCTTATCAATGTTCCCACGCTACATATTGCCCACCTCTACCGCAAGCAGCACGATTATGAAAACGCTATCCGGATGTACCATAAAACGCTGGAGCTGGACAAGATGGAAGGCATCACGGAAATGACCATTGAGAGCCTTTCGGGCATGGGGCTGATAGCCGTTCAAAAAAAGCAGTTTCCCCGCGCCATTTCCTTCTTCCGGTCGGCCAGAAACTATGCAATCAGTCGCAACATGCTCATTTCCGCCGACCAGTACACCTTCCGGCTTGGCAACGCCACCTGGAAGCCAACCAGGTCGATTCCGCAGCTCATTATTTCGTCGAAGCCCTCCAAAGGGCCTCTTTCCAGAACGACCTTGTCACCCGGGCAGATGCCGTAAAAGGCCTTGCACAGGTAGCCGCCCGGACGGGGGATTTCAGGAAAGCCTTCGAGTTACAGCAAAAAGCAGCCTCGCTGACCGACTCAATCTATGGAAGGGAAAAAATCAGGACGGTAAACAACCTGGAGATCCTGCATGCGACCGCACAAAAGGAAATGGAAATTGCAGGTTTGAGGGAAGCCAACCTGAACCAGCAGCGCCAGGTAGGACGGCAGCACCGGCTATTGCTTACTGCCGGCATTATTGCCCCGGCTTTCTGCCTGATCCTGTGGCTCCTGTACCGGTTTGCCCATCAGAAAAAAATCATTGCCGAAAAAGAGAAAACGATCGTAGAGGAACGGATAAAATTCCTGGAAGGACAACAGCAGTTACTTTCCCTCCAGGCCATGATCAACGGGCAGGAAATGGAGCGCAGCCGCATGGCGCGTGACCTGCACGACAGCCTGGGCGGGCTGTTTTCTACTCTGAAAATGTATCTCGGGAGTCTCAGGCACGAAATGGAACCACTACGTACCAATGAAACATTCACCAGGAGCTACGCGCTGGTCGATACGGCAGCGGAAGAGATACGGCGGATCGCCCACAACATGATACCGGAAGTGCTCATGAAGCTGGGGCTGATACAGGCAGTGCGGGACCTTTGCGCCGGCATCAGCGCAGGCGGATCGGTTCAGGTAAAGATGCAGGCTTACGGTATGGAACGTCCGGCCCTAAGCAAGAACACTGAAATTATGGTATATCGTATCGTCCAGGAGCTTTTAAGCAATATTATAAAGCATTCCCGGGCCAGCGAGGCCATTGTGCAGTTCAACCTGGAAGGCAGCCGGCTCATGATTACCGTCGAGGACTACGGCATCGGCTTCGATCCGGATATGGCAGCTCTTAAACGTAATGCGGGTCTGGACACCGTCAGAAGCAGGGTAAATTATCTCAGCGGCAGTATGACCGTAGAGTCAACCCCCGACATTGGTACCACCGTCATGATCGACTTTGCCATTGGAAACCAGCAGAAAGCTTCTGTCATGCTATGATACGACTGATGATCATCGACGACCATCCTCTTGTAGCGGGAGGGATAGCTATGATGCTGAAAGATGAGCCCGGCCTGCTGATCGCTGAAAATGTGACGACCGCCGCCCAGGCACTTTCTTACCTGTCCGAAAATACGCCAGACATTATCCTGCTCGACCTTAACCTGCCGGACATGGACGGTATGCAGCTATGCGGCGAGATACGTAAAACCAACAGCGTATCCAGGATCATCGCCCTTACCAGCACGAACGAAACTTCGATTATCGCTCAGTTTTTAAAGTACGGAGGAAATGGCTACTTGCTCAAAAACATGGAACGCGAGGAACTGCTTTCTGCCGTAAGCCAGGTATTGAAGGGGAAGATATACCTTAGCAGGGCTGCCGGGGAAAAGCTCCTGGAGCAATTTACCGGCGTAGATGCGGCCATCGGGGCGGTCCCCGTTCTGACGCGTCGTGAAAAAGAGGTACTAATGTTGCTGGACAAGGGCCTCACAGGTCCGCAGATTGCCGAAAACCTGTTTATCAGTCATTATACCGTCGAAACCCATCGCAAGAACCTGATGCAAAAGCTGAATGTCAACAATCTTCAGCAGCTCCTGAGGATATCAAGGGAGTACCGGCTGTTGGAGTAAGGATTGTGAGAGGGAGACCGAGGGGGACGGGTCGGAGAGCCGCATCCGTACGCCACACGCTATGAAAAAACCGTGCATCCCTCCCGGGATACACGGTCTAAAACTTTTCTCTTTATTCCGGCTTACTTCGCCGCCACCTCCAGGCGCTGCTTGTCAGCCTCCAGGCGGCTTCTCAGCTCGCTGTAGTCCACATCCTGCAGTGCAATGCCTTTGTCGATTGCGATAGATGCCGCGGTCGCTGCGCTCTGGCCCAGGATCATGAATACCGGCTCCATCCGTATAGAACCGAAAGCGATATGCGAGCTTGAAAGACAGATCGGAACCAGCAGGTTCTGAATTTCTTCTTTTTTCGGAATAAGCGCACCATAGGAAATCTTATACGGCTGCGGCACTTTTACACCTATGTCTCCTTCGTTCTGTACATACCCGTCGTCCTTGATATAACGTTGTATATTGTGCGAATCAAGTGTATAGGAACCCATGCCTACCGGATCTTTCACGTCCTTTGTGCCAAGCACTTCATGTTCGGTCATTACCGACGTGCCGATCATCCGGCGGGCCTCCCTGATATACAATTGGTGCGACCAGTTGCCGTTGTCGGTAAATTCATCCTTCGGCAGCCCCCATTTCCTGAACTCTTCCTGTACGTCTTTCGGGATGCGCGGATCGTTGGCGATGAAATACATCAGCCCCTTCTGATAACTTTCATGCTCTTTGATGATTTCCTTCCTGCGCTCATAGCTGGCGTTCGGATAGTCGTAGTTCATCCCGATATTGTCCGTGCTGAAAGGACCGTGGTTATTGGTATCGGTCTTTTTGTTTGGAATCACGTCAAATTTATGAAAGGTCTCCCTCCAGCCGCTGTTATATACCCTGACGAGCAGCTCATACTGCGTGGAATCGTAGTCCGCAGGCCTCGGGAAAGGAATATGGTTGTCCGGATGATTGCTCAGGCACATCCTGAAGCAGTAAGCCTGCACTTTGTCGTCGCCCTCGCCTTTTACGCCGGGATTTTCTGTTGAAATCCTTGGCAATACCCCGCTGGAAGGGTCGCCGGGGATTTTATAAGGGCTGATATCGGCGGCAAACCAGTGCTTGTGATGCAGCACGCCGACCTGGATACCATTCCATTCTTCGCCATACACGCTGTTGGCTTCACGCCCGACATGGTAGCTGACGCCGGCTGCCGCCATTAGATCGCCTTCATAGGTAGCATCTATAAATGCCTTTCCGCTGAAAGTCTTCCCGCTAAGCGTCGTGATGGAAACGATCCGCCCGTCTTTTACTTCTACTCCCGTTTCACGGTTCAGCCATTCGTCGCGGTATACCTTGATCCCGAGTTCCTTCACCCAGTCGTCGTACACCTTTTCAGCTACATGAGGCTCGAACGTCCACATCGTCTGGTCGCTTTCGTTCATAGCCTTAGTCCCTTGTCCTTTATTGCCGAATTCATCCTTTTTCTGCCATTTCCACGTTTCGTCTTTCTGGTACTCCTTGTAAACCCGCTGGTAAAACTCGCGGGAAAGTCCGCCGATGGAGCCGGTATTGCCTGAATCGGTAAAGCCCAGACCGCCGGAGGTCAGCCCGCCAAGATGGATGTCCGGCGATACCATTATGACCGACTTCTCCATTTTGGCCGCCTGGATTGCCGCTACTACAGCAGCAGAAGTACCACCGTAAACGATGATATCTGCGTCAGCTTCTCCTTCCGCCGACGGCTTTGGGGTACAGGAAAATACGGTGGTGGCAAAAAATGCCATCGTTAGGAATATTCTATACATTGTTTTATATAATTAGGTTGTTTTTTAAAGTGGTGATTCTTGATAATATATCAGAGGGTACTTCATAAAAACCCTTCAGGCCAGGCTTGCTGATTTTAGAACTCCGGAGTTTACTTCCGTAAATGAGGAAGTTTAAAAATCAGCATAACGACGCATCAAGGGTTCTTAGGAGTAACCTCAACTTTTTTCCAGATAACGGCATCGGCAACGACCTTCCCGGCAGCCCCTTCCGTGCTGTATTCGACATAGGGCTGCGTCCCATCTGCAATTTTTACCGAAGTCAGCCGGTGCCACTTGCCCGATGTCTGTCCTTCAATCGTAATCGCAGCTTTATCGATCACATGAGACTCCACATTGCTTCCATCCGAAACCCTGACGGTCGTGCGATCGGAAATTTCGGGCAGCATGGTAAAATAGACGTACACATCATATTCGCCTTTGTCAATTGCCGGCGGCGTAAACCTGACCGAGCCTACGCTTCCGGCCTGCGCCTCCAGAGCGGAAGGTCCGTACGCACCCCGCTTTACCGGTTGCCATTCGCCGGTAACCGTAACCCTTGCGGCGTCACTGTCATCGACGACGATCTCGGCGGGAGACCCGTCGGCGAGCGGGTTTTCTTTTAATTCCTTCTGCACTGCTTTTACATCAACGTCCTGAACGCCGGTTTTACCGTCGATAGCCATAGAAGCCGCTACTGCCGCCGACTGACCCAGTACCATAAATACGGGTTCCATGCGGATAGAACCGAAAGCAATATGGGAAGAGGATAGTCCCACCGGTACAAGGAGATTGGAACACTCACTTCTTTTCGGCAACAGTGCACGATAGGAAATGGGATACGGAGGAAAGCCGCCCACTTCCACATTGCCTTCATTCTTCACCATTCCGTTTACGACTATCCGTTGCGTATTGTGGCTGTCCATCGTATAGGCAGCCATTCCTATGCCGTCCTCTACTATCTCCTCGCTGCGGCAATTGCGCTCCGTCATTACATACTCGCCGACCAGCCTTCTTCCTTCCCTGACATAAATTTGCGGAGTCCAGTGGCCCGTACCGGTGTACTCATCTTTCGGATAACCCCAGTTTGCCACGTAATTGCGAAGCGTATCGGGAACGCGAGGGTCTGTTTTCATGAAGTAAAGCAGCCCTTTTGTATAGTCGTAGTGCTCGTCGTATATCTTTTTACGCTCTTCATGTGAAGCCTCTGCCCAGTTATGGCTATGGCCGATCATGTCGGTAGAGAAGCCGCCGCGATTGTTAATATCCGTCTTTCTTTTCGGCATCGGGCTCCAGATAAAATACTGGTTAATTGCCCGCATGGAGGGTTGCGCTTCTATCAGGCGGGCCAGCAGCTCATATTTGGTCGAATCATAGTTTTCCGGGCGTGTGATCGGCACCTGGTTTTCTACACTGTCGGTTAGACAGATCCGGAAATTGTAAGCCTGTACCAGCTTATCTCCTGAGCCGGTAGGCGTTGCGCTTGCATCGCTGATCCCCCATACCAGCCCGCTGGCCGGATCACCGGAAATTTTGTAGGGGCTGACCCCATCGGGAAACTGGTGGAACCCCGATTTTTTATGGTATTCCGGAAGCTGGAACCCGCTCAGCGTTTCACTATAAACCGAGTTATCTTCCCTACCGACAAAATACGATACACCGGCAAGCGGCATCAGATCGCCTTCATAAGTAGCATCTATAAAAACCTTTCCTCTGATTGTCCGTTCCGCTCCGGGGTCTCCCAGAGTATTCACAATCGTAACGGATTCTATAGCCGTACCGTTTTTCTCAACCCGGGCGATGCGTTTGTTGACAATCACCTGGACATCTGCTTTTTCCAGGTATTGACGGAACAGCTTTTCCGCCTCCTTAGGCTCAAAAGTCCATTGCTCGAAAGTGCCGTATACTTTGCCCAGCTTCCTGTAGAATTCGCGGCTGATACCCGTAACAGCATGTTTATTGCCTATATCAGTCTGCCCGAGCCCGCCGGATGTCAGCCCGCCGATATGTTCATTGGGATTGATAATCAGCACCGATTTTCCCATTTGCTTCCCGGTATAGCCTGCGATCACCCCGGCGGAAGTGGCGCCGTAGATCACGATGTCGTACTCGTCGGCCGGACCGGAAGAGCTGCAATTAAAAAGGGTATAGCACGAAAACGCCAGGAGCAATCCCCAAATCCTTTTTTTTGTCATGAGGTTCATAAAGAGTTTAAATAATACATGTTTTGTTACTTTTTTTTATAATTCGAGAGATGAAGCCGCAGGCCCTGCGGCTTTACAGACGAAGCCGCAGGCCGGCCCTGCGGCTTTACTGCGGAGATCAATGGGTATCCAGGTAACTAATACATTCCTTTGCCGCCCGCGACACGTCGGCATTCACTGAACCCGCCTGCCCGATGATCCACTCCCTGATCTCTTCGCTCTTCATACCGCTTTTCCGGATCAGCCGGAGAAGCAGAAGCGCCAGCGTAGGCTCAGGCGACGCCAGGTCTCCCGCTACCGCAGGGATAAAGTCCCGGGCGACTTCCGGGTAGTCCTCCAGCAGCTTCAGCATAGTCCGTCGCTGGGAAAAAGCGGAAGCCCTGAAAAAGGAGGACAGGTAATTCACCGGAACAAGTGCAGGATTCCCCTTCACCAGGAGCGCTTCCAGGATGGCCTCCTGCAGGTACCGGTTCCCTTCCCGGTAACTCCGCATGATCTCTTCCATTAATGCCGGGTCGGAAAGCCACGATACATCCATTACCGAAACAGCCCACATTTTGTCTCCGACGGCGGGACTTTTCAAAAAAGAAAGAGCCAGGCCGGGCGTGAGGTACTTCCTGACGGCGCCGGGAATGCTATCCCGCGTCTCCCCGTACACCAGGTGCCAGAGCGTATAGGTCGTATAAGCCGCACCCGCAACGGTATAGGGAGCAATATCCCTTTTGGTAGCCCCGCTCACCAGGTCCGTCTGCGTATTCTGCTTTTTCACAGATGCCGAATCGGGGGCAATATCCGATTCCTCTATGTTTCCGAGCAGGGAAAGCGGGTCACTCAGGAGAGCATGCAGACGATCATAATCGGCTGTCCCGAACAGTGCATGGTCGTACTTCGTAAGCACTTCGCCGGGCTGCATCTCAAATCCCAGGTATTCGCCGGAAATCGTCCAGAACAGTTTCAGGTAAACGGGCAGGCACTCACCTTTCTTACAGACTTCGGTCAGGACAGTTCTGAATACCGCTACGGGCAATCCAGAAGCATTCAGGCATACCGTAACCGACTTGTCGGGGATATGGTCTGAAAAGGTAATCGCATGTTTCTCCCGGCGTACTACCGCTCCGGGATCAAAACCCTTATTGAAGCGCGATATCCCTACCTGCTGAACGGGCAAACCGCTCAGCAGGACAAGAAAGCCGAATGACCTTATTCTTTTTCCCATGGCAGCGGTACGGTCTCTTTAAAAGATGATGCGAGCCGGTTGGCCCTTTCTATCACTTCAAGGGTTTCGGCCGTTTCGCGGTAAACCCTTATTTCGGCTATGCCGTAGGGCTTCTGCCCGTCGAGCACTACCCGTATCGCTTTGGATTCCGTTTCTCCTACCGGAACAATCAGACGTCTTTTCAGGCCGGCATTCTCTATATTTTTCAACAATATCCATCCTTTCCCTTCATCAAACCGCTCCAGCCTGATTTTATCATAGGCCAGCTCACCGCGGTTCTGAAATACAACATGCACCGTATTGAACTTTCTCGGAGTATCCCATTTTAAAGACAGCCATTGAGGCGAGGCTTGTCCCGGATCGGGCAGCCAGGCATTCATGGCAGGTTTGGCAGACGGGAACATCACCGCGAAACGGGCCCTGGAAAACCCGTTGATCACTTCGGAAGCCGTGCTCTCTCCGCTGGAAGCCTCCGCCACTGCCGATAACGCCAGGTCATCCGGATCCTCGTTGGACATTTCGATCAGGAAGGCTCCGTCTTTCAACAGCTTCTGCTGAAGCGTATGCAGGTGGCGCTGGTAAATGCCGCGCGGTGTTTCTCCCAACCGTATGCACATCCCTGCCGCCGTGCCCGCTGCCTGCCCGATCACGCCGGTGGCATACATCACCCGGGTGGCGGTAAGCGCTACGTGAGTTACCGAGATATTCCTCCCGGCCATCATCAGGTTCTCAATATTCTTTGAGTAAAGGCTGCGATAGGGTACGGAATGATACACTCCGCCATGTGTATGGTTGTTCAGCCTTTCCTTGTCAAAGAAACCGAGCGACGGGTGGTCGTCCAGTCCCCATCCGCCGTAAGATATCCGGTCTTCCAGCAGGGGCTGCGTGGTAACATCCTTTTCCGACATGACATAGTCACCCAGCAAACGATAGCTTTCCCGAAGCCCTACGACATGCCCCACCCAGGCAAGCTTCATCTTTTCAGACTTGCCTTTCGCCTCCGGGCAATGGTTTTTAAGATGGTCCCAGATACCGTAAATCAACCTGAACAAATCATCTCTTACCGCTTCGGCATTCCGGTAGGTTTGATCCGTTCCGCCGAGCTCAATAAGCCACTGGTTATCGATGGGGCCTATTTTAGGATGGCGACCATACGTAAAATCACTGCAGGAATGAAACTGGTAGGCCCAGTCGGGGGAAGCGAAAGGAGTATCCTCCTTTTGCCCGGTAAACCAATATTTAAGAGAGCTGGGAAGTGTTGTCTTATCCGCAACGTCCGGCGCCTTGCTTTCGTCGTATTCCGACCTGGCTTCTCTCCCGTAAAGGTATCGCGCGCCGGATTTCAGCCCGATCACCCCGTTACCGGTACAATCGATAAACAGCCTGCCTTTGAAGCCGATACGGTTACCGGATGGTATTTCTATGCATTCAATTCCCGAAATCCGGCTTTCCGACTGCATCGTTACGCCCGTCGCATGCGTATTGAGGAACAGGTCCAGTAAAGGCTCTGCCGCAGTGAGCGCTTTGAGACGGTCAGGCCAAAGCCGCCCGACTTCAAAATAGGTCTGTCCTCCGTAAGGCGCTATCTCTTCTATCAGCCCTGTTTCCCGCGGATCGTATTTACGTTCCTCAGGCTTTAAGAGGGTTTGCCTGAATCCTACCGGCGGGACGAGGTTTTCAAGGCTGGCATTTCCTCCTAGCTGGTCCCTGTTCTGGATCAGGGCTGTCCTGGCGCCCTGTCTTGCGGCAGCCACAGCGGCGAGCGTTCCGGCGACTCCCCCGCCTATTACGACTACATCATAGTCTCCTTTATGCTTCACTTCACGACTGATCGCGCCGAAGCTGATGCGCAGCTTCTCAAGCTCCTCCAAACCTGAAGGAGGCCTCCAGCCCGCGTCCTTACTGAAAACAATGGCATCGCACCGCCCGTAGTAGCCCGTCAGATCTTTCAGCCGGACCTGGTTGACGGATTTCAGGGAAACCGTACCGGCATCTTCCCAGTTCCAGCCGCTCTTGCCGCTCCCGCCGAAAGTCTTTTTAATCTTTTTACCGTTTACTTCCAGCTCAAACCTGCCCGGGTGCTTTTCCGGGTGCCAGTCGTTGGAACGTACCCACATCCGGTAAGCCCCCGGAGTAGACGTCTTTACCTGCGTGACCGCATCCTTTACCTTTTCGCCGTAGCCGATCGCCATTAAATAAGGCGAGCCCATCTGGTCGATAAACTGCCAGTCATTGACCCAGCCTCCGGGATCATCGAAGTGCTCCGCTTCCAACCAGAGCTTATCCTGGCTCCGGACCTGCGGAAATAGCATCACCGCCAACAGGAGCGGGATCGCCGACAGGAAGATATTTTTCATTTTCAAAAGTATATGGTTCAGGAATAAGGGTTATCCGGCCGGAATTAGGGTAGCCCGGATAACCATTTGCCAATCCGGCTGATTTTTTTAACCATCAGAACTCAGGTACAAAAAGTATCGCATCCGCTACCACTACTCCTTTCGCGTTCTTATTTGAAATTTCTACATAGGCTTCTTTCGCTGCGGAAAAATCAAAAGAGCCGACCGGGTACCATTCGCCGGAAGTCTGCCCTATTACTGCCAAAGAGCGGGTATCGAGGGAAATATCCTGTTTTTGACTGCCATCGTTTACTGAAATGGTAATCGCAGGAGAAAGATCTGTCAATTTGGTCACATAGGTATACACCTTATACCTTCCTCCCTTCCGGAATGCCGGGGTATAGCGGACCGAGCCTGAAGATGCAACTCCGGGCTCAGACACGAGGTAGCCAAAACCAAAGCCCCCTCTTTTCACTCCTTTCCACGAGCCGGAAACCGTCACACCGGTACGGTCATCGTTGTCCATCCTGATTTCGGCTACGGAGCGGTCAGCCAGGGGATTTTCCCTTAATTCTCTCTGAAGATCAGCAACCTGCACTTTTTGTACGGATGTCTTTTTGTCTATCGCCATCGAAGCTGCTACCGCCGACGATTGGGCCAGCACCATAAAAACAGGCTCCATACGGATAGACCCATAGGCTATATGGGACGCGGAAAGACATACAGGTACAAGGAGATTGGCACATTCGGTTTCCCTGGGTATAAGAGACCGGTACGCGATCGGGTACGGTAAAAAGCCCCCTATTTCGACGTTACCTTCATTCTTTACCATTCCGTTTACAACAATGCGCTGGCAGTTGTGGGAATCCATGGTGTAAGCAGCGGTTCCAACCCCATCTTCCACGATCTCCCTCGATTCGCAATTTGCCTGCGTCATAACATAGCTTCCCACCATGCGTCTTGCCTCACGGATGTAGAGCTGCGGGCTCCAGTTGCCCGAGTCGGTATATTCGTCTTTGGGATAACCCCATTTCTGCATTTCTTCACGGAGGGCCGCAGGTACGCGGGGGTCATTCCCGAGAAAATACAGGAGGCCCTTCGTATAGTCTTCATGCGCCTTGATAATCCTTGCCCGTTCTTCGTATGACCCATCGGGATAGCTGTAATTAGCGCCGATCATATCAGTCGAAAAGCCATTTCGGTTATTGATATCGGTCTTATTGTTAGGCATATGGCTCCATATCAGGTAGTCATTAAGCTTCACCCTGTCCGGCTGTTTGGCCATCAGCCTTGCGAGCAGCTCGTATCTCGCCGGATCGTAATTTTCCGGGAGGGTTACCGGGATACGGTTGGACGGGTCCGAAGAAAGGCAGATACGGTAATTGTACGCCTGCACTTTCTTGTCGCCGGTGCCGTTCGGATCGAGTTGACCTTCCGCAATACCCCATACCAGGCCGCTCGAAGAGTTGCCGGGAACACGATAAGGATCTATTCCGTCAGGAAACTGGTGCCCCTTCATCAGTTGTACCCCGTTTATGGTTTCATTGTATTGCCTGTTGTCTTCACGGCCCACCGTATAAGATACGCCCGCCTTTGCCATCAGGTCGCCTTCATAGGAACAGTCGATAAACATTTTACCGTTTATCTCCCTGTTGGTAGAGGCTGAGGGTGACTGGCTGTTTTCGACAACTATAGACCGGATTGTATTTCCCTTTTTCCTGGCAGACACGATCCGATGATGATATATTACCTTGATTCCCGCTTCATCGAGATATTGCTGGAGATACTTTTTAGCTACGTGGGGCTCGAATGTCCACTGTTCGAACCTGCCGTAGTGCCTGCCTATCCTCCTGTAGAAATCCTGTGATAGACCGGTAATTGCAAACTTGTTTCCTATGTCGGTATAGCCCAACCCGCCGGATGTCATTCCGCCTAAATGGCCGCCGGCTTCGATCAGCACCACCGATTTGCCCATTTTTTTGGCAGTATAGGCTGCTATTACGCCCGCCGATGTGGCGCCGTAAACAACTACGTCTGCGTCCTGAGCTTTCGGCGAATATTCCTTAAAAGGTACAAAACCGACGGTAGTCAGGAACGACAGTACAACAATTGACAGTATTTTCATTTGAATAAATTGTATTTAATCTACATAAAAAGGTTAAATCCCCGGCCTCCATATCAGGGCATCTGCCACAACCTCCTTCGAATCGCCTTTGCCCAATACCTTGACCGAACATTCTTTTCCCGGTTCGAGTTTATATTTCCCGAGCGAAACCCAGTCGCCCGAAGGAAGCCCAAGCTCGGTCACTTCACCTGTCTTTATAACGACTTCGTTTTCTTTGCCTCCTGCATTTACTATCGCGGTTATCTCCGGGCTCAGCCGCTGGAAATTGGAAAAATACATGAATATTTCATACTCGCCACCCTTTTTGATCTCGGGGTTATACTTCACATAGCGCTCCATATCCTTACCAGCCTCGGCCGAAAGGTGGCTCTTGCCGTAGCCTCCCCGCGCTTCTTTCCACTCTCCTGCTACTTCCACCCATTCAGGATGATCGTTATCTACCAGTATTTCAGGTGTACTGCCATCAGCAAGCGGATTTCCCCTGAGGCTTTCCTGCAATGCTTTTACGTCTACCTCCTGAACTGCCTGACGGTTATCTATCGCCATCACGGCAGCAGTTGCGGCAGACTGGCCGAGCACCATAAATACAGGTTCCATACGGATTGAGCCGAAGGCTATATGCGACGCGGAAACACAGATCGGTACGAGCAGGTTTTTGCATTCTCCTTTCTTCGGTATGATCGAGCGGTAGGAAATAGGATACGGTATCCCAAGGCCTACCTGTACATCGCCTTCATTTTTAACCATTCCGTTCACAACGATACGCTGGATATTGTGTGAATCCATACCATACGCGGCCATTCCCACACCGTCTTCCACCGTTTCTTTCCGCTGGCAGTGCTTCTGGGTCATTACCACATCGCTTACCATTCTCCTCGCCTCCCGCACGTACAATTGCGGTGAAAAGCCTCCGTACTCTTTAAACTCATCTTTTGTATAACCCCAGGTTTGCATATCTTCCTTTATGTGCGCCGGCATCCTCTCGTCGTTTGCCATAAAATACAGCAGCCCTTTTGTATAGTCTTCATGCTCTTTCCATATTCTGGCTCTCGTTTCGTAGTCTCCTTCCGGATAATCGTAATTGGCTCCGATCATATCGGTCGAAAAGCCTCCGAAATTGTTGAAATCGGTTTTCCCGTTCGGCATTGCCTTAATAAGATAGTTGCCCGAATGGTGGACTATTTTCCTTCCGTTCGCAAGCGTATCTCTTTTAAATGAACTCTTCACTGTCGTCCAGGTTTCCTTCTCGAGGATCCTGAGCAGGAGTTCGTACCGTGCCGGATCGTAGTTACCGGGTTTTGTGAAAGGCATTTGATTTGCCTTATCCTGCGTCAGGCATAACCTGAAATTGTAGGCCTGGATTTTTTTATCACCGGCGCCGGTTGAATCCAGTGCCCCCTCAGCCACACCCCACACAAGCCCACTCTCCGGCTTACCGCGCTCTTTATAGGGGTCGACCCCATCGGGAAGCTGGTGAAAAAGCGAGAGCTGAACGCCGTTGTAGGTCTCGCCATACTGGCTGTTGCTTTCGCGACCGTATGTATAGCTCACGCCGGCTTTTACCATCAGGTCACCCTCGTAGGTGGCGTCGATAAACATTTTGGCCCTTATGGTACGATCGGTAGAAATGTCGGGGTTGCCGGAGTTTTCAACCACGATTTCGGTTATAAGCCCGTCGTCGACGATCGCATCCTTCAGGCGGTACAATTTCACAATTTCCAGGTCGGCCTTTTTTATATATTCTTCATACACCTTCTGAGCCACATGAGGCTCGAAAGTCCACTGTTCGAATTTGCCGTAGTGCGTTCCTATACGACGGTAAAAATCTTTGGCGATACCGGTAACAGCATACTTATTGCCTATGTCGGTGGCTCCGAGCCCACCGGTAGTAAGCCCTCCCAGGTGGGTGCCGGGTTCGATAACAAGTACCGATTTTCCTAATTGTTTTGCAGTATACCCGGCAATGATACCGGCGGATGTGCCACCATAAACTACTATATCATATTCGTCTTTCGACGTTTTGCCTGAACAACCCGCCAGGATACTCAAGGTCAGCAGGGTAAGAAAGGTTAAGGTTAATTTCATTCGAAGTTTTAAATTATTGTTTATGAAATATTTGTCTGCCACACAACTTGCCTGAAATCCGCTTCAGGCAATTCTCACATTTTTGCTTTCCATATGACGGCGTCGGCTATGATTCTCCCGTTTGCGCCTTCTGTCGTATATTCTACATAAGGTACTCCGCCCTTTTTTATTGCCACGGAACCTACAAGATGCCATTTTCCCCGGGTCTGGCCTTCAATGACAATATCTGCCTTTCTAATGGTATGCCGTGTTACCTTCCTGCCGTCAGAAATCCGGAGGTTCACCTGGTCGGAAACGCCGGGTAATACGGAGAAGTAAACATATACGTCGTATGTCCCCTTTTCTATTGCGGCAGGAGTGAAGCGGACAGAGGCATCAGAGCCGGGCTGCGCCTCCAGGGCAGTAGGTCCGTAAGCCCCTCCTTTTACCGTCTTCCAGTCGCCTCTTGGCGAAATGCGGGCTTTATCCTGGTCATCCACCAGGATCTCGGCGGGAGAGTCGTCTGCCAACGGGTTATCTTTCAGCTCTTTCTGCAGCGCTTTTATATCTACTTTCTGAACACTTGTTCCTTTATCTACCGCCATCGATGCCGCTACTGCCGAAGACTGGCCCAATGCCATAAACACCGGTTCCATCCGGATCGAGCCATATGCTATATGGGATGCAGAAAGGCATACCGGCACCAGGAGGTTGGTACATTCATTTTCCACAGGCGTGAGCGACCTGTAAGAAATCGGGTAAGGGGAAAAGCCTCCTACTTCTACGTTACCCTCGTTTTTCACCATTTTTTTACCGTCTTTCTCTATAACGATCCGCTGACAGTTGTGGGAATCCATGGTATAGGCAGCCATTCCTATTCCGTCTTCCACAATTTCCTTTCCCTGGCAATTGGCCTGGGTCATTACATAGGCACCTTTCATTCTTCTTACTTCCCGCAGATACAGCTGGGGTGTCCAATGCCCGTTGTTTGTGTATTCGTCTTTAGGATACCCCCAGTCTTTGATTTCGTTCCTTATCTCTTCCGGCACCCGCGGATCGTTGGCGAAGAAGTAAAGCAGTCCTTTTGTGTAATCTACATGCTCCCGGATAATTGCCTCTCTTTTTTCATATCCGGCGTCGGCGTAACCGTGGTTCATCCCGATCATGTCGGTCGAAAAGCCGCCTTTATTGTTGATATCGGTTTTCTGGTTGGGCATCCGCGACCAGGCGAAATAGTCGGTGAGCTTCCTTTTTTCAGGCTGAGCGGCAAATAATCTGACGAGCAGCTCATACTTTGCCGCATCATAATGTTCGGGCTTTACGATCGGCAGCCTGTTGTCAGGGTTATTGGTAAGGCAGATCCTGAAATTGTAAGCCTGTAATTTGTCGTCGCCCGAACCGGCCGGCTGCAATACATCCGGTGAGATCCCCCACAACAAGCCGCTGGCAGGATCGCCCGGCACTTTATAAGGATCGATCCCATCGGGCATCTGGTGCCCGTGCATTAACTGAACGCCGTTAATTGTTTCGTTGTACTCTGCATTGGCTTCCCTTCCGACCGCGTAGGACACACCGGCTTTCGCCATCAGGTCACCCTCATAGGTTGCATCGATAAAGACCTTACCGGCAATCTTCCTCTCTGCACCCGTATCAGTGTTTCGCACTATGATTTCCTTAATCGCTTTCCCGGCCAGCACCGCTGTTTCCAAACGGTACTTTTTTATAATCTCCAACCCGGCACGGTTAATGTACTGGTCAAAGATCTTACCGGCTACGCCAGGCTCAAAAAGCCATTGCTCAAACTTGCCGTAATGTGTCCCCAATCTCCGGTAGAAATCTTTGGCAAGACCCGTCACTGCGTATTTATTCCCGATATCAGTAGCCCCCAGACCACCTGTAGTAAGCCCGCCGATATGGCTGGTCGGCTCAATGACAATGACCGACTTGCCCATCTGCTTCGCCGTATACCCGGCAATGACCCCGGCAGAAGTGCCGCCGTAGATGACGATGTCGTAACTTTCCGCCTGCCGCTCCCCCCGGAAAGCCGTTCCCGTTGCCAGCACGAGGAAAAGCACCAGGTAGATTTTAAATGTCTTCATTTACTTTCCGGTATACTTCTTTTACAAACTGTCTTCTGGAAATCGTATCGGATGATCCGGCCGCCGCGGAGGAAATTTTCAGCCATTGCCGCAGGTCCGCTCCCGTAGCTTTCCCGGTGGGAAGGGCGGAAGGCAAATCCCATTTCAGCCCGGTATATTCCGAAATCCTTTTTAAAGCAGATACCGCTTCATCCCGCGATACCGGCTCGCCGGGCAACGCCGAATACCCCGTATTGAACCCTCTGGCGCCCAGATATTGAAAAGCCTCGTAATCAGGATCAACGGAAGTAATATCGTCAAAATAAGCGATTACTCCCTTCTGGTTTACTATCTCCTTTTGTACCTGCCCGGTGGAAACATGCCTCGGCGTTACTTTTGCCTTGATGGAAAGATGGGCGGCTATCCCGGCGGCCTGTCCGTAGGCCATAAAGCCCGGCTCCATCCTGAGCGTTTGCTGGCCGACATGGCTGCATGAAACGGCTACCGGGACCAGCAGGCCATCCACAGCCTCAGGTATCATCACCTCGTAGGGAATCTGCATCGGGGCGTGCTCCACATAAAAATACCCTTCTCTTACACCCGGGTGTGCAGGGTCATACCGTGAACATCCGTGGCTGTCCCAGGGATATTCGGCAATTGCTATGGAAGTGGGGTGAATGCGGGTACGCTTCAGCCCCGGCACTATCTCGTCTTCGTGCTGGGTGTAAATATAGGCTCCACGCAGCCTTCTACCTTCCCTGATATAGAGTTGCCGGGGAAAGTGGCCATTGGTGACGTATTCGTCTTTAGAAAAGCCGTATTCGCTCATCTCCTTTCTAAAGTTCTCGGGGACTTCGGGATCATTCTGCATAAACCACAGGAACCCGATATGGTAATTTTTATAGCGCTCCACTATCTTTTCCCGTTCCGCGTAACCCGCTTCCGGGTAAGCCTGGTTTTCTTCCGGTAAATCGAGCGATATTTTGGGCGCGCCCAGCACCGGATGCGGATGATTGCTGTTTATTTCAAATTTGCCGTTCGGTTTGGGCATAAACTGAACCGGAGTAGTGGTATTGGGGCGATGTGAAACCGAAAGGAGCCCTGCTTTAATATCTTCCAGCAGGATGAGGTAGTCGTTCCGATCATACACATCCGGCTTGCGGACCGGCACCCTGTTTTCCGGGACTTTCGTCATGTTCATCCTGAAACAATATGCCTGAACCGACTTGTCTCCTTCACCGGTAGATCCCGGCAGCAGCTCATCATGTCCAAAACGGCTGTAAATCCTTCCTGCCTGTCTTTCCCCGTATTCATAGCGGCTTTCCCTCCCTACTGCGTAGGCTGCGCCGGCGCTGGCAAACAGGTCGCCTTCATATGTCGCATCGATGAAAACCTTTGCCTTATAACTTTCCTCCTTTCCCTGCCCGTTCAGTACCTCCGCTATTACTTCTGTCAATTGATTGCCGGTTTTTATCGTCCTCGTCAATCTCCTGTGAAATCGCACCGAAATATTCGGATGCTTTTCAATAAACTCCCTGAAAACCAGCTCTACCACATGGGGTTCCGACTCGAAACCTTCTCTGCACGCCTTCTCTTGCGGAGAGCCGACGCCGTATTTGTCTTTATAGTATTGATGAAGTGTTTGGGTAAACTCGGTAAAAAGCCCCCCGATCGCTTTCTTATTAACAATGTCACATTTGGTAAGACCATTCGACATGATTCCGCCCACGTGGTCTGTAGGCTCCAGGATGACGACCCTGGAACCGAGGCGAGCCGCAGCCACGCCGGCCATAATCCCACCGGGCGTCGCGCCGACAATGACAATATCTGTAGAGGATGTTTGCGCAGGCAAATTACCGCCACAGGTTAAAAACAAGCCCAGGAAGCTCAAAAACCATTGTTTCATGAGTACTTAATTTGAACCTTTCGGATTGAAGAGTCGGGAAGCTTACTCAGGAAAGAGGGTGCCTGAAAGGGAGAATTTCCCCTTTTCCGGCACCCTCTGCGAAACCAGATCAATAATTCGGGTTTTGCTCAAGCTTGGTATTCACCTCTGTTTCCAGGCGTGGGATCGGCCACACGTTATCACGGTTATTCCTGAAGGTACGGATTTCAATTACCCTCATATCTCCTTTATTCCTGACGTTAGCATAGTTCGGTGTCCCGTTTTCGTTGATCACCGGAGCATCGGTCAGAAACGCATTTCTTACCCTTCCGAGCAAAGGCCCGTTCATTGTCTCTTCACCAATACCCCACCTGCGTACGTCAAACAAACGCAG
This sequence comes from uncultured Cytophagales bacterium, assembly GCA_964562455.1. Classification (GTDB taxonomy): domain Bacteria; phylum Bacteroidota; class Bacteroidia; order Cytophagales; family Spirosomataceae; genus Ravibacter. The sequence goes on from CAZLTN010000011.1 coordinate 52,971, forward strand.
CCCCTCACCGGCGAACTCATACTTACGTTCCTTACGTACGGCCGAGCGCAATTCTGCCTGGGATTTCCCGGGAGTGATCGGCGGCATATTTACTGTAGCCCTTCCGCGCACCGCGTTGATCGCGTCGTATACAGTCTGGTCGATTTGACCGGCCTCGATTTTTGCCTCAGCATAGTTGAGAAGTACCTCGGCATACCTGAAGAGGATAATATTCAGATCGCTGTTATTAATATCAGGGTAGTCGAGATCGTCGGTATACTTTCTCCAGAGATACCCTGAGAAGGTGGCGTATGCGTGCGTCGCTTCGCCATTCTGCACCCTGCGGGCAGGCGTTACGGATAAGTCCCAGGTCATCAGACTGTCCGGGTGGGTTTCGAAAATGTACTTTTCAAAACGTGTCTGCGGAAGAACAATCGTATAACCAAGCCGCGGATCGCGGTTTTGAAACGGTTTAGCGACGTTAAACAATGGCGATTTGTCTATGGTAAAGCCATCCGTGCACTCGTATGCGTCGATCAGGGGCTGAACCGGGATCTTATTGGAGTGTCCCAGCGCCATCCTCGATCCGTTGAACCGTGGTATGGAATGTACCGCAAACCCTTTCTGGTATTGAACGGAGAGGATGATTTCCCTTGAGTTCTGACCGGCATATTTGAATAACTCAGGATAGCTGGTATGCAGGGAGTAATTTCCCATTTTGATCAGCTCATCGGCTGCCGAAGCAGCCACATCCCAACGTGCGGCATATAAGGCTACCCTCGACTTCAATGCAAGCGCAGCCCCTTTGCTGGCCCTGCCTTTGTTGGTTGTATTGGTTTCTGCCAGCAGATCGTTCTGTATGGCTGTGAGCTCCGACAAAATAAAGTCAGTCACTTCTGTCTTCGTATTTCTGGGCAGTTGGGCTTCGGCCAGCGTAAGTGGGGTAGTCACCAGAGGAACCCCGCCGAAACCTTCATTCAGCAGTGAATAATAATATGCACGAAGGAAACGTACCTCTGCAATGTACTGCTTGTACTTTGCCTGGGGAACAACTGCCGCAAGCGCCTCCGCTTTTGACAATATGTAGTTACAGCGCCCTATACCCCTGTAAAAACTACTCCAGAAGCTCGATGCCCAACCGTTATCTACATTCGCCGCACCCATCCCCAATACCTGCAGAGCGCTTGTATTCCGATCCCAGCCAAGATCGCTTGCTGCCTCCAGCATTGGAAAGAACGGGCCGGAAACATCACCTGAACCACCGTACCTAAGCGTGTTGTATGCTCCTGTAACCGCCATATCCAATTCTGCTTCCGTGCGCAGAAAAGTTTCGTCTGACGGATTATCCAGCGGGAACTTTTCAAGATAATCGGCACAGGAAGCCAAAGTTAAAACACCGGAGATAAATAATATATACCTGATTGATTTCATAATTTTCATGATTGTCGGGTTAAAAACGAACATCCAGGCCAACAGTAAATACCTTCATTTGCGGATACCAGCCAGCATTTCCTACCGGAGCCTCAACGTCAAATCCCGGGTAGAACCTGTCGAAAGTCAGCAGGTTCTGACCGCTTGTGTAGAGACGGAGTTTCTGTATACGGTCTTTCAGCAACGATTTAGGGAAATTGTACCCTAACTGGAGGTTCTTCAACCGCAGATAAGAAGCGTCTCTAAGCCAGAAAGTCGAGTTCTGTATATTATTGGTCTCATTGAAGGCCAGTCGCGGATATGCCGCGCCCGTATTGTCGGGCCTCCAACTGTCACGCATGTACTCCTGTATAGTGCTGCCTTCAAAAAACGGCATAATGCCATGACCGGTAAGGTAACCGTCAGCCTTACCAACTCCCTGGAAGAATACGGATAGGTCGAAGCCCTTGTATCCCAGATCTATGTTAGTACTATAAGTGTATCTCGGGATCGGGCTACCGATAATACGCTGGTCGGCAGCATTGACCACACCGTCGTTGTTAAAGTCGGTATAGCGGATGTCGCCGGCCGCTACATTACCGAATTGTTTGGCATGATCGGCCACTTCAGAGGCATTCTGGAAAAACCCGTCGGCGACATACCCAAAGAAAGACTGGACACCGTATCCTTCGTTGTTCACCTGGCGATCGGAGCGGGATACACCCCGCATGTCAACAACCTTGTTCTTTACGTCCGAGAGGTTGACTGCAATACCATAGGTCAGATCACCCGCTTTGTTGCGATAGGAAGCAGACATATCCCACCCTTTATTGTCGACAATACCGGCATTCTGGTAGGGAGCTGTCAACCCGATCATCGTCGGGATGTCAAGCCGAAGCAGGATATCAGTTGTACGGCGCTGGTAATATTCGAAAGAGAAGTTGAATTTACTCCACATCGTCAGGTCCAGACCGACGTTTGAAACTGTGGTAGTTTCCCACTTAATGGCTGAGTTAGCCATCTCGTTCAAAGATGACCCTGTACGGTTGGCATTATCAAACGAATAATTGCTGTTTCCGATACCAATAAAAGCAGCAAAAGGATACAAGCCTATGTTTTGATTTCCCAATTTTCCCCAGGATGCACGAAGCTTTAGATCAGTAACCGTCGAGGAAAGAGAGCTCATAAAAGGCTCCTCTATGATACGCCAGCCTGCAGAGAACGACGGGAATAAGGAATATTTATTTCCTTTCGCAAACCGCGACGAACCGTCATAACGGGCATTCGCTTCAAACAGGTACTTTTCTTTGTAATTGTAGTTAACACGACCGAAGAAAGAACTCAACGACCAATGACTGGCAGTGCCTCCCGTGCGTTCGTTCTCACGGTTCCCTGAGTTGATTTCCTGGTAGTCAGGCAAAAGGAATACCTCGCGGTATGCAGTTAAATCCCGGTCAAGCTGATCTTCCTGCTGGTAACCTGCCAACACGTTCAGATTGTGCGAGCCAAATGATTTGTCTACAGCCAGTGTTGCCCTCAGGTTGTTATACCATTCCCGCGACATACTCTCGTTCAGGTTATTCCTCACTGGTGTCGCATAGCTCGGTGAGCCATCCCACCGGTAGGTTTGAAGTGTATTAAGGAACTTTTTAGAATAAGGCAGGTTAAATTTAGGAGCATAGATAATGTTACCCGTCAACCACTTAGTAGGCTGGTATTTAACATTTAAGTTAATAATAGAGCTGATAGCATTCTCCCTGTTCAATCCTCCGTCTCTGGCTTTTCCAAGCGGATGGTCACCATTCCATCCTTCACCGTACTGCCCGGTAGACAATACTCCTGCCTGGTTGGACGGGATACGCCGCATCCAGTGAAAAATATAACCCGTACCTACAGTCGGCTCGAGCAGATCAGTACGGCGAAGGAAAATATCCATCGAAGTGCTCAGCTTTTCCGTAATCTTTACGTCGGTGTTGATCCTAAGGTTATAGCGTTTGAAGTTGGTGTTGGGAATTACCCCGTTCTGATCCAGGTAGCTGAACGAACCAAGCATTCTAACTCTATCGGTACCCCCTGTTACGCTAAGGTAGTGGCTTTGCATAAACCCATTTTCCGTAAGTGTCAGTTTCTGCCAGTCTGTGTCAGGGAAACGATCGGGGTTCGTGCTTCTTCCCGCTGCATATTCCTGTACCTGCTGCTCCGTATACAAAGGGCTGCGGCCGGTGTTGGTATAAGCTTCATTGATGAGGTTCATATGATCAAGGCCGTTTACAATCTTTGGCATATCGGTAGGAGCCTGCCATCCCAAGTAGGTATTGTAATTGACACTAAAACCTTTCTCACTGCCTCTTTTGGTAGTAATCAGGATTACACCATTTGCAGCACGTGACCCGTAAATGGCTGCGGAAGAAGCATCCTTCAATACGGAAACACTCTCAATCTCATTGGGATCTATATTATTGAGGTTCGATTCCACACCGTCAACTATTACCAATGGGTTAGAGTCCCCCGTAGTACCGACACCACGGATTCTAAGGCTACTGCCGTCACGCCCCGGTTGCCCCGATCGCTGCGTTACGGTAAGGCCCGGCACCGTACCGGCAAGGGCCGTCGAGGTCTGCCCTACCGGGCGCCTGGTAAGTTCCTCTCCGTTCACCACCGATACCGATCCGGTAAGGTTGACTTTCTTCTGGGTGCCGTAACCGACGACTACCACTTCCGTCAACGATTTGACATCGACGTTGAGCACGACCTCCACAATCGACTCCGATCCAACGAGCAGTTCTTTGGATTCATATCCTACAAAACTGAATATTAAAGTGTTGTTTTCGTCGGGAATCTCCACCTGGAAAGTACCATCCAGGTTTGTGGTAGTTCCTCTCTGCGTACCTCTCACCATCACGCTGACACCCGGTAGCGGCTCGCCGGACTCATCCTTTACCGTTCCGCGAATATTCCGGTCAGGATTCGGGGCCACTCCTTCCAGCATATTAATCCGCATCTCGCTTTCCGGATTCGGCATGGCTGCTGATTTCTGAAGGATAATTTGCTTACCCACAAGCTTGTACCTGACGGGCGTATTGGCAAATAACTGGTCGAGGATATCGGAAAGCGGCAGGTTAACGGCCTTCACCGTTACCTTTTGCTTGGAGGGGATAATCGCAGAACTGTAGGTAAAACGCACATTGGCAACCCGCTGCAGTTGAACCAGGACCTGTCTCATGTCCTGGTTTTCAGCCTGTATCGACAGTTTTTGGTTAAGTGCATTCTGGGCATCGACCGTTAACGCTAAACTGCTCCCGGCGAAGGTTGCCAACAGCAGGAATTGTAACATCGAAATTCTCATAAGACTTCGTAGGAGCCGTAGCTTTCCCTGTTTTTTTTCCATATTTTTGATTGTTTTTGTTGGAATTCTGAAAAGGAAGTAGACAAAAATCCCCCTGCCACCAGAATCCTGGTGCACTGATCTGACAATCGAAGGGGAGACAGAGCTAGTGGTGGCGGAATCACCGCTAGCTCATTTTTGAGGGTTAGTTAAGTTCTGATCTATAGGCATCCTGGTTTATACGTTACAAACATTTTTCTATCATTTTCCGTAACCGGTGCAATCAATCCCGGAAACAATTATTTTACCATTCTCAGGCTTGTAAGTAGCTCCTACAGCCTGGCAAATCGTATTGATTCTTTCCAGCAGGGATTCGTCCCTGAAATAGGTAGTGATCGGGCACTGCCTGAAAGTATCCTGGTCAAACTCGATTTCCATCCCGTAAATCCGTTCCAGTTCGGTAAAAATCTGGGAGATTGGCACGTCGTCGAAAATCAACTCCCTGAACCTGGCCTTCCCGCTTTCTTCCTGCGGTAAAGCCGTTACCGACTTTTCAATTTTTTTAGTCGTGACGTTCATCACAACTTCCTCGTTAGGCACCAGCAGCACTCCCTCGTTACCCGCACCCTGCGATTTCGTGACGCCCGGGAAATCGGAAAGAGTGTAAACCGACACACGGCCGCTCAGCACTTTTACCGTTACCCGGTTCTCGGACTCAAATGCCGTCACCCTGAAGCTCGTACCCAGCACCTTTACTACTGCGTCGCCGGCATATACCATAAAAGGACGGCCGGGATTGGAGGTAACATCAAAAAATGCGTCTCCCGACAGCGCCACCTTCCGGTCTTCAGGGCCAAAAACCGACGGAAATCTCAGCCTGCTACCCGGCAAAAGGGTTACAACACTGCTGTCACTGAGCATAAGCGTCAGGTTGGAAGCCGTATTATTCTCTTTCAGGATTTCACCGGAAGAAAGCGTTATCGCGTAGCCGTCGTTCCGGATTACCGGACCAGACACTGCGGTTTCTCCGACCTTGCCAGGCTTCCCGGAATAGTTCCACCACAACCCGGCTACAGCAAACAGGACAGCCGCTGCTGCTCCCCACCACCATTTGTTCGGACTACCTGCTTCGCTAATTTTCCGCTCCGCCGGATCCAGCCTCCTGATGCGGTTCAACCTTCTTAAAACTTCCTTTTCTGAAAGAGTCTCACTATACGCTTCCTGCAGAGCGATAAGCGCCAGCCTCGCCTGCTCATATTTTTCTTCATTGGCGGGGGAAAGCGCTTTCCATCCGGACCAGAATCGCACAGATTGCTCATCCGGGGTAAGCACCGAATGCCTGAAATACGGGTCCCTGACCAGCTCTTCTATTTCAAAATTCTGATAATCCTTATGAGTCATATTTCAATAACCGGCAAACAGGTCCTACCATTTTCCAGGCATAATCACCATTAGTTCTATACATCACCATGTATGTATGGTCCGGGAATAAGCACGTCATACCCAAAAAATTGACAATTTTTTTAAGAAAAAATCTTAAAAACGATAGATGTCACTGATTTACAGGCAGATATAATCCAGTAAAATACAGAAAAAGAAAGGGATAATCCATTTATTACGAATATCCCTTATGGTGCGGTGCAGCAGGTTGGCTACGCTTTGGCGGGTTAGCCCCATTACTTCCGATATTTCGGAAAATTCGAGGTTCTGGTAAAACCTGAGGTAAATGATTTCCTGCTGTCTCTTGCTCAGCTCTCCCAGCAGCTTTTTGAGGTGGTCTATCTTCTGGCGTTCAGACTCTGTTGCCACAATTTCGAGTTCGACAGGAGCGTCTTTATCTGCAATGAAATCCAGGTCTTCCGGCTGCCTGAACCGTCTCAGGCGTATACTCTCCTTAATGATTTTGTTACGGGTTGCCTTTAGGAGGTAGGATTTTACATTTTCCGATTTCCCAAGAAAGCTGCGCCGCTCCCACAGTTCAAGATAAAGGTCCTGGATGCAATCGGCCGTGAACTCGTCATCCCGCGTGAGCTTCATGGCGTAGTTGTGAAGCGGGCGATAGAATTTCTCCGTCAGGATACCGAATGAGGCCTTGTCTCCTACCCTAAACCTCTCCCATAACAACTTATGTTGCTCGTATTCGACAGCCGTATCCAAAGATTCATTCAATGCAACATCCGCTTTAGTACTTTCAAACTCTCCCCGGGGAATTATCAGCACAATATTACTTACTTACGCACAAAAAAATCCTAAAATACTCGCTTTTAACTCTTAATCATTGTCCTTGCGCCTCCATTTCTGATAGACTCGTAAATGGCGTCGATCACTTTCATGTCTTTCAGGCCCTCCTCACCCGATATGTTCGGGTCGGGCGCGTTGTTGAGAATGCAGTTTGCGATGCCATCCATTTGTAATGCCTGGTGAACCGTATGCGGCAGATCCATAGGGCTTTTGTTTGTCCTGCCCTTTATCGGTCCGTAACTGTAAGCAGGGCTGAGCTCTGCAAAACCTTTTTCACCTATCACATATAGCCTTTCGTAATTGTTGAAATTGTAGGTAGTGCCGCAGGAAGCCACCACGCCACCGGGGAAGCCCAACTGGAACAAAACAGTCTCATCTACTTCGGCAAACTTCACCGGGTCCGTTTTTATTTCCTGGGCAGTAACCCAGAGAGGCTCTTCCCCGGTAGCATACCTGGCCCCATTGATGGCATACACCCCTACATCCATCATTGCTCCTCCGCCTGCAAGCGCTTTTCTCAACCGCCACTGCGTCGGATCGCCGATCTTAAATCCCATATATGTATTTACATGGCTGATTTTCCCCAGCTCTCCTGCTTCACGCATCCTGATCAGCTCGCGGGTATGAGGCTCGAAATGCAGTCTGTATCCTATATACAACTTCACACCGGCTTTTTTACAGGCTTCAATCATTTCGCGGGCCTGGGCGGCATTATCGGCTATCGGCTTTTCACAAATCACATGCTTCCCCGTCGCGGCGACCTGTAACACGTGCTTATAATGAAGGGAATTGGGCGTAATTATATATACGGCGTCTATGTCCGGGTTATTCTTTATTTCGCCGATTGTCTCATAATTGTAAATATTCTTGTCCGGGATATTGTAAACCTTCTTCCATTCCACGGCTTTGGAAGGTGTCCCGGTAACAATACCTGTCAATACGGCCATCTCGCATTGCTTCATTGCCTCAGCCACGCGCTTCGCATAACTGCCCAATCCCATCAAAGCAACCCGTAATCTGGGTTGGCCGCCCCCTCGTTCTTTCATGATGGCGGTATACGCTTTAAAGGTGGTCAGGCTACCCGCCCCGATTGATAATGCCTGTAAAAACCTTCGACGTGTATGCATACTTCCTTTATAGATAAGTTATGTTTAAGACTCAATTTACCTTTTCCAACTTAAAATATCACGATAAAACAAAAAAAGCTGCCTATTTTTCGTTGTCAATCTGAAAATCGGCGATCACCCGCATCGCATAAGCGGAACAGGGCATGAAGTATTTACGGGTTCGTTTGATCATATGTCTGGGGCTGATGAATTGGATCCACCCATTTGAAATCACAGCGAGAGCAGACAGCTCCGGCCTGCTGAAAATCCATCTTGATATGCGGGGCGTAGTCTCCCAGGATAAAAGGCTCAGGATGGGTGGAGCAAGCGTAGGATGGGAATGGGGTGTAAAAAGAGACGAGGTAACACTGGGGTATTACTGGACGGGCAACAGGGGAAGAAAAGACATCCGGAGTCTTTCGGAAATGCCTTTTGCATTCTCCTCCGCAAACACCGGAACAGATATCAGATTTGCAAGCGCCGGGTATTGGCTCACGATTACAGACAAGAGACGATGGAAGCTGTCAGCGCCGCTCGAAGCTGGCGTCGGGCGGGCGAAATTCTACTCTACAATAGATGGACAGGGTATTACAGAGTACGAAGAAGTGCGGCGTGTGCGTGTATTTCCGCTTCAGGCGGCTGCATACGGCGAATGGAAAGCAACCAGGTGGCTGGGAACCGGATTACAGGCCGGATACCGTCACTATATCAGCAACGAAGGTTTTAATGCTCTGAAGCCGTTGAATGGCTTTTATTACAGGTTCAGGGTATTGGTATACATGCAGACATTCTATGACTGGCGAAACCATCTCTTCAGGGGAGAGCCGTTACCGGGCCCTTTTTATCCGAAGTCTCCCTGAGCCGTCGCGAAAACCAATTAGAAAAATACGCGGTATCAAAAAAACAGGAACGCGATGTATCAGGATATTCGCTATTTTTATCATCACATCGTCACATCGTCACATCAATTTTTTTCCCATGAAACAATTCGCCTGTTCGATCATACTGTTTTTTTCACTTTTATCAGGTAATACCCTGACAGCACAAGGTCAAAAAGGCCTCTTTCAGGGCGAAATAGGGCTACAGACCTATACCTTCAGGAATAGCTTTCCCAGGGGTGTGGAAGCTACGCTCGACACGATAAAATCACTGGGTTTTACAGAGCTTGAAGCCAATCCGCCCAAAGGGGTCAGTCACGAAGATTTCAGGAAAATGTGCGACGCCCGGGGCCTGAAGATCGTAGCTACCGGCGCCGGCTATGAAGAGCTGGTCAAAGACCCGATGCAGGTAGTAAAAAATGCCCGGATACTCGGCTCATCTTTTGTGATGGTTGCCTGGATCCCTCACAAAGCACCGTTTAAGCTCGACGACGCCATGCGCGCAGCGGAAGACTTTAACAAGACCGGTAAAGTCCTGAAAGAAAACGGGATAACGCTTTGCTATCACAATCACGGCTACGAATTCATTCCCCATGGTGCCGGAACGCTGTTCGACTACATAGTTGAAAACACCAATCCCGAATATGTTTCATTCGAGCTGGATGTCCTGTGGTCCATCCATCCCGGTGCAGACCCGGTAGAGCTCCTTAAAAAATACGGCAGCCGCTTTAAACTCATGCACCTGAAAGACCTGAAAAAAGGTGTAAAAGGCGACTATTCGGGCGGAACGCCTACCACCAACGACGTAACTATCGGGACAGGCCAGGCGAAATTTCCGGCTATTATCAGGGCTGCGCAGGCCGCCGGTATAAAGCATTATTTCATAGAAGACGAAAGCCCTACCTTTATACAGCAGGTACCGAAATCTGTGGCCTATCTTAAAAGTCTGAAGTAAAAGAGGATCGTTTAGCTGAAATCTGTAAGCCTTCCTTTCAGGCTGCTTTTCTGAGTCATCCGCAATACGTGCAGCGCTCTGTAAATAAGCTTGTAGGCGGCGCCGATCTGTATATTCATCAAGCCGGCCATTTCCTCATAACTAAGATTCTGGTAATAAAAAAGATGAATAGCCTCACGCTGGCGTTCGGTCAGCACATCGAGGTTGATCATTTCGCCCGGCAAAGAAGACGATTCCCCGCTGTTTTCATCGTATCCATAAGTGTCAAAAGCTTCCCAGGAATCGGTCAGCAATTCCCTGCTGTTACCCTGCAGCCTTGTGATTGCAGTGTTGCGCAAGGCTCTTAAAAGATAATACCTGACAGAATCCGGGCAGCTAATCCCGGCCCGGTTCTGCCAGAGCTTTACAAAGAGATCCTGGATTACCTCGGCAACAAACTGATCGTCCCTACGGAATCTCCTGGCATAAGACGCCAGCTCAGCATAATACATATCATAAAGACGTTCAAAACTGGAAGCATCGCCATTTAAAAAACCGCTCCAGAGCAGCTTATCCTGAGCCATTTATCGACCAAATAATTAAAGTGCTACAGGCAAAGATAATTAATTTAAAATTATTCTAAATAAAAAGAATGTATTTTTTGTCCAGTCGCCCTACCCGGTCACTTAAAAGGGCATAGCTATCAGCCGCCAAGAATCCGGATCGTTTTAAAGGCCTGTTTTTTCAGAACTTCCGGCGCAGATCCGCTGTCCATAATCTGCCGGCATGCCGACCTGATCTCTTCAGCCCGGTACGAGTTCCCGAACCAGCTCAATGCCTCGGCTGCTTCTACTCTCAGTTGGAGGTCGTCGTCATTGTTAAGCAGGATCCTGATTACATCGGGCACCGCCTGGTGATAAGCGTATGCTCTCATTGTCCGGACGCTGAATCTCCTTTCTTTCAAAGCTTTACCTGTATCAGCAATCGATTCATAGTCCCTTTTGAACCTGAACTCGCTTGTAGCTTCCATCCGGAGCAAAGTCTGACCGAATTCTTCCCGGTCATACAGCCAGGCTGCCTCTTTCAGCTGTTTTTTCAGCTCCTGCACAACAGCTTTATGATCAAAAAAGGCCAGCGAATTCCTCGCATTATAGTGGACCCGCTCCGAATTCCGGTCGCTGATCAGCAACCTGACCAGCGGGGGGAGCAGCTCGACACGGCCCGATGTTCCTATGCGGTTCGCTGCTATCCTTCGTATTTTTTCATACGGATCGTCGACTGCCAGCTTCAGCACTTCCGTAAAATCAGGGGTAATAAGACTACTTAGCAGGTACAATGCCTGCAGACGTACTACGCCGTGGGGAGAAGTCATGTAGGTCCTTTTCAAAAGGCCGGAAATATCTTCTGCCTGAAGAGACGCCAGTCTCTGCAACGCCAGCGCCTGCACATCCGCTTCGGGGTTTTTCAGTAATTTATACCAGATGGCCTTATCTACCTGCTTCCCGGCCAGGAGCCGGTTCAGGTCCGGCTGTCCGCCGGCAGCAAAAGTAAAAGTAGGATCTCCGAATAAATGGCTTTCCAGGTAAGCCACCTGCTTCAGCCAGTTACCGGCCCTGATTCCCAGCGCCAGCAGGCCAATACCCTGGTTGGCCCACTGATCCTGTAGCACGCCTATGGTAGCTGCATAAGCGACGGCGGTATTTCCTTCGCCGAATGCGTAGTGACCGGCTATGTAGTCATCCAGGTGAAAAGAGCCGTTGTCGCAGGCATCCAGTAAAACAAACGAGGCATTGGACCTGATACCTTCCAGGTCTGCGGTGACAATATCGTTAGCGGCGTCAAAAAGCGAATCTGCCCTTCGGACCGAATCCGCCAGCGCATTTTCCATCCATGCGTAAGGAACTCCCATACTTTCATGGAATCGCTTTTTAACCACTTCCACATCCTGCTTTTTATCACTTGCCGACTGAATTTTGCTCCTCAGGTACCTTTGGATGTTTTCAATCGAAGGGCCCGGGTTTGAAACGGAGGGCGTGCCGTTGATCAACTGGGTTACGTCGTCGCCATGGGTATGAAATATGGCGAGGTCCAGGTCCGGTCGCTGTACCTCCGACAGCAACTGAAACTTCATATGGGGGTCAGTCCTGAAATTGAGGACCCTTACCCCTCCCCCTGCCCGGTATAAGCCCGGAATCTGCTCCTTTAACGCAAGCTGCTCGCCCGACCAGGAGTTATGCGACTCGGAATGATAGCCGTAGCCTGCGTAGATCATTGCCTGGTTGAGCGGATTCTGCTGAAGATCAAAATCCACTGCTTTTTTCAGGTAGGCTTTTACCTGGTCGGTCCTGCTTTTGCCCTTTACCACCGGAGGCTTGATCCTGGCGGTATAAATATCCATCTCGATGTGTTGCGGGGACCCGGCTGCCAGGCTGTAGTAGAAGTACTCTTTCCGGGTTGTATCCTGCTTTATAAAATCAAATTTCAGGTCAAAATCATCGTAAAACCGGTCGGAAGGTACGGATGACCGTTTCCAATCAATCTTCTGATCCATCTTGAAGGTGGAAGTCAGGTGCTGGGCATCCCTGATCATCGGTATGGGAATATCCCCTACCAGGACCGCCCCTTCAAGCCGGGGCTTTAACCCGTAGAGTTCTTTCAGAACATCTCTGACCTGCTCCGGCCTCTGCCAGTTGTCCGACACGATATAGGCTGCCAGACCCCGCGTCTCCAGCGACCGGCGGTACGCCTGCACTTCCTCACGCGCCGCGGCATAGGTATCTTTATCGATAATAATGGCGAAGGAGCTCGCATGAGCCTTCGATAATGGCTGCTCGATCGTCTGCGATCTTACTGCAAACGGTAACAGCATAAGGAAAGCTGCCGTCAGGGCGTTGAGAAAAACGTGTTTTGTATTCATTTCAGCTATGTAGGGAGTTTCAGCTAACCGCTTATCAGTGTTTATGGCTCATTTCAGGGGGGTTGATCATAATATGGGCTTTGTGTGTACCTTCATCCATCAGCCAGGGCATACCGGGCACATCAGGCTTGGTAGGAAGCCCGGTGCTTTTGCCCGTGGCATAGGGTATGTATACTACGTAGCGCCGAAGCCCGTCCTTTATCTCGCCTGTCGCAGTGTCGTATTCCTCTTCCGAGCCCCAGTAGGCATAGAGCACTGTCGGTGTCAGCGGCATTTTCAGCTCTCCCGACTCAATCTCAGTCCCGCGGGTATCCATTTTCTGCTTAAAATTTTTACCCTCGGCAGTCAGGTCTCTTCCCCGGGCCATAAAAGGCTCCAGCTCGTTGAAATAGCACGATACCGAAATGCCTTTAAATTTAGGGTTGTCTGCCAGGCAGACCAGGTTGTTCTTCCCTTCGCGGAGCACGACGAACTCTCCTTTCCGGCTGTATCCGTAAACCATGGCGCTGTCCCTCTTATCTAAGGGAGCGGCCATAACTGCCGTTTTAATCTGGAGCTCGGAAGGGTATATTTTATTCTGGGCTCCTGCCGGTACGCAGGCCAGCAACATAAGGGCAGGTAAATAAGATTTGTAGTTCATGGGAGTAGTAGTTAATGTGACAATTAGACAATTTGATGATTAGGCAATGAGTCCCGATAGCTATTGAATGTAAGTTTTAGCTTAGTAGAAAATCCCAAGCGCCACCCGGAGGCTGGTTCGTAAGGCTGATTGATAATAGGTTTCCGATGAGGGAATTCCCCGGGTAAATGTTCCGCTTCCCGAAAGATAAAATTGTGTCCCGGTATAAGTTGCGGGGAAAAAGCTGTAGCGCAGGGAAGCGCCGCCACCAACCATATCAGCGCTTAGCCAGGCATGATCAGGATAAAGCAGCTCATTAGCGGCCCTGGCATTGGTACCCCGGGAAGGGTAGACCAGCTCTTCACTGATATTCGCCCGGTAAAGGCCCGAGAGAAAGATCCGTACGGCCTGCCGCCTTCGGCCTGCCACCAGCTTTTCGGCCCGGACTTCCGCTTCCGCGGAGGAGATCTGCTGAGAAGACAGCTGATTGTACAAATACCGGCTGGACATGTCCGAAAAACATCCGGAGGCAGACAACTTCCAGTCGACCGATTGCCGATCGGCCGTATAACCCGTAATGGTATACCCCAAGCCTGCATTTGTAAATTCAGTTTTGTAAAAAATCCCTTCAAAGGCCGTAACCCATAGAGCGCCGGCAGGATCATACACCTGGTGATATTCCCTGCCGTCTCCCTTTTTCTGAAGCACGTGAAAACTCAGCTCTCCATAGCCCGATGTACGGTCGCGCCGCCAGACGGCTGACCAGTTCCATTGCCTGCTTTTGAACTGTCCGCCCAGCGTCGGACGGGTAATCCCGTCCCGGGTGTCCTCGATATAATGTCCGAAGCCGAGCGATGACATAAAGATAGAGTTGCGGAATTGCTTTTCAAACTGCCATCCGGCGGCCAGATCGTTCCCGGTATAGGCCCTGGTAACCGACAATGAAAAAATAGTCGGTGCGTCGTGTATCGAAAGCCCCTTCAGCCTGTATTGACGATGTGCGGTAGGCTGCCTGTTTTCCATTTCCACCTCTTCCCGAAAAAAACCGGCGCTGAAACTGAGCCCCGTGCGGGTACCCGGCGCCGGACTCCAGATAACTCCCGGGCTCAGCCTGAGATTTTTAGCATAGTTGAGCGGACGCGGGTCGTTTTGCCTGGCGCCTGTTTCAACTTCATATTCCACGGCCAGTCCCAGGGATACCCGCCTGCTGAAAAGCGGGTTGGTCGCCAGGGTGGCCGACAAATTGAAAAGCTGCTTCTTCCAGTCACCTCCCAGAGAATCCGCCAACACATAAGGCGTTCCGCGGTACGGATCAAGAATGTCTGCCCACCTGATGTCCTCCTCCCACTTTTGCCTGAAGCGGAAACCCCCATAAAAAGAGAGCTTCCGGATCGCCTGGATACGCTCGGCTTCCAGCCCGGCGGCGTGCACGGCAGATGCCTGCTGAGGACGATGAAAAGAACCTGATTCCGTCTGCCCGGAAACCGATGCCGTTGCCACTGACAACATCGTATCAAGGCCGACGCCGGCGCTGTTATCGCTTTGCAGCCACAACGCCCGCTCAAACCGTAGTACCCATCTTCCCGACTTGTCGGCAGACAGCGAATCGAGGGGAAACTGCGGACGGGCGTTCACATTCAGAACACCCGCCGAGACGCAGATCCATAGAGTTAAAAATCTTCTTTTCATCATCTTCCGGCGCGCATTAGGCCCGGGTATTACCAGGATTTAGGAGTCGGTGTTTTGAGCACTTCGAAGTCAAGCGTGCTGTTATTGGTGTCCTGCAGGACCCGGCGGCCGTTTAAGGTAGTTTTCACCTTTCTCCTGACCGATTCCTTAACGTAGGTACCTGAACAGAAGGTAAATCCTGCATCCAGCGCTGCCGGGAGCCGCTTGAATGCCGAAGCATTCTCATTTGAAATTGCATCTACCGCGTCGATCACGTTGGCAACAGGCAGTTGGGGATAGCTCCTGGTAGAGGTACTTCCGGGCTCTGTAAAAAGAGGCAGGCCCGCCGGGTCAGGGTGCTTAAATATGGCGATGCTCGGCCCGAAAACGGTAGTCAGCCAATCAAACATAGTAGGTACCGCTACATAAACCTGGACCATATTGGGAACCGCGGGATTGTCGGTATCTCTCCCGCTTTTTTCGTAATAGGTTTCAAAATTACCGACCGGGGTACCCAGGTCAACCGGGGAGTTAGGATTGCCGGCCGGATCCGATTTGTGGTTCATTGCCGTTTCGGCGATCACGATAGACGCTCCGGGGGCAATGGGGTAGGTTTTGCCATTCCCCGGAACCATCCAGATATTACTGAAATAAATATGCTCCGTATCGGTAAGAAAACCGCTCGGCTTGGAAGAAGCTGATAAATAGGGATTCCCCACTACGTCCCCGATACAAAGGCTGTCGGCATAAAGTGTATCGGTAGAGTTGTTGTATATCTCGTAAAACTGGTCATAAAAATAAAAGCTGGGTGAACCCGTATAATAAATCTCCTTCAGGACCAGTCCCCCTACCGGAGAGCCTTTGAGACGAATTTCAATATTTCCCCCGGAGGAGCTCAAAACGTAGTTACTTACCGAAGCATTGAGGAATACCTCACTGTCGATCCCGGTTTGGGCAAGCCCTTCCGAAGAAGACAAATCGCGCGATACGCTGATCTGGTAGGTACCCGGAATCAGCGTGCCGAACATCGCAACCCCGGAGGCATTCGTCGTCGACTTTTCCGTCACATTGGTAACAGTATTGGTAACGCTGACGGTCGCCCCCGATACCAGTTGGTCCTTATAGGTTTCGGGATAAGACACCGTGACCGAAAACCCGACAGGCTTTACCTCATTGTCATCCTTACATGCTATCCATGCAGTTGCGGAAAGAAATATAAGAAGCACATAAAACACTTTCTTTTTCATCAGAATCATCAAATATTAAATTATTGACTATTAAAAACTTGCAAATTCATTGATCGCGCCGAGCTGCCAGCCGTCATATCTTCAGCGACATTTCCATTCCAAAAAACAGGGGCTGGTTCCTCCTGGTAAAATCCCCTTTCCAACGCCTGCTTTCCTCGAGCGGACGGTGCATCAGCACATTGTTGGCAAAAAATGAAAACCCTGCATAACGCCCGATCGATTTCGTCAGGCGGAGATTCAGCAGCCAGAGCGGCTTCCATTTTTCCGTCACGTAGTATTGCGGAAGGATGATCATGTAGATGTCGCCATCGCGGACAGGAGAAAGATTGTTCCTTTCTTCCCCGGTAAGGCGCGCCACCTCGCCGGTACTCCGGTCGATATAGCCTTCTGCACGGCTTTCATAGTTGATGTAGCGGTCCTGCTGCAGCCAGATCGTCTGGAGCGCAAACGTAAAGACAAGACTTACCTGGGGGATATGATGAATGGCCCTGAGCGTGGTATTGAAACGCTGGTGCTCGGTACCCCTCCCCGAAGGAAAAATCCCGACCCTCCTGCTTTCCGCCCCGCTGGTTGTAAGCTTGGTTACATACGGGTTAAGCGATGAGCTTTCTGATTTCATCCAGGCGCCGTTCAAAACGAATGAAGTCCTGATAGAGCTGAACAGCCCCATATCCAGGTCAAACTCTACGCCCGTATTCACATTCAGACGGTCATTTACCGGGACCATATAGTCGGTCATCAGCGTATCCGTACGAACGGGAACGGGATTTACCGAAGGCGGTCTCCCGGCCGGCGTTTCCGCTACGCCGTAGCGCAGCACCGGCATCGGCAGAGTACTCCCGATAGTGCTCGAAAATCCGTACCCGTTGGTTGTTCTTTCATGAAATGCCGTTACGCTTATGCGCTTTCCACCGGGTTTCCAGTCGAATCCCGCCTCCTTTTTCGTATTGTACGAAAGCTTCAGGTCCGGGTTTTCGGTATTGAACACTTTTGTAGTGATCAGCGTGAGCCGTTCAGCAGGATTTTCCGCGAAATAGTTAAGGTTTACCAGGTCATAGTAGGCATTTTGCGGGTAAAGATACAGGAGGGTGGGCGCCTTGGCGGTAATCCCGTAACCGGCCCTTACCGACAGATCGGGACAGACCTGGTAAGATGCGTTCACCCTCGGGGAAATGATGGTACCAAACCTGGTGCCGATTATACCGGAAGGCTGGACATTGTCGTACCGGAGCCCTAACTGTACATAAGCGTCCCTGTCCAGGAAACGGGTATAGATATTATCCTCCAGGTAAAAGGAAAGCTGGGTCAGGGCCGGTATTTCGGCGAACGAGCGGGGACGAAAACCGTTTCCCGACATCATACGCGGCGGCCTGCTCAGATCGTAAGTTTTTCCTTTTCCGTCATTGCCGTCATATTTCCACTCTATACCCGCAAGTACGCGGTGATTCAGCCCTCCTGTACGCCCGAAGAAGCTGTTGGTCACTTTTACAAAAATATTGAGGGGCCGCCCGTCTATCCATAGCTTGCTGAGGTAGGTGCTCGGAAGATACTCCCCCACTACCATCGTATCTTTCATCGCATAGGATAAAGGATAAACGTAGGAGGTAATCAGCTCTTGCTGAAAGCCTTTCTGTACCGAATAATTGGCCGAGACGGTATAGCTCAATACTTTTGAAAACCGCATGCCTGCGTTCCACTTCCCGTTTGTGCTGAATCTGAAGCCGAGGTCCTGTGCTCTCCTTTCGGTCATAAAAACATCGTTGGGATCGGTCCGCCGGTGGTCGATATTCATACCATAGGAGAGGTGCGTAGTGGTATGCAGAGGCCTCTCATCGAAAAAACGGTTACTGTAAAGCAGGCTGGCGGTAAGCCTGTTATAACTGGTATAGTTATAGCGCTGGTCTGAAACCGAATAAGTATAATCCAGGTCCGCATTCAGCGTACCTTTCTTTTCACCTAATCCCATCCCTTTTCCCATCCACAATTGCGTAAGGGTGGGGTTAATCCTGACCTTCACCTGGAAAGGTTCCCTGCCGGCCTTGGTTTTCACAATTACCGCCCCGGAAGTAAGGTCGCCGTACTCTACCGACGGGATGCCCCTGATCACCTCTATCGACTCGATATTGTCTGCCGACACCTGCCGGAAATCGACGCCGGCACCTGTCGTCGTAGCAAAAGAAGCATTAGCCCCCGCAGTCGAGGTGTTGGACGCCTGCAGGTTAGCGTTATTGGATACCGGCGCTCCATTGACAATAAGCGAAGTGCCGAGGCTTCCTACATTGTCCGTATTGACCTGTCTTATGGATACCTTGCTTACACTGTTGAGAGAAGGATTAGTTGCGATCCCTCCGGGCAGCAGCTGCATGACATCAGCCAGGCTTGTCGCCTGCAGGTGCTCTATGGCGGTTTTCGAGATAGTCGACGCCGTAGCGCCGCCCACCTTGTTTTCCGACGCAACTACCTTTACCTCCTTCAGGCTCCATACCGATTCATCCACGCCGAAATCAGCCTGTACCAAGGGACTTCCGCCTTCTATTTTCAGCGTTTTCTCAAGCGGAACGGTCGTAAGGCTCTGTACTTTAATGGTATATTTCCCTTCCGGGACACCAGGGATCACAAAAGCGCCGGTCTCGTCGGTGTAGGCAAACAATCCCAGCTCGGCTATGCCGACTGTCGCCATCTCTACCGCTTCGCCTGTTTTTTGCTTATATACCCTTCCTTTCACCGCTGCCTTTTCGATACTTTTCCTTTTCGTATGCTCCGGTATCTCTCCTGCAGGCTCTTTAACTGCGCCTTTCTTTATTACGAAGTACCGCGGCCTCATCTCGGAGTGTTCCAGGCCGGTCGGTTTCAGTATCCCGCGTAACGCTTCTTCCAGGCTGGCCTTTTTTTCATTCGGATTGAAATAGACCTGCACCTTATCTACCACGGAAGGCTCATATGCAAACCTCACATCAAACTGCCGGCTTATCGTATGAAGCGCCTCCTTTACAGGCATCAGCCTAGCCTGCGCCCCGCATGCGGAGGTCCCGATAATGTAAAACAGCACCAGGTTGAAGAAATCCGCTTTAAAGTTTTTCACACACATCATACTCCGGGCAGCTATTGAATATAAAATACCCCATCCTGCCTGTACACCGTAATATCCAGTATATCCCGTAAGGCAAGCAAAGCCCCTTCCGGGCTGTCGCAGGGAATACTTCCTTCCAATCGTCTGTCGTATAGCCCGGGATTACGGATTATTATGTCAACCCCGAACAGCTGACTGATCCGGCCGACGGCTTCCATCAGGGAAGCGTTCCGGAAATACATCTCGCGCATCTCCCAGTCGACTTTAAGCCCTGACAGTCCTTCCTGCAGCCTGAATTGCCTGTCGGCCCCGAACACAACCTGCTCTCCCGGCGACATCCGCCGCAGATCTCCGCCCGCAGACAACTCGACTGAGCCGCTTACCAGGTCTACTTCCACTTCCTTTTCTTTATTTTTCACCTCAAAGGAAGTCCCCAACACCCTTATATCAAGCCCATTAGGCGTATGAACCACGAACTGATGGTGCTTTTCAACCCTCGCCGGGTCACGGTTCAGGTGCTTTACGTTCAGAAAGCCATTTCCTTTAAGCCACACCTCCCGGCTCTTCCCGGGTTGCCATGTACGTGCAAAGCGTACTCCGGAGTTCGCCCCCAGATATATTTCGGAGCTGTCGGGGAGCATCACTTTCCGGATATTACCATGCCCGGTGGCAATTTCCTCCCAATCCGCTTTATTATACTGCCAAACTGCCAGGGCTAACGAACATAATAAAAGGAAAGAAGCCGCAGTCCAATACCCTCCTCCCATATACGCAAAGATCCGGGCTTTCGACCGGGCGGGAGCGCCAGCGGCGGTCTCCCTTTCTATAGCCTGCCAGATAGCGGCGCGCTGGTGCTCAGATGAGCCGTCATCCGAAAGGAGCAGTTTTTTGATCTCGTCCTCCGCCAAGCGCATCGCATCGCGTTTCCCGGGGAGGTACCGCACCACTTCCTCCCAGTGCTTTGACAACGCGTCATTTCTTTTACCCTCAACAACCCAGCTTTTAAAATCCTCGTCCGCCAGGAAATCGACTACTTCGTATAACAGGTACTTTTGGTACATAACAGGTAAATAAAATGTCATCCAAAAGACTGCCGTACCGGAGAAATTATCCCATGGTTAAGAAAAAAAATAAATCCGCATTATATTCCTACTTTTATACGATGAATATTCCGAAGGATCTTCCGGTTATTTACAGTAGCTTCGATAAACATTAATAATATCCTGTTCTTTTCCTAATCAATGCCGTAAAATGGGAGACCAGGCAAATGACTACCTTCATTCACTTATGGAATTACAAACTTTTTCATGGTCGCTTTTCGACCGGATGCCGGTTGTTGGCATCCTCAGAAATATACATCCGGACACCGTTTACCGGCTGGTGCCCGCCTACCAGGCTGCAGGGCTTACCACCCTGGAAATTACGATGAATACCCCCGGAGCCGCTTCCATAATCGAAACCCTGAGCAGGCAGTACAATGGCCGGTTGAACATCGGCGCCGGGACCGTCAGGAATACTTCCGATCTCGAAGCGGCGCTGAAGGCCGGCGCCGGCTTCATTGTCACGCCGGTCCTCGACGAACAGGTAATCAAAGAGTGCGTAAAACTCGGAATCCCTGTATTTCCCGGCGCCTATACACCTACCGAAATTTATCGCGCCTGGCACCTGGGCGCACCCGTCGTTAAGGTATTCCCAGCGACATCGTTAGGAGCCGGCTATTTCAAAGACGTGCTCGCACCGCTGAACGACATAAAGCTGATGCCTACCGGCGGCGTATCGCTCGATACCATTCCCGGGTTCCACAAGGCAGGCGCCGTTGCTTACGGAATCGGCGGCCCGCTATTCGACAAGGAGCTGATCCGGAAAGAGGACTGGGAAGGACTCGAACGGCATTTCAGAAAATTCAGCACGCTGGTCAGTGAATTGCGGGCTGAGTGAAGGCCCGGAAGCCACGATCTGGCAAGGGCACTCACCCGAGCAGGTCAAAGCAATGAAAGACGCATTGGCTAAGCTAAAAGAACAGGGTATCGGGTCGCTTAATGATTAAGACACGTAAGGAGTGGATCGGCATCGGCGGGGGAAATATCAATCCCTCTTCACCGGCCTCAGCGTAAACAAAAGAACCGCACATATCAGCATAATTACAGATGCGGTCTGGAAAATATAGCCCAGTTCTATATCGGCGTCACGCAGACTTCCTCCGGCATAAAGGCCGATTCCACCGACAATACAACTGCACATGTTCAATACACCGTAGCCGGTGGCGCGGTAACGCTGATCGGCAATCATACAGAGGATGGGCATCATATTGGCATCGGTGAACGCTTTCGTAAGGCCGTACACCATAAATCCCCCTACTGCTACCGTTACGAGCACCGAATTGCTGGCCAGGAAAACAGCCGGCGCAGCCAGGCACATACCTATAGCCGGCACCAGGATCCGGGCCCGGGGATTGATCCTGCTCCACCTGTCGGCAAGGATTCCTCCCACCAGCACGCCCAGCATGGCCATCGTATTGATGTAGCCCGTAGCATAAAGCCCGGCCACACCCTGGGTAAGCTCCAGGCGTTCTTTGTAAAAAGTGGGCAGCCAGCCGACAATCAGCCAGGAGACCACACCCAGAAGCCCCCAGAAAGCCAGCACCCGCAGAAACCCGGGCTGGCTGAACAGGTTAGCCAGAGCTTCCCGGAAACCGATACCCGGCTTACTACTGCCGGAACCAGGTTCCCGCTCACCGGCAGGTGCATCCCTGAGGCTGAACGCAAGTATAAATGCATATCCTATCCCAATCACTCCGAACAGGCTGAAGGCATAGCTCCAGTCGTGCCTCTCTGCAAGGCTTCCCCCTATAAAACCGAGGCTTTGTCCCAGCCCCACTCCCATCATATGAATACCGGTAGCGAGCGAACGTGTCGGCCCCCGGTGGTAGTCTGCGATGAGCGCGAGCGCAGCCGGCATGTAACAAGCCTCACTGACTCCCATCAGCGCCCTGGTCGCGAGCAGTTCTCCGTAGCTGCCTGCATGAGCGGTGAGCCAGGTAACTGCCGACCAGACAAACAGGCTGACAATGATGACACTGCTCCTTTTAAAGCGATCGGCGAGAAACCCGCCCAGCGGGCTCAGAATACCATATACCCACAGGAACACGGACGACAACAATCCGAACTGAGCGTCGGTCATCGGCATTGCTTCCATGATCGACCCACGCATTGTGGTGATCATGATGCGATCGAGGTAATTAAGACAGCCTACCACGCAGAGCATGGCCAGTACCAGCCATGCCCTTGCCGGAGGTCTTGAAATTGCTTCGGTGTTGCTCACGCAGGAACCTGTTTGATACCGCCTAATATCCCGGGTTTTGTCCGATATGCGGGGTGACATCCCTTACCGGCTGTGGTATGGGATAGAGATACTGATCCCTGCTTTTAATGTTTGCGCTCATGCCGTATTTCCCAAGAAAAGCCTTCATCACATCGAGGGCGCGGTCTGTGCGTACCAGGTCGAACCATCTGAGGTTTTCGAAGCACAGCTCATACCTTCTTTCTTCTTCCATCCATAGCCTGTAAGCCTGCTGGTTAGGGACGTCAGCGACGGTTTTCGGCGCCAGCCCTGCTCTTTCCCTGACCTGGTTCAGTATTCGGAATGCCTCGCCGTCAGGGGAATACCCAAGCTCGTTAAGTGCTTCCGCATACATCATGAGCACGTCGGTATAGCTCAGCGCGATCCAGTCGATGTCCCAGTCGTTTACTCCTACAACCGGGCCGTTCTGGTACTTCCGGCAGGTAGGAAGCGTAGTGATGATCTCACCCGATTTATGCCTCCAGCTCATGAGGATTGCGACGTCTTTACGTTTATCTCCTTTCTCGAAGCTTCCTACAAGGTCTTCCGAAAGGAATAAATTCGAAGCCGATCCGCCAAAAGGTAAGCCTCCCTGGGCTACCGGTATCAACGCGATGTCGTTAGAGGCATTCCTGGTCGGGAAAGGGTTTCCGTTCCCGCTTGTGCCGGCTTTAAACTGGATCGAGAATACCTGCTGCTTCCCGCCTTCATTTTCAAATTTATAGATGTCCTCGTAGCTATTGAAAAACGCGAACTGTCCCGAATCGATCACTTCTTTAAAGGTATCCCTCGCCAACTGCCATTCATTCTTCTTTAACGGGTACCCACTGCGAAAAAGATAAACCTTCCCGAGGTAACCTTTGGCCGCCCATTTGGTAGCGCGCCCTTTATTGGCATTGTCATGTACGGACGGAAGCATATCAGCCGCCGCTAGCAGGTCCTGGACGATCAGGTCATATACTTCCTCAATAGTTGACCTCCCGACTGTCCTGCTCTCCTCTATAGACAAAGGAGTTGTCACAACCGGTACTCCGCCGAACAGGCGTACCAGGTCAAAATAAAGCAAAGCCCTGGCAAACCTGCTTTCACCCTCGTATTGCTTCCGTTTCTCTTCCGGCATATTTACGCCAGCGATATTCTGTAATATCTGGTTGCAACGGTTAATATCGGTGTAGCACATTGACCATGTAGAGTTAAGCACCGGCAGCATAGGAGTTTCTTCGAACCTTGTAACAGGCCCATCGTCATAAGCCGTTCCCTGGAAGGTATTATCACTTCTTGACTCCGTCAGCATGTAAGACGAAAGCGATGTCACCCATCGTGCCCGCATTCCGTTATAGAGCGCAACCGTGGCCTGTGCTATGTGGGTTTCAGTTTTATAAAACCCTTCGACGCTTTTGGAAGAGACCGGAACCAGGTCCAGTTGATTACACCCCGCCGCAAAACATGCCAGCAGTAGTGCAGCATATATTTTTGTTTTCATTGCTGTTCAGAATTTAACATTTAATCCCAGTGTGTAGGTCCTTGCCAAAGGATAAGTGGCATCGTAGTCTACCCCGGGGCGGGTATTGGTGTTTGAGAAGCTCCCGGTCTGGGGATTTTTATTGTAATGGTCGTGCATCCATACATTGTCGACGCTGGCATAGATCCGCAAACCGGAAATAGCGGGGATCTTTTCCAATGTTTTCCCCGAAAGCTTGTATCCCAGCGATATGGTACGAAGCCGGACAAACTCCGCACTCCTCAGCCAGAAAGTGGAAGGGGTAGTCAGGTTGGCGGTTACTGCCGCGCGGGGAACCCAACCATTTCCGGGGTCTTCCGGAGACCGCCATCTATCCCTCCAGTAACCGTCTACATTGCCCCGGGACTGGCCATGTTCGGCAATCGCACGGTTCAGAAGCTTATTTCCCCACTGGCCGTCGCCAAAAAGAGTCAGGTCAAAATCCTTATATGTGACCGTATGCTGCATTCCCCAGAAAAACCTTGGGTGATTGTCCCCGATAATGGTCATATCGTCTTCGTTGATCACACCGTCGCCGTTGAGATCTTTGTATTTGATATCCCCTACATTCTGCACCTTATAGTGCGGATGGGAATCAAGATCGTTTTTGTCCTTGAATATCCCTTCCTGCACAAAAGCATAATAGCTTCCGATGGGTTCGCCGATTTTGGTTATGGTAGTAAAATTACCCTCCGTTATATAGATCGGCGCTCCGCCCGGCCCCAGCTCGAGTACTTTATTGCGATTGTGTGAAATATTGAAAGACGAATTCCATTTGACAGCACCAGTGGTGTTAGCGGTGCTCAGTTCCAGCTCAACTCCCGAATTTCGTATCGCACCGATATTCATCAGCGTCGAAGAAAACCCGGATACGGCAGGAATCGGGACATTGAGCAACAGGTCCCGCGTGTCGGAAATGTAATAGTCCAGGGATACCCCTATGCGACCATTTGCCAGCCCGACATCAAGGCCGGTATCAAAAGTGTAGGTCCTCTCCCAGCCCAGCATCCTGTTGCTGAACGAGCCGGGTCCGAAGCCGGAAACCACACCCTGGCTGGCGCCCAGTACATAATTAAGCCCTGAAAGCGTTCCTATCGAGGCGTAATCCCCGATATTATTGTTTCCTGCTACCCCATAGCTGGCCCGCAGCTTCAGTTCGCTCACGGCTCTTACATCTTTCAGGAAGCCTTCTTCGGAAAGCCTCCATCCCGCAGATACAGCCGGGAACCATCCCCAACGGTTGTCGGCTCCGAAACGGGAGCTCCCGTCGCGCCTGATGCTGGCCGAAAACATATACCTGTCTTTCCAGGAAGCATTGACGCGCGTCAGGAACGACATAAGACGCCATTGTGTTTCGGTAGACGTTCCGCTGTTTAAGATAGTGCCTACATTCAAAGTCGTGATTTCATCGTCGGGGAACCCGCTCTTTTCCAGGAAGTTGCTGAGCAGCTTATCTTCCTGGTATGTAAAGCCTGCCAATGCATTCAGCGTCCAGTCTTCTTTTGCAAGATCGTAAGAAAGCGTATTTTCGTTCAGTATATTCTGCCGGGCCGTCGCGCCGGTCGTACCTCTGTGCCCCCTTCCCCGGTTAATATTGTCCGGTATGAAGTATTGGGTGTAGTTATTATTGTAATCCCCGCCGAAGGACGTACGGAATTTCAGGTTTTCTGCCAGCCGGACAACCGCGTAAAGGTTCGCCCTAAGGTTGATATTGTCTATTTTATTAGTCAGCTCGGAAGCATATACGAGAGGGTTCAGATAGAAAGCGGCATGGTAAGGATAAAACCCTCCTCTTTGCGTCTGCTGATCGATGCCTACAATGGGAGCTACCCGTGTGGACCTGCTCACAGGTCCGCCGTTGCTGTCTCCTTCAGAGTCATTCTTTTTCATTGAGGTCGCCGAAAGGTTCAGGCCGATGTTCACGTTCCTTCCCAGTTTGGTTTCCACGTTGGCGCGGAACGCCAGGCGCTTGTAGTCAGAGCCGATAATGATCCCTTTCTGGTCAAAATAATTTCCCGAAATAAAGTAGCTGACGGACTCATTCGCACCCGAGGCCGACAGTTGGTAATTCTGCACCGGCGCCGATCTTGAAATCAGGTCCTGCCAGTCGTGATCCGGGAAAGATTTCGGGTCGGTAAGCCACAGCGGGTCAATCCAGTAGTTGGCGTTGGTCCTCACCGAGTTCGGGTCGTCCGCCTTTCCTCCCTGCAGCATCCAGGTGTTGTTCCGCTCTTCGATGGCAAATTCTATATATTCGTCACGGTTGAGCACATCTACTTTACTGAACCTTTCCTGGATGCCGTAATAGGTGTCCAGTTGCAGAAGGGGCTTGCCGCTCTTTCCCGATTTGGTGGTAATGAGCACTACTCCGTTCGAGCCCCTGGATCCATAGATGGCGGCAGAGGCAGCGTCTTTCAGTACCTCTATCGACTCGATGTCGCTGGGATTGATATTATCGAGCCCACTGTTGATCGGGTAACCGTCCACGACATACAAAGGCGCCGTAGAATTATTGATAGAGCCCACTCCTCTCACTTTAACGGCCAGGCCCCTGCCTGGAGCGCCGCTGACTTCCTGTACCTGCACACCGGCAAGCTTGCCTGCCATTGCATAGTCAATCCTGCTGATGGGCCGCTCATCGATGTCAGAAGCTTTTACCTTCGAAATAGCGCTTGTAACCTGGGTACTCTTCTGCGTTCCGTAGCCGATCACCGTCAGCTCTCCCAGGCTCCTGGTATCTTCGCTCATCATGATATCGAGCGTAGTGCGGTTGCCTGCGGGAATTTCCTGCGTAACAAACCCGATAAAGGAGAAGATGAGCACCGCATTTTCGGAAATATTCAGACTAAAGCTCCCTTTGGCGTCAGTTACCGTACCGTTGGTGGTACCTTTTTCTACAATGTTTACACCGGGGAGCGGTTCGCTGCTCTCCGCGTTAACCACTCTTCCGGTTATTTCTCTCTGGTTCAGGGAGACGGAAACCGGTATTTCCGCCCGGCCTCCAGTAGTTGCCGTTTGGAACAGGCAGGCCAGTAAGGCAATCCCGATGGCTTTCGGCAGGCGCAAATCAAGCCTGCCGGTAGCAGCCGGTATCGTTTTTTTCATAATTTTGGCGGTTAGTAAATTTAAAACTTCGTTCCAGGGGTTTTAATGGAGGAGCTGTTGACGCAGCTCCTTTTCTTTTTGTTTATATCTCCCGCCGGCCGGGCAGCAGAAAAATCACAACTTTGGCTCCAGGCTTTTCATAGGGATCTCTACTATGTAAATAGACGATTTTCCCTCATGTGAAGAATAATAGGAAACCCATAGCTTGTCATCACGGATTACCAGTCCGGGGTAGCTGTTGTCGCCGGAGCTGGGGAAGCTGACAAGCTCTTTGAAATTCCCTTCAGGCGTACCGGCAAACAGAGCGGTGTAGATACCCGGAGTGTAGACGCGTGTACCGGCAATGATCTTTCCATTGGGAGTAAAAATGAAATTGGGGCCGCCCAACCGGATATTCATTTTATTGTACTTCCAGTCTGTATAAGGTGCTTCGCTGACCGCCCATACGCCCATCTGATCGGCTGTTTCTCTCCTGATCATTACATGCATCTTCCCGTCCGGTGCAAAACGTACCGTAGCTTCATTCGGGAAACCGTCAAGGTCGATTTTCGACACTTTTTCGAATTTTTTCCCGTCTTTCGTTTTAAGAAGGTACATGGCGGTCGGACCTTTTCTCTCCTCCGGCCCAATCTGGTAGTCCATCGTGTAGCCGGTCCCTTTATGCCAGGTCACCCGCCATAGCCAGTCACCCCACGACACAATGGAAGGATCGATCTGCACTTCTTCCGGTGCTGAGAAATTCCCGCCTTTCCTGTCCGAAAACGACACCTGCGGTTTCCGTCCTTCTATTTTTCCGCCACGGTAGATGGAGCCTCCCATGATCACCATTATCCTTCCTTTTGGGGTAATGGAGAGTTTCGGGTCGCGCAGGTCGATTCCCTCTTTCCTGAGATCCGCGACGCTTGTCCAGTTCTGGCCGTCGGTCGAACGCAGGATCCTGACGGTACCGTCAACTCCCGGCACATGCCCCGATCCTTCCCGGAAAGAGCAATAAAAAGCCCCTTTGAAGTAGAGCAGATCTGTGAAAGCGCTATGCTGGGCACCATCCCATATCTTCCTGATCTGCATTCCTTCCGGCGTCTGCGCTGTCAGGCCGGTGAAGCTGAAAAACATCAATATCAGGAAACCTGAAAAAAAAGCTTTCTGTTGGTTTAGTTTTATCATGGGCGTCATTTATTTGAGTTATTTCTTTCTGATTCTCTTTTCAAGAGCAAAAGCTGCAGCAATTTTTACATCCTGGTTAGCAGGCCCTGATTCTCCGGCCACAATAGCACTGCTTTCGGAGACCGGGTTTTCAAGATTGAAAATCCGTAGCAGCAGCGCTTCGTCTTCTTTGTCGCTCCGGTCGGCAAGCGCCTTGCATAGTTCTATCCTGGCCGGCTTTCCCGGCATTTCAGCCATGCTGTACAACCGCAGTTTCAGCCGTCCTACATCGTCCCCTGGGTTGTCCTGTATGAATCCCGCATGGAGCAGGTAAGGAAGGACATCCGAGCCTTCTTCCTCAGCATCCGCCGCAGCAACGAGGCGCCTTCTGTACTGTTCGGGCAGAGGTTTGAGAAAAGTAATCGCATAAGCGGCTGTCCTCCTTTCAAGCGACGATGTATCCTCGACCGCCTGCAGGAGCATATCGAAGTCAACTTCTGAAGCAGAATCGGCCGGCAGGGCCATCCCCCACTTTACATAAGCCCCGAGGGCTCCGCCACCCGCCAGATCCTGCATAGTCAGGCTGCTGTCTGTCTTACTGAGCGGATAAGACAGCTTGGCAAGTGTTTCGGCAGCATGTATCCTGTCCAGGCCATTACGATCGAGATAGGATGCCAGAATTTTGTCGAGCCATATGTGTTGCTCTGCCTGTCCGGACAGGCGATATTTCATACGCCAGTAGCCGATTCTTTTCTGAGGTTCCGTTTCAAACCCGCGGCAGCTCTCTGCAAGACGCGAAGCTTCCTCCATATCGCCCAGGTCTATCAGGAATTCGATCGCATGAACGCGAACCCAAAAGTCGTCAGATGTCGTACCTGCTTCCCTGATGGCCTCCAGGTACGGGCTTTCGCTACGGGAACTCTCGCGGTTTGTACAACCACAAAACAGCATAACCAAAGCAGGGATCAGAAGGTGTTTCATGGAAAACGAAGTGTATATTACGCCGACTGAACCGTTTCATAGTGCCCCGTCAGCAATCCAAAAAGCCCTGCTACTCTCAGCTCCTCTTCCAGCGACTGCAGTTCTTTATTGCTCAGATTCCGCAGCGGCGTCCGGCAGGGGCCGCAGTCTATCCCGGCAAGCTTCAGTATTGCCTTCCCGCCAACAATGGCATTTACGTATTTCAGCATAATTTCCACCAGCCTGATAGAAACCCTCTGGTGCCGGCGGGCTGCCTCCAGGTCATTCTGCTCATAGGCATCAATGATGGCAGTATAAACTTCCGGTGCAAAATTGTACGTGGTCCCTATCCCTCCCTTAACACCGAGCACGAGGCCGTTTAAAAGTATCTCGTCATGACCGTGAAGAACGTCGAAACGGCCGCCTTCCAGGGCGATACACTGGTGCATATCCATAAAATCGGTATGGGTATATTTGACCCCCGCCAGGTTGGGGATCAGCAAGCTTCCTTTCTGGAGCAGCTTGTGCACCTTCAGGTGCGCACCCGTAGCCACCGGAAGATGGTAATAGTAAAAAGGCACATCCGCAGCAGAGGCCGCTACCTGCCTGCAATAATCGGTCATCACGTCTACGTCCGATGTCGAAAGGAAAGGCGGGGCCATACACGATATCGCATCCACCCCTATCCCTGCGGCATGAGCGGCCAGTTCCTTGCTCATTTCCACACTCGTGCTCCCCACATGTACGATCAACCGGAGATCCTCACCCGCCTCCGCCTTCCAGGCTTCAGCCATTTTCTTTCTCTCAGGGTTACTCATCAAAACCCCCTCACCGGAGGACCCGTTCACAAACACGCCCGAAATTCCCCGGCGCCTGAGCATCGATGCATATTCCGGTATAATATCCGGATTAACGGATCCATCCTCGTTAAATGGCGTAAAAACCGCCGTAATCAAGCCTTCAAGCTTTTTGAAATGTTGCATTTTCCAGTTATCTGATCGTTATTTATTCCTCCCCAGGTGCGAATGATTGATGTAATCGATATATGCAGCAAGGTGGTCTTCCATTGCTTTCTGGTAGCCTTCCACGTCCCTGGCTTCCAGGTATGGTATAAAATCCTTGTGCCTGATAAACCTCCCTTTGCCCCGGCGCTCCCGGTTGAACATGTCGAAATCCTCATAGTTCTCGTTCACGTATTTGAACACCGGCAGAAGCGTATCCAGGAAATCCAGCATTACCTTATTTTTCGATACGGCGTAAAGCTTTGAATGAAAGGCCCTCTCCATTTCGATGTCCACCTTCAGGCTATCTATTGCGCTCTCCCGGGCTACAATCGCCCTCAGCTCCTCGATATCTTCATCTGAAATATTGTGTATGATCATTTTTGCGCAGCCTATTTCGAGAGAGACCCGCATACCCAGCAGGTCGATAATCGTCTCCCTGCTCAACATAAAAGGGTTTACAACTTTTTTGAAGCTGAACATGACATTGGGCTGCGACACCACGATCCCTCTTTTTTTGCGGCTTTCTATGATGCCCAGCATCCGCAGACGGCTCAGCGCCTCTCTCACTACATTCCGCCCTACATCGTACTTTTCCGAAAGCTCCTTTTCGTTCAGCATCTCCGCCCCGGAACCCAACTGGTTATCCCGGATCTCCTGGATGAGCCGGCTTTCCACCCAATCCACTAATGTCCGGCTTTTAAAATCTGTCTCCATTTTTAAATAGTATATATCCTAAATATGGTATATGTCCTACAATATTAAGCGCAAGAAATCTTAAATCCAAAATAACATACTATTATTTTGACAGAAAATTATATTAAAGCCATTTGCAGCCTGCTATAGCCCTCCGGGCGGAAGGCCGCTTGGTACCCTTTCGGGCGTTGTTCTGTCGAACGATTCGTCGTTCAGTACATTAATAAATTCGACTATCCTCGAGATGTCTTTAAAATTCACCGTCATCTCTTTTACAAGGTCGTCTATCTGTCCGGGCTTTACATGAGGGTTACGGATTTTCCCGCCGGCGATATCTTCATAAAACTCCAGCACCTGCTTCAGGGTCGTAAACTTCCCGCTGTGCATATACGGAGCCGTATAGCGCAGATTCCGCAAAGTAGGGGTGCGGAAAGTAAAATTCTCATCCATCCCGGTGTCGGGTGTTTTGTGGTTATCCGAATCGGGAGCACCCAGGGCATGCGCCTTGAAATCCGAAAACATCGGCCCGTTGTGGCATTTCGCACATCCCGAAGAAAGGAAAAGGTTCAGGCCGTCTTTTTCGCTTGCCGAAAGGGCGCCGCTGTCGCCTCTCATATAGCGGTCGAACCTCGTGTTCCCGCCTGTCAGGGTCCTTTCGAAAGAAGCAATCGCTTTGGCCATATTCCCGGCATTTATGGGCTGCGCCTCACCAGGGAATGCCTTTTCAAACAATGCGACGTACTCTTTTATCTCCGCTACTCTTCTTACTACCTCTCCGATGATATCTTCTTCCGCATACCCGTTTCCCCGCATCTCCTCCAGCGTTTTTATAGGGATAAGCGATTGCTCTTCCAGTCCTTTGGCACGCAAATCCCAGAACATAGGGGCGGACGCCGGATGATAGGTTCCTGAATTTGTAATGCCGTTAAAAGCCGTATTCAGAATCGATTGGGAATTCCTCTTGACAAAAGGAATATCATTGGGCTCCAGGAACCGTCTTTTACTCCCGACTCCCCTTCCGTTTACCCCGATCGATGTCTCGAGAAATTCTGCATACCCAAAGTCGGGCTGATGACAGGTAGCGCATGCAACATCCTTATTCCCGGACAATACCGGGTCAAAAAATAACAACCTTCCCAGTTCGACCTTTTCCGTAGTAGTGGGATTATCAGGCGGATCGGCGACATTCATCGGAAGCGCACCCAGGACAGCGATTGTCTCTGTAGTCTTCTTCTTTTTACCGGCAGGCTTCTGCTCCTGGGTGCATGCCCACTGAAAAAGAAAAACAACCGCCGACACCATTAAGACTAGGCGGCAGTGCGCTGATCTCATTTTATCCGACTGCAATTAGTTCTGATTTTTCCCGAGAATTGACAAATCTAAAAAACCATCGGCAAAAATAAAAGACAATAACATCTTTTATACAAAATATAAAACCTGGGATTAAACGGGTCGTGCCTGCGATTCCAAAGGTCCTCGGGTTGAAACCCTGAGCTACGAAATGCCGCGGATCCTGGCTCAATCTCACTTTTTGTGGAGAGTCTTATTTTAGTCATATGGCTGGGTTCTGCATAGAAAGCGTAGACCCGGAGGGTCGTCCATATCATAACCCCGGAATGAATTCCGGGGTCCGGGTGATACACGCGTCAGCCAGAGTGCCGGAGGTACGGCACATTCGGACGACGATACACCGGTTCTGATAACGATCTTTATATGTGTCGTACCTGCGGCACTTCCGTCGCTGCTGCCGGGTTGAAACCCGGGGCTACTAAATTATGTCGATCCTACCGGATCTGACGCGTTCAGTTTAAGGTTTGGAATTACCTACCTGAGAGGTGTGTCCCAAGACCTTTTTAGTATCCCACGGATCTTCGTCTTCTATATACGGATCCAACACCGCTCCTCCGGAGCTGCCCCTCCGTGGCCCTCTTTTTCCCTCTGCGGTTCTCTGTGTAAATCCCCTTGACCTCCTATTCTCTTTTACATAAACCCTTCCCTTTTCTCACTGCCGCCCTGAAGCAAACTCACGTTGCAACTGATCGAGCTGCACATTCCCTAATTTCTGCGATGCCACCACTACCCTATATCTGAACCGCGCCGACTTTCCGCGCCGGATACTGAACTCCAGGGGAGGCTGGGTTTTGTCATACGCTTTCCTCGCCACGGAATTCAGGGCGAAAAGACCATACCCCCTCGCATGCCAGCGTCCTTCCAGGTAACCAAAATTACCCGGATGGTCTATAATGGCTACGGTAACATCTTCCTTTCCGATTTTTCCTGTCATAGCGCACCATTCGGAAGACTTGCCCCACGCGTCATCGTCCTTTATTCCTTCCTTATTAAAGTAAGAACCCGACACCCGCCCGTTATCCACTATCTTTTCTTTCATTTCAACTCCATCCTTCCCGGTCAGAAGCTGCGGTTCATTATATTTCAGTTCCAGCTCACGTGCCAGGCGAATGGCGAACATCCCGTCTTTCACATCCTTTAAAAAGACATCCTGATCCGGAGCATTAAGCGTGATCTCATAGTCTATAAGATAGACCGATTTTCCATTTGTCTGAAAAACTATATGAGTGGTGTCAACGAGCAAACGCTTCCCGCTGTGATCAACCCAATCACTGGTTGTGGTCAGCTTTCCTTTCTCCGTGCCGCTTTGGGTGCTAATTATTTTCGTATTCAAGATGGTGCCGAACTTTCTCTCCGGCCTGTTTACCTGTATCGAGTTGTTCCAGAAATCATTTCCATCGACATCCTCATAATTAAACCAAATCCCGATGTGATGCGGATGGTCGACCCGCTCGCCCGGTCGCGGATCAAGCGGCCAGCCCCGCGTCACCAGGCTACCTCCGGGTGAATACACCGGGTAAAGAACCGGCTTCTTTATCAGTTGAGGCCCCGGGTAATAGTAGCTTGTAAACAGCTTGCCGCCTACCGTCACGTCGACTTTGTTTTGCGAAGGCTGATGTTTTACACTGATCAGGCTGTTCACATTATTCTTTTGTGAAAAACATATCCCTGCCACGAAGAGCAGGGATATAGTCAGAAAACACTTCATGGTTCGCCGGATCTTAGCTGAGAACTATCTCTTTTTTCTTAGGATCCCAGCTTACCCTCTTGCCTGTATGCAATGCCTGGGTAGACATGATATTGGCCACCGAATGGTTAAAGCCTGCACTGGCCGGAGCATTCGGCTCCTTGCGGCTGCGAACACATTCCATCCAGTTGCGCATGTGGGCCGACGTCATGGAGTCTGCACCCGTATTGGCTTCGGTTTCCATTCTCGCCTGGGCTTTCAGCTCCTGCTTCGGCAGGAGATTTGCCGACAACCCCATGGATTTCGCATTTTTCTCCTGGAGCCCTCCGGTGGGAGTAATCTCGTTGGTATCCAGGTTGATCATTCCCCCGTTGGAGAAATAATACTCCTTAACCCCACCGGCTTCATTATTAAACCTCGAAGAGTAAATCACCTGGAATCCTTTGGTTTTATCGTCGAACGGACCGTATTCGAAGACCGCCGTGAAAGTATCGGCATTGGTCCTGCCGTCTTTCCAGGTATAAACTCCTCCGTTGGCTACCACGCTGCGCGGCGCTTCCAAGCCTGTAAACCAGTGTACGGTATCGATCTGGTGGGCCATCCACTGCCCGGGAATCCCTGAAGAGTAGGGATAAAACAACCGGAATTCCAGGTAATAACGCGGGTTCCAGGCAACTTTCGGCCGGTTCATCAGGAAGCGGCTCCAGTCGGTATCCTGCTCACGTATTTCGGATACCAGTCCGGCCCTGCGCCAGCGGCCGGGCTGATTCACGTTCCATGTCATTTCGACAGTGGTGATATCGCCGAATTTACCTGACCTGATAAAATCATAGGCAGCCCAGTAATTGGGGGCGCTCCGCCTCTGGGAACCGATCTGTACAATTTTCTTTGTTTTCTGTACCGCTGCCAAAGCTATCTTCGCATCTGCAAGCGATTCTGCGAAAGGTTTTTCCACATAAGCGTCCCTCCCGGAATTAACAGCTTCCGCGCAATGCAGCGCGTGCTGGAAATCGGCCGTACTGATAATGACCGCATCTACGTCCTTGCGGGCGTAAAGCTCTTCATTGTTACGCGCTTTAACGAAATTCGGCGCTGCCCAGCCTTTCGACGTCATATACTGCTCGGCTTCGTCACGGCGACGGTTCCACAGGTCCGACACGCCCATAAATTCGAAGTTGAGCTCCTTTGCATGATCCATCATACTTGGCGCCAGCGAGCTGCGGAACCGGTCTGAAAAACCGACGATCCCGACACGGACACGATCGTTAGAACCCAATATCCGGCGATAACTGGCTGCATTCATCGAATTGGCTCCCACCGCGAAACCGGCAGTAGCCAAACCGGCCTTTTTAAGAAAATCTCTCCTGTTACTCATTATTGTTAGGTTATGGTATTTAATATCAGCTTTGTTTTGAGACTTTAAATATGAGGTACGGACATTCTACTCCGACATTAACCATACCTCATTTATAATTAAAACCGTCAATTTCCCTGTTTTACCCTCAGGCTTCGGAAGGAAACCTGGTCGCTGTGATCCTGGATCAGTAAATGCCCGGAAGCAGCCATACCGAAATCTTTCTCATCCTTGAATTTCGAGCGTGCAACAAGCGCTTTCCAGGCTGCATCGCCGCGTTTGTACTCCACTACCTTCTGCTCGTTGAGGAAGTGCTGCACAGTTCCGTCAGCCAGCGCTACTATACGGCCGGAGTTCCATTCTCCCACCGGTCTGAGGCTGTTTTTCGGCTTCTCGGCAGCAATCAGGTCATAAAGAGAGGCCAGCGTCCTGTTGCCGTCGATGCCGTTCTTCGCATCCGGGTGCTTTTCGTCATCAAGAACCTGGTATTCAGGGCCCAGCCCGGATTTTTTATCTTCTCTCTCCTCTATGAAATATTTGATACCACTGTTGGCGCCCTCAGTCAGCTTAAACTCGAATTTAAAATCGAAAACCGGCCCGAATTTCTCCCGGGTAATCAGGTCGCCTCCCCCTTTGCTGTCCTCGGTTTTTTTGGCGATTGTAATGGCTCCGTCCTTAAACTCCCAGCGGCCTTTAGGCAACCCTTCCTGCTTATAACCCCTCCACTGGCTTCCGTCTTTCCCGTCAAAAAGGAGCTTGAACCCCTGGTCTTTCTCTACTCCCGATAAAGTATTGGGGATAAGATTAACAACATGGATCTCTTTTTTTACTGCCTTTGGCTTTAGGTCCGCTGTTTTGATCCTGATATTCTTCCACTTCACCTGGGTCCCTTCCAGCTCCTGCTTCGGAATGGAATGTACCTGCAGACAAATAAAACCGCTCGGTGTCAGATCGTCGATCAGGTATGCCGTTTGTATCCCGTTTACAAATGTCCGGATGGTATTGCCGATAGCTTCTATCCTGTAGTGGTTCCAGGCGTTACGTTTAAATGCCTTCCTGCCCTCCTGGTTACCGTCGAGAGGATAAAGCCAGCCTCTCCTGCCTTCATCATAGACACCACCCGACCAGGCCCTGTCCGAAGGATCTATTTCGCATTGGTAGCCATGCACCCTTCCGTCGCGATAATCCGGCTTTGAAAGGCTCCGAAACTGTATTCCCGAGTTCAGCTTATCATCTACCTGCACCTCGCATTCAAAAATAAAATCACCGTAATCTTTCTCCGTGGTCAGGAATGAGTTGGGGGTTTTAAACACAGAGGTACCCACGATAGCTCCGTCCTTCACTTCGTACTTTGCTTCACCATTAAGCTGCTTCCAGCCCGTAAGGTCTTTACCATTGAAGAGAGACACCCAGCCTTTTTCCTTTTTCTGAGCCTGTACGCCGGAAGGATCCAAAACCGCCAACAGGAGGGCTGCACATACAATTGCAGTTAAATAACTTCTAATTCCGATAGACATAATTGTAATACTAAGATTTTTTCAAAAAGAGTTAACCACTAAGAAATGTAAGATTAATTAAGAAAACTTAAATAAACAGCCGGAGGAACTAGGCGGCCGCCGTCGCGTCCATTATCCCCTCTTAATGAGCGGCGAATCCCTCCTTAACCTCTTAGTGTTATTCATAAAAACGAAATTTTCATCACTTTACCCTTAACTGGTCAATGCTGAAGGCATCACCTGTTTAAATACTCCGAACACAACCTATGAGTACCCTCCATTTTGACTCCGGCGCACTATTTTTTTCGAGGCAGAATTTGTATGTTTGAATTTTAACCTAAGAGCCGTAATGAATTTCCTCCCGGCAGGTTAAAAAGCGTCGATATCAGCAAATTAAGCTACTATGAAAAAAGCACCGATCCTGGCTTATCTCATTTGTCTTTCCATACCTTTTTTCGGGCAATCCCTTCTGACTCCCGAAACACTCTGGAGTTTAGGCCGGGTAACCGGCGTAGGAATAAGCAAAGACGGAAAATCGGCGGTATATACTGTCGCCCTTCCCGACGTGGTTGAAAACAAAATGGCCAGGAAATATTATTCCATACCCGTGACAGGCGGAGTGGCCACAGAAATTTCAGGTCCGGAACTGCTGGTTGCCGACAAAAACACTTCACCCGACGGCCGGTACCGGCTAAGCCATAAGGCTGTACCGTTGCAGAAAATTACAGGCAAAGACCGCTACGCCGACCTTCCCAGGTCAGATGGATATGTTTACACTTCGCTCGACTACAGGCATTGGGATACCTGGAGAGACGGCACGTATGATCACGTATTCGTATCACCGCTGACAAACGGGCAGGCCGGGGAAGCAAAAGACCTGATGCCCGGAGAACCGTACGACTGTCCGCAGAAGCCTTTCGGAGGGGACGAGGATTATATCTGGAGCCCCGATAGCAAAAAGGTCGTCTATGTTACCAAAAAAAAGGCCGGAACGGCCTACACCGTCAGCACGAATACGGATCTGTACGAATACGATATTGAGAAAGGGGCTACCCGCAACCTGACGGAAGATAACCCCGGCTACGACGTTGCGCCCGCCTTCAGTTCCGATGGTACACTGGCCTGGCTCAGGATGAGACGCGATGGCTACGAGTCCGACTGTGACGTGGATGCCGTTCCTGAAGGAACTCTGGTTTTTCCCGTCCGGAACT
Source organism: uncultured Cytophagales bacterium (assembly GCA_964562455.1). GTDB lineage: Bacteria > Bacteroidota > Bacteroidia > Cytophagales > Spirosomataceae > Ravibacter. The sequence continues at coordinate 91,208 of CAZLTN010000011.1, forward strand.
GCTGGTTGCCGACAAAAACACTTCACCCGACGGCCGGTACCGGCTAAGCCATAAGGCTGTACCGTTGCAGAAAATTACAGGCAAAGACCGCTACGCCGACCTTCCCAGGTCAGATGGATATGTTTACACTTCGCTCGACTACAGGCATTGGGATACCTGGAGAGACGGCACGTATGATCACGTATTCGTATCACCGCTGACAAACGGGCAGGCCGGGGAAGCAAAAGACCTGATGCCCGGAGAACCGTACGACTGTCCGCAGAAGCCTTTCGGAGGGGACGAGGATTATATCTGGAGCCCCGATAGCAAAAAGGTCGTCTATGTTACCAAAAAAAAGGCCGGAACGGCCTACACCGTCAGCACGAATACGGATCTGTACGAATACGATATTGAGAAAGGGACGACCCGCAACCTGACGGAAGACAACCCCGGCTACGACGTAGCGCCCGCCTTCAGTTCCGATGGTACACTGGCCTGGCTCCGGATGAGACGCGATGGCTACGAGTCCGACAAACAGGACCTGGTTGTGCTGAACAAGGGTGTCAAGGTTAATCTTACCGGTCACCGCGACGAGATCCATGTAGAGAGCTTTATCTGGGGAAACGACAACCAGCATTTGTATTTTACGGCCCCGATAGACGGAACGATCCAGCTTTTTGAAGTCAGGAATATAGGGCTCACAAAAATGCTCCCTCCGGTAAGGCAGGTTACCAAAGGCGATTTTGACGTCAACGCGATTGTCGGGCAGGCAGGAAAGCAGCTAATCGTTTCGAGGGCGGATATGGGCAACCCGCCGGAGCTTTTCGCTGTCGACATCGCCAGCGGCACAATGAAGCGGTTGACTTCCGTAAACTCGGCCCGGCTTGCGGGTATCAGGCCAATTTCTACGAAACGCGTATGGGTAAATACGACTGATCATAAAAAAATGCTTACCTGGGTCATCTACCCGCCGGATTTTGACCCTACAAAAAAATACCCCACCCTGCTTTATTGCCAGGGAGGACCGCAATCGGCTTTGACCCAGTTTTATTCTTTCAGATGGAATTTCCAGTTGATCGCCTCCCAGGGATATATAGTGGTGGCTCCGAACCGTCGCGGCATGCCCGGCCACGGTACCGAGTGGAATGAGCAGGTAAGCAAGGACTGGGGCGGGCAGGTAATCGAAGACTACCTGAGCGCAATAGACCATGTAGCAGGCGAACCCTACGTCGACAAAAGCCGCCTAGGATGCATAGGTGCCAGTTTCGGCGGATTTTCAGTATTTGCGCTGGCGGCAGTACACAACAAACGGTTTAAATCGTTTATCTCGCATGACGGCGTTTTCGACTTCAGGAGCATGTACGGGACAACCGACGAATTATTCTTCGAAAACTGGGAAAAAGGCGGTGCATACTGGGAGAAGGACAACGCTGTTGCGCAACGGTCATTCAGCCAGTCGCCCAGTAACTTTGTTGAAAAATGGGACACACCTATTTATATCATACAGGGGGGAAAGGATTACCGGGTCCCGATAGAACAGGGGCTGCAGGCCTTCCAGGCCGCCCAGCTCAGGGGAATCAAAAGTAAGCTGCTTTACCTGCCCGAAGAAAACCACTGGGTACTCACCGGCCAGAATGCGCTTTTATGGCACCGCGAGTTTTTCGGCTGGCTTGACGAAACGTTGAAATAGTGTGGCTTCGACTCCGCTCAGCCACCGGATCAAAAGCGGCTCAGTCACCGGATCAAAAGCCACTCAGCCACCGGACCAGTGCTTGTACAGCCGCGAGGTGTTCGGCTTTCGTATCGTGAAGCAATAGTCTAGTTTACAGCTTATTAATATATTTTATTTTAATGAAAAATATAGCCATAGCAATTTCCTTTCTCACTACCTGCTTCCTGGCCGGCTGCCAGGGAGAAACTTCGTCAGATTCACCCCAGACATTGATAGACGGCTCGGATTTTACACGCCACGTTTCCGTCCTGGCGCACGACTCTCTCGAAGGCAGGATGCCCTTTACCGACGGTGAAAGCAAAACAATAACCTACCTGAGCAATGAATTTTCAAAGCTGGGCCTCAAACCGGGTAACGGCGACAGCTATTTCCAGGAAGTCCCGCTGGTAGAAATCGATTCCAAACCGACAGGTGACCTTCGGATTCGCGGAAAGGGCAAGTCGCTCTCTTTCAAATACCTGGACGAATTTGTAATTAACTCGGGACGTATGGATGAGGAAGCCGGCTTGCTGAATTCGGAACTGGTCTTCGCCGGTTACGGCATTACAGCTCCCGAATTCGGATGGAATGACTACGATGGTCTCGACGTAAAAGGAAAAACCGTAGTAGTGCTTGTAAACGATCCGGGGTATGTGGACAGTACGCTCTTCAGGGGAAAAAATATGACTTACTACGGCAGGTGGAGATACAAGTTTGAAGAAGCTTCAAGGCAGGGAGCTGCGGGAATCCTGATTATCCATGATACCGGTCCTGCCAGCTACGGTTGGAATGTCGTAAGGAGCAGTTGGTCGGGACCAAAGCTCAACCTGCAGGATTCCGGTGAGAAAAACCCTAAAACGCTGGTAGAGGGATGGATTTCGATGGAAGCCGCCTCTAAGCTCTTCGAGGCCGCCGGACAATCGACGGAGCTTTTTAAAAAAGCAGCGGAAAAAGGCTTCGAGGCAGTCCCGCTAGGCCTGTCTGCTTCCGTAACAGTGAAGAACAGCATCAAAAAATCAGTTTCGCATAATGTACTCGGCGTATGGCCCGGCACCGAACGAAGCGATGAATATATTGTCTATATGGCACATTGGGACCACCTGGGTGTCGGCGAGAAAATAAATGGCGACTCCATTTACAACGGAGCGGTAGATAATGCTTCAGGAATCGCGGCTATTCTTGAAATCGCCAAAGCATTTACCCGGAGTAAATCGAAACCGCTGCGTTCTATCCTGTTTTTGGCCGTAACCGCAGAAGAACAGGGGCTGCTCGGCTCAGCCTACTATGCGACGCACCCGGTGTACCGTCCTGCCAAAACAGTAGCCGCTATCAACATCGACGCTCTTGCGCCTTTCGGCCGCACGAAAGACGTTATCGTAGTGGGTAAGGGCCAGTCGGAATTGGACGAGTATGTTGAGGCAGCCGCAAAAAAGCAGGGCCGCTACCTGAAATCCGAGAAAAACCCTTCCGCGGGTACCTATTACCGTTCCGACCATTTCAATTTCGCTAAAATCGGAGTTCCTGCACTTTACACCAACAGCGGATCAGATCTTTGGAACGGGGGAACTGAGGCCGGAGAAGCGAAACACAAGGAATACGATCAGAATAAATATCACGCGCCGGCAGACAATTATAGCCCGGATTGGGATATTTCCGGAATTATTGAAGATATACAATTGTTGTATGA
>CAZLTN010000012.1:0-92073 GCA_964562455.1 uncultured Cytophagales bacterium
ACCATTTCTATTGAAAGAGGTGATAAAATAGCCCTGATCGGGGCGAACGGCAAGGTCGTCGAGGCTTATACGCAGGTAGCGGGATAAAGACTGGTAAGTGCAGGCCAGCCCGACCAGGACTCCCAGCAAAATGACCACCAGCAACAGGATGCCCAGCTTGGAATATTCCTGCAGCACCACCAGCCCCTCTATGTTGCGGACGGCCGCCTGCTGCAGTATAACCAGGAAAATGCAGGCCAGAACCCCTCCCACTACGCCCTGTAATGCACCGTGCATCAGGAAAGGCCGCTGGATAAAACTATCGGTAGCCCCCACAAGCTGCATGCTGCGTATCAGGAAGCGCTGGGAATAGATCGCCAGCTTAATGGTATTGTTGATCAGGATCACGATGATAATGAGCATCACGATAGCGAAAGCAGCAAGCACCAGGTACACTTTTGAAATATTCCGGTTGATCTGGTCGGCCAGGTCCTGGTGATAAACCACCTCGTGAACACCCTTCAGCCGCTCGAGCTGGCCCTGTATCGCTTTTAGTTTTTCCTCGTTGAAATATTCTTCATCCACTTTCACACGATAGCTGTCGAGAAGCGGATTCTCGCCGAGAAGAGTGGTGAAATCCTCTTTGGTCCCTTCGATAAACTCCCTGGCCGCCTGCTCCCTCGACACAAAAACGACCGACGAATCTACCCCCTTCAGGATAAAAGGCTTCTCCCGGATCTCCTTGTAAAGATTTTCCCGTTCGGCAGGCCCGAGGTCCTTCTCCAGAAAAACCGTTATCTGCAGGTTTTGCTTAATGACGGAAACGAGCTTCCTGGATTGAATCACCAGTAAGCCGCAGAACCCGATCAGGAATAGCGCCGCGGTAAGACTTACCACGATCATTGTGTTGGGATAACTGCCGATCTTCTTCTTTTTTGCCATTCTTATTTAAGAGTGCGCTTTGAGACGTCCGGTCACAAAAGTAAGGATTAATCCGTTACCAAAAGGGAGATAAAGGCGAGTTAACTTAATTTAACGGGTTTATCACCACATCACCACATCACCACATCACCACATCACCACATCACCACATCACCACATCACACCTCCGCCTCCTCTACTGCAGCCTCCCACTCCTGAGTTACGTCCTCTAACCGGGCTTTCACCTGGTCATACGCCTTATTGGCTTCTGCGAGCCTGCCTGCATCACCATACACTTCCGGCGTTGCCAACCGGGCTTCCCACTCCATCTTTTGCTTTTCGAGGCGCGTAATCTCGTCCTCGAGTTCGTCTACCCGCTTTTTTAGCTGGTTGCGCCTGGCACGGTTTTCGTCGTCGGCTTTCGGTTTATTTTCTACCCTGGGCGCCGCCGTTTTCTGAGCAGCAGATACGGCTTCGTTGCCGGTCCTGCTTTCCATCCAGATACAATACTCCTCGTATGTCCCGGGATATTCCTTGATCTGCCCGTCTTCGATAAACCATATTTTGTTGGCAATCGACTCGACAAAATAACGATCGTGTGATACCACGATATAGCTACCCTCATATTGCTGAAGCGCCTGTATCAGGATGTTGACCGACTGCATGTCGAGGTGGTTGGTAGGCTCATCAAGCAGCAGGAAGTTGGCCTGCGAAAGCAGCACTTTTGCCAGCGCAACCCTCGATTTCTCGCCTCCCGAAAGCACTTTTATCTTCTTGAAAACCTCGTCGCCTGTAAACAGGAAACACCCGAGCACCGTCCTCAGGGAAGCCTCCGTCTTGGTCGGATTGGCATATTTCAGCTCCTCTATAAGATTGTGGTCAAGATTCAGCGACTCAAGCTGGTGCTGCGCGTAGAAAGTAAATTCGACGTTGTGCCCCAGCCTTCTCGCACCGTCCACATCTTCAGTACCGGCCACGATGCGCAGCGCGGTGGATTTCCCTTTACCGTTTGCCCCGATCAGGGCTATTTTGTCACCCCTTTCGATTGAAATGGTATTGTTCTTTAAGATCTGCTTGTCACCGTATGCCTTGGAAATGTTTTCCAGGTGAAGGATGTGGCGCCCGGGCTGGGTAGTAAACTGGAAGCGGAAATGCACCTTCGTATTTTCATCCAGTACCTCCTCGACCATTTCCATCCTGGCCAGCGACTTCACCCGGCTTTGTACCTGGCGCGACTTGGTGGCTTTTGCCTTAAAACGCTCGATAAACCGTTCCGTCTGCCGGATTTTGGCCTGCTGGTTTTCGAAAGCGCCCCGCTGTATCTCGTTCCGGAGCGCCTTTTCTTCGATGTAAAAGGAATAGTTGCCCGAATAATGGTTCAGCTTTGCTCCCGATACCTCCACGATATTGTCCACGACGTTATCCAGGAATTCCCGGTCGTGAGAAACAACAATGACGGCACCTTCATAATTCTGGATATATTTTTCTACCCACTGGATAGACGGAAGGTCAAGGTGGTTGGTAGGCTCATCGAGCATCAGCAGCGACGGCTTCTGGAGCAGGAGCTTTGCAAGCATGACGCGCATCCGCCACCCTCCCGAAAACTCCCTGAGCGGCTTCTGCAGGTCGGTAGTCGAAAACCCGAGCCCTTCCAGGATAGACTCCGCCTTCGACTGGATAGAATAGCCGTCGAGCGCCTCGAATTCCTCCTGAACGCGCGCCAGCTTATCGATGAGGTCGTCGTGATAATCGACCTCCATGTCATGCAGGATCTTGTCTATCTGTCTCTGCAGTACATTCTGCCTTTCAAAAGCCTGCATGGCCACTGAAAGTATAGAATCGTCGGTCTGGTACGAAAGCAAATCCTGGTTGAGGAACCCGATAGTGCAATCGCCCGACTTGGAAATGCTCCCCCCGTCGGTCTGGTACTCCCCGTTTATAATACGCAGAAGCGTAGATTTTCCTGTTCCGTTGAGGCCGATAAGGCCGATTTTCATTTTGGGCTTTATGTGAAGTGAGGCCTCCTCGTAAAGCGGCCTGTCGCCCAGGTAATAGCTCAGATTAGTAATCGCGATCATACCGCAAAGTTAGGGCGATTTTTGCGTTGGGAAAATGGGGGCGCGAGAATTTTGGAGAGAAGGCTGCATATACCTGACAGGGTATGCGTGTACCCATACCCGGCGAGAGGCATTTGCCGGCCCGGGAAAGTTGGGATAAATGACCGGAAAGTAAAAAATGGACATCTATTGTTATTATAAGAAGTTTTTTAGCTATACTTACAATAAAGACCTTCCTGCAAACCTATGACCAAATCTCTAACTGATCGTTATCTAACGTTTTAGTTGGTAGTCCCAATCTCAGAAGTATCATGTCAGCAGTACGGGTTTTGGAGTTTTTTTAAGTATCCTATGTATTGTAAAATTCTGTATACGACGGCTATAAAGATTCTAAACTATGAAAACGATAACGATCTGCGTTCTATCGATTCTTTTTATTGCTATTCACTTCATTACGTGTGCTCCAAACCCTACTGAGACGGAGGAAGTAGTTGTTGAGTCAGTAGAAGAACCTGTAGAGCTGGCAACCGACAGTTTAGACCTATCGGAATTCCCCAAATTCCCCTTACCTCCCCCGCAGCCTTCTGCAACAGATGAAATACCAAAGACCTACTTTTCAGGCAGCCAAACGTTAAGTGACGTAAATAAAAAGCTTACCAGTGCTCTGGAAAAATGCGGCTACACCCGGAAAAGCTATTTCTATGTTCCCAATGGGTTTGCGCTCGTTACCCAACTGGAAAAGATAAACACCGACGGAACCCCTAAGCCGGATAGTGAAAGATGGAGAGGGGACAATCACCGGGAATTTTCCCTGAAAAACTATTTAAAAGATCTCCTGTACGCGCAGCCCGGTTTCTACAGGTGTATTGTTTTTGTTGTAACAGATAAGTATTACAAATACTCCGACACATTAGCTACGCGACAACAAACACAGGACTGGCTTATTTCCGGCACAAACAGGCTCCCTAGTGAGATAGGAGCACTTACTTTAAATGACGGACACTCCTTTGATGTTCTGATCTATGAATTTAAGAAGAATGAAAATGACCAGGAATCAAATATTATAATTCCTTCTGCGATGAATGGCAAGATTCATCTTACAAGAAGCAAAGTATACGATCATCTAAAAGAGTAAAAATGAAAAATATTAATTTTTACGAAGGGCAGCGAAAAATAGCCTATATGTGGTTTGGATTCTCTGCAATATTATTTCTATTAATCTTCCTGCAATATATTCTTGGAAAGTTTGAAAATAAAAATCAGGAAGCATGGGGCTGGTTTTTTGGACTTATTTTACCAAACCTGACGCTTATGTTGACTGTATTTGTAACGGACACTAACAACAAAGATAATACATCTGAAATTAGAATGTTCTATTACAAACTAACTGCCGGTTTGTCAATTTTTTATTTTATGTCTATTTCTCTCATTATACTTTTACAACCTATGATCCAAAAACCGATTATACAACTAATGAGTGAAAGTAACCTTTTCCTTGTACCAATTCAGGGGGTAGTTAGCGGATCTATCGGACTATTCTTTGTCAAAAAAGAAAAATAGCAAGTCGGTATTAATACCTATAAATAGTCTTCACCATAAAAGTCAGGGAAATGAAATTACTAAAACTAGGGAGTACCGGAAATGACGTAAAGAACTGGCAATATTTTCTAACGGGGCAAGAACTATATACAGGCCCTATTAACGGAAAATTTGACGAGCCAACTTTCGAGTCTACAAAAGCTTTTCAGAGGATACATAATTTAAACCCGGACGGAAAAGTAGGCAACTATACGGCAGGAAAAGCAATGCTCCTCGGCTTCGGGGTTGTAATAGACGAAGGGCCCGATATCACCAGCGATGCTTTCCCCGGAAAGCCTGGTTTCTCACCATTGGTGACCAATGAAGAGAGGGAAAAAATATTTGGAAAAATAGTATTTACACCCGATCCCACTCCTGACAACCCCGAAAAAATCAGGATAACGAATAATTGGGCCAATGAAAATATCGTTAAAATAAGTATAAGACAATTAATACCTGTAAAAGGAAGCGAAACTGTCTATTTTCATAAGCTAGCTGCAAACCAACTGATAAAACTATTTAACGAATGGGAACAAAATAATCTTTTACACAACATTCTCACGTGGGATGGCTCATTCAACGCAAGATTTGTAAGAGGCAGCAGAAGAACATTGAGCAATCACTCCTTTGGCAGCGCCTTCGATATAAACTACGCCTGGAATAAACTCGGCGCAGTGCCTGCTTTGGTCGGACAGAAAGGCTGTGTAAGAGAATTGGTTGAATTGGCCAATGAAAATGGATTTTACTGGGGAGGTCATTTTACAAGAAGAGATGGAATGCACTTTGAAATTGCTAAAATCTTATAGTTTTACCCACATCCGTCCAAAACGTTTTTTGAGGCCCAAAATAAGCTAACTTATCTCGGGGAATCAGATTCAGCCTGAGGGAAACAATTATTATATTTGAATAAAATATGGATACGATATGGATAAATTCACTCAAAAGCTGGAGTAAAGAAAGCCGCTAATTGAAAGATCTGAAGAAATGTCAAAAACAAAGACAACCTACACAGAAATCGACGTAATGGATTTTGTAAATTCTTACGTTGATAACGATCAGAAAAAAGCCGACAGCCTCCGTTTGATCGAGCTAATGACGGAATGGTCAGGCTTCGGGCCAAAAATGTGGGGCCCAACCATCATCGGGTTCGGCAACTACCACTATAAGTATGAAAGCGGGCATGAAGGTGACGCACCTATTATTGGCTTCTCGCCGAGAAAAGCTGCGTTTTCACTATACGTTTATTCTCCGACCGAAAAGAGTGAAGAACTTTTGGCCGGACTGGGAAAATTCAAAATAAGCAAAGCCTGCATCTATGTAAAAAAGCTTTCAGACATAGACATTTCAACCTTACGCGAGCTTTGCATGGAATCTATAAAATACGTTAATGAGCAAACAATTTAAACCTACGGGATACAATTCAGTTTCGCCTTATTTTATTGTTAACGGCGCGCAAAAGCTGATCGACCTGCTGAAAACAATTTTCGACGCAAAGGAACTCAGGCGCTATAGCAACCCTGACGGCACAATCATGCACGCTGAAATACAAGTTGACGACTCCGTTATAATGCTTGGCGACTCATCGGAAAAATTTCCGCCTGTTCAACTGGTTATGCACGTTTATGTTCCTAATGTTGACGAAACATTTGAAAAAGCTGTACAAGCAGGCTGTGAAATAGTTGAACGCCCAAAAGAAAGTGAAAGCGATCCGGACAGGCGGGCAACGTTCAAAGATTTCGGAGGCAACATGTGGTCTGTCGGAACACAGTTATAAACCTGAATGAAACTCGCAAAGCATAAAAAAAGAAAAGTGACTAAAATACTCATCATAAACGGACATCCCGACAAACAAAGTTATTGCCATGCTCTCGCTGAAGCCTACAAAAAAGGAGCCCTGTCAACCGGAGCCGAATTAAAGGAAATTAACGTAGCCGACCTTGAATTCAACCCCAACCTGCAATTTGGCTACAGGAAAAGAACCGAGCTCGAACCCGATCTGCTCGAATCCTGGGAAAAAATAAAATGGGCCGATCACCTGGTTTGGGTATACCCGGTCTGGTGGGGTTCTCTCCCGGCGCTGCTCAAAGGTTTTATTGACAGGGTATTTTTACCCGGATTTGTCTTTAACAAACGAGAGAATTCCCTTTGGTGGGATAAGCTTCTGAAAGGTAAGTCGGCAAGGATTATCTCTACGCTTGACCAGCCGGCCTGGTTTTACTGGCTTGCGAACAGGAGGCCCACCTACTGGGCTATGAAAAAGATGACCCTGAATTTCTGCGGCATAAAACCAGTAAGAGCAACTACCATCGGCCCTATCAGGTTATCGACAGATGCCTATCGGCAGAAATGGCTTGCTAAAATTGAAAAACTGGGCCGGACTCAAAAATAGCCCGTTAACAGCCCTCCCACTCAATACCGCCTCAAGCCGCACATATCAAAAAATCATAAAAAAATTGTGAAACCAAAAAGTTGCACATAAATTTGCAACCAAATGGTTTCCAAGCTAAAATAAAACAGAACAAACAAAACACCTTGACAATGAAAAGTAGTCTGCTATTCGATTTTTCCGTAAACAGGGAAAATAAAACTATCCACGTAAAGCGCGAGTTCAATGGCAATCTCGAACTGGTATGGAAGGCATGGACAACCGCAGAACTGCTTGATCAGTGGTGGGCGCCCAAACCGTACCGGAACAGGACCAAAACACTGGACTTTAGAGAAGGCGGAACGTGGCTGTACTATATGATCAGTCCCAAAGATGAAATTCACTGGTGCAAGGCCGACTATATAAAAATCGAATTTCAAAAGCTCGTATCGTGGCTGGACGCATTCTGTGACGAGCATGGAAATGACAACTCCGGAAAGCCGCGTTCGTTATGGACGAATATTTTCTCGGAGGATAACGGCATTACAACCGTAAACGTAACTTTGCAGCACAACACGTGGGAAGATGTTGAGACATTGATCTCAATGGGGTTGAAGGAAGGTTTTTCAATGGCATTGCAAAACCTCGACGAATTGCTTTCAGACCTGAAAAGATAATTAAGGATATGGCTGCGATCTCACAAGGTATCTCGGACTACAATAGCTCACAAACGCCGGAATACAGGGCCATCTGCGAATTGCTCGCCGGGGAAATCACCGCACACCTGCCGGAAGCCGAAAACAAAATCTGGCACGGCCACCCCGTCTGGTTTCTCGATGGCAACCCTGTTGCAGGATACAGCAAACAGAAACAAGGATTGCGGCTGATGTTCTGGAGCGGAGCCGACTTCCGGGAAGAGCAACTGGACACAAAGGGTGTAAAATTCAAAGACGCCTCTGTTTTTTATAACTCAGTTGATGAAATCAATACCGGAGATTTAAAACGGTGGCTCGAAAAATCGCGGGAGATACAGTGGGACTACAAAAACATCGTGAAGCGAAAAGGGGTGTTGGAGCGACTGAAATGAAAAAAATATTTGTAATAAACGGGAGTGCAAGCGCAAATTCGTCAAACCGGAAAATCATTGACTACTTTGCAGACCTGACAAAAGGTATTTTCGATGTGGTAATTTTCAACGATCTGAAAACCCTGCCGCATTTCGATCCCGAACTTTCAGTTGTCAACACACCAAAGGCTATTCTCGACCTTAGAAACAGCATTCAAAATGCAGACGGTATTTTAATCTGTACGCCAGAATATGTTTTTAGCATCCCGAGTGGTCTTAAAAATGCTATAGAATGGTGCATTTCCACAAACATATTTTCAGATAAGCCTGCAGGTCTTATAACAGCATCGGCTAATGGTGAAAAAGGGCATGAAGAACTGCAGTTAATAATGAAAACGGTTATGACGAGCTTTATACCGGAAACAACACTGCTGATCCAGGGCGTAAAAGGCAAATTCGGTACCCACGGCCACCCTATCGACTCCAAAACGAAGGATGACCTTATAAAATTTACAGATGCTTTTAAGAGGCTGACGGAAAACGGACGGTGCTGAAGGATTACCGGCTTCCTCTTTTGATTAATTTTTTAAATTAGCAAACAGATACGCCAGGGCTGATTTTAGTTCATATTTACTCCTGTTAAAACATGCCGGAACCATTTAAAGATCTGTTGTTGGCAGGACAAGCCTGGTCGTTTCTCGGCGAGGTCGCGCTAAGAAGCGCTTTAAGTTTCATACTTGTCCTGGTTGCGCTGAAATGTACCGGCAAACGGGGCATCAGGCAGCTTACACTTTTTGAGCTGGTTATCATCCTTACCCTGGGATCGGCGGCAGGCGACGTCGCTTTTTACAAAGAAGTCGGCCTTCTTCCTGTTGTTTTCACACTGGCAACCATTATCCTGGTATACCGTCTCACCACTTACCTGATTCTGAAATGGCCCCGGCTTGAGCGCCTTATTGAGGGAGAAGCGGTTAATATCATAGAAGACGGCCGCTTTACCGACTTTTTTGTTAGCGAAAGCATCTCTTCTGACGAATTCTTCATGGAGCTGCGCATCAGGGGTGTAGAACACCTGGGCCAGGTCAGGCGCGCTATTCTGGAAGTCAACGGAGACGTCAGCGTTTTCCGCCAACCCGGGAAAGATGTCAGGCCGGGATTGGATATCTGCCCTGAAAAGTTCAGAAAGAAATACAGTACAGTCCCGTTTCCCGGCCTGTTTTCGTGTATCGGTTGCGGCTACACAGGCCGGTACGACGGCAATGATGTTTTTGGTTGTCCTGAATGTGGTTGTAGAACGTGCGCGGAAGCATCCGACAGGTTTTGCCCGGAAAACGGAAACGACGATTGAGACCGCTCCCTGTGGATGAAGCCGGCTCCTGCATGCATGCGGTTTACTTTTTTTTCCTGCCGCCTGCAGTCTTTTTTTTACCGGTACTTCCCGATGCCGGAGGTACTTTGTAGCCTTTTTCCCTCGCTTCGGAAATACCGATTGCTACAGCCTGCTTGTTGTCTGTTACCTTTTCGCCGCTGCTGCTGTACAGCTTCCCGGCTTTCTTCTTACGCATGATCCGCCCTATCAGTTCCTGCGCCTTTTTCGAATACTTTTTCATCTTTCAGGTGGTTTCAGGTGTTAACGACTACCCCACCGTTCGGATGCAGTGTCTGCCCGGTAAAATAGCTGGAGTCATCGGTCGCCAGGAAAAGGTATGCCGTCGCCGCTTCATGCGGTTGCCCGGCGCGCCCCATGGGTACGTCTTTTCCGAAGCTCGCAACTTCTTCAGCATCGAAGCTGGCCGGGATAAGCGGCGTCCATATAGGTCCCGGCGCTACGGCATTTACGCGTATTCCTCTTTTTATCAATGCTGTCGACAATGATCGTGTAAAGGAAATCAACGCTCCTTTTGTTGCGGCATAGTCCATCAGCCTCTCGCTTCCCCTGAAAGCAGTAATAGACGAAGAGTTGATGATACTGCCTCCGGCTTCCATATGGGGCAGCGCGGCGCGCGTCAGGTAAAACGGCGCGAATACATTGATCCGGAACGTCAGCTCGAGCTGCTCGCTGGTAATCTTTTCAAGAGAATCTTTCGGAAACTGGACCGCGGCATTATTTACCAGAATGTCGATTTTCCCGAATTTTTCGACGGTATTTTCCACTACGCGCCTGCAAAACGCTTCCTCGCTCAGGTCTCCCGAAATCAGCAACACGTCGCTTCCCCGCGCCCTGAGCTCACTTTCGGTTTCCCGGGCATCTTCATGCTCATTATAATATACAATAACGAGGTCGGCGCCTTCATCGGCAAAAAGAAGTGCAGCACCTTTTCCTATCCCGCTGTCGCCACCGGTAATAACAGCTATCTTCCCGCTTAGCTTTCCGCGCCTGCCGTACACACGCGGCTCGGTATCAGGGGGCGGGACCATTTCGGTTTGTAGCCCGGGTTGCGAGTGTTGGGTTTGCGGAGGAAACGATTCTACGGGGATTTTTTCTGAGCTTTCCATAGTAAGGTATCGGTTTGGTAAAATGGTAATGCAAATGACCGGTACTGCAAAAAAAACCGTGCTTCACTACTTATATTACGACTGCGCCCCTCTCCTTTTCCCGACCCGGGCAATATCCGGCACTCCGCACACGGCAGAGGTTTGTAGAACCATGCGGGAATTCGTATCATCTTGTGTAATAAACTCCTGATAAGTCCACACCCGGTCTTGTATTTATTGGGCAATAATATTGTTAAATTAGGTCGCTGATTATCCTATCTTGCACCTGAACACCCGATAACTATGAAAAACATTGCGATCGAAGTCAAATGGGCCGTCATCTTTTCGGGGATGACCCTGCTATGGATGGTTCTGGAAAAGCTGTCCGGATTGCACGGAAAGTACATCGATTACCATCTTTATCTCACCAACCTCTTTGCCATCCCTGCTATATGGGTGATGGTACTGGCGCTGAAGGATAAAAAGAAGAACTTTTACGGCGGACAAATCAGCTATGGGGAGGGGTTGATTTCCGGGATTATTCTCTCATTGATCATTGCGCTGATCAGTCCGCTTACACAGTGGGTTACTTCGTACGTCATCACTCCCGAATATTTTCCGAATGTAATAAAGCGCTCTGTAGAACTAGGCTATTACAAAACAACCGCCGAAGCAGAAGCCAATTTCAACTATCCCAATTATGCTAAACAGGGAGCTATCGGAGCTTTCGTTATGGGCGTAATAACCAGCGCAATTGCCATGATTTTTATACGGACAAAAAAATGAAGAACATATTTACCCGCGAAGTAACTGCTGAAGTAATAGATCGTATCAATAACCTGAGTCCTGCCTCTCAGCCCCTTTGGGGGAAAATGAACGTCGGGCAGATGCTCGCCCATTGTTGCGTCACCTATGAGTTTGTATACGACAACAAGTACCCGAAACCCAATGCTTTTAAAAAATTTCTACTCAAATTGTTTGTCAAAAAAACTGTTGTAGGCGAGCAGCCGTATAAAAAGAATAGCATGACCGCTCCCGAATTTCTTATCACCGACACGAGAGACTTCGGGAAAGAGAAAAAGCGCCTGATCGACTACATCACGAGGACACAGCAATCAGGCGAAGATTATTTCGACGGCAAAGAGTCACATTCGTTCGGCCCTCTGACAAAGGAGGAATGGAACATCCTGTTTTATAAGCATCTTGACCATCACTTAACCCAATTCGGAGTCTAGCGTCCTGCAAGGACGCCACGTTCATATCCGCGGATGCAGTGCAGCGAAATCCGCGGGACCGGGACCGGAACCGGGGGTAGAACCCCGAACAGGTCAGCTCCCGAACAGGAAGTATGCCAACACCAGCGTGATAAGTATATTGAAAGTCTGGGCAGTCACAAAGGCGTACAACGGCTTCTTATTGTCCTGGCTGAACAGTTCCGAGAATTTCGTTTCGAGGCCTATGCTGGTAAATGCCAGGGCAAACCACAACCCCTGAACACTCTTGATCCAGCCTTTTACGCTTGAAACCGTTTCTTCGTCCAGCAAAAACGAAAAAATCAGCGAAGCTGCCAGGAAGCCGATAACAAACTTGGGGAAACGCTCCCAGATGACACCGAGAGTAGGCTTTTCCACATGTCCGTTGGAATTGGCAGCGGATTTGGAATAGGTCCAGTAAATGCTGATGGCAAAAGCTGCCAATCCGAGGAGGACGTTTTGAGAAAATTTAACTATCGTGCTGATTTTCAGCGCCTCCTCTCCTACCAGGGTTCCGGAAGCTACAACCGCACCGCTCGTATCGATGCTTCCGCCCAGCCATGCCCCCGTGACCGCCTCAGAAAGGCCGAGATAGCTGGCGATCATCGGCATAAAGATCATCATCGGGATAGCGGTGATCAGTACCATCGAAATGACATAAGACAGTTTCTTCGAATCTCCCTCAATCGCTCCCGATGTAGCGATAGCCGCAGACACTCCGCAAATAGAGACGGCGCTCGAAATCATCAGCGCCATGTCTTCGTCTACCTTCAGCTTTTTACATACCCAGAAAGCAAAATACCATACCGAAAAAACCACAACCAGCGACTGGATCAGCCCGAGGGTTCCGGCTTTGAGGATGTCAGAGAATATTATGGTCGTTCCCAGCAGGATAAGACCTACTTTCACAAAAAGCTCCGTTGAAAGCGCAGCTTTGAGCCATTCCGGTACAAAAAGGAAATTCCTGATAAAAAGCCCCAACGCAAGACTGATAATAACTGCTTCAAGATTCAGGTCGTTAACGGCCTTGCTGCCCGCTATAATCAGCGCTATCGCCGTCAGTACATAAATAATCGGGAAGCCCTTTATAACCGGTGTTATAGGGTCTCCTTTCAACCAGTACCCCAACACGGTAAGCACATAGACGAGCACAAACTGCATCAGGATTTTACCCAGATTACCGGAAGACAAAACAGAATCCGTTAGCTCGGCCATACCGGCCCATTTGTAAGAAGGCGCTGCAAACTGGATCCCGCCCAGGAAAAGAAATATAATCAGGAAGCCCAGGACCAGGGAAGTCCAGTCTTCTGTCAGCTTGAAAGAGGATTTTTGAGACATAGTAAATAATAAAGCTTATAAAAGAACGCGAAAACACAAATGTAAAATTTTCAGGGAATAATGAACAATCAGGCCCCGGTAACTACAAGAATATAGTCACTCTCCAGCCAGTACGACAAAGTCACGGCACGTGCTTCCGGTCCGCCGGTAATCCCGGCTCTCAGCCTGCCTCTTGTGGAAAAACGGAAAGATTCGATCGAAAAATGATCTCTTAAGTTAAGCTGCACATTGCCGGCATATTTAAAAAGCGCCTCTTTTGCCGACCAGTAGACGTGCAGTTTTTCTACCGGATCGTCCGCTGTTAGCTGCTGTTGCTCGCCATCGTTCAAAAAGTAGCCTTTTGCTTTTAATAATGACTTTCTCGGTAAAACTTCGATGTCCACTCCAACCTGCTTTTCTGTAGAAACCGCCACCGCCACATAATTTCCCGAGTGCGAAACCGAAACCTGCAAGGAGCCGCCCGGGATAAAAGGTCGTCCGTCTGGCAAATAACAAATGGGGAGCCGTTCTCCAAGCATGTGCGCAAGCAGCATCCTGGCAGCCAGGAACTGTTTTTGCTTCTGAGGGCCGGGACGCCTCTGCAGCTCATCCTCCTCTACGGCAGTAAGGGCCTGAGCTGGAAGCAGGTATTCCAACGATTCTGAGATGTCCCAAATCCCCAGGATCGTACCATCATCCAGTTTCCTCTCCGAAGCTAACGGCATATTTTCGTTGCGGCTGTTTGTATAAAAAGGCTGTCAGCGATAGGCAATCGGAGATCAGCACATATTATCTGGCATCTATTTTACAAAAATACGAACCGGGATGTTCCTGTTTGTATTTAACTTCGTATCCCAATCTTTTTACTCCCTGATGAGCTTACGCCGCAGCTTCCCGAAATTTCTGCTCAGGCTTTTTGCCGGTTTGGTATTGCTCGCCATCATCCTGATCATATGGTTTAATTCCAGGACGAGCCTTTCTCCGCCCCAGGTAACCGGCACGCCTATCGATACTGTAAGGACGGAAGTCTCGCCCGGCTACTATCGTATCGGCAATAACTGGCTTCGTAAAAACAGGTACGGGATCTGGGAAATGTACCTGGAAGGTCCACCCTATGAACGGGGAGTAATTTACGGCCGCCTTGCCAAAGAACTTGTCAATGAGCAGGAAAATGTCTTCGTGGAACAAATCCGGAGCATGATCCCGAACGCATCCATACTGAACTGGCTAAAATATTTCGTCGGGTGGTTCAACCGGGACATCGATCAATACATCCCGCAGGAAAACCTTGAAGAAATATACGGTATATCCCAATCTTTTTCAGACAGCTTCAATTTCATCGGGAAGCCTTACTACAGGGTGCTCAACTATCATGCCGCGCACGATATCGGCCATGCGCTGACCGATCTGAATATGGTTGGCTGCACTTCCTTTGCAGTAAATAAAGACTTTTCGGCCGATTCTTCGCTGATTATTGGCCGAAACTTCGACTTTAATATGGGTGACGGCTTTGCGAGGAACAAGCTGATGCTTTTTATGAAGCCGGACAAAGGATACGCATTTGCGTCGGTCGGCTGGGCGGGATTTACGGGGGTAGTTTCGGGCATGAACGAAAAAGGGCTTACCATTACACTCAATGCTGCAAAATCCGACATCCCCTATAAAGCTAAAACCCCGATATCTATCCTCGCACGGGAAATCCTCCAATACGCAGCCAATATAGAAGAAGCCGTTGCCATAGCCGGCAGCCGCGAAACCTTTGTAAGCGAATCCCTGCTGATAGGCTCGGCCACCGACGACAGGGCGGTAATTATCGAGAAAACCCCTGCCAGGATGGACGTCTACGATTCCGGGACGTCGCTTACAGTCTGTTCCAATCACTACCAGGGCCGGCTACTGGGCGCCGAAAAAACCAACCTGGAAAATATCGAAAACAGCGACTCCGGGTATCGATTCAGCCGTATGAAAGAGCTGATCGGCAACAACGTTCCGCTGGATCTTCAAAACAGTATATCCATATTGAGGAACACGCTCGGCATACACGACGAATTTATCGGCTACGGCAATCCAAAGTCGATCAACCAGTTGCTCGCTCACCATGGTATAGTCTTCAAACCAGGCGAATACAAGCTCTGGGTCTCGGCCAACCCCTACCAGCTCGGCGCTTTTATAGGATATGACCTGAAAAAGGTCTTTTCGCCGGTACCCTTTCCTGCAGACTCCAACCTGGTCCTGCCGGCCGATCCTTTCCTGGCGACGAAGGATTACAGAAATTTCGAAGAATTTAAAAAGACCGCGAACGATATCCGCAAATACCTGATGACCGGGCAAGCCTTTTCGCTTTCAGATGCGGAAGAGCGGCGATTCATAAACAACAACCCGGAAAGCTACCTTCCTTACCTTCTGCTGGGAGATTATTACAAAAACCGCAAAGATTGCACCAAGGCGCTGATGTACTATCAGTCGGCGCTGGACAAAGAGCCGTCGTCTGCAAAAGAAGAAACCGCAATCAAAGAAAAAATGGAAAAATGCCGGTAAAATACCGGATCTGTCAGGCGAGAATTCCTTTCACCACATGTCCTTCCGTATCAGTAAGCCTGAAATTTCGCCCCTGGAAAGGATAGGTAAATTTCTCGTGGTCGAAACCCAGCAAATGGAGGATCGTTGCCTGCAGGTCATGAACATGTACCCGGTCTTTTACGGCATAGTACCCGATATCGTCGGTCTCACCGTAGGAAAGGCCTTTCTTTATCCCTCCCCCGGCCATCCAGATTGTAAAAGCGTCCAGGTGGTGATCTCTTCCCATAAACGGCAGCACCAGTCCGTTACGGTTTTCCTGCATCGGGGTACGTCCGAACTCACCTGCCCAGATGACCAGTGTATCATCGAGAAGTCCTCTCATTTTCAGATCTTTGATCAGTGCGGCAGTAGCCTGATCCGACACCAGGCACTTTTTTTTCAGGCCTATATCGATAGCCCCGTCGGCAGAAGTACCGTGGGTATCCCAGCCCCAGTCAAAGAGCTGGACAAACCGCACGTCGCTTTCTATCAGCTTGCGGGCAAGGAGGCAATTCATGGCAAAAGTCCCGTCGCCGGGTTTAACCCCATACATGTCCAGTATGTATTGAGGCTCTTTGGAGACGTCCATTACTTCCGGCACCGACATCTGCATTCTGAACGCCATCTCGTACTGGCTTATCCTGGTAAGTATCTCCGGGTCGCCCACTTCCTCGTAGGTCTTTCGGTTGATCTCGTTAATCGCTTCTATGGTCTTTTGCCGCATGGAACGTTTAACTCCTGAAGGGTCCGAAACGTACAGCACCGGATTGCCGCCCGTACGACATTGGACGCCCTGGTATACGGTCGGAAGGAAGCCGCTGCCCCATATGCTTTTACCGGCGTCAGGCTGCTTTCCACCGGAAGTGAGCACTATAAAACCGGGTAAATTCTGATTTTCCGAACCCAGCCCGTAGACCGCCCAGGAACCCATGCTCGGGCGCCCGAGGCGCGCGCTACCGGTGTGCATCAGCAACTGCGCCGGCGCATGATTGAACTGGTCGGTATGCATGGATTTTACAAAAGTGAGCTCATCGACGACCGTGCTCAGGTGTGGAATATAATCCGACAGCCAGGCGCCTGCTTGTCCGTACTGTTTAAAATTCCCCTGGGGGCCCAGCATTTTGGGGACGCCTTGGATAAATGCAAACTTTTTTCCCTCCAGGAATTCGGCAGGGCAATCGATGCCATGGTATTTGGCCAGCTCAGGCTTGAAGTCAAACAGCTCCAACTGGGAAGGCGCGCCGGCCATATGGATGTAGATCACCCGCTTCGCCCTTGGAGCGAACTGCGGCATATTGATGGTACTTTCCATCGCCTGCGCAGGCCCTGCAGCTTCCCTGCCGCATCCCGACATCAGGTGGCCCAGCCCGATCGCCCCCAGGCTGGTGACTCCCATCCATTGAAGAAAATTGCGCCGGGTCTGCAGCTCCGCCTGCCGGTGGGCAAGCTCGTTTATCAGGTTTTCCATCGATTCCTTTTAACAGGCTTTATTCTTTAGTAATTACTTCGTCCAGGTTCATCAGCACGTTGGCTGTCAGGGCCATCGCGGCCGCTTCCGGTCTTTTTTCGGAGCCGTAGGTCAAAAACTCGCTTACACGGCTCGTGTCCGATTTAAATTCGGCAAGCGCTTCTCCGTATACCCTTTTGAGCGCCTCCAGCTTTTCAGGAGAAATTTTCCTGAAAGTAAGAGAATAATACCCCAGCGAAAGCTGGTCGTCCAATACCTTTGAAACTCCGTACATTTTCTTTGCAAGCCTCTCGGCAGCTTCCATATAAACCGGGTCGTTCAGTGTAACGAGCGCCTGTAACGGAGTATTGGTCCTGATGCGCCTCGACTGGCAGAATTCGCGGCTTGGAGCATCGAAAGTCGTCATCGATGGGTAAGGAGCCGTCCGTTTCCAATAGGTATAAAGTGCACGCCGATACTTGTCCTCCCCCTCACTTATTACCCATTTTTCGCCGTTGTAAGGCGATAGCCATATACCGTCGGGCTGGGGCGGCATGACACTCGGCCCGTGCATCTTGTGCGAGAGCAGCCCGCTGGCCGCCAACGCCTGGTCCCGTACCTGTTCGGCCCCGAGACGTACCCTCGGTCCCCGCGACAGCCACCTGTTGTCCGGGTCAGCTTCGTTCTTTTCGGCGTTTGTCCCGGACGACTGCCTGTAGGTAGCCGACATTACGATGGTTTTAAGCAGCTTCTTGGTGCTCCATCCGTATTCCTCCATAAACCGGACCGACAACCAGTCCAGCAGTTCACGGTGGGTAGGCGGGGCTCCCTGTGATCCGAAATCTTCGAGGGTTTCTACGATGCCCAGACCGAATAATTGCTCCCAGAACCTGTTAACCATCACCCTCGAGGTAAGCGGGTTATCGCGGTTCACCATCCACCTGGCCAGTCCCAGGCGGTTTGCGGGATAGTCGGCGGGCAGTTGTGCGAACAAAGCCGGTACGGAAGGGGTTACCTCGTCTCCTTTCACCAGCCAATTGCCCCGCACAAAAACGTTCGTCTTCCTGAAAAGGTCGCCTTCACCTTCCCACATAACAGGCGTGTTCAGAACCCGCCTGGAAAGTAGCCCGATATATTCCTTTTCTTTCTGTTCCCCTTCAGGTCCGCCGGGAAATGACTCCTGGAAGGCAATCCACTTAAAAGACACCCAGTCTTCGGGGGCCTTTGGATGCTCTACTTCCACAAAAAGCGAATGCCTGCCGGAGAGCCCGGGGATTTTAATTACCATCAGGGAGTCACGCCAGGTACTTCCTGTTTTCGGGACCTCGATTTCCGCTACTTTCAGAACGCGGGTGCTGTCGGTATAAAATTTCATCTTTGCCCCCTCTTTACCCGTACCGACGGCGATCAGCATTTTTTCCTTTCCTGTAAAAGTAAGAGAAGGCCCTATCGCAAAGCCCTTGTGCTGAATACCGAGATATTTCGAATCCAGCAATGTTGAACGGGGCCCGAGGGCAAAATCGTGGGAATTGACTTTCGGTTCAGTCACTTTCAGGAAACGGTATACTTCCGCTGCCCTTCTTTTATCGAAACGGCCGACCCAGTCACGCAGCGCGACGGCCTGCAGCGAGTCATCGGTTTTATAATGGCGCAAAGTCGGGGTATCGCTCGTAACATCCTCATCCCGTGTATTGTTGAAGAATGCCATGTACTTATAATACTCGTCATTCGTAATAGGATCGTACGTATGACTGTGACACTGTACACAGCCGAAGGTAGTGCCGTGCCATACCTCCCAGGTAGCGTTCACCCGGTCGATAACGGCCGCGACACGGAACTCCTCATCTTCCGTTCCCCCTTCGTCATTGTTCATGGTATTGCGGTGGAAGGCGGTAGCGATCAGTTGCTCGTCCGTGGGCAGCCCGTTGTCTCCTGCCAGAAGGTCACCCGCCAGTTGTTCTATGGTAAACTGGTCGAACGGTTTATCTTTATTGAAAGCATCTATGACGTAATCCCGGTATTTCCATATCACCCGGGAGGCGTCCCTCTCGTAGCCTTTGGTATCGGCATAGCGCGCCAGGTCCATCCACATCGCCGCCCATCTTTCGCCGAATGCCTGCGAGGAAAGCAGCCTGTCTACAAGCTTTTCATACACCTGCGGGGAAGCGTCGCCGACAAACTCCTTCACTTCTTCTTCTCCCGGCGGCAGACCCGTAAGATCCAGGCTCAGCCTCCGGATAAGCGTTTCCCTCCCGGCTTCAGTATTGTGGCTCAGCTTTTTTTCCCTTAGCTTGTCCAGTACAAAATAGTCTATTTCATTTTGCACCCATTCTTTGTCACTTCCGATCAGGCCGAAAAGGTTCCGCCAGCTTCGCAATGACGGTACATCCGGCTCTTCCACTCTGTTATAGGCCCAGTGCACTCCCCATTCAGCTCCCTGGTCGATCCATTTCTTCAGGATTTCAATTTCCTCATTTCCCAAGGGCGGCGCATCTTTGGGCATCCTGTCATCCGGATCGTCCGAAAGGACCCGGCGGATCATTTCACTATGCTTCGAATCTCCCTTAATAACCGCGATTTTACCCGATTTCCCGGGATTGTACATTTCGTCTTCGAAGAGAAAACTCACGTTACCGGCTTTCTTTACCCCACCATGACACCCGATGCAATGTTTGTTCAGGATAGGTTTTACGTCGGCGTTGTAGTCGACATTGCTGCTGCGGCTATTCCAGGCCAATAAGACCGCCAGGCCCGGAAAAATAAAAAAGATGCTTCTGAGAATCAGCTTCATATATGAATCTGCAGGTACCGGCGCACACCGGCATTGAAATCCCGTTCGTAAATAATGCTAAATTAAAAAAAGAATCGTACAATCCGGGAAAAGGGCCTCAACTTTTGAAGGATAGAAGCTCCGGCGGATTAGCGGACCAAACGTAAAAGCGGTACACACCTCCCGGCTGTTTAGTTCCAACTGTCAGACCGGACGTGTGAAATCCGGCAGGATCGACATCACTATTAGTCCAGGGGGTTTCAACCAGCGGTATACAGGAATTCCGACAGGGAGACGAGAGGCAGATTCAATAGGAGATATAAAGAAGCAATCTAAACCTGTCTGACACACAAATTCCCAAAAAATGCATTTTTTCTGCAATTTTAGAAACCTGGATCGCAGTCAGACAGGCTTAGAGCTTTCACAACGCTGAGTAAATAATGCCGTAGAACAATATCGACGATATGTCGTAGAACAAAATCTATACATTAATACATTCTGACTATGCAGAAGTAACACTAAAGTTCATTTTTTTTCGAAGCCCGCCCTCATCTCCCTGTTATCTTCCGGCAAACTATTTTATTTTCAATCACTTCCCTGGCATTCAAAAATAAATCGTTACTTTTGCACTCGTTTTTCCCGCAATGAGTCATATGAGGGGGCGCCACCCTTTCCGCTGGGCTTATGGGCTGTTCACAGTTTTAATTTATAAATTCGTCATGAGTGATTTAATCAAGCTCGTAGAGGCACTTTCAGAAGACCGCAGAGGTGAGTACCCCGATTTCGGTGCAGGTGATACTGTTATAGTACACGTAAAAATCAAAGAAGGGAACAAAGAGCGTATCCAGCAGTTTCAGGGTACTGTAATTCAACGCCGCAACCCTAATACGGCCGGCGAGACGTTTACAGTCCGCAAAATCTCCAACGGCATCGGGGTGGAACGGATTTTCCCGATCCTTTCTCCGAGCATCGATAAAATTGAATTGCTGCGCAGAGGGAAAGTACGCCGCGCACGGATATTTTATCTTCGCGGCCGTCATGGCAAGGCAGCCAGAATTAAAGAGCTTAAGGCATCTAAATAGGTCCTTTGGTAAAAGCATAAAAAAGGCCGCTTCTCTCCAGAAGCGGCCTTTTTTATGCAGCCTGCCCGGTATTACCAGCCCGGGTTCTGACCCAGCGCAGGGTTCCGTACCTTGTCTGCTTCAGGCACCGGGTAAAGGTATTTTTTGTCTGCCCATTCCCGCGGCCCCGGATTCCACAATATCTCACCCGAAGTACCGTTCGACAACTGGATCCTGCCCGTTGCAGTTGAGGGAGAAACGTCGACAAAGACAATCCCGGGCGTAGAAGACGTCGGTCTGGTACCCTGATAAAAATATACATCTTTTTTCCCGTCGTCGTTCAGGTCGTACTCGCCAAGGGCAGGCACGTACATCCCGTTCATCTCAGCCTGCTGAAAAAGCTCTCCTAGCCGCCATCTCCTTAAGTCGTCGGGCCGCAATCCTTCAAATATCATTTCCACTCCCCTTTCCCTCAGTACTTCCAACAAGACCGGATCGGTGAATCTGCCTTTGAAAAAGTCGACCATATACGGATCGGCCGTAGCAGGCAGGGTAGTAAGTGTAGAACCTGTAATGCCCGCACGTTGCCTCAGAGCGCCGATTGTGGCAGTCCATTCCGCAGGCGTCATGTTCCCGAGCTCGGCCAGCGCCTCTGCTTTATTCAACAACACTTCACCCCAGCGCATGATGATATGGGCATTGTCGTTCCTGCTTTCATCGTCGTAGGGAAAGCGTTCGTCGAAGCACCACTTGATAGGCTGATAGCCGGTTTGGGTCTGGCTGAAGTTCGGAGGCGCCACCACCGGAACACCATTTTCCGTTCTCCTGTAGTCTCCCAGGCGTATCGTTTGCTTAAGCCGCAGATCCCTGTTTTTAACTTCCTCTGTAAAAGGAGTTGTTTTATAAGCCGGGTTGGCTGTAAACGGTGTTCCGTCAAGATTCAGGTAGGTATTGATAAACCGCCTGGTAAGACTGGGCCTGTTCCCGTAGGTCGGGCTGATAAACCTCCGGTTGGCGGAGCTGAATACCTGGAGGCTCGAGCTGAGCGCAACAGCCAGTATCGTTTCATCCGCAAAAGGGGTCCTTGCAATAAACAGCTCCCTGTAGCCACGGTCTTCAGTAGCTCCCTTATGAAGAGTAAAGCCGTTTATATTATTGGCCTCCTTCACGACTTCCTCATACCAGGTATTGGCACTGGCCTGCTTGTTGTAGCTGGTGTGGTATTTTCTGAAAGAGGCTTCAAAAAGGCAGATACGCGTTTTATATGCCCTGGCCACATCTTTGGTTATTCTTGTACGGCT
Source organism: uncultured Cytophagales bacterium (assembly GCA_964562455.1). Classification (GTDB taxonomy): domain Bacteria; phylum Bacteroidota; class Bacteroidia; order Cytophagales; family Spirosomataceae; genus Ravibacter. The sequence continues at coordinate 22,150 of CAZLTN010000012.1, forward strand.
CGGATCGGAAGTAAGCGTGATGTTTTCTATGGCGAAATTCAGGTCGGCCAGCACTTTATCCATCACTTCAAACCGGTCGTTCCTGGGGGCGTACAAAGCAGTCTCGTCATTCACATCGATTGTCTTGTCGATCCAGGGCACGTCGCCGAAGCGCTTCACTTTGTCAAAATAAAACAAAGCCCTGAAAAACCTGGCTACCCCCAGGTAATGCCCTTTGGCGGCTACCTGGCTCTTTTCAGTATTTTCAATAAAATAGTTGATATTCCGGACGTCGGTCCAGGACCAGCCCGAACTTGTGATGGGGCTCAGCGCGTTAGGCGCCAGGTAAGTGTCGACGCCGTTTCTTGCGACCAGGTCCGAATTATCGTCATCCTGGAACACCCCCACGTCTGTATTGGGCAGAAGGTCATAAAACGAGTTGGCATACAGCTCCAGCCCGCTTTCGGAGCCGAACACTGCCTGGTTGGTAGCGGTATCGACCGGGATTTCGCTCAGGTCGCACGCTGTAACGGCAAGCAGGAAAACTGCCGTTAGTAAAGAGTTGAATATCTTAATTGTTCCCATCTGTATTAAGTTGATGTGATGAGTAGATTAGAAGTTAATGGACAGGCCTAACGAAACAGATTTCAGCATCGGGTAATTGTAGCCGTCACCGCTTGTACCGCCGCTCAGATCCCGGTCGGAGCCGTAAATGTTGGTAACATCGGTGTCTTTCGTCCATTTGTACATAGGCGACCAGGTCCACAGGTTTTCTCCCGATACATATACCTTGAGGTCTCTCACATGGATTTTGGTCAGGAGCCGCGGCGGGATCGTGTAGCCAACCTGCAGGTTTCTCAACCTTATATAGGACGCATTCTGCAAAAAGCGGTCGTTAGGTACATTGAGCGATCTCCCCGTCCCCTGTGAAATATACCCGACCAGTCGTGGAAGGTAGGCATCGAAATTCCCCAGCTCTTCGCGGAACATATTGTCCTGGTGCCAGCGCGGATAGGCATTATAGGGCCTGTTGTACTGGCCCCAGAAACGCGCCTCGGGCGAGGGATAGTAATCCTGTTTCATCACCCCCTGGAAAAATGTAGAAACAAAAAAGTTGTTCCAGTCTCCCGAAATGTTGAAACCATAGGTATAGCGCGGTTCGGAATTCCCGATAATGGTTTTATCGCCGGAATTGCCTACCCTGTTCAGCCCGTGAAATATCTGGTTGTCGCCATCAAGATTTCTGAACTTGATATCACCCGGATAGTTCTTCCTTGTATTGGTGCTGGGGATATTGCTCTGGGAGGGAGAGTTTTTGATCTCCTCCTCCGACCTGAAAAGCCCTTCTACCTGGTAACCCCAGATTTCACCTACACGCTGTCCTTCATAGTAGTCGGTAAGGTTCTTGTCGGGGTTGTTGTATTTGGTAATAATGGCTTTGTAGTCTGACAAAACAAAGCGAAGATTATAGTTGAACGGTTTCGATGCCATGTTAAACTGATCCGCCCAGTTCAGAGAAAGCTCCCAACCCGTTGTTTTCAGGTCGGCATAATTACCTTTCGGCACCGTCGTCCCGAATACGGCCGGAACTGTCGGCCCTACTGTAAACATGTCATATGTCCAACGCCGGTATAGATCTCCGCTTAGCGACAGCCTGCCGTTCAGGCTATTGAGCTCAAGGCCCAGGTTGCCCGTTGTCGAAGTTTCCCATGTCAGCCCTGAAGGTACCACACCCGGCTGGCTCGTCCTCTGCGGCCGTATGCCGTTGATAATCCTGCCCGACTGTGAAATCGCAAAGTTTTCGGTAAATGAATAGGGCTTTATGTTCCCGTTTCCAAGCGACCCGTACGACGCCCGCAGCTTTACATTCGACAGTATTTTCGGATCTACTCTCCAGAAAGACTCTTCCGATAGTCTCCATCCGGCCGATACCGAAGGAAAAAATGCCCATTGCTGATCGGTAGGAAATTTGGATGAACCGTCATAGCGTCCGTTCACTTCCAGGAGATACCTCTCCCTGAAATTATAATTTACCCTGAAGAAACCACCGGCAATGGCCCACTTCTCATAACCTCCGGTAGTCACAATGCTTTGTCCCAGGGCAAGGTTGATATCGTCTGCATCAGAATATACGATGCCGTTACGCCTTGCCGTGAGGTTGTTGTATATAGACTGCTCATAGTTGAAACCCGCCAGCAATGCCAGGTTATGCGACGAGCCGATCGTCTTCACATAGTCCGCATATACGTTGGTTGCCAGGTAATATGTCGTCCTTTTCCGATCCTGTATATCATTTGTATTGGTACCGGTATAGCCGATCACTCCCTGGTAACGGCTGTAGGGAACCTGTACCCTGGTTTGTTTCGACCCGATATCCATGCTCTGGAAAGTAAAGTCGGACCTTAGCGTAAGCGCCTTATCAAAAAATTCCGCTTTGGCCGCAATCCTGTTTTTCAGGAAGCGCTGGCTTTCATCGATGGCATTCCGGCCTATGTACTGATCTCCGACGGTATAAGCGGCTGAAAAAGAAAGCGTCCCGTCGGGGTTCAGCAGAGGCGCCAGAGGATGCCCTTCGTCGGCTATATTCCTCCAGATACCGCTTCCTTCACCTACGTTCAGGGGCTGATGATATTTCATACTGGAGAATTCAGTATTATTTTCCACCTTCAGCCAGGGCGCCAGTTGGATGCTGCCCTTGGCGCGCAGGTTATACATGCTGTAATCGTCGCTGTTGTACCTGAACAACCCTTCCTGACCGTTATAACGGCCACTCAGGTAGAAGGTTGCTTTTTCATTCCCACCCGACAGTGCCAGGTTGTGATCATGGGCGCTGACGCGGCTTTTGTAGAGCTCCCTGTACCAATCGGTGCTGTAATAATACTGGTACTCACCCGTCGACGGGTTGACCTCCACCCTGGGAAGCGAAGGATCCTCCCACCTTCTCTTTATTTCGGCCAGGTAAGCCGGCGAAAATGCGATCGTCTTATTGACAGCCGTCGGGGTATTGCCATTGTCGTTCCATCTCGACCACGCATCGCTGAAGCCTTGCGCCCAGGGATAGGAATCCGTAATATTGTCCGGAACCGACGTCGGTGTCCTCAATGCGTAGTTAGCCGAATAAGTGATCGATGTCTTTCCTTCGGCAGCCGTTTTTGTTGTGATCAATACCACTCCGAATGCAGCGCGCGCACCGTAAATAGAAGCCGACGAGGCATCCTTCAATACCGAAATACTTTCGATATCGTTGGGATTAAGCATTCTAGGATCGCCCTCTACACCGTCTATCAGCACCAGCGCGCTGCCTCCCTGACCTATTGAAGTCGTACCTCTTATATTGAAGCTTGGCGACTGCGTGGGTTTTCCGTCCAGCATCCGGAGATTAAGGTTGGGTACCGCCCCTACCAGTCCCTGGGCAATATTGGTAATGGGCCGGTTTTCAAAAACCTCTGAACCCACCCGGTCTACCGCCCCGGTAAGATTTACCTTCTTTTGGGTCCCGTACCCTACTACGACTACCTCTTCCAGCGACTTCTGGTCTACTGCAAGCTGTACTTCTATACTCGAGCGGCTCCCCACGATGATTTCCTGGGTAATATAACCCACAAAAGACAGGGTAAGCACAGACTCGTCACTTGCTACTTCGAGGCTGAACCTCCCGTCGCTGTCGGAAATCGTCCCTTGCTGGGTTCCCTTTACCTGCACATTGACCCCGGGCATGCCTTCTCCTCTCTCATCGGTCACTCTTCCCCTTAGGGTCCGATCGGGAAAGACAACCCTGTCAATCAGGGCCGAACGGTTTTCAAGTGCCCGGACTTCCGAAAAACTGACTGACTGCTTCCGCAGGACAATATGTTTACCTGTGACTTCATACCTTATTTTAAGGGGAATAAGAAGCCTGTTTAATACTGTTTCAAGTGATTCACCGGTTACGTCCAAAGAAATATTCCGCTCTGAAGGCAGCAGGGTCGAACGATATGCAAATCTTATCCCCGCCTCTTCCTGAATAGCCTGCAGCACATCATTGAGAGAGCCGTTTCTAACCTTCAGATGGATTGTGTGACTCAGTATACCCTGAGCGCCGAGTTCATGTGCCAACGAAATTCCGGAAAATATCACTCCTAGGATAAGTTGTGCGAGTGAAATTTTCATAACCTTCAATAGAAAGGTTTGTTTTAATAAAGATTTGCGCATTATTTTACTGATGTTTTTGTATTGGAAAGATGCAAAAACTACCCGCCATCTTATTTTAAGATGTCATGCTGAAAATGCTGCGGGATTTTAACAGCCGGTGGTGTGGCAGCACTGCCGGCTTAATTTTGAGATCTTGCTTTCATCATATCATAGGCTCATTAAGATTAGAATAGGTTATTGAAATTTTATTAGTGTATTTCCTTAATCATGGCAACCGGCCCCGCGGAAAACAACTTCCACGCCTTCGACCTCATAGTCTGCGTCGAGCACTTTGCTGATCAGGTCCAGTTTTTCGTATAGCGATTCATCCGACAATTCCATATTGAGGTGGCAAGCCCTGAAGCGATCTGCATCATACCGGATCCTGATCCCGTAAACCTGCTCAAGCGCCTTGAAAATGCTGGCTACAGGTGCATCTGTATAAGTATACATTTTGATTCTTTCAGGTGAGACCAGTATTCTCGGTTTTTCTACCAGCCCCCTCCTGAACAGCTCTTCGTTTTTCTGGAAAACCACCTGCTGATTCGGCGTGATAACCAAACCTCCGTTGCCGGCATCACTGCTCCCGGGTTTGTCACTGTACACCGCAACCTTCCCCGTACTGACCTCCACCCTGACCGCTTCCTGGTTTTTATAAGCTGTTATTGTAAAACTCGTACCAATAACCCGCGTCACCAGCCCGTTAGCATATACAAAGAAGGGGTTCTCCGGATCCTTAGCTACCTCAAAAAAGGCTTCTCCTTCCAGGCTGACCTCTCTTTTCTTTAAACGGCCCGAACTTTCGTCTCCGCCCAGCCTGTACCTGATCTGGCTACCGGGCCTGAGTTTTACCGTGCTTCCGTCTGCCAGGCTGACCAGGCTGATTTCGGTGCCGTCATTTCGCACTTCCTGCCATAAGCCGGCCTGAATAACATTTCCGGTAACTGCGGCGGAAGCCATCTGTCTCCTGCTGTTCAGCCACCAGCCCGTCATTATCAATAGTGCGACTACGGCTGCAACTTTCATCAACCGGCCTGCAAAGTTCCTGGTTTCGCGCTTTTCACCGATGCTGCTGAGCAATACCTGCTTAACTTTATTTACGTCGCCGTCAGCAACAACCGGATGGTATAAGGTCAGCCCTTTAGCCAGCCCTCTCGCCTGCTCTATGACATCCGCCTGGTGCGGAAAGGTTTTCAAAACTGTTTGCCAGAACCGATCCGATTCTGAATCAGGATATTTCACCCAACGGATAAAATCATCATCTCCCAGAAAATCCTGAAGAGCATAGGTCTCGTAGCGATCCATCGGCGTAATGCGTTTGAATAAAAGATACAGCCCTGCCGGTTTTGTACTCACAAAATATTTCCGAAGATCAAAAACCTGGCACCTGCAAAACTACTACCAGACCTTATCAGCTGACAATAAGAAACTTACCCGTAACAATAAGATACTAACCAGCAAACTCTGAAAAAGCGCCATCCCCATGGCCCAATGTACAGTCAGGGATCTAATGAAGAAAAAGGGGGATTTCAAGCCGGAGCTGCCTGAGCGCCCTGCACAAAAGATTCCTCACCGACTGCTCGTTCATATCCATCAGCCGGGCTATCTCGCGGGAGGAGAAATCGTGATAATAACGCAATTGGATTACTTCCTGCTGGCGTAGCGGCAGGCTGTCGACGGCAGCATGCAGACGGTCGAGCCTGGCCTGCAGATCTTCCATCTCTATCCGGCTGGAAATAGCATCCAACTCTTCAGAACACCACTCTTCGGAAAAGTTTCCGTCGTCCGACAATACAAACCGGTTGGAATCCTGCCGGCGCACCAGCCTGTTCCGTAACGACCGGTACAAATAGAACCTCACTGTACGGACCTCTGAAAGCTCGTCCCGCTTCATCCATAAATGAATGAACAAATCCTGTATAGTATCCTGAACAAGCGCCTTGTCTGTACAAACCCTGTAACCATAGCGAAAGAGTTCTTTCGCAAAGTGATCGTAAAATCTTGAAAAAGATTCCGTGTCACCCTGACGTATTTCCTGCCACAATTTGAGCTCGTCCAATACCATCGGAAACCTGTTAGTCTGATCTTGCACCGTCGTCCCTAACAAACTTAAGGGAATCATATAACAATTAAAAGAAAAAACAGAATCGGCAGATTATTTAGCTTCCGCCGATACCATTGCAAGATAGGTCCGCTTTGTCATTTTGCATGAACGGAAGTATTATCAATTCATTAATTCAACGAACCGGCTTTCCCCGAAAAGGTTGACTCGCGTTGCGGAGGATACTATCTTTAATTTCCGGCTGCCTTAAAATCCCTGTGCCGGAAACTGAAAATGAAAATATGTCCAACACCACCGTCTATGAAAACACCTGATTTTTTGTTGCTTACCGGCACCTTGCTCCTGCTCACCGGATGTTACGACCAGGAGCGTGAGGCCAGGCTTACCCAACGGGAACGCAACCTGCTGGTGCGGGAAAAACAATTTTCCATGAAAGAGTCGGAATACCTTTCACTGCTGAAAATGCGGGACAGCCTGCTTGCAATGAAAGACACCGTCGGTATGATTGTTGCCTGGCCTGAAGAAATAGCAGGGTACTGGAACAGCAAGGTGGTATGTACAGAATCAAACTGTGCCGATTATGTAGTCGGCGATCAGCGCAACGATACATGGCTGTTTACAAGCGATTCGACCCGGATGGTGACAAAAGTGATCAACAACAATGCACTTGTACGCGTATACAATTCATCGTTTAACAAAAACGCTATCAGTTTGAGCTTCAGCACCGATTCATCAGCATCTAAGCAGGTGGTAATGAACGTTTTGCTGAACGAGCTGAGCCAAAACAAAATAAAGGGTACCCGGACGATCTCGATCGACAACAGGTGCACTGCCCGGTTCAGTGTCGAGCTGAGCCGCAACCCCGGTAAAGAATAGTATTATGATATTAACCAATATTTACGACGTATCACTTCCTATCGAAGACCCGGTACTGAAGTTCCTGATACTTTTGATCATTATCCTGTGCGCGCCCCTGCTGCTCAACAAGATAAAGGTACCGCATCTGCTCGGCCTCATCATCGCGGGGGCTATCGTAGGCCCGAACGGGCTTAACCTGCTTCCCCGCGACAGCGCCATTGTCGTTACCGGCACAACCGGGCTGCTGTACATCATGTTCCTGGCAGGGCTTGAAATCGACATGGGCGACTTCAAAAAGCACAAATGGAAGAGCCTTGCTTTCGGCATGTATACTTTCATTATCCCGCTAAGCCTGGGTTACATCGGCGGGTATTATATACTGGGCTTTTCCCAGCTCACTTCTTTCCTGTTCGCCAGCCTTTTTTCATCGCATACCCTTATCGCCTATCCCCTGGTCAGCAAAATGGGGCTATCCAAAAACCTGGCCGTAAACATCACTGTAGGCGGAACGATGATAACCGATATACTGGCGCTGATGGTGCTGGCGGTTTCGGTGGGTATGGCCAAGGGCGAAGTAGGCCGTGAATTCTGGTTCAGGCTCAGCATATCGGTGCTGGCTTTCGGTATGACGGTATTGTTTTTATTCCCGGTGATAGGACGGTGGTTTTTCAAGAAAGTCAGCGACAGGATTTCACAATATATTTTCGTGCTGGTAATGATCTACCTCGCCGCTTTGCTGGCTGAACTGGCCGGGGTCGAAGCCATTATAGGGGCATTCCTTGCCGGCCTCGCCCTCAACCGGCTCATACCTCATACCTCGTCTCTGATGAACCGGGTCGAGTTTGTAGGAAATGCCATTTTCATCCCGTTTTTCCTGATAAGCGTGGGCATGATCATTGACTTTACGGTCTTTTTTAAAAGCTGGGAAACAATCAAGGTCGCCCTGTTGATGACCGTACTGGCAATTAGTACCAAATACCTTGCCGCAAAAGCCACGCAGAAGACCTTCAGGCTGCGCCCCGAAGAAGGCGGACTCATTTTCGGGCTCAGCTCCGCTTCCGCTGCCGCCACGCTGGCTGCGGTGATGGTCGGGTACAACATCATTATTTCTGAAAACGAGACGGGAGAACCTATGCGGCTTCTGAACGATCATGTCCTGAACGGGAGCATCCTGATGATACTTGTTTCCTGTACCGTATCTTCCTTCGTTACAATGGCCAATGCCAATAAGATAGCCGACGCAGATCATGAAGATACAGTAGCCGGTGAAAGCTCGGAGGAAGAGACGATCCTGCTGGCAGTCAATCACCAGGATACTGTCGAAAAGATGGTCAATCTCTCCCTTATGATCAAGGCAACGAGCAATACCGACAGAGTATTCGCGCTGAACGTGATCAACGAGGAGAAAAACGAATCCTCGGTAAAAAATGCAGAAAAAATCCTGGCGGCGGCAGTGGACATTGCGGCGGCGTCGGATATTCGCCTCCAGCCGCTCACACGCTATGACAATGATGTTGTCAGCGGCATCAATAATGTGCTGAAAGAAAAGAGAGTTTCCGACCTGGTCATCGGCATGCAGGACAACAGGGGATTCTCACCTTCATTTGTCTATAACCTTTACAACGGCTATCTCCAGAATGCGAATGTCAACGTACTGGTTTACCACGCGGCCCAGCCTATCTCGACTATCAAAAGGCATATCGTCATATTACCGTTCATGTCGCATACCGAACCGGGGTTCTTTTCTTCGCTGCTCCGGATCTGGAACATAGGGCGGAACTCCGGCGCAGTGCTCAGCTTTTACAGCAGCAGGATCTGCATCGATATATTAAAGAGAATTCACAGGCGTGCCAATATAGAAGCCGATTTTAATGTAGTGCACGAATGGACCAGGCTGGAGCAGATCGCGAAGGATGTTGCCACGGATGAGGGATTGATCCTGGTGATGGCAAAGTCGGGGATGACCTCTTATTCACCCCAGATGCGTACCGTCCCGGATATACTCAATGCGCGTTTTTCCGACAAAAATTACCTCCTGGTATACCCTTATCCGGGATCGGGAGAAGAAGACCAGGAAAAGCGTTCGGTCAATAACCACGACGACTTCATCGAAATCGGGAATATTATCGGGAAGATGTTTAAGTGAAAATGAGATGACGCAATCGGCGATTATATATCCCTGTGGCCGTTTTTCCGCTTCACGGTAATCTGATCCAGCCCCTATCTCACTTCCCCTTTTTAAATACTTCCATTCTTTTCCGTACCAGGGTATCGTCCGGATTAACCTTTTCCAGGAAGTCCAGTACTTTCCCGGCGGTGTAGCGATTGCCCGTTTCCAGTATCTCCGAAACTTTACGAAGCGTATTCACATCTGTTACTTTCGCGGCGAAAAACAGGCTCAGTACCTCTCCGAGCAAATCCCCGTTCAGTTTTAGAACCAGGCCTGTCAGAGACGATGCCGTCTCCGGTCTGAGCATACCGGCATCTTTCAGCTTCAGTATAGCAAGCTTCCTGACGGCATAGGCGCCTTCCGATACCAGGCCCGCCAGTGCAGCCTGCACATCCTTTTCACAGGCTACCCTTCCGGGAAACGAAGTGATAGCCGAAGCCGCTACGTTCAGGTTGGAATTCCCGGTGAGCTCAACTACTTTTTCCCTGACATCCTTCTCCCACCCGGGCAGTAGCCGAAGCCGGGACAGCGTCCAGCGTTGCAGGCGAGGTTCACCGGAATCCAGCAGCAGCAGCGCAAACCTCTCCGTAAAAACGTCGCTGCTAAGCCTGGAGACCACTTCTCCCGTTTTACCGTAGACAATGTGCCACAAGCGATAGGTGGTGAAAGCCGCGCCCGGCACAATATAATCCAGGATATCTTTCAGCGTCGCGGACGAAACAGCATCTACTTCTCCCGGATTTCCTGTACCGGGAACCAGCTCCTCAAAAGTGTAGTCAGCCAGGACAGAAAGCGAATCCGAAAGGATCCCGTGCAGCTTCAGGTACTCTTCATGCGAGAAAGGATCATGGTCGGTTTTGCTTAAAAACTCTCCGGGAGGCAATTCGAAACCCATGTAGCCCCCGGCCGGATCCCAGTAAACCGTTATATCCAGCAGCCGGCACTTCCCGTCGAAGCATACGCTCGTTTTTATTTCCCTGGAGTATGATACCGGTATGCCGTCGCGCGTAAGGTTCTGGTACAACACGTCAGATGCCGTGGAATCAGCGAAATCCTCCCTGTAAACGACCTGGCGCACCGGCTTCTCCTTTATTGCGGCTTCCTTAAAAAAACGGATAGGGATAGCCTGTGCCGCTCCCTTTATTGAAAAAGAGCACAGGGCTATCCCCAGGAAAATCAGTTTGTCAAGCCTCATGTACCGGCGTCAGGTTGTTTTCACCGGCACGATCGCCCCGTGCTCTTCAAGGAGTTTCCTCAGGTCTGAATAGGGAACTTCCAGCGGAGTCTTGCCCGACATGCTGGCAAGGGCCGCCGCGGCTGCGGCGGCCTGTCCCATACCCATACAGGAAGCCTGTACCCGCAAAGCCGAATTGGCCAGCCGGTCGCTGCTCAGGCAACGACCCGCTACCAGGAAATTCCGGCTTCCTTTCGGCGCCAGCGCCCGGAGCGGGATAGTCGGCACTACTCCATCTACAAGATGTTTGGGTATAACCCCTTTGTCGTCGTGCAGGTCGATCGGGTAGTAAGAATAGGAAACCGCATCGTCAAACACCTTGCCTGTCACGTAGTCTTCATGGGTGATCAGGTATTCGCCGTCGATCCGGTAGGTTTCCCTTACCGCAGTTTCATTCTGGACATCTTCGAGGTGCGTTTTTTCCAGGCCCGGAAGCGTCCGGAGAAAACGGAGCATTTTCAACAGCGATGTTCTTCCGCGGATATTGGCCAGCGTATGCGTTTCCGAAGTAGTCGAGTCCGCACCTGCAACATGCTGAACATTGTCCCCGTATTTCCGGAGAACACCCGATACGCTCAGGAACTCTTTTTTTACAAGGTTTCCTTTCTGTACTTCCTCCGCATAACGGGCTTCAATCATCTTATAGTCGAGCTTATCGGGGTCGTATCCGCCCAGCTTAAACTGAAGCGTACCGGGCTGGATTTCAGCTTCGCGCAATACCGGGAACCCCGCAAGGGAAGCGGCAAACGCGTTACCGGTGCAGTCTATCACCTGGCCGGCCCTGATAGTCGTCTCGGTACCCTTTCCTATGGTAGTTACTTCCCACCCGTTCTTCACCTGCTTTATTACAGTCGGAGTTTCGTAATAGCGGATCTCCACTCCGGCATCGAGCACCTTTTCTTCCGCGAGCATGGCGTAAAGCTGACCGTTTACGCGTACCTGGTGCCTCCAGTGCTGCCTGCCGTGAGGAATTGAAACATTGGGAAGCGGATCGTCATTCATTGCCACGGCTTCCTGCACCAGTTCCCAGCCGATCCCACCTATCACCTGCTTTCCCCATGCAAAGAAAATACCGGGGAAATTAACCCCGCCGGTGGTGGTCACGCCTCCCAACTGGCTACCATTTTCGACAAGTATGGTCTTTCTGCCGGTACGGCCCGCCTGGATAGCCGCTACCACGCCGGCAGTGCCTCCGCCTATCACGAGTATGTCGGTTCCGATCGTCTTTTTCGAAACCCGGTAAGGCTCCCGCAAGCGTTCTCCTTTTAATATAGTGGGTACCCCTATCGAAATGGACCCCAGTGCAGCCAGTGCCGATCTTCGTTTCATTGGAATAGATTTTGAATGTTGTTAATAGCCCGGATTCTGGTCTTTTGACGGATCAAGCATCTCGTTATAATTCATTTCCGAAAGCGGAATAGGCCAGAGGAGGTGCTTCGGTGCTACCGTTTTATTCTTACCGTAAGCGATCAGTTCGTTAAGCTTACCGCTTCTCCTCAGCTCATGCCAGCGTTTTCCTTCATAAAGGAACTCATATCCTCTTTCTTTGGTGACCAGGTCCAGAAAACCTTCGGCCGTGAGCTCCGAAATTTTATAATCTGCCTCTGAAGGTGTTCCCGGATCAAACCCGTAAGCCCTTCTTCTTACTTTATTCAATGCTTCCAGCGCCGCAGCCGATACCTGCCCGTCCGCCCTCGCAGCAGCTTCGGCATATATCAGCAGCACGTCGGCGTACCGGTAAACCGGCTGGTCATTACCCGCTCCGCTCTGGCTGATCGCCTGCCGATCTACATATTTCGAGCTTACAAGTGTATTGGCGCCCAGGCCAAAATTAATATTATCCCACAATTTTTTCCTCAGATCCTGGTCGTCCCAGTTCACGAAATTCGGGTTGGTCTTGTCGCCGTGCACCGCATAAGCCCCGCCGAAATTGAAAAGATTGGTACTGGGATGATTCGAAATCCAGAGGATATAATTCCCCTGCTCGGCGAGCCTCGAAAATTTAAAATAGAAAATTTCTTCGGGAGTCGTCAGTATCTCAGGCCCGAAGAGATTTTGCTGGAAATCGGTGGCGGAAGCGACCTTCACCAGGCTGAATTTCCCCGAATCCATCACCTGCTTCGCACGCACCGCCGCCTGCGCATAGTTACCCAGTTCCAGGTAAACATCGGCCAGCAGCGATCTTGCAGCCCAGACAGAGGGCCGCCCGATATCTTTGGGTGTCTCCGGCAAACCTGCCTCGGCGGCGGCGAGATCCGAGAGTATCAGATCGTAAACTTCGCTGACGGGGCTTTTGGGAAGGTCCTTTTCATTCATGTTGACCTCGGTCCTCAGCGGGATGCTCCCCCAGTTCCTCACCAGGTGAAAGTAGGTGAAAGCCCTGAGAAACCTTGCTTCTGCGACGTATTTGCCGATATCCTCCTGACTGATAGAAGATCCCTTCGGGGCATTTTCTATGACCAGGTTTGCATTCCGGATGGCCAGGTAAAAGGAATTCCAGAAGCCGGCTACTCTTGTGATATTCGCGTCGTTAAGCCCCTGGTAATCGCTCAGGGGTGTCCAGCTTCCCCGTCCGTACATCCAGTCCGACTGGCATTCCAGGGTAGCGACATAATTAGCAATGGTATTGATCCTCAACGGCCGGTAGATAGCGTTTACCGCTGTTTCTACTTCTTCTCCCGTATTGTAAAATACCTCAACCGCCAGCGATTTCGGCGATTCGACCAACATGCTATCGCAGGAGCTCACCACTCCTCCCAGGGCTGCAACGCAGCAGATTGTGAGCAGTTGCTGTTTTATATAGGTTATTTTTCTGTTCATGATGCTTGATTTAGCGGTCTAAAAGTTATTTCCCGGCTTCAAAAACCAATTCTTACCCCCGCCGTGACCGATTTGGCTACCGGGTAGCTGTTATGATCGATCCTGAAGTTCGTTTCAGGGTCCCACCACGAATACCCGGTAAAGGTCAGCAGGTTTTGCCCGCTTACATAGACGTACAGGTTACGCAAAGCTTTTGACCTGATCAGCCCGACTGTCAGGTTATAACCTATCGAAATGTTCTTTAAGCGGAGATAAGACCCGTCCTCGATAAACCGCTCCGACATGCGTACAGGCGACCTCAGGCTGATTTTCGGGTATTGGGCATCCGGCGAATCCGGCGTCCAGTGGTTATAGAATACTGACCGGGGCATGTTCAGGCCGAAGCCGTAGTCCATAGTATTGGTGATCGCGCTGGCATTGAATATATCATTGCCCTGCGACCCCTGCCAGAACATATTGAATTCAAATCCCTTGTAAGTCAGGTTGGAGCTGAGCCCGTAGATAAAATTGGGGTTAGCATCGCCTATATAGGTCTTGTCGGCCTGGGTAATCGTACCGTCTTCATTGACATCTTTAAATACAATAAAGCCATTGGAATCGTACCCCGCTTCCTTATATCCCCAGAATTGCCCGATGGGCCGTCCTTCTCTCAGGATACCCGTCGCATCATTTACGATGATGACGCCGATATTGTCGCGGAGAATATCCTCCCCGCCATAAAGGCTCACAACTTTATTCCTGTTAAAAGAAATATTGGCGTTCACATCCCATGCTAAATCTCCCCGCTTCAGAATAAGGGCATCTGCACCGAACTCGATCCCCTTATTCTGTACTTTCCCGACATTCATAACGGTGCTGGTGTACCCCAGCGACGACGGGAGCGATACCACGCTCAGCAGGTCGCGCGTATTTTTCACATAGTAGTCTGCTGTCAGGAGAAGGCGGTTTCCAAATAGCCCCAGATCCAGCCCGGCATCGAACTGGGCAGTGGTTTCCCATTTCAGGTTACCCGGCAGGCGCGTACCCGGCGAAAATGTATTGGCCAGGGCGTCGTTGAAAATCGTCCTGTCCGCGACCAGGTTGTTCAAAGTCATATAAGGAGTAACTCCCTGGTTACCTGTAATACCCCAGCTGGTTCTGAGCTTCAGATCAGATACCACACGGTTGTCGGCAAGGAAATCTTCGTTCGATACTCTCCAGGCCAGCGCAGCGGAAGGAAAATGGCCCCATTTCGAGCCCGGGCTGTAAACAGATGACCCGTCTCTCCTGATGCTGGCGGTTACAAGATACCGGTTATCATACGCATAATTAACGCGCCCGAGGAAAGAAACCAGCACAGACCTGCTGTAGCCTGAAGTGGCTATGTTCTGGTTGGCAGCCGCCCCGATATTGTAAGATTCGAAAATATCGCTCAGGAACCCGGTCCCGCCGGCGTTCAGGCTCGTCGCCCGGGAGTCCTGTAAAGTAATCCCCGCTACAGCGCTCAGGCTGTGCTTGTCGTCAAATGTTTTGATGTAATTCAGCGTATTTTCATTCAGAAGGCTGGTAAACTGACTGGAGCCGACATTAGCTATCCCTTGTGAATTAAAAAACTTCCTGGTAGTATAGTTATCCGTCCTGTCGTCCCTGTTCTCTATCCCGCCCGCTACCTTCAGAATCAGGTCGGGCGTAATCTTGTAAGACAAACCCAGGTTGGCAAGCAGCACATTCGCCATTACGGCGCTGTTTTGCTCGTTAATAAAATTGATCGGGTTCCTGATATCGGTAGCAATAAACGGATAAGCCGTCGACAAAACCGTATAAGACCCGTCCGGGTTATAGGGAGTAAGAGTAGGTGGTGCAGAAATCGCCGCAGCAATCATGGATCCCCCTCTCGACCCGCCGCCACTGTCCTTTCTTTCAGTAGCCAGCCGGCTGACCGTGCTCGTAAAATCGATCGTAAACTTGTCGCTGGCTTTATGGGAAATGTTGGTCTGGAGGGAATAACGGTTGTAATTGCTTCCCTTTATGATTCCCTGCTGCCCGAAAACGCTGCCTGATATGGAAAATAAGGTTTTTTCGTTCCCTCCGCTGACATTCAATGCGGAAGTCATGATAGGAGCGCGCTGGAAAACAAAATCCTGCCAGTCGAACCCTTCTCCTAAATTATCGATGTCCTGCTGGGAAAAGAAGGGCTTGATATTATCGTTGACGGCCTGCTCGTTATAAAACTGCGCGTATTCTTTTGCATTCATGAGATCGAGTTTCCTGATCAGCTTCTGGCTGCTGTAGCTGGTCTCAAAATCGACGTGCGTCCGTCCTTTCTTGCCTTTTTTAGTCGTAATGATCACTACCCCGTTTGCTCCCCTCGACCCGTATATTGCGGTGGCGGAAGCATCTTTCAGTATCTCAAGGCTTTCTATGTCCGAATTGTTGAGGTGGGTCGGATTGCCGCTTACCGGGAATCCGTCGATCACATACAATGGTTCGTTAGACCCCTGGATGGAGTTGCCGCCCCGTATTCTCACTGAGATACCCGCCCCGGGAGCGCCGGAGCCCTGGCGGATGTGCACGCCTGGCGCACGCCCGGAAAGAGACTGCAAAACGTTTGCGTTCGGAAATGCATTCAGCTCTTTGGCTTTCACCTGGGAAACCGACCCGGTCAGATCGCTTTTTTTCACAACACCATACCCGATTACCACGAGCTCTTCCAGCGATTTGAGGTCGGGGTTCATGGTAACTTCAAGCGACGACCTGTTGCCGACTATTATCTCCCTGGTCTCATAGCCCACAAAAGAAAACACCAGCACAGTATTCTCTCCCGGTACCGAAAGTGAAAACTGTCCGTCTATGTCCGTTGAAATTCCCCTTTGGGTTCCTTTTACGACGACGCTGACTCCCGGCAGGCCGGCGCCCAGTTCATCGAGCACCTTTCCTTTTACTTCATGCTCTGCCGGCCGGAGCAGCTCTATCTTCCGCTCTTCCTTTTCGATACGCTCCGGCCACTGTATCCGTTCGGCGAGGGGCCTGTTTTCCAGGCGCCCCGGAGGAAGCTGCTCCTTCCGCACCCGCGACGATTTTTCGCCCGCAGGGGTAACTACGATAACTTTATCGATAATCGTGTAGTGCAAACCGTGCTTTGCGAAAAGCTGGTCAAGCACTGCCTGTAAACTGCCGTTTCTTATCCGCACCGTCACCCGCGATTTGTCCTTCAGCAAATCGGTCTGCAGCCAGAATGTATAGCCCGTCTGTTTTTCAATCTGGTCCATCACTTCCAGCATGCTGGAGTTCCTTGCAGACAAGCTGATACGCTGCGCGTGGCCGCTGGCAAATACATGCAGGCATGAAATCAATACCAGTAAGGTTACGTGCTTCAGTCTCATGATCAGTTTTTTTTGCAAAAGCCTCCCCCCGGGACATCCCCGGAAATATGTGGCGGCGCTTTCCGGCCACGTTTTCCCTTTTGCGCTGAGCAATAGGTAATTGGTAAAATAATCCATACTTTTGTTTGAGTTGGATGAAAAATAAATCTGAACGTTTATAAGTCCGATCCCATTGCAAAATGAGATCCTGTCATCCCAACGCCCGTGCCGCGAGTGGCCTCAACACTCCGGCACTTTTCATCGGAATGACTTTACCGGCCTCAACCTTGTTGACCCGGTACCGGTGGTCATTTACTGATTATAATCTTTTTACCTTCCGTTTTTATGTTTATTCCACTGACTTCCAGAATCTGAAAGATCTTCGAAGCCGGAACATTCCTTGAAGTTCCTGCCCTGAAACGGATATGCTCCACGTCGCCCCGGTATTCGACCTCTACATCGTACCACCGGGCGATCTGCCGCATGATCGTAGACAGCTCGGCGTTTTCAAACCTGAACTGCCCGTTTTTCCAGGCAATGGACTCCTCTATATCTGCTTTGGATACTTCTATTTCCTCGGTAAGCTTCCTGACCGAAGCTTTCTGCCCGGGCGAAAGCGTGACGTTTTTAAGGCCGGTCGCTTTGGCTTCATCTGTACCGTAATCTATCTTGACTTTCCCGGTCAGCAGGGTTGTCGTAATGTCGCCTTCATCCGAATACCCGCTTACATTGAACTCCGTGCCAAGTACTTCGACGGTTTGCTTACCCAAAACTACCTTGAAAGGTACTTTATCGGCGCCTGTATGGGTAACCTCAAAATAGGCTTCCCCGGTTAGCTCCACCCGCCGCTCTTTCCCTTCAAACCAGGTAGGAAATCGCAAGGAAGACTGGGCATTCAGCCAGACCCGGCTCCCGTCCGGTAATCTCAGGCGGTATTGCCCCCCTTTCGGCGTGGAAATGGTATTAAACTTGGCGTTTCCGGAAGAAACAGCTTTTGCCGAAGACATGTCATAGGCGATATAACCTTCCTCCGATTTGAGTATAACCGTCTGATCCTGGCGGGCGATCTCACCCGTATGGGCCTTGTCCAGGTCAATTTCCTGGCCCCCGTCGAGCGTAAGGATAGCGCGGTTCCCGCCGGGTAAAAGCTCGATGGAAGCCGAGCCTGCGGGTTGATCGCCCGCTTTATCAAAGCGCAGCAATCCCCATCCGGCAACTGCCGCCAACACGACAGCCGCAGCATATTTTATATAACGCTTATATGTAAACGGAAACCGGCGCCTGTTTCCTTCTCTCACTCCTTCCCTGACCTTTGCTCTTGCCGCTTCCCTGTCCCGGGCCCCATAGCCGGGAAGCTCCTCCAGGAGAAACGCTTCATCGGTAAGCTTCGAGAACAGCCGCTCATTTTCCTCGCTGTGCTTACGCCAGGCATTCAGCTTTTCCTGCTCGTCAACCGACAGCTCTCCGCGTAAGTGACTCACAATCAACTGACCTATGTTATAATATTCCCCGTAATTATCCATAATCCATCTGTTCGTGCTATATAGACACCTGAAAAGAGGAAGTGGATAAAGAAGTATGGATTTTTTTTAATTTATTAGTAAAATCCGAAGTGCCGGTACGATCAGGCATCCAGCAAAAAAATAAGCAAAGCCATCAATTCCGGCCTGAGCCGGGTTCTGAGTATCTCAAGCGCCTTCTGTTTTTGCTTTTTTACAGTATTAACCGATATGCCCAGCTCGTCTGCTATCTCCTGGTTCTTTTTCCCTTCCAGGTAAGCGAGCCTGCTTATTTTCTGGTACGGCTCCGGAAGGGACCTGACAGCGCTCAGCAGCGAATCAAGCACCTCTGCCGTAATGATAGTATCCACAACAGTCGCCTCCGATACCGGCTCATCGGGCTGTGCGGAAGCATAGCTGCTGACCACCTTCTCATGTCGTATACTATTCAGGCAGGCGTTTTTTACGGTAGCATATAAAAAATTCTTGATCGAAACAGGGTTATTCTCAACCAGTTCCCGCATCTGCCAATACCTGATAAAGGCTTCCTGCGCCATATCGTCGGCAAGGTCGTGGTCTTTTATCAGCTTAAAAGCGAAATAGGAAAGCCGGTCAAAATAGGTATCAAACAGGAAATTAAGCTCCTTCTCACCGAAGCTTCCGGTCCTGCCCGGTACGATATCTTTGTTAAAAATTTTCATATGATCCGGAACTTTCCGCTGTCCCGCTTAGGCGAGACGTACCTCTTTACCGCTTTTTACGGCGGCATAAATAGCTTCGACGATCCTGATATCCCGGAGCCCTTCCTCGCCGGGTACCGTCAGCGGTGTGCCGTTCATAATGGCAAGCGCATCGTCGTCCATCTGACGGGCCTGCTGGTTTTCAATCGGATGGTCTATTACGCCGAGCGTACTGGTCCCCTTGTTGTTTCTATAGGATGAAAAAGGCTCCATGAAAAGCGTTCCCTTTTCATAATTCACTTTCAGGTAATTGGCATTTGCTCCGTGGCCTCCCATACAGCTCGCTATGGCTCCGGAAGGGAATTTCAGCTGGAACATCATCATTTCGTCTGCCTCGTTGAAAATCTCAGGCCGGTTGACGATCGACTGGGCCGTTACAGCAACAGGCTCCTCGCCGGCCGCCAGCCTTGCACCCTGGAGCGCATAAACCCCCATATCATACATAGAACCGCCACCTACTGCCTTTTGCATCTTCCAATGCCCTTTCCGGCTTTCAGTGTAGGAAGCAGCCACGCTGATGTACTTCACCTTTCCCAGCTTCTGCTCACGGGCGATGTCCATGTATTCGCGCGTGTTGGGATCGTGCTGGCATCTGTACCCTATGGCAAGGCCTACTTTCCGATCCTTGCAGGCCTTTATCATCTCCTGGCAATCCTTCGAAGTGAGGGCCATAGGCTTTTCGCAGAAAACGTGCTTTCCTGCTTTTGCAGCCCTGATGACATATTCTTTATGCATCGACGGCGGAAGTACTACATATACTATATCTATATCGGGGTTGTCCTTTATAGAATCAAAATCCTGGTAATTATATATGTTCTTGTCTTTTATCCCGTACTTTTCCTTCCAGGCTTTCGCCTTATCGGGGGTACCTGTGACGATACCGGCCAGGTGGCAATTCTTTGTAAGCTGCAATGCCGGCGCCAGCAGGTCGGTAGCATAATACCCCAACCCGACAAGCGCGACGCCCAGGCTTTTCTTTTGCCTGACACCTGCGATAACGGAAGGCGCAAGCGCCGTCGTGGCCATTATGGCGGCCCCTTTTACTAAAAAGTGGCGTCTTGAAACTATTAAAGGTCGCTTATTGTCCATAGCTATCGGTCGTACTGGTTATTTGGAAATGACTTTAACCGCAATTTAATATAGGTTCCGATTAAAAGCAGGAAGACGCCTATCTTATTTTGTAAGCGGGGTCGCTATTTTTACAGCGGCTTCTTTAATAATTTCTCCTAGTTTCGGACCATAGAAGCTCACGCTCGATTCATATCCGCCGCCCCCGGTATATTTATCTTCTGCCAGGATGTAGCTGATCCATTCGTTAGCCAGCCCGCCAATGGCGACATGCTTTACCCGGCCGTTTCTCAGCGATTCTTTGACGGCTACACCCAATTCGGCCGTCATCTCCCCCGGTATTCCCACAAGTACGAAATCACCGATCCTGACCGCCCCCATCCCCACTCTTTCGGGCCCCATTGCTTTCATAATGATACCGGCGGTTTGTTCGTTCAGGCCGTATTCGGAACCGCCGGTTTTCATGAAATCGGGGTGCGCGACCTGCTCCGGCAAATCGATCGTCTCATAATTATACGCCAGCTCGCTGACAGCAGCAGGCCGAATGGTATTGTAGACGTCCAGCGCTTTTTCAGCTATCATTTTCCCGTAAACCTGAATCTTCCGGTAGGGATCGATTCCACTGTCGTACACCGGCGACTGATCACCTTCCGCCCCATTGTAGTACATGACAGTTACACCCTTGCCGATTGACTTTTCCATTTCGGTTTGCAGGTAGCCAGGCCATTCCGCCGAGAGCAGCATATCGGCATCGCCGATAAATGTAGGGTGCGCGGTCCAGTTGACCAATGCGGCCATCGGAAGCCCGTTGGCAAGGTCTATCCGGGTAACTATCAGCTCGTTATCAATAATTTTATCGCGACGGCGGTTACGGTTCAACCCGTCAAGCTTAACACTGGCTGTACCGATTTTTACATCCCGGTAATTCCTGTCGGCATCCGAAACCAGCTTTTCTATTTTATCGAGCAGGAAAGCAAGCAATTCAGGCTGAAAAATACCTATCTGCGGAACACCAAATACATTTTTACTATTGATAGCTGCCATTTCAAGGCTACCGTGCGAATGACTTGGAAGTAAAGTAAGATTCCGCTCTTTCCACCCGCTTTTTTCAACCCGTTTCAATAAATTGGCTTTAAAATTGGAAGGCAGCCCGAGAATATCGATTGTAATGATGAGATACTTTTCGTTCCCTTTTTTCAGCGCCAGCGCTTTCGCCATGATCGGGTCATGAATTCCTTCTGCCGGTTTGTTCATACGGTTTCCATACCCGCCTAACGTATATTTCATTTCTATCGGCGGGGTAATATCCGCCGCGGCGGCATTAGCAGTAACATGACGGGCATCGACATGGGTAGCGATTATCAGAACGACCGACAAAACCAGCGCAAGCTTTTTCATTTGGGAACAGGCATTTTTCGCTAAATCTAATAAATCCCGCCAAGAGTTGCTAACTTGCTACCGGGTATCGTCATGCGTATAGAAAATGTCTTTAAGTCCGCGGATCATAGCGCTCCTGCTTTCTCTTTTCATCTCTTTTATCACGGTCACTTTCCTGTCGTTTGTAGATGAAACCAACAGCACTATGCTCTTTACCGCCGGCGTAGCCTCGTTTATTCCCGCTTTTTTCCTGACTTATTACGCCATCGAAATGCTCGTCTTCTCTGAGATCAAGAAGATGAGGCGGACCATTCACAAGCTGAAGCTACGCGATTTTTCAATTTCCAAAAAGGCGCTTCTTCAGAACAGCAATCCCATCAAGGCGATGAATGACGAAATTTTCGTTTATGTGGCCAACAAACAAAAAGAGATCGAAGAGCTCCGCAAAATGGAGCAATTCCGGCGGGAATTCCTGGCCGACGTCTCCCATGAGCTGAAGACGCCGGTTTTTTCTGCACAGGGATTTATCCATACGCTGCTGGAGGGCGCTATGGACGACGAAGAAGTGAGGGAGAGATTCCTGGTGAAGGCGGCCAAAAGCCTCGATCGTCTCGACATACTGGTGAAAGACCTGGTTAGCCTGTCCCAGCTCGAATCGGGAGAAACGACTATGGTCCCCGAAAAAGTCAATATAGCGGAGCTGACTACCGAAATTTTTGAGAGGCTAGAAAAAATAGCCAGGCAAAGGGACGTAACGCTCAAAATAAAACCTGATAAGCTGACGTCGGTGTGGATTTGGGCCGATAAGCAACGCATTGACCAGGTAATGGTCAACCTGATCAGCAACGCCATCAAATACAATAACGACGGCGGTAAGGTGGTAGTCCTTTTTGAAGAAGACAAAAAGAATTTTACCATATCGGTCCGCGACAACGGTCCCGGCATTCCGCAGGAGCACATCGCGAGGATCTTCGAGCGCTTTTACCGGGTAGATAAAAGCCGCTCGAGAGACCTGGGCGGAACAGGCCTCGGGCTGGCCATCGTCAAGCACATCCTGAATGCCCACGGGACTACTATCACCGTCATGTCGCAGTTGGGAAAGGGAACGAATTTTTCATTCAAGCTGCCGAAAGTGAGTCAGGCGGGAGTTCAATAAATTTTCGGGTTATAGTTCTCGGGATAACGCCCGACCTTATCCTCGTAAAACTCCTGGATTTCATCCATTACCTCTTCTTTGCTCCTGCCCTTATGACTGACAACCTTCGCAATACCGCTTTTCTTCAGCCTGTAGTCTACGTATCCCAGCAGGATAGGTACGTCGGCTTCAACCGCGATGTGGTAAAAACCTGTCTTCCATCGTTCCGCATAGGAGCGCGTTCCCTCAGGGCTGTTGACAAGATATAAATCGGTCCTTTCCCGGAGAAGCTGCACCGCATAACCCGTCAGGTTGGAACGCTGTGCCCTGTTGACACCTATGCCGCCAAAAGCGCGTATGACAAATCCATACCAGGGCCGGGTCCAGCTGTCTTTAATAAAAAACCGCACCGGTACACCCATTTTCCAGAAAGCAGCCATGGCATAGTAAAAATCCCAGTTTGAAGTATGGGGCGCTGCTATCAGCACGCACCTGTGGATAGCCTGCACCGGCACGTCGATATCCAGTTTCCAGCCGGCAATAAAAAAAAGCAGGCCTCCTATTATTTTTTTTAGTCCCATAGCAGGCAAAATAGCAGAAAAAATATTCTTCACGAAAAGATCATCCCGCGAAGACCGGGGTTGGCAGACGGAACATATTTCTGATGCTGTTACAACCTTTTACGGACACAAAGAATCTCCGTTACAATTGCTCAGAAATACGCTTAAACTAATAACCAAATCTATGAACATTCCGGCATCTGTTCTACAAGCTCTGGCAGCGGCAGTTATCGAAGCTTCCCTTGCCTCATGCGCAACTGACGAGGTTTCTCCTGAAAAGGCAAAAAAAGAGGATACATGGGATCCCTGTCCCGCGTGCGGAATGGGCTAGGTTTCGCGGCAGTCCATGACAACCATATACTCTTCTGTTGCCTGTAACCTCGACGCCCACATTCTCTCAGCCTCTCTCCCGCTCTTCGCGGAAGGAAAGATAGAAGCGGTGGAATGGTCTTTTGACGCGCTTTATCAATATCCTGAGATTCCGGAATGGTTCGGCAATCTCATCGGCACTTTTTCTGAAAATAACCGCCTTACAGGTCACGGAATTTACTTTTCCCTATTCTCCGGAAAGTGGACGGAGGCCCAGGCCGGATGGTTAAAAAAACTGAGATCGCTATCGTCTCAATATAATTTCGACCATGTTTCGGAGCATTTCGGCTTTATGACCGGAAAAGACTTCCACCATGGAGCTCCGTTGGGAGTTCCTTATACCGATTCAACCTTACGGATAGGAATTGATCGCCTGAAGCGTATCCAGGAAGCTTGTTCCTGCCCGGCAGGGCTCGAAAACCTCGCATTTTCATATTCACCCGACGAAGTAAAAAAACATGGGGAATTCCTTGAAAAACTGGTTTCCCCCGTTAACGGGTTCATCATACTGGACCTTCATAACCTTTATTGTCAGTTGTGCAACTTCGGCTTTGACTACCATGACATGATCGGTCTCTATCCTTTGGAACGCGTACGGGAAATCCATATCTCAGGCGGAAGCTGGCAGGATTCGCATACAGAAGCCGGCAGGGTGATCAGGCGCGACACGCACGACAATTCAGTTCCCGAAGAAGTGTTCGGGCTTTTGAAAGCTACCATTCCCAGGTGCCCGCAGCTAAAATTTGTGGTACTGGAACAAATGGGAACTTCCCTCGATACCGGGAAAAGCCGGCGGGAATTTCAGAACGATTTTCTCCGCATGGATGCCATTGTCAAAAATTCCCTGACAAGCCGCACGGCCTGCCTGCTCAATCATTTCATGCCTGAAGTAAAGGCCGCGCTGACAGCACCTCCCGCAGAAGATCCTGTGCTATATGAGCAGCAATGCATGCTGTCATTGGTTCTTGAGAAAGCGGAAGATTACGGGGAAGCGCTCCGGTTGCTATCCGGTTCCCCCCTTGCAAATTCTCCGTGGGACATAGAAAACTGGGATCCATCCATGCTCGAAACCGCCGTCAGGATTGCCCAAAAATGGCAGGGAGGCTTCGAACGCCGTCAAAACGTTACATAAGCCTCCTCGTGCCGATGCCCGGAACCCGCTCTCAGGCAGTTGTCAGCGGACAACCTGGAAGCGACGGGTCGTCTGTGTCCCGTTTACATACCGGATGCTGACCAGGTACATCCCCGCAGCATAGCCTTTGACGCTTACCGTAGCAGCCAGTTCGCTGCCTTCTGCCCGGTATACCCTGCGCCCGGCCAGATCAAAAAATTCGATCTCCTTCACATTTTTCCAGTCCTGCACGTCGAGCTGTAACTGGTCGGAAACAGGGTTGGGATAAATCAGCGTCTCTGCAGCCCGGCCGATCGCTACGGTCCTGATTTCGCTATAGCTGAAAGAAGCGTCCAGGTCTATCATTTTAAGCCGGTAGTAAACGGTGCCGGATAGCGTACCCGTAAAGTCAGCATCGGTAAAGGCGTATCGCTGGGCAGACTGGCCTTTGTTTCGCGCACCGACGGTCCCTATTTCCGTCCAGCTCTGCGCGTCGGCACTTTTCTGAACGGAGAATCTTTCAGCGTTTGTTTCCGATGTGGTTTCCCATGACAATATCGCCGACCTGCCTTCTTTCCTTACCTCAAACCTTGCCAGCGTAACAGGCAGCGGGGTACATGTTACCGTAACATCGAAATAGCACTCTCCCGGAACACCTACTCCATTGTCTGCACTGACATTCACCCTGGTAGTCCCGGTAGGGAAATTATACGGAAACGTAATGACGCTGCCGCCTACTTCGTAGGTGACGGCCGGCGCCGGGCACCCTACTGCGGTAGCGCTAAAGCTGGCCTCCTGCGTACAGGCTTCTCCAGTCAGGTTGTAAGTAATATTTCTCGGGCAGGTGTTGATGACCGGCGCAGCCAAAAGGGTTGTAACCGTCGGGTTGGCAGTCCCGGAAGCCCCCGGATCGTCAGTCAGCACTTCTGTGAATCCTTCGCCGTTGATGGTCCCCTGGTTGGATACCGAACAAATTCCTTCCGGAATATCGGTGTTGATCGTGACCCGGAATTTGATGGTCACCTCCCCGCTTTCCGGAAGGGTAAAGCCATCGCCTGTGCCGTTAACCAGTACGGTCTCACCTGATGCCTGCCTGGCCGACGAAAAGCCGCTCTCTCCGGAGCCTGCAGCGGGCAGGTTCCTCTTTCTTTTCGGGCGGTGCGTCACGACGGACTCCTGTCTGACCAGGGGTTTCTTTTCAAAGATATCTTCTGTCTCCCCGGCATCGGCGAGCCTCAGCGCCGGTATATCCGGAAGTGCACAGGCGGGAGCTCCGTAGGTAAATTTACCTGTACCGCTCGTTTGATACTCAAGTGGGTCTACAGGTGTATTGCCGTTATTTTCCCATATCTGCTGAAAGGTGGTTCCCGTTCCCGGAAGTAATATCTCTGTTCCTCCGCTGGGGCTGGCAACCGGAGTGGCCGACCTGACCCTTGCAACTGCCAGCTCTCCGTGTTTGCCCGCCGGTATGATATTATTTTTGATATTGGCGCATACTTTCCCGTTGTTGGCATAATCGGCATTAACAGAACTATTGCTCCCTATGGCAACAATATCGACATTGTAGGGGGGCGAATTAAGTCCACCGGGCAAAAGACCGATCGAGTTATTCTGAATGGTAGCGTCTACCCGGCCCAGGCTCCGGGAAAAAGACGACACCTTTATCCCGCTGTCGGAGTTGACACCGGTAATGGTATTATTGGCAATCAACACCACTCCCTCCGCTTTGCCTGATGCATCTTCCGCACGTACCGAAATACCCGCTCCGCCGCCGTTCTGCATCGCGATCGTATTGTTGCTGATCGTGCCCTCCGCATAACCGTTATCTTTTATAAAAACATTGATCGCATGGGTTCCTTTCGCTGTAACATTGTTATTCAGCACATTAAAATTAACATCTGACTGATCACTGCTGGTAAGGTCGACCGCCACCCCTACATCATGCGGACTGATCGCTGCATTGGTCGGATCGAACGTATTATCTTTGATATCAGCATTGACGACGGCTGTCCCGTAGGCATTTGCTACCACGCTGGTGGTCTGGTTTTTCAGAAAATCATTGCCGGTGACTTTTACGCTGGCTACCGAGTTGCCCACGGCTTCTACAAGCACGGCCGGACCATTAGGGATTTCCGTAAAATTGCTGTTATCTACCGTCAGCAGGGTGAGGTTGGTATTGTTGTTCCGAAAATACGCTGCCCTTCCGGTGGGTTTTGAGAATGAGCTGTTGACAATCGAACAGGTTCCTGAAGTATTGATCGCGTAGATATTTCCCTCGTGAAGCTCCGTCCCGGTACCTACTGCGCCAATCGTACCGTTGATAAAATGGAAATTCGAAACCGTGTTAAGACTCACGCCGGTCTGCACCATCGTACCGCCCAGCGTCACATTTTCGAGCCTCAGGCCGTTGACCGTACCGGCATAAACCGCTGCATTGCTGCCTGTATTATTATATCCCGACACGGCGTCGCCTTCCGCCGTATTGGCATTGGAAAAAGTCATATATTTCAACGTAATACCGGCGGCGTTCCTGAATTCGGCGCCCCTGCCCGAGATATCGCTGATCGAACCGCCCGATCCTGCCGCGCCGGTACCCGACACATTAAACGTGCCGGTTGTCCTGAAAAGCGCTAATCCTTTGGCTGCCTGGGAAGAAGAGATCGACACGAATTCAAGGCCGAGCGCGATGTTGGCCGCAGTTCCCGATATATCGATAGCGGTGCTTCCGGATGAGTTGATCGTCCCCGTGGTACATTCGAGCTGCCCCGAAACACCGGTTGCCGAAACACCCGGCGCTCCTTGCGTTGTAGAAGACAATTCGGTAATGCCGGCATCCAGCGTGCCGGTATTCAGGAGCAGCGCTGTTCCTTTTCCTGACAGGCTGATGTCGCGCAGTACCAGGGTTCCGAAATCGGTGCCTGAGATCTTGGCCCCTTCGACGGCTGTCACATTTACCCCCCTGACCAGGTTGTTTTTCGCTACGTTTACGGCATTCGCGGCAGAAGCCGTCGTGGTAATGACGGGAGACGTCCCGCCGGTGGAAGGCAGAAGATTGGTCCCGTCAGGCGCAGTAAGATTCATAATCGTCAGCAGCGAAGCGCCGGCCCCCTGTCCTATGATCTTCTGGTTGTCCCGGAGCGTAAAAGAGCCGTCATACGGCGACGCAGCGTAATAGATGAAAATATTGTCCCCGTTCTGGGCATTATCCGTACCGCCGTCATTGATGGCCTGGAAGGCATCTATGCTGTTAAACGGTTTTGAAAGCGTACCATTTGCACCGGACGGGCTCGCTGCACTGTTGATAAACCAGATCCGCCCCGCCAGTTCGATCGACACCGTGCCGGTCGCTGTCAGGTCCGATCCGCTACGGACTGCGTACTCAAAAGTGTCGGTACCGGAAAAGCCTGCCGCCGGCGTATAGGTGAACGCTCCGGTAGTCGTATTGAGTTCTACCGTTCCGCCCTTCGAGGTCGTAATTGGCGAAACAGTCACAATCTCAAGCGTAGCGCCATTCGCTACCAGGTCGTTAGCCAGCACGCCTTCTGCCGCGGGAATATTGAGCCCGACGTTTCCAATGGTATAATATTCATCGTCCGCAACAATAGGAGCAACTTTTACCGACCCGGCAACCAGTGTCGTATTCTCGTCGATGACATCCTTAAAAATTACCTTGAATGCATCCGTTCCCGAATTGACGATATGAACGGTATGTTCGAGCTCGTCGCCCGCCGACGGACCGGCAACTCCCTGGTCGTCGGTAACTGTGTAGGTATTGGTAGCGGTGATAGAAGGGGCGAGCATTACCGACCATGCCGCTTTTGCTGTACCGGAAGCTGATGGGGCAACCGTAGGAGCCGTTAAAGAAACTTCCCGGGTTGGCACACCTATATACTCGCCGCGTTTCACGCTATCCCGGGAAGTAATGAGAGGAATCCCTGCGCTAAAAAGCATTGCAGTTACCGTAAGACTGACGAGACTTTTCATAACAATTGAGTTAGTTGAGGTAAATTTATATCATGAAAATACAGCTTCATAGCTCACCCCGGTGCTATCGGATGCTATGGGAACCAGGAACAGGTCGAAAGTGCCCAGTTCCGGGCAGGACATCCTGTATATGCCCTGGCTGAAAATGACGGCGCCGGGAGCTGTCCGGAACACCATACTGAACGGGGTTCTTTCCAGGGGCGAGTAATGGGAAAGTCGGTTGACCTGCACAAGGGATGCCCTTTCGGCTATATCGCCGGTAAAACGGATTTCAAAAGCACCGTCGTTTAAAAAACGTTCAAAGTCTGCGGCCTGCAGCCGGCTTAAATCAAGGATCTCCATTCCATCAGGTGATAAACGCCGTTGGTTTCGCTGACCATCCTGAAACCAAGCTTCTCATATAATTTTTTGGCAGGATTAAAGCTTTCTACGTGAATGCTCAATGGTCGCTGCCGGTTTTCTGCTTCCCGTTTGAGGTCTTCAAGGATACCTGTACCGATTCCTTTATTCCGCCAGGCAGGAAGCAGCGCGATGTCGATAATCCTTATTTCCCTGCCACCGAAATCCCGGTCCAGATACAGCCTGCCTATTATGGCATTGTCCTTCCTGATTGCAAGGAATTCAGCTCCTTTATAGTTTTCCAGGTAATAGGTATGCTGAGCGCAGAACTGCTGATCGATAAAGGCCGTCTTCATCTCCTCCGACCAGTGCGGCACCCTGCTGAGCTCTTCCTTGCGGGTACTTCCATATATGGCTCTCATCGCCGGCAAATGTTCTTCGCGGACAGGCTCAAGCTGTATGGATCGGTCGGTCAGGAGTAAATTCATCTGGCAAGAGGTACAACCGGAGGAACAGGTTCAGGTTCGTGGCGGAAAAACGCCCTGTAACGCTATATTAAAATAAAAGGTTAGGTAGGGCTGCATATTATTATGGGGATTCCCTCCTCCGGCGATCGCCAACTGCCCGGGAGACATCGTAACGGTAGCCTCGTCCCCTGAAGCATACATATTTCCACCTCCGGACAGGGCGATCGAACCGGCCTGCGGATCGCTGACTTCACCCGGCTCTGCGGCAACTTTTACCTGGTGCGTATGCGAAGGGATTTCACTTTCGAGGAGCGATACGGATTCAGTCCCGTCTGCTTCGCCCAGATCACGCAAAGAAAGACCCGGCCCCTGGCCAGGATGCATGGGAGCCCTGCCCATCAAGTCAGGTAAAGCAAAATTAGATTTTCCGTTCCCTCCGTAGGTAGTGCCGAGTAAGGAGAATAAAGCGGTATTCTGGGAAAGCGGTAAAAGCTGTCCATCGCACCACGCCCATCCCCGGGGGGCAAAATTAAAAGGGAATATCCGGATTTCTGCTACAAAAGGATCTGCCATGTCAATAATGGTAAAAAGTAGGTTAAAATCGTCTGAAAACTAAGGCATTAGCCCTTATCTCTATGTGGGAGAAGGAAAAATACCAAACAAAGAAATAATAAAGCTTACACAAAGATAGGGCTGCATATTGCTGTGCGGCTGACTCCCGCCCGTCGACATAAGCATGGAGCTGTGCATATTCTGATTCCCCGGCGGCTCCCCGAAAAAGGCAGTTACCTGCGAAGAGGTGGCAAGTACGGAATTGGCAGGCAAGGGAGTGTTGGCGACGTTTCCGGAAGCCATCATGACGTGCGAATGCGCAGGAATCTGGTTGACTGTCAACGTTACTTCCTCTACGCCGCCCCTATCTGCCAAGATATACCCGTTCCCGTGGTGTATCGGGATCCTTCCCCTCAAATCAGGAAGCGCAAACGTCGATTCTCCGTCGCCGCCGTAGGTAGTCCCGATCAGCTGAAACAAAGTTTCGTTTTCCGAAATCGGTATCAGCTGCCCTTCACAGAACATCCAGCCGGCCGGCTGAAAATTCCCGGCAAACATCCTGATTTCACCTACATATGGTTGTGCCATCGTTTTACGAAAAAGGGTTTATAAAAATATAATTGTCAGGTCGGAGAAGGGAATATCCCCTGTAGCGCGATACAGAAACTAAGCGCCATGAAAGGCTGCATATTATTGTGAGCCTGGCTGCCTCCGATACTCGTAACGGTCCCTGCAGACAAACCTACTGCATTGGCAAGTTGATCTGAATAAAGGTTGGCCGGCTTTGAATTCGAAAAAAGCCTGCCTGACGGATTATTGGAATTGACAGCGCTGCTTTCCCTGTCGGCCGCTTTGACCAGGTGAGTATGCTGAGGTAACTGGTTCACTTGTAACGAAGCGGCCGTTTCCCCACCTCTTTCACCCAACGTATGTCCCTGCCCCACATGAATAGGCGTTCTTCCCCTGAGCTCCGGCAGCGCAAAATTCACCCGCCCATCGCCTCCGAACGTAGTACCCAGAAGCGAAAATAGCGCCTGGTTCTGGTTAATCGGAAGAAGCTGGCTATTGCAAAAAGCCCACCCTCTGGGGGCAAAGTTAAAACTCATTATCCTGATTTCTGATAAAAACGGCTCTGCCATCTGTCGGTAATATTTGAGGTGAAACTACGGCTCAGGCCCAAAAGCAATTGGTTGCTCCCCGCGATAAATCAAAGGCAATATCTTCTTCGCCGGTACGGTCGGAAAGGATCCTGACCGACATGCGGTGCGTATTCTCTTCTATCCTGGTAAGGATTTCTACGGCGCCCTCACGCATCCTGATCCTGCCGGGCAGGTTATGCTTGCCGGCCTGAACGGCAGGTATATACGAACCCCTGCCTGGTACCCGCCCGCCCGGCAAAGGATTTTCAATAGTATGGGCGAGCGCATCAAGCTGAAAACCCGTAAGCGTCGCAAGGTAGGTCCATTTCCCTGCTTTATCCTTTTCAAAAAAAAGCAGGCATGTATCGATACACCCGAGCGAACCGGCCGATAATCCGTACCGGAATACCACCGTAGCCCCTTGCCTGTCCAGTCCGTAAGGTCTTCCTTTTTGGGAATACCCGACCTGCCGCAGGCTTCCGGAACGGTCTTCCGCCATACTCTTCAGGGAATCATCGCCTTCATCGTCAAGTATATGAGCACCAATAAACGCAAGATACTTTTCCACCGGCTGCAGGCTACCGGATAAAAAGCTGCTGGCCCTCAAAACTCCTGATGAAAGAGCCACCCCTGAAATCAGAGCTGAATTGCGAAAAAATTGCCGCCTGTCCATAGTCTTTCATACGTTAGAGATTGCGAATTAAATCATAATTTACCGATTTTGCAAATCAGGTTTTTACTTTTCTTTCACTCTATTCCCGCTTCCATTTTCCCTTCTATTCAATCATAGCCTTATAAATAGTACGAAAAACCGACGACAGCAGCTCGTTAAAACCATCGGCGCTCTGAGCATTGCAGCCGTTGGTTATGGCTACGATCCCGAACTTCCTTTTCGGGTCAAAAAACATTATACTATACAGACCATACGCCGAACCGGTGTGACCTTTCAATTGAAGCCCGTCAACCAGTTTTCCCGAAGTCACCAGCGCCAGGCCATAACCTTCTGCATTCTCAACCGGTGTCTGCATCAGGCGGGCGCTTCTGGCAGAAATGATCCTGCCGCCTTTGTATTTACCCATGTTCATGTGCATCGTCATATAGCGGGCAAGGTCGGCTGCCGAAATTTTCATCCCGCCGGTAGGTGAAAAAACGGGTGCGCTGCGGCCCATCACGTAATTGCGTATTTCCTCGCTCCTGGGATGGTAGGCTGTCGGTGCGGCATTCATTTTTTTTGCCGCGCTGTCATATTCATATAAAGTCACAAACCTGGTTTTGTCGAGCGAATCGACACAGTAGCCTCCGTAAAGCCCGAGAGGGTCCAGTATATGACGCCTGATATACTGATCGAATCTTTCTCCCGAAACCCGCTCGATGATGGTTCCGACCATATTGAAGTTGAGGTTGCAATATTGATAGGCCGCCCCCGGGCGATAGCTGTTGTAACATTTATGCACACTGTCATTCTTTACCGGATCAATTACGTCGAGTGTAAAATAGCCCTGGCTGTCGTTGAGGCCGGAAGTATGGGAAAGCAACATTTTGAGGGTAATCCTGTCGTCAGGATATGCCGGGTTCCTCACCCTGAACCCGATTAACCCTGAAACATCATCGTCGAGCCGGAGCTTACCCGCAGCCGCAAGCTGCATTACGGCTGTAGCGGAAAAGGATTTTGAAATAGACGCGATCCGGAAAATATGCTGCGGAGTAAGGTCCTCTCCCGTCTCGAGGTTTTTCTTTCCGAACGATTCCGAATATACTATCTCACCTTCTTTAACTACCGAAACAGCCAGCCCGACCGCATCGTACTTTTCCATAAGCGACTGCAGGGATTTTTCGACGGCCTGCTGCGCAAGAGCCGGAAGTGCGCAGGAAAGCAGCGTAATAAACAGGCATACCGAATGCTTAAAATAAACGTTCATAAGATGATAAAAGATAATAATACCGATGTCCTACGATAAAAATATGAAATTTATGGATCGTATTAAATATGTTTTTTCGCTTTTAAAAGAAAGCTTCTCGGCTTTTATGGAAGACAATGCACTCAAGCTCAGCGCTGCCCTGTCTTACTATACCATATTCTCCCTGGCGCCGATGCTCCTGCTGATTATATCGATGGCTACTATTTTTTTCGGTGACGAGGCATTTGAAGGTGATCTGTTCGCCCAGATCAGCGGGCTGGTCGGGAAGCAGGCTGCAGAGCAGCTCCAGGAACTTATTAAAAACAGCGCAATAAGCAATAAATCCACAACAGCGGCAATTATCGGCGGTGGTACATTGCTGATTGGGGCTACCGGTGTTTTTGCTGAAATCCAGGATTCTATCAACTATATCTGGTCGATAAAATCCAAGCCCCGGAAGAGCTGGCTTCGCTATCTCAAAAACAGGCTGCTGTCGTTTTCTCTTATTATAACACTCGGATTCCTGCTGGTTGTCTCACTGGGAGTCAATACCCTGGTCGACGTGCTCAGCAACAGGCTGGAACGCTATTTCCCTGATTTGTCAGTCATTTTGCTTTCGATACTCAACAGCACCGTTGTCCTTCTTATTATCACTACCCTTTTTACAGTAATTTTCAAGGTGCTCCCCGACGGGCGTCTCCGATGGAAAGAGTGCCTGGTCGGTGCCGCATTTACGTCGGTATTGTTTGCTATAGGAAAATTTGCAATCAGCTTTTATCTCGGAAGGTCTGACCTCGGGGCCACCTATGGCACGTCTGCGTCCATCGTGATCCTGCTCACATGGGTCTATTACTCTTCGATCATCCTGTATTTCGGTGCCGAGTTTACAAAGGTTTACGCCAAATCGGATGGGACAGCAATTTCACCCAATGAGCACGCAGTCCTCATGGTCCGGAGAGAAGTGGAGCGTTCAGACGGCGGCAAACCCTGATCAGCGGTACGGAATGCCATCCGGGAATGCAACAGGATGGCACTTTATTAGCGTATAAGATGTTATATTTATGCCGGATCTAATCCGCAGCAGCTACCCGGTAACAAGCAATTTCAAATCATCATGAAGCGCTCCATCCTCTCCCGCAACTTCTTTTTACTCTCCGTACTGACCACGGCGGTTTGGGGTTGCGTGATCCCGATCAGCCAGAAAACGTCCTTCCCGCTCGATGTTTACTACGACAGCCAGACGCCGGAGCGGCCTTATTCCGAAATCCAGTGGCTGGAAATCAGCCGGGAAGAAGCCTTACGGGCATCGCAGACAAAAGACGAAAAAAGAATGCTCGACCGGGGCAACAATGTGGAGGCCAAGAACCTGATGACAGCCCAGCTTGTTATGAAGGCGCAGCAAATCGGAGCCGACGCCCTGGTGAATGTCAACTACCAGTATTACACGGGTAAAGACTACGAAGGGTACAGCATGAGAGGGTTGGCAGTGAGGTATCGCGGTGAATAAACCGCAGGCGCCTCGGTAACAAAAAACGCATAAAACCTGTTCATTCAGGCCTTTCTTTAATTAGCTTTGCAGAAAAAGCAAACATCGTATTGGCTCTGCTCGACCAACTTCAACATATCCGTCAAAGTCTTTCAGGTATATTTCCTGAGCTTTTTCTCGTTGTTTTTTTTCTTTCAGTACTGCTCTGTGAGCTTTTTCTCCATAAGCAGGACCAGCCGCAGGAACCCCGGAAGGCCATTCCCGTTTTACACTTTTGCGGAGCGGTGATCTGGCTGGGCCTATTGATCGTCCAATGGTATACCGGGGAGAGGGGGATGCTCTTCGGGCAAATGATCCAGCTTGACGACAAAAGTATTTTTTTAAAAATCCTGCTCGCGGCCGCATGGCTCGCTACCCTTTTCCATATCAGGTTCCTGGGCTATAAATTCCAGCCGGAAATTTACGCGCTGCTCGCAAGTGCAGTATTGGGTGCCGGCCTGCTCTGTATGGCTTCCAACCTGCTTACGCTCTACCTTTCCATCGAGCTGATCTCCCTGAGCTCCTACCTGCTGGTAAGCC
Source organism: uncultured Cytophagales bacterium (assembly GCA_964562455.1). Classification (GTDB taxonomy): domain Bacteria; phylum Bacteroidota; class Bacteroidia; order Cytophagales; family Spirosomataceae; genus Ravibacter. The sequence continues at coordinate 57,087 of CAZLTN010000012.1, forward strand.
TTTCCCCGTACCCGAAAGCCTCGGAAGGCGGCCTCAAATACCTGTTATTCGGAGGCGTGAGCTCAGCCATTATGCTCTACGGCATTTCACTTGTATACGGGCTGACCGGATCGCTCGATATCAACCCTGAAATGTGGGCTCCGCTATATGAAGCATCGCCGCTGGTACTGCACGTTACCATATTACTGACACTTGGCGGCCTCCTGTTCAAGCTATCGCTGATCCCTTTCCATATCTGGACGCCCGATACTTACGAAGCTGCGCCGACACCCATTATTTCTTTTCTTTCTGCTGTCCCCAAAATCGCGGTTTTACTCGCTTTATACCGCGTAGTCGCGGCGCTGCCGGCCGGGGTACTCCCTGTTATCGGTGGTATCGCCCTCATCAGTATGACCGCAGGTAACGCCGGCGCCCTCTGGCAGACCAACGCGAGGAGGCTGATGGCCTATTCGACTATAGCCCAGGCTGGTTACCTGATTACGGGCATTGCCGCATTCGGCAGCACGGGATTTCACACAGCGGTATTTTACCTGTCCGCCTATGTATTACTATCGATGTCTGCCTTTTTGCTGATAGACCGCTTCGTACCGCAATCCGACGGCAGCTTCAGCCTGTTCAACGGGAAAGGCAGCACCTGGATAGCCGGAGGAATAGCCCTTACCATTGTCATGGTCGGCCTGGCAGGATTTCCACCTACGGTCGGTTTCACCGGGAAATGGCTGGTTTTTTCTGCGCTCTGGGATAAATATACGGCCAGCGGCGAAAAGTGGATGTTCATACTCCTGGCAGGCGGGATACTGAACGCAGCCATATCACTTGCCTACTACATGAAGCTTCCCTACCTGCTCTTTTTTAAAACTACCGTCCCGCAGGCATCTTCCTCACCCTCAGGCCGCTACGGCAGGTCTGATGTACTGGTGGCCGTTTCCATACTGCTTCTGACGGTTTTCCTGTTTTTCCGGCCGGAAGCGCTTATGGATGTTATTTCAAAGCTTTAAACTCATCCTTTTGAAGGCGGATTGGTTGGGCGGACTTCAATTTTACTCGGTAACGTACGTGCAGGCATTTTAATCAGGTCCGAAACGATCTGGCCGATGTCTTCCGGCTGTATTTTCCAGGCGTCTTTCGGAGTCGGTTCGTGGTCGTTAAAATAAGTAGCTACAGATCCCGGCATAATGGTCGTAACTTTTATCCCCTGCACGCGAAGGTCAAGCATCAACGCCTGTGTAAAGCCAACCAGTCCCCATTTGCTGGCATTGTAGGCAGTGCCGTTGGCAAAGAAATTAGTGCCGGCCAGGCTGGAAATCGTGATGAAGTATCCGCTGGTCTCTTTGAGCGGCTCGATCACGCTTTTTATCGTATTGAATACGCCAGTCAGGTTGATATCGATCGTCTCGTGCCACATCTCGGGCGTCAAATCCTGGATCGGTGCAAAATGCCCTACTCCTGCATTGGCAACTACATAATCGAGCCGCCCCCATTTTACAAGCAGCAGGTCGACCGCCCTCTGTTGCGACTCAAGGTTCCTGACATCCGATTCTATCCCGATGGCAAATCCATCCCGTATCCTGTTTAGCAACGCAGCCGCCTGGTCAGCGCTTTTCTGTGTCCTGCTCGTAATTGCTACTTTTATACCATCCTTTATGAGGGATTCTGCGATTCCATAGCCGATCCCCTTCGATCCCCCGGTTATGAGTGCTACTCTACCTATGCTGCTCATTTGGCTTTTTTCGTTTAGTTTAGTCCTGGTCTTTTTTATTCCTACCCCGAATTTAGCTAATCCACCTGTTTTGTACACACCTTTAGCGACATCCTTAGCATATCTGCCGTCGAAAAGGCCTATCTTGCAACGACAACTACTATGGAGCAATATCTCTTACGAATCAGGGAAATTATTCCCAGGCCCGGCGACAACATCACCCTTACGCTGGAACCAGCAGACGGCCGGGCGCCTGTTTATAAAGCCGGGCAATTCATAACGCTTTCATTCCTTTTCGGCGATCGCGAAGTCAGGAGATCATACTCTTTCAGCAGCTCTCCCGATGTCGACGAGCCCATGAGCATCACGATCAAGAGAGTAGACAACGGCGAGATTTCCCGCCTGCTCCATCATCGTACCGGCGAAGGCGACCTGCTGACGGCACTTGAACCACAGGGGTTGTTTACCTACGAGCCTTCTCTCCTGAAACCCAGGACCGTATTTCTTTTTGCCGCCGGTATAGGCATCACTCCCCTCTTTTCGATTATGAAAACCGCCCTGGTGGCGGAAAAGAATTCAAGAGTAGTGCTGATTTTCAGTAACAGCTCCCCGGAAAAAGCACCTTTCAGGGAAGAAATAATGCAGTGGGAGGCCGACTATCCCGAAAGGCTTACGGTTATATGGCTTTTCAGCAACAATAAAAACCTGCTCAAAGCGAGGCTTAACCGGTTCAACCTTGAAGAGTTTGTCGAAAAACACCTTGTTTACGACAGGCAGGACGCCCTTTTCTACTCCTGCGGACCGGTGACTTATATGGATCTGTGCCGGATCACACTCCTGGGGATGGGCTTTGAAGCCGGGCAGATCAAAAGGGAAACTTTTCTCCCGCCGGAAAACGAAGAAGATGACGATGACGAAACAGAGAAAATAGTCGATACGACCCCTTATCCTGTGCAGATCTTCTTTAACGGACATACCTATGACCTGATCGTCCCTTACGACCACAGCATCCTGGATGAGGCGCTGAAAAACGGGATCAGGCTGCCTTACAGTTGCCGGTCAGGCATGTGCAGCACCTGTATCGCAAAATGCCTCGCCGGCGGCGTCAGGATGGACTACAACGAGGTTTTGACCGAAAATGATATCGCTTCCGGCAGCGTTCTGGTGTGCACCGGGCACCCGACCGAGGCCGGAACAGTTATTTCCTATGAAGGATACTAGGCTGTGTTCTGCCGGCAAATCCCGAAGAGCAAACCCTATTTCGTAATGGCAAACCTTGTCTCCGTAGAAGAATTCCCGTTCCTTACTTTCAGAATATACATTCCTGGCGAGAGTAGCTCCGTATTTAGAGAAATATGGTTTGTCCCTGCGATAACCCTCTCTTTTGCTTCCGAAACCTTTAATCCTATCATGTTATAGATTTCCAGCCCGGCATAGCCTCCCGCGGGTACGAAAAGATTAACGAAAACACCGTATGCGGCCGGATTTGGATAGACTTTTACAGTCAGCCCCCCGCGGTTGTTTAATGCTGAAACGATTTTACTATAGGTCGCACTTCCGTCCAGGTCTACCATTTTAAGCCGGTAATAGTTCAGACCGGGAAGCGGGTCTGCATCCGTCCAACGATATTTACCAGCCTTCTCCTCTTTTAAAGGAACAGTTCCAAGAGTAACTTTTTCTTTGTCCGTGGCTACGCGCTCGATCTCGAAATGACTGCCGTTAACCTGTTCTGAAACCTGCCAATCCAGCTGAACAGCGCCTTCTTTAAATTCAGCCCCGAAATAGGCAAGGCTGACAGGGAGCGGTCCGCCAACTACGGAAAGCGTCCATTTTCCCGAATTTGAAGTATTCAGCCAGCCCTGTATCTCACCACCGTAATTTCCGTAGTCGATCTGGTCTACAAACTCGTTATCTTTATTTCGTACACCATATCTCTCGTTCCTTGTCGCTATCGCATGTCTGCTTTGGGAAGTCTGTGTAATCCGCCATTGCTGCAGCGGGTCATCCGGATTCACGGCTGAAAGTGTAAGATTCGTTCCGGAGCTATTGCCGCCGGTCAGCGCCATATTCCTTCCGGTATTGTAAATCTGGTAAAAACCATTGGCAAGCGGTCTGATCTGCCATAAAAAGTCAGATTGCTCGACAAAAGTCTTTTGAATAACAGTTGTTCCGGGAGAAGACACCGTAAGCGCTTTGTTACTTGTAGCATTTATGATCTTGTAGTTGTAGCCTGACGAAAGCCCGTTCAGCTCCATGTCCAGCCAATCGATTCTCTGGGACAAATAATCATATAAAAAGTTGACATACTTTTGATAGGAGTCCGATAAAAACACCTCCCTGTATACCCTGGTGCTGAAAACCGTGCTGTAAAGCGTGGAATCTGCCGCCAGGGAGCCCGACGATTTCATAATATCCGCATACTCGTTTAACTTATCCAGGATATGTTCCCTGAAGCCGCCGGCCTTCAGCTCATTCCACTTTTGCTTTACCGCAGCCATAAACACATCGTCTTTCCGCAGTTGTATTATCCATTTCCGGTGATGACTGGTGTGGCCTACATCGGCCATCAGCCTGTACCTGGCGTTGCTTATGCGGTTATCATTATCGAATGCTATGTCAAAATCCCAGTGCGGACCCATAAAAAGACGGTCGTCAGATCGCTTTTTATGCAGGTATACACTAAAGAAAGCATCTGAATTGCCTGCTATTTCGCATCCCAGGTACCAGTTAACCAGCGATTGCAGGTCTACCCGCTCTAGAAATCCTCCCGGCCCGTCGGCGGGATTACCGGAAAACAAGCGGGATTCAAAACTGTTGATATGAGCGAGGATATCATCGACCCGGGCCTGATCCTGCGGCACCTTGAGATCGGGGTATTTGATAACAGCTTTCAGCTCCTGGTTGGTCGTTATGTAAAATTCCTCCGTGTTGGCAAACCCGTCCATTTCCACCATGTAGGCACCTGGTATATTTTCGGCCTGCCCTTCTTCGATATCGATCCTGTTTTCCCGTACTTCCATGTGGTCTGTCAGAAGGTAAGAGCCCAGGTAGTTGCCGTTCAGGATTACATCCACAAATCTGAAAGGGCTTGCATAGGGCATTCCGAGATACCGCGACATCTCCAGCGCAACAGCATTCCTTATCCGGGTCTTATCGGCATAGTTAGCCAGTAAAACCCAGTTTTTTGCAGTCGCAGGCATTCCCAGAAGGCTGCCTGCCGTGTTAAGATTGATCCTGTACGGCTTTTTAGCCATACCCCAGGTAGAATTACCGCGGCCTCTTATCCGGATACCGCCGTTGTACAATTCCTCCTGCGTACCCTGGTCCTGCACTATCTGCAATACCCCGTTTACATAAACATCTCTGCTCCTCACCGGCTCGCTCGTAGTGATACAGAAGGTCGGCAGCGTGCTCCTTGGCGTACAGGTCTGCCCGCTCAGGGGATTAATGCAGGCAAGAATAAATAAAAGAGAAAAGAAGGAAACAGAAACCTTCATACGTGAGTGGAAATTAAGAAGCTCAAAAAATCGTGTAAGTACGGATACCCGGCAATATATATTATTTTTTTTGGAGAGCCGGTCTTTTAGTAAGCAAAATAAATTTGACTTCATTCTTACCGGTTATATCGCGCTTTATGCTAATTTTGAAGCGTATCTGCAACTTCATTCAAGTTGTCTATACCTTCGGGACTTAACGCTTCGGGCTTAATGACCCTGGAAGTCGACGGCAAAAAGTCCGCGACCTTTTCCTGAAATCGTGACACGTTAACTCAATAGTACACTTTAAACGTAATATGGCTGAAGTAATAAGAATGCCCAAAATGAGCGACACCATGGAAGAAGGTGTCATTGCGGAATGGCATAAAAAAGTTGGTGACACTGTAAAAGTTGGTGATATCCTTGCTGACGTAGAGACAGACAAGGCAACCATGGAACTTGAGTCGTATGAAGAGGGCACCCTATTATATATCGGCATAGAAAAAGGCGCTTCCGTTCCGGTAGACGGTATTATAGCCGTTGTTGGAAAAGAGGGTGAAGATTATAAGGCTCTTCTTGAAGGCGGAAGCGTGACGACCGCCAAGGCAGAATCAGCTCCCGCGGAGAAAGAAGCTCCTGCTACCGAGAAAGCCCCGTCCCCTGCTGCCCAACCTGCGCCCGCGGCCTCCGTCAATGCCTCGGTGATCCGTATGCCGAAAATGAGCGATACAATGGAGGAGGGCGTACTGGTCTCATGGCAAAAGAAAGTAGGCGACAAAGTCAAATCAGGAGATATCCTGGCCGAGGTCGAAACAGACAAAGCCACCATGGAGCTTGAAGCCTACGACGAAGGCATTTTATTGTACCAGGGGGTAGAAGCAGGTACTTCTGTTCCGGTAGACGGTATCATAGCAGTAATTGGCGAAGAAGGTGCGGACTATAAAGCTTTGCTGAACGGTGGATCTGCCCCGGCAGCAGCCCCCGAAGCAAAACCTTCGGAAGCTGCAGCTACACAGGCGCCGGCAGGAAGCGTTGAAAATACCGATTCACAGACGGCAGACGGCGACAGGCTGAAAGCCTCGCCCCTGGCAAAAAAACTGGCGGAAGAAAAAGGGATTGATATTAAAAAAGTCACAGGATCGGGTGAAAACGGGAGGATCGTGAAGCGGGATATAGACGGCTTCGTTCCGTCCGCTGCAAGCGCTCCGGCCCCGGCAGCAGCCCCTGCAAAAGCAGCGCCCGCTGCCGCAACATCGGGTGCCGCCGCACCGGCTCCGGCCGGCGGATACGAAGATATCCCGGTGTCGCAGATGAGAAAAACCATAGCGCGCCGCCTGAGTGAGAGCTTGTTTACCGCTCCGCACTTCTATGTAACGATGGAAATCAATATGGACAAGGCGATGGCGCTGCGTCCTCAGTTGAATGAGGCTTCCACTGCCAAGATCTCTTTCAATGACATGGTGATAAAGGCTGCCGCATTGGCGTTGAAACGCCACCCGGAAGTCAATTCTGCCTGGTTAGGCGATAAAATCCGCCGTTACCATTATGTCAACGTAGGGGTAGCCGTCGCTGTAGATGAAGGATTGCTTGTGCCGGTGATTCGTGACGCCGATAAAAAAGGGCTTTCCACTATTTCAGGAGAAGTAAAAGAACTCGCCGGAAAAGCAAAAGACAAGAAGCTCCAGCCGAGCGATTGGGAAGGAAATACCTTCTCTATCTCTAACCTGGGTATGTTCGGAGTCGATGAATTCACGGCTATCATCAACCCGCCGGATTCGTGCATCCTGGCTGTCGGAGGAATCAAAAAGGTCGCTGCTTTCAAAGAAGACGGCTCGGTATACCCCGTCAATATCATGAAAGTTACCCTTTCGGCCGACCACCGCGTGGTTGATGGGGCCCTGGCGGCATCTTTCCTGCAGACTCTGAAAGGATTCCTCGAAAGTCCGTTCAGCATGCTGATCTGAGCAGGATTAAAAATAACAAGCGAAAAGAGGCTATCTCGTAAAAAGAGGTAGCCTCTTTTTTTATCAAAATTTCAGAAGCATATATAATAAATACAAAAATGCCGGCTCATACTGAAAATGAGCCGGCATTTTTGTATTTGAATCCCGATCAGAGCACCTGCCTGAGCAGCGCAACAGCATCTTCGCTGTTCTTTTCCTCTGTAAGATCAAATATAGAAGTCGATTTTCCATCGGTTACGACATTGATATTACCGGTAATGTCGGCCAGCTTATCGCCGAATGCTTCGCTGAGTTTTTTTCCGAAGGAGAAGGATGTAAAATCTTTTTCCCCACCGGGCACCGAGAAATCGGAGTTATACCGGCGCAGTTCTACCAGCGCCTCCACGGGGCCGGCCGAAAGGTGAACCCCGTTGGTACCCTGCCCTACCTCAGCAAGACCCAGCTCCTCCTTCTTGTCGAGAAAGCTTCTTCTGATACTTCCTTCATCGGCTTTTGCCGGGTTGGTAGCGCCTATAAAGCTGCCGCGCGCAGCCGACCAGTCCAGGTCTCCCGACAGCGTCATCACTACTATACATTTCCCTTCTTCGGTAAAATGCCTGAGCTGACGCGGATGGAACCCGTTGATTATGTACAGCGTCTCGTTGTCTACCTTCACCGCTTCAGCGTACGTCCCACCTGCCAGTTTTTTGTTCTCAAGGTTCTGCCAGATATAATCCAGCGAAAAGGCGTTGAAAGCAGGATATTGTTCTATCACTTCGAGTCCACCGAGCACTTTCAGCTCAGAGACGTCGGAGCCGAAGATCTCCTGAAACTTTTCTTTTGCACCTTCCGACATGTTGCCCACCGCATCTTTCGCAATGCTGTTGATCACTCCATAATGCTGTGCAATTATGTTATTGGCATCGAGATATTTCGCTGATAATACCCTGGCATTGTGGATCGTTAATCCAAACTCTTCTATTTTATCGAGAATGAGCGTAATTACCTTCCCGACGTCTACGCCTCCTTTTTTATCGAGAACCTCTGGTTTGATAAAAAAAAGGAATTCATTTTTGCCGGTCTGCGCCGACGGATCATTGTAGATCTCTTCGGCCAAAACTTCCTGGCTTTCAGCCCTTTCAATACCCTCTGAAATCAATCTTAATAAACTTTCCTTTGCTGTCATTTATGTAGTCTGATTATTTGCTTATACCAACGAACCTGGATCCGCCTGACGGTTAAAAACGGTTATTCCGACAGGATGGCGAAGTTCTTGGACTCTTTGTAGTTCCGTATCGCCCGGAAAATTGACAAAGATATTAAACTTAGGCGGACGAATAAAATCAATATATAAAAAAAATACTATAATCGGAATACGGGTGTTTGATCCGGAACCACCTGCTAAATATTATTTTTTACTTAATTTTGTAGCCGTTATACAATCGGCAAGCGCCTAAGGTATTTCGGGCCAAATATTTTTATATATTAATTGAATACAACAACAGGATACGATCTGACCAAGGCCGCAGAGCTGCTCAAAGCCGGTGAGCTGGTGGCAATCCCTACCGAAACGGTATATGGCCTGGCCGCCAATGCCCTCGACCCGGATGCGGTTTTGAAAATTTTCGAAGCAAAAAAACGGCCCGGATTCGATCCTTTGATCGTGCACGCCGGTTCTTTCGATGCTATCCGGGATTTTGTCGGAACAATTCCACCTGCAGCTCACAGGCTTGGTGAATTCTTCTGGCCGGGGCCGCTCACTGTGTTACTCCCCAAAAAGCCGGTTATCCCTGACCTGGTTACTTCCGGGCTCGACACGGTAGCGGTAAGGATACCTTCGCACCCTCTTACCACAAAGCTGCTGGAACTGCTTGACTTTCCGCTCGCAGCGCCCAGCGCGAATCTCTTCGGACACGTAAGCCCTACCAGAGCCGCACATGTGAAAGACCAGTTAGACGGAAAGGTGGCCTATATCCTTGACGGAGGCGATTGCGGTGTGGGACTGGAATCCACCATTGTAGGATTTCCCGAAAATGAGCTTCCCACCATATACAGGCTGGGCGGCATACCTGTAGAAGAAATAGAAGAAGTAATCGGCAAGGTATCCGTTCGCCCGCATTCGTCGTCGAATCCGTTGGCTCCGGGTATGCTCAAGAGCCATTACGCGCCCCGAAAGCCATTGTTTATCAGGAACGACATACAGGATTTCCCGGAAAATGCGTCTTATCTCCGCTTCAGCGACTACCTGCCCGGCATTCCTGAAAACCGGCAGCTTGTACTTTCCAGAGAAAAAGACTTACGGGTTGCAGCCAGAAACCTGTTTGCGGCACTGAGAGTCCTGGACAGCAACGCTTCGTCTTCAATAATAGCAGAGCTTTTACCTGACCAGGGCCTGGGCAGGGCGGTTAACGACAGGCTGCGAAGGGCTTCCGTACGTGAATAAAAGAAGAAATCCTGGCGAAGACGCAGGTTTTGTCAAATCCCGGCTGCAGCCTCCTCTGCGGCGACTTTTCTTTCTACCCAGAACGTTGCAAACGGAAAAAGGGATGCCAGGAAATAAATGGCTGCTTTCCCGAAATCCCACTTCCTGTCGGACCAGTTCCAAACCAGCAGCAGGACATAGGCAATAAAAAGTACTCCGTGCATCATACCTACGTAACGCACCATGGCAGGAGAATCGAAGAAATACTTGAGGGGCATTGCGATAAAAAGCAATACCAGATAAGAAACCCCTTCCCAGAAAGCGGTCTTTTTAAACCAACCCAGCATTATAGAATTATGAGTTATGAGTTATGAATGAGGCCCGTGAGCCTGTCGAAAGGTGATATATGAATACCTTCCGGCAAAGATAGCCAAAAACCCCGGCCCTCAATACAATACCCATGTGTCTTTCCCTCCTCCTCCCTGGGAAGAGTTGACTACCAGCGACCCTTTCCTCAACGCTACCCTGGTCAGCCCTCCGGGTATAACATGGATTTCATTCCCGTACAATATGTAGGGCCTGAGATCGACATGACGCCCTTCTGCCCCTTCGTTAAAGATACAGGGTACGCGGGACAGGGAGATAGTAGGCTGCGCGATATAATTCCGCGGATTATCCCGGATTCGCTTCCTGAAAAGATCGTGCTCTTCCCGGGTCGCTTTCGGGCCGATCAGCATGCCATACCCTCCTGCCTCATTGGCTTCCTTCACTACCAGGTTCCCGATATTCTCCAGTACGTACTGCCGGTCGTCGTCCTCCCCGCAAATGTAAGTCTGTACATTAGGTATGATCGGGTCCTCGCCGAGATAATACCTAATTATCCTTGGAACGTAGGCATAAACCACCTTATCATCGGCTACACCGGTTCCGGGAGCATTGGCCAGGGCTACCCTGCCCTTTTTGTATACTTCGAAAATCCCCGGGATCCCCAGCAGCGAATCGGGGTTAAAGGCCAGCGGGTCGATAAACGTGTCGTCTATCCGCCGGTAGATGACATCCACTACTTCAAACCCTTTGGTAGTACGCATTTTCACGTAACCGCCGTCCACCACCAGATCACGCGAATCGACCAGCTCCACCCCCATCTGCTGAGCGAGGTAAGAATGCTCGAAATAGGCGGAATTATAGATACCCGGGGTCAGCACGGCAACAGTCGGATTGGGCCTTTCTGCCAGCAGCTCCAGCATAGAGAGCAGCCTTGCAGGATAATCGGACACCGGCTGCACACCAGTCCTGGCGAGTATATCCGGGAATATCTGCTTCGATAGCTCCCTGTTTTCCAGCATATATGACACACCCGAGGGGCACCGGAGATTATCTTCAAGCACCATCATTTCTCCGTCGTCCCCGCGGATCAGGTCTGTACCTGTAATATGGCACCAGATCCCCTTCGGCGGCGTCAGGCCCAGGCACGGTTTTAAAAAGGATTTGCTCGACTCGATCAGTTCTCTGGGCACGACTTTATCTTTCAGTATTTTCTGGTCGTTATAAACATCATGCAAAAAAAGATTAAGGGCCTCGATTCTCTGTTTCAGACCTTTTTCAAGCCGCTGCCATTCACTGCCGGGCAGGATCCTGGGCAGGATATCGAAGGGCATTGTACGCTCGGTTCCCTCTCCTTCTGAATACACATTAAAAGTTATACCCATGGCCAGCATAGCCCGTTCGGCCGAAATCTGCCGGTTGGACAGCTCTTCCAATGTCAGCTCCTGAAAGGCATCTTTCAGGTAAGCGTAACCTTCGCGCGTCTCGCCCGACTGGTGAAACATCTCATCGAAGAAATTTTCGATGTCATAACCGGAAAATGAAAATCTATCGACCATAGATACAATTATTCGTTATTTTCTAATCATCAGCAAACAATATATGGCAAAATACTTCTCTCGCAAAATCTTATAAAGAAAATATACCCCTGCCTGAGCATAACAACAGACATTTGGGCCCGGGAAAGAGTTTTTAAAATTCCGAAAACTATTGACTACATTTGACAATCCGGAAGATTACAATTACGGCATCCCGCTATGATCCGCTTTGCAAACGGCTTGTTTCTTTGCCTGGTCCTGACAGCCGAACCGGCAGTCGGGCAATATTTGCAGGGAGTAGCCCTGGGTAATTATGCAGGCACTAATTCCCTCTATCATAACCCCGCATTCGTCGCAGATTCCAGGTACAGCGTTTTTGCCAACCTGGCAGGCTTCAACTATTACCTGGGAAACAACCATGTAAAATGGGAGGCCCCTTATTCTTTTGCATCGTTCATTACCAACTCCGTTGCCGACGAGCACCGCAACGAAAAAGGGAAAATAGTCTTTCCCAGGCGATACCTTGAGCAGCGGCTGAACGGAAATCTTAAATACCTGAATACGGGTGTGGATTTAAGGCTCCCTTCACTAATGATATCCCTCAAAAACGGGAAATACGGCCTGGGCTTCAACACCAGGGCCAGAACGATCCTCAACCTCAGCCAGACCAGTGAGCCTCTTGCCAGACTGATAAGGGGAAGTACACAGGACACAACCCTCCATGGAGAGCTTTTTCAGAATCAGCAGGGAAAATTAGCGCTCAATGCTTTCGCCGAATATTCGGTCACTATCGGCGGAGTGATTATGGATAGTGAAACAGACTTTTTGAAAGTAGGCCTGACCGCCAAACGCCTTGTCGGCATTTCGCAAAACCGGATAAACATAGAAAGGGCCGATTACCGGCTGGTACCCGATCCTGAATGGAGCAACCAGAGATACATGGTCTCGGTCGGCTCGATGGACGGCAGCAGCCATTATACGATCGACGATGGGGTTGCCAGCGCTTCGCTTAATCCGAACTGGTGGCTGACAGGCAGGGACGCGCCGGGAAGCGGATGGGGCATCGATCTGGGAGCGGTATACGAATACCGGCCGAATATCCGCAGCTTTCACAATTTCGGAAGCGCAAGCAACCCCCGCCGGGATCCCAGCCAGAACAAATACCTTTACCGGGTGTCGGTGTCGCTCACCGATATCGGATTCCTGAACTTCCATAATACATTTTATAATTACAGTCAGACCGCCCAGAATGTAAGGGGAAACCTTAATTATAACAGCTTCAATCCCTGGAACGGGTTCGATAATTTTTACAGGGCCCTGGAGACCACGCTGAGCATGCCTGCGGGAACCCCCGCCAGGTTCAGGACCATGCTTCCTATGGCGTTCCAGGCCGGCATCGACTACAATTACAGCGGTAACTTTTATATCAATACGTTGTTTGTATCTCCGCTTACCCGTTCGAAATCCGGCAATATGTGGGCAGAATCGCTCCTTTCGGTTACACCCAGGTACGAGCACCGCTGGTACGAAGTCTCCCTACCCGTTTCTCTTATGAACCATTACAGGTCGTTCGGTATAGGGCTGGCGGGCAGAGCGGGACCGCTATGGTTCGGTACCGATCATCTCGGCGGACTTTTTAACCTGGGCAAACCAAAGACGCTTTCGTTTTATGCCGGTCTTTCCATGGGGATTTACCGCAAAGCGATCAGCGACGAAATTCCGTGCTGGCCGGCCAGGCAGGGTTTCTTCAAGCGTATGTTCACTGCCAAATAGCTGATTAAGCCGATCTGCTAAAGTTTACATACCGAAAACAATTATCTGAACGTTTTCCTAACGTTATTTGCAACCTGAATTTATCAGAAAAAAAGGGATTACCCCTTCAACTCTGTGGCTATGGAGCGTATTTACGCGTATTGGAAATCGTTAATTTCATTTGTCTCCCAAAGCTTGAAAACATTGCGGATGAAGGTAAAAACAGGCCTCGTCCGGATCCTGAAATTTATCCTGAAAGAGAAATATGACCCCGTAAGAAATGCGTACTTCCGTTATCGCCGGCTGGTTGACGGGTGGATAGACAGTTTATTTGACAAAGAGTCGAAGTACTATTGGCCTGTTATACGTCTCTGGCAGGTTGTCTCCGGAGGTATCTTGTTTTTCCTGGTCTATATTTTCTGTGTGGAAACCAATTTCCTCTGGCTCATGGGGAAAATGCCGAGTATCGACGATCTTCAAAACCCGAAAGTCGCACAATCGTCTGAAATATATACTGCCGATGGCGTGCTGCTCCGCAAGTTCTACACCGAAAACAGGACGCCCGTCAGTTACGAAGACCTGCCTCCGGTGCTCATCAAAGCGCTAATAGCCACGGAAGACGTACGCTTTCATGCACATTCGGGGATAGACCCCCGTGCAATGGGATCGGTAGCTCTTTCGCTGCTGTCTGGCAAAGCCGAGCGCGGAGGGGGCAGTACGCTCACCCAGCAACTGGCGAAAAAGCTGTTCAGGACAAGAAGACAGGAAGGGCGGGGACTGCTGGGACGAATACCGGGGATCTCTACGGTCATCTATAAGACCAAGGAATGGCTTACCGCTATCAAACTTGAAGGGAATTTCACAAAGGAGGAAATTATAACGTTGTATTTCAATACAGTCGATTACGGTCAGAACACGTATGGTATTAAAACTGCTGCCAAGACGTATTTCAGCAAAGAGCCTTCGGAACTGACCGCCGAAGAAGCGGCCGTGCTGGTGGGACTGCAGAAAGCCACTACGACCTATAACCCGATCAGGAATCCCGGCCGCTCGAAAGAACGGCGTGACGTCGTACTTACTCAAATGGACAAGTATGGGTTCCTCCCTGCAAATACGCTCGATTCGCTGACCCGGCTTCCGCTCAGGCTGAAGACAAACTTCGAGGTCGCCTTCGACGATTCCTATGCGAGCTATTTTATGCCGTCGGTTATCAGGGAGGTCGAAAAATGGGGTGAGGAAAACGACTATGACCTTTATACAGACGGGCTGAAAATCTATACCACCATAGATTCGCGGCTGCAGGCTTACGCAGAAGAAGCCGTAGCAGAACGTATGAGGTTTCTGCAACGTGTTTTCGATGAGCATTGGCGCGGGCAGAACCCGTGGATAGATGATAACGGGAAGGAAATCGAAGGGTTTCTCATGGACGCCATGAAGCGAACGCAGCGATATGCCTCGCTTCAGAAAAAATTCGACGGAAATGCGGACTCGGTCGCGGTATATCTTAATAAACGGGACACCATGACGGTATTCGACTGGAAAACCGGGGAAAAACGAAAGGAATTCTGGAGCCCGCTCGATTCCCTGGCTTACTACAAGCGGATCCTCAGGGCCGGCCTTATGTCGATGAACCCTTATACCGGGCATATAAAGGCCTGGGTAGGCGGCATGAACCACGAATTCTTTAAGTACGACCATGTAAGGCAGGGAAAAAGACAGCCCGGATCTACTTTCAAGCCGTTTGTATATGCCACGGCAATTGACGACACGACCTTCAACATGAGCCCCTGTGACCGGATGCCTGATCAGCCGTTTCAAAAGGAGCTCGGAGTGGGCCCGGACGGGAAGAAGAATTACTGGCGCCCCAAAAATTCGGGTGGGTACTTTACATATGCAAACCTGACGCTACGGAGGGCGATGGCACAGTCGGTCAACTCGGTAGCGGCTGCGCTGACCGATAAAGTCGGGCCCGCCAATGTTGTACGATATGCCAAAAAGCTCGGCATTAACAGCCCGCTTGATCCGGTTCCTTCTATCGGCCTGGGCAGCAGCGACGTATCGCTTTATGAAATGGTGGGCGCCTACAGCAGTTTTGTGAACCAGGGAAGGTTTACAACACCTATACTTGTCATGCGGATCGAAGACAGGAGCGGGAATGTGCTGCATGAATTTATTCCGGAGTCGCACCAGGCGCTAAGGCCCGAGTCCGCATTTCTGATGGTACACATGCTCAAAGGTGGCGTGGAAGAACCTGGAGGTACCTCCAGGGCGTTGTGGGGATTTGACGTATTTCGTAATAAAAATGAAATAGGCGGAAAAACAGGAACTACTTCAAATAATTCAGACGGCTGGTATGTTTCCATAACGCGCGATCTCGTCACCGGGGCGTGGGTAGGGGGAGAAGACAGGAGCATTCACTTCCGGGCCACCCAGCTTGGGCAAGGATCAAAAACCGCCTTACCGATCGTAGGGCGCTTCCTGGAAAAAACCTACCGTGATAAAACCACAGGCATTGAACCCGGACCTTTTCCTGTTCCGACTTTCAAAGTATCGAAAGATTATAAAAGCTGCCTTTACTACGAGACCGAAGAGGTAGCCTCAGATTCAACGCAAACCACAGAACAAGCTTCCGAAGAACTGGAGATCGGCCCACCGCCGCCCCCGGCTCCCTGATTATGATGATTTCCCGCTATACAATACTTATCGTCAAGTACTTATCTACCCATCTATGGCCTTGCCTGCTGTGGACATCGTTGATTCTCATAGCCTGTCTCATGCCTCCTTCCGGCCTGCCGAAAGCTCCTTTTATCGCCGGGCTGGATAAGGTAGTCCACATTATACTGTTTGCTATCTGGTCTTTTTTGCTGACAGGATATACGCGCAGCACAGCATTTGTTGTTCTCCTGGCCGGTTTTGCACTTGGTACAGGTATTGAGTTTCTCCAGGAAATCTCGGCTATGGGGAGGTCGTTTGAATGGTGGGACGTTGTGGCCGATATGACGGGGGTGGTGCTCGGGTACCTCGTCCGTGTGTACATCATCCCTGCCTGGCTCCCGGAAACGCAAAAATAGTTACTTTGCTACCCTTGGGCTACCTGAGCCCGGATGTCCACTCTACCATCCTGCCGCCGGCCTTTACAGAGGCTCCTGCCGGCCCGACTTTTGTACGGAGGGCCTCATAGTCGGACAACATACGTGGTCTTTCGGCTCCGCCCTTTACTATCTTTTTGAGTTCATTTACCAGCGACATCGTATTGAAATCATCCTGTATCAGCTCCCGGACTATTTCCTTGTCTGCGATCAGGTTGACCAGCGAAATATACCTGACCTTTATCAGCATCCTGGCAATCCGGTAAGATATTGCGCTCGTCCGGTACACCACTACTTCGGGTACGTTCAGCAAGGCGGTTTCAAGGGTTGCAGTCCCGGAGGTGACAAGAGCGGCTTCCGCAAGATGGAGGATATCGTATGTCCTGTCGAAAATTACTCTTACCCCCGGCAGTTTTTCGTACGGCTCGTAAAGCGCACGATCGAGGTTGCCTACACCTGCGATCACAAACTGGTGTTCCGGGAAATATGCGTGTGCCGAAACCATCGTCTTCAGCATTCCTTCAAGCTCCTGCTTCCTGCTTCCGGGCAATATAGCTATGACCGGTTTTTCTGAGAGGCCGTTCCGCGCTCTGAAGCCTTCTTCCGGCCTGAAAGCAGCAATAGCGTCCATAAGCGGGTTCCCGACATACTCTACTTCATAGCTGAACTTCCTGTAGAAATCTACTTCGAAGGGAAAAATAACGAACATCCTGTCGACCAGCCGGCGTATAGTAAATGCCCTTTTCTCATTCCAGGCCCATACTTTGGGGGAAATATAATACAGCACGGGGATGCCATGCTTTTTTGCAAATGCTGCGATGCGAAGATTGAACCCCGGGTAGTCGATCAATATGACGGCATCCGGCCGGTAAGCAAGCAGATCTTCCCTGCATAGTTTCAGAAGGTTCCTGATCGTAAATATGTTTCGTGCTACTTCCAGGAACCCCATGAAGGCGGTGTCCTTATAGTGTTTCACCAGCTCCATCCCCTCGGCAACCATCATATCACCGCCCCACCCTCTTATCCTGGCATCGGGATCTTTGGCGCGGATACCCTTAATAAGGTTGGCTCCATGAAGGTCACCGGACTGTTCCCCGGCGATTAAGTAGTATTTCATGTGAATGAAATATATAAATCAGCCTTCGCCGTAGTACTCTACAAAGTTTTTCGGCGTTTCTATCAGTTTAATATAGTGCAGACGGGCATTAGGCGCGGCCTTTTCTATAGCCGGCCCGAGCAGTTTCCAGATCTCTATCACAAAAACCTCGCACGACGCCATCTTTCCTTCCATAAAATCAACGTCAATGTTCAGGTTGCGGTGATCTACCTTATCTACTACTTCGACCCTGATAATATCGCCAAGAACTTTAAGATCGATGACAAACCCTGTTTCGGGGTCCGGATCGCCTTTTACTGTTACGATCAGCTCAAAGTTATGACCATGATAATATGGATTGGCGCAAGGCCCGAAAACTTCCCTGTTTTTCTCAGCACTCCAATTGGCGTTATAGAGCCGGTGTGCTGCGTTGAAATGCTCCTTTCTGCTAACGTATATCATTTTTTTCTGAATGGGTAAATCCCACCGGTACTTATTACCTGCAAAAATAGGTGTTAACTTTACAACCAACAACTTTAAAATATCATATGAACCATCATCAGAAAACCTTACCGACTGCGAGACAGGAAGAGCTTTTTGGTATCCTGAAAACCCGATTCAATAAACATAAAAGCCGTCATAAGGATATACCATGGGAAAAGGTCCGGGAAAAGCTGGTAGGCAGCCCTGACAAGCTGTGGTCTCTTAACGAAATGGAAGAAACCGGCGGAGAGCCGGATGTGGTAGGCTATGACGCTGCGGCAAACGAATATATTTTCTTTGACTGCTCTCCTGAAAGCCCCAAAGGCCGGAGAAGTATCTGCTATGACCGCGAAGCCCTGAATGCAAGAAAAGAACATAAACCCGCCAATTCTGCAATGGATATGGCTTCAGAAATGGGGGTTGAAATGCTGGATGAAAACGAATACCGGCAGCTCCAGGAGCTGGGAAGCTTCGATGCAAAAACCTCGAGCTGGCTCCTTACACCCCCGGCTATCAGGAAGCTGGGCGGGGCAATTTTCGGTGATTTCCGCTTCGGACAGGTCTTTATATACCACAACGGCGCCGACTCTTACTACGGCGCAAGAGGGTTCAGGGCCTCCCTGAGGGTGTGAGGTGTGTAAGCTGTAAGCGATAGGCTGTAAGCTGTACAAGGGGTGGGTGATGCAGAATTTAAAGTAAAACGAGCGCATGTTCGTCTGCCTGGGTATACGAAAACAACATGAACCATTCAATGACCCTATCGATGCCTGAAAAGAGGTCGTTCAGCCTGCCGGAAACTGTCAAAAAGTACGGGATGCAACTGTTCGGTTTCATCAGGAGCAGGGTAAAAATACCGGAAGACGCCGAAGATATCCTGCAGGACGTCTGGTACCAGCTCGGAAACCTGGCCGATCCTGACGAGATTGAAAGCATCAGCGGCTGGCTGTACAGGGTAGCTCGGAACAAAATTACGGACAGGTACCGGAAGCAGAAGAATGAGCTGCTGGACGATCTGTTTTACGATGATGAGGAGGGAGAATTCAGTTTTGGAGATATCCTCCTGGCCGACGACAGCAACAATCCGGAGCTATCATTTTTTAAAGAGACTTTCTGGCAGACTTTCCGGGAAGCCCTCGATGAGCTTCCTGAAAAACAGCGTATAGTTTTTATAGGCAATGAACTGGAAAACAAAACGTTACAGAAAATTGCCGACACCAGCGGTGAACCGCTCAAGACGATCATCAGCCGGAAAGGATACGCCGTCAGGCATCTGCGCAACCGCTTATCGGCTTTGTACGGGGATTTTCTCGAGTAGCTCCCTGAGCGGAATCGAAGGGAGCCGATGGAAGAAAAGTATCACAATAAGGTATTACAACGAGCATTTGTATGAAACCAAATCAATTCAGCGGAAGGAAAAAATGGAAGGGGTTATTCCTGCTCATCATACCGGTAGTATTGGGTGCGGTCGGCTTCCTGGTCATGTCGCTGTGGAATGCCATTCTTCCCGGGCTGACAGGTGTAAAAACCATCAGCTTCTGGGAGGCGGTCGGCTTGTTTGTGCTGTGTAAGATTCTGTTTGGAAATTTTAAAGGCCCGGGCGGCGGCTCGCCGGGCAAAATGGGGTTCGGCCCGGGAAGCGCCTGGGAAAGGATGCGGAACGCCACTCCCGAAGAACGGGAAGCCCTTCGTGAGGAGTGGCGAAGGAGATGCGGGAAATAAAGCTATTTCAATAGCTTCCTGAAAGCTTTTATCCTGTGAAAAGTCAGGAAATTCGCGTCGTGGTTATTCCTGGCACCTCCTATACCATCTTCTGCCGCTGTCCTGCAGAGCCAGATGATGTCTTCACCTTCGAACTGCCAGTCTACATACTGGAACCCGTGCTTTTCAACATCCGGATGCTGTAAAAGTACTTTTAAAATATCCCAGCTTTTCAGGTCGCGGGAAATTGCAAGCGCCATGGTATTCCGTATAGTTGCCGGATTCTTCCCGGGATAAAGCGCCTTTATATCTGAGGGAATGTAGTTAACCAGGCTCCAATAAGTCCCGGAAACGGGGTCATATCTTATGGTAAACTTCTTGCTGCCGCCGGGAAAAGGCAGGAAGCCTGTAGACGGGTCGAAAGAAGCCTTCTTCCCTTCGCGGTCAATCCTGACTATCGCTGCTTTTTCCTCAAGCGTTGTTTTGTCATCTACTCTCAGGATGTTAACTATTCCAGAGTCCGGAGCGACTACCGCATTACCTTCCAGCCAACCTGTAAATTTGCCGTCCAGGTAGGTCGAATCAAACTGCAGCATATTGCTGCTGCGCCAACTGTCAGCCCTCAGTAGATCGGCATCTACCGGGGCCGACATCATAAAGGTACCGTACCTCCTGCCCCATTGCCTTACAGGACCGTGCGCGGTTTCCATTGCCCGCCATAGCCGGTTATTGTACTCAATGACGGGAGTCGGGGCGCAGTGGAATTCGCCCGCAAGGAGCAGGCCGTTTTCACGGTTCACAGGCTTCGTCCACGTTTTTCCGCCATCCTCCGACTTCCGGATCAGCAGCGTGCCATGGTGCCTGTCGGGGCCGATCAGGTACAGGATATTACGATGTACAAAGAGCTTGGACCAGAATGCGCCGTCAATTTCAGCCAGTCTCTGCCAGCTCTTCCCTTTGTCGCCCGACTGGTATATGTGCGTAACTGCCTGAACCCATTCCGAGCTTTCGGGGCCGAAAAAATCATGGGATGCCACGTAAGCCCCGTTCGGCAGTATGGCCAGGCTCGGTGAACCGATGTATTTCTTGGTCGAAGCCGGCTGATGCGCGACTACTGTTCCGTCGAGGCCCTGCAGGCGTTGGGCAAATCCCGTTAGCTGGCCGGCTACAAGGGTAAGAAGCATAAAAGCAATACAAAATCGAAAGTTTATCATTTCCGGGTTATGGTTTTTGGGGAGATTGAAATACTTTTCCGTATAAGAGCGGGTCTTTAATGGCGCCCATTTTCTGTTTCATCTGCCGGGTCAGGACACGGATCATCCTGGTAGCCTCCGGGGTGCCTGACCCGATGAGATTGTTGCGCTCTTCAGGATCTTCCTTCAGGTAATAAAGCTCATCGCGGCTGCTGTCCAGGAAATCTTTGACGAGCTTCCACTCCGGTGTGCGGTAACACCGCATGAAAGCCTTGCTGTAGTGTATCATGCTGTATTCACCATAAAATCCGTTGTCCCATTTAACTGCTTTTGTACCGGTTAGTAAAGGTACAATGCTTCTTCCCCTGACTGGCTGATTCCCAGGCAGGCTCCCGCCGGCGATTTCCACCAGCGTCGGGTACCAGTCCAGGTTGGTGATGAGCTCATCGATCACCATTCCGGGCCTGACTACTCCCGGCCACCTGACGATAGCAGGGACCTTGAGAGAGTTATCATACAGGTTAGGTCTCGAGTTTTCGGCAACATTCGCGGTAGCAAGATGTTTTTGCTTCGTGATCCAGATGCCGTTCCCCTTATGCTCTATACCGTTGTGCCCCATATTATAGCCATTATCAGAGGTAAATATGACGATTGTCCGGCCGGATATCCCTGCCTCAGAAAGTTTTTTTATTATCTGCCCGACATTTCTGTCAACCCCGCTGGTACTTGCCAGATATTCTCTCATCCGTCGCTTCACTTTCCCGGTATCCAGGTCCGGGTAGCCGGGATTGGGTATTTCCGGATCAAGATTGGCATATGGCGCCCAGTCCTCATCTGCAACGGGCAGCCAGGCGGTATGGGGCGAACGGTAATGCAGGCAGAGCAGGAACGGCGCGTTCCGGGCAGAATCTATAAAGTTCAGGGCTTCGATGGTCAGGATGTCGTCTGTAAGTCCTTTGAACTTCTGTACGACCCCGTTTTTTTCAAGTACCGGGTCAACGGGCGACGTCCCGCCCCCTGTAAGCCCCATGAAATATTGAAACCCGTTTTGAGTAGGATGGAAACGCGTGTCCGGTGTTTCGGTCCAGTCGCCCAGGTGCCATTTTCCGATCAACGCGGTTTGATACCCCGTTTTTTGCAGAAGCTCGGGAAAGGTGACGACTGCAGTATCAAGCCCCGTGGGATTAGCGGCATCATAAAGCCTGTGACCAGGCTGGGGAATAAAATCGGGGATACCGCATTCACTTGCATACCTGCTGGCCATCAGGCTCGCCCTGGAAGGGCTGCAGACAGGCGTGGTCACAAAAGCATTTCTGAAAAACGCCCCCTCTTCCGCCAGGCGGTCCAGGTTCGGCGTATGCGCCTGCCTGTTTCCGGCGTACCCGACCGTCCAGTACGCCTGGTCGTCGGTACAGATAAAGACGATATTAGGTCTGACATCATTCTTTTTTTGCCCGTTAAGCTGTCTGCCCTGTGTAAATGACAGTATCGCTGTCAAAAGAAAAAGATACCGGATTCTCATGTTCTTCCTGTTAATAACCTGTGTTCTGATCCAATTGCGAATCCGAATCTATCGCCTGCTGCGGTATCGGGAAGAGCTCCCGGAACGGTTGGGCATTGGTTATTCCCCGTTGATTGGCATCCGTAATGAGCCTGCCCATACGGATCATGTCTTCTCTTCTTTTGCCTTCCGAATAAAACTCCCATCCTCTTTCCCGCAGGAGATGAGCCCGGAGCGACTCTGCGTCGGGGAAGTCAGAGAGAGACAGGCTTTCGAGGCCGGCTCTCGACCTGACCCGGTTGATCAGGTCTATCGATTCCTGGTTGGGTCCGTTCAGCTCGCAAAGCGCTTCTGCCCTGGAAAGCAGGATATCGGAATACCGCAAGGTGGGGATATCGTTTCCATGAGCCTGGGCGACGGCATTCGGATCGGGCCAGTACTTAAACGATCGTGTGTTATCGTTTCCCAAAAGCTGCACGGTCTGCCCGTTGCCGTTGATAAATTCGGTAATGATCAGGTCTTTCCGCTTGTCGTTCGCTTCGAAGGAAAGATAGAATTTATCTCTCAGCCTGAACTCCGACGCAAAAATCACCCAATTGCTCCGAAACTCCAGCCCGGTTTTTTCATGCTTTTTAAACCCGACAGGAAACGCACCGTTCATCCAGTCGTTGGAAGTAGCCCGGTCGGCGCTGGGGAATGCAGGTTTTACCCAGATAAATTCCCGGTTGCGTTCGTTCTCAATCCTGAACAGGTCAAAATAGTTTTCATGGAGACTGTAATAACCTGTATCTGTTACTTTTTGTGCAGCATCCGCCGCCTTCTGCCATTGTTTTGTATTGAGATAGAATTTGCACAGGTAACCGAAGGCAGCTCCCTTATGCGCCCGGCCGTAAGCCTCTTCACTACCCGGACCGGGAAGGTTGGCCGAGCTCTCGATCAACTCACTTTCAATAAAGAGCTCTATCTCCTCTTTTGAAGGGCGGGGTACCTGGACCGGGTCGTTGTCGCTCCTGCGGATAGGGACGGGACCGAACGACGTATATAGTTTTATATAGGCTATTGCCCGGATAAACCTCGCTTCAGCCCTGAACAGCTCCTTTTTGGGAGAATTGATAAGGTCTATATTATCGAGCAGGATGTTGGCATTCCGTATCGCCCGGTAGTATGGCGCCCACAGTGTGCTGTAGAGTATGCCTATGCCCGGGTCCAGGGAATAATTGATAAAAGGAACGGCAGTAGCATTCTCCCCTCCCCCGGTCTGCCACATAATGTCTGTAGGCCATTCCTCCATCGCAAGCTCGGTTTTGGAATTTGCTCCAGCCATATTGGCAGCTTCTGCATAGGCCGAATACAGTACATTTCGGATACCTTCTTCAGAAGAAAGCAGGTTTTCGGGAGCCAGTTGGGAATAAACGGGCTCCTCCAGGAACTGATCGCAACCGGCGAGCAGATTTCCTGTTATAATGAGTGTTATTATTCTGATCAATTTCATCGTATTGCCTGTTACCTGGTTATAACTGAAGATTAAAGCCGGCCATGAAGGTCCTGGCGAGCGGGTAGACATTGAAGTCTATCCGGAGGTTGGTACCTCCATTGGGGTTTACGGCCGGGTCTATACCTTTGTAACGCGTCCAGGTATAGAGATTCTGACCTGTCACGAAGACTGTACCGGCGCTGAAGATCCTGCCTTTTAAAGGCAGCCGGTAGCTCAGCTTCATGGTGTTCAGCCTCGCATAGGAGGCATCTTCCACTGTAGCGCTGTTTACCGACTTCTGCCCCTGCCCCATGGGATTTACGAATGAAGGATATACGGAAGAAGGATTCTGCGGCGTCCACCGGTTGAGCAGCGGCTCGGCCAGCCGGTTTCTTCTCAGGCTTATCGGGAAATACGTCTCCGCCATATTGCCGTTAAACATGCTGACACCGTTTTGCCCTTCAAAGAATACATAAAGGCTGAAATTGCCAAGCGATAAGGTATTTCCCACAGACCAGATCATATCCGGGAATGAGTTCCCCAGGATTTGCCGGTCATCGGCGTTCACCATGCCGTTCCCATCGACGTCCTTATACCTGAAATCTCCCGGGGCCACATTGTCTTTGGTCTGGGAAAGGTCGTCGCCTTCCTGCCAGATGCCTTCCACCTGGTAGCCGTAAAAAGACCGCAGCGGCGCCCCCTCCCGGATAATAGCTATCTGGTTTGAAAATCCGGCACTTCCGGTGATGATCTGCGGCGCTCCTCCCAGGTCGAGCACGACATTTTTCAGCGTGTTGAAAGTCACCTGGGTAGTCCAGTCCAGCAACTGCGTCTTTAAATTGTGGGAGGTAATCCCGAATTCCCAGCCTGAATTCTGAATTTTCCCGACATTCTGCCTCTGGAACGCATAGCCTGTCGTAGTAGGGATAGGCATATTCATCAACATGTCGAACGTTACTTTTTTGTAGTAATCGATCGTTCCCTGTATGCGGTTGCCGATCAGGCCATAGTCGATCCCGATGTTTGTCTGCTCGGTGGTCTCCCATTTCAGGTTAGGATTCCCGATGCGGGTGGGCTGAAAAGTTTTAACCTGTCGGTCGTCAAATACGGATACAGGGCCGTTGCCGAATGTAGTCAGCGCCTCGTAATTACTTATTTCCTGGTTCCCCGTCCTTCCCCAGCTTGCACGCAGCTTCAGCGTATTGACAACATCGGTCAAAGGCTGGAAGAATTCCTCGTTTTCCATTTTCCATGCCGCGGCAAAAGAGGGGAAGTAACCGAAACGGTTATTTGCGCCGAACCTCGACGACCCGTCGACCCGGAAGCTGGCGGTGAGGAGGTATTTGTCCAGCAGGGAATAGTTAACACGTCCGAGGTAGGAAAGCAGCTTATTTGCTTCCTCAGAGCTTCCCATAGTATACAATGTGGGAGTAGCGGAGCCAAAATTGTAAGTCCGCGTAATATCGCTCGGGAATCCTCTCCCGGTTCCGCTGACATCTGCAGAAGAGAACCGTTGGGTTGTTACACCGAGCACGGCGTTCAGACCATGTATCCCCGCCGTGCGGTTGAAATTGAGCAGTCCTTCGGCAAGATAATTCGTATTGGTCGACCGGTTGAAAGAGCCGACGCCATCGTTGGCCCTGCCCTCTATCGTGGTCCTGTCAACGTAGCTGTCCGTCATATGCGTGTTGATATCGCCTCCGATATTTACTTTAAATGAAAGTTCCGGTAGTAAAAAATACTCCGCAAAAAACGTCCCGAATGTTTTAAAGCGATCGATGTATGTATTTTTTCCGTATACCAATGCCATAGGATTATCCATGGTCATAAAAGGAGAAAGATTATACGTCCCGTCTTCCTTATATGCCGCTACGGTCGGATCGTAGTTATAGGCAGCATACAGCACGCCGCCGCTCTCATTGATGGCAAAACCTGAGGGTATGTTACGGTCGCGGATGTAGGAAGCGCTCAGGTTCAGGCCCATTACAAACTTTTCGTCGGTTTTGTGCTCCAGGTTAACGCGGGTACTATAGCGCCGGAAGGCGGTATTCTTCACTACTCCGTCCTGGTCGAACAGATTAAAGCCTACGAAATACCTGGTCTTACCGGTGCCGCCCGAGAGCGACAGGTTATGACTCTGAATGACTGCGTTCTGGTTGTACACCATTCCCTGCCAGTCGGTACCGCCTTCCTGTATCCCGGTGACCCTCTCCGACTCAGCTCCTCCACCGGCGCTGATAAGGTCATTCACTGTTCTCTGATAATCTTCCGCACCCAGAACGCCCAGGCGCCTGATAACGTTCTGCACGCCTGCATAGGCGTCATAGCTCACCTGCAGCTTCCCTGCCGCACCTTTTTTTGTTGTCAGAAGCACCACACCGTTGGCGCCCCTGGCTCCGTATATCGCCGTTGCGGAAGCATCCTTGAGGACTTCGATCGATTCGATATCCGAAGGGTTAATGAAATTGATGTTTTCTGAGGGAAGCCCGTCAATCACATAGAGCGGTCCGGTTCCCGAGTTAATAGAGCCGACGCCGCGCACGGAAACGGAAATTCCCCCTCCCGGCTTCCCGTCATTCTGGACAACCTGTACCCCAGCCATCTTTCCCTGCATGAGCTGCTGCACGGTTGTCACTACTCCCTGGTTAAAATCCTTATCCTTCAGCGAACCTACCGAGCCGGTCAGATCGCTCTTCTTAACCGTACCGTATCCTACTACCACTATTTCATCCAGCGCTTTTTCATCGACTTCAAGTACGATATCGAGTTTTACCTGGTTGGCCACTGCGGTTTCCCGCGTTATGTACCCGACGAACGAAAATACCAGAACGGCATCGGCATCGGGCACATCGATAGAAAAGTTCCCGTTTATATCCGTAACGATTCCACGCTGCGTACCTTTCACCAGGATACTTACTCCAGGCAAAGCATCGCCCTTCTCGTCTGTTACGCGGCCACTGACCGTCAGTTCCGCCGGAAGCGGAACCGCAGCTTTATCTTTTTTGTCTGCGTCTATCTCTGTTGTATTTTTCTGCGGGTCCTGCAATTTAAGCACCACCAGGCGGGAATAGACCGTGTAACCAATCCCAAGCGGTGTCAGCAGCCGATCGAGTACCTGCCCGAGCGGCTCGTTGGCGGATACCAGGCTTACCGGGACCTCCACATCGATCTGTTTGCTGTTATAGGAAAAACGTATATCCGTCTGCCGGTTCAACTGTCTGAGTACTTCCTTAAGCGGTGTTTTTTCAGCTTTAATACTGATCCGCCGGGCCAGCAGGTCTTGGCTGAGCACAGGATGAGCAGCCGATACAGAAGCCAGCCAGCCAAGTAAAAACAAAGGCAAAGCCGAAATTTTCATAAAATAGAAAGCCTTCCCGACGAACCGTCGATAGTTTTTTGTAAAATTGTTCATGTTTTTAGTTGGTAAGAGACCATAAGAAAACTATGTCCTGCGTTCCACTCCCGGAACACTACTGAGCTCCAACTCAGACGGGACCAGAAGCCGGGAGTGTCAGAGCTCTCCGGCTTCTTTTTGCGAAAAGATTATTTCATAGGCAAAATGTTTCAAAGGTTAAGGGCATCCGGCGCCTGTGAGCCGGATCTTATTTCCGGCTAATTCGGCACGGGTTCCTGCACCGATCGTTTCCGCTAAAATGTTCAGTTTTTCGATAAGCGGCTCGTCAGTTAAGGCCGTAGTAATCCGGCAGTTCCGGAAATCGGCCTCATTATACGATACCGAAAGGCCGTAAGCCGCCGACAGGGCGTTCAGTACTACCGGCACCGGGACATCCGTAAATTCAAAATGATGTTCATCGAGCCTCCCGGAAAGCTCGGACGGCTGGCTGACCGGCTCCGTCACCAACGGTCCGGAATCTCCGGATACGCGCAACTGCTGATTGGCCTGCACTGTTACCGGCTCCGCTGTTCCATCCCCGCTTTCAGCCTTGTAAACCAATACCTTACCCGTTCGCACCTGGACGATCGTACCTTTGTTTTCCTCCAAGGTCCTGACCAGAAAGCTGGTCCCGACAACGCGGGTGATCAAATTGGGTGTTTTCACATAAAAGGGCTGCCGGGCGTTTTTTGAGACCTCGAAGAATGCCTCACCGCTCAATATCACTTCCCGCTTTTCCGATTCGAAAGCAGCAGGATAACGCAGCTCGCTACCGGGTTCTAGCCAAACCATACTGCCGTCGGATAAGCTGACAGGCCTGACATCAGTCGCACGGTTTGCTATTACCTGCCAATTGTCTGAGCGCTCCGAAAAATTCCCGGCGATCTGCGGCTTTACAGTAGTTTCCTGGTATTTAAGCAAAGCCAGGCTGCAGGCGATTACCAGCGTTGCTGCCACCGCCCAACGGTACCAGAGCCGACGATGCCGGTTCCGCGGAAAAGCCCCTGCTTTTTCCCTGATCCTGATTTTTTCCCAGGTTCTTTCTATCTGGATCTTCAGCTCATTGTCCCCTGGCTTTTCACCGGGAAAAGCCGTTACCCGGAGCAGGTCGGCCGCCTGGTCTGCCAGAGGAATAAGATGTTCATGCGCGGCCAGGAATTGCGTAAAAGGATGCTCTTCCCGACCGTAGGTTCCGGAAGCTACCCAGTTTCGGAATGTGCCGTCACCGGCGAATTCATCGGCGGATGTGTATTGTGTCCAGCCCTTCATGGAAATTATCTTTTCCTCTAAGGGGCACCAGGTATCCAAACGTACTCACCAAAAAAGTAAAAATTTCAATAAAAATTTGAAGCTAAAAATATTTCCAGGCTAGAAATACATGGAGCAGTACAGTAAACTGCTTGCGAAGGGCGGTTAATGTTCTGTGAAGCAGATTTGAAACGGATTGATAATGAATGTCCAGCACTTCCGCTATCTGATTCTTTTCCAATCCCTGGTAGTAGCGCAGATATATGATTTCTTTCTGGCGCGGCTGTAGCCGGTTGACCAGTAGATTCAGCTTGCGAAGCCTCTCGCGTTCCGACTCGTCAGCGATCCAGGTATCCTCTACCGAAAACACAGCGTCGAATAACGAATATTCATTATTTTCATCAAGCATCCCGGTTCGTCCTGCTTTTCTGGCCTCGCGGCACACGCGGTTGCGCACGGCCGCAAACAAGTAGGCCCGCACCGACAGAATAGGCGTTTCCCGGGTTCTTCTCATCCACAAGTCTGCCAGTACTTCCTGCACACAATCCTGAACCAGCGCGTAGTCTTCTGAGAATTTACCTCCATAATGAAGCAATGAAGGCAGGTATCGTTCCATCAGTTGATTAAACGAACTTTCATGATTTTCCCTGGTCAACTGCCACAGTTCCTCATCACTTTTTTTAACATCATTCATAGCTAACGACCAGGTACTCCGTTTGTTACCATCCTCACCTGCCAGGTAGGGCCTGATTCAGGATTGATAGCCTTGCACTGCAACAAATTAAAATAAAGCGGTTCTGATACTGAATCTAATGCAATGATAACAACAAAACAAGCAACGTCGCTGCTATAGTTTTTTATCGTACCAGTAAGTTCCCGCCCGCCTGTCAATTATCTGATGCGCAGCTTTATCACCCCCTTCCGGTACAGATCGAGAGCCTCGGTCAAAATACGTTCAATGGTATCAACCGGCAGATCCCCCGCCGGGTCTACCCTGAAGATTTTCATTCTCGAGCGCTCACCCTGCTCCAGTTGAGGATGATCCAGGTATTTACCTTCTACCATGAGTATATAAGGATCGCCCGTCTTTTTGTCGTTCCAGAGATAGCAGAACATTTTATCATGGTAACAAAAGCAGGGCATCCCCCATTTCCGCGTCTCGGTTATGGCATCGTCCTGGCCGAGAATGATACGGCGCAATGCCAGCAGGCAACCTTTAACCGGCTCCTTCTTTTCAAGGTAGTAATGATCGTAGTCCTGTATCACAGCGCTGGGTTTGACGGCGAATTATTTTATTTACATAAGCAACTAATCAGGTAAAGCTAATTAGAATTTCCACCCGAGCCGCTTGCTAAATGTGCCGGAATGCATTATCATTAAAAGATAATGAACCTTGCACTATGAAAACCGGACTTCTTCGACTTCTTCTTTTAATCTTTTATCTGGCCGGACCAGGTACCTGGCGTGCGTCCGGCCAGCAGACTTTTCCGAGAAACGGCCCTTATGACGAACGGACAGGGCTTTACGCATTTACCAATGCTACCATTATAGCGGACGGGGCCACGCGGCTTACAGGCGCCACCCTGCTCATCGAAAACGGCTATATACGCAGCATAGGCAATAACATAGCCATCCCAAACGGGGCGGTCGTTTACGACATGAAAGGCAAATACCTTTATCCTTCTTTTATAGACCTCCAGTCATCTTACGGCGTACCCGAAACGATCCGCAGTGACGGCAGTACCGTGCCCCGGGGAACCCCTCAGCTTGAATCTAATAAAAAGGGGATATTCGGCTGGAACGAGGCCATTCATTCCGAACGGAGAGCTGCCGGTCTGTTCGTCACGGACGAAGCGAAAGCTGCCGAATACAGGAATACGGGCTTCGGCAGCGTCCTTACCCATACGCCCGACGGGATTGTCAGGGGTACCGGTGCGCTGGCCGCATTGGCAAACGAGCCGCGTAATACGGTCATTCTCAGGACTGATGCTGCCGCCTTTTATTCATTCGGCAAAGGCAGCTCGACCCAGAACTACCCGAACAGTGTAATGGGATCGGTCGCGCTGCTAAGGCAAACTTTTTACGACACCGACTGGTATGAAAAAGGAGGAAACAGGCAGGAGCAGAACCTGTCGCTGGAAGCTCTGGCCGGGATCAGGTCACTGCCTGCCATTTTCGAAGCCGGTAATAAATGGTCACTTCTGAGGGCCGACCAGGTCGGTGACGAGTTCGGTATGCAGTTCATTATCAGGGGAGGCGGTGATGAATACCAGCGCCTCGATGAAATAAAGTCAAGCAAAGCGCCCGTTATTGTCCCGGTCAGCTTCCCTGACGCCTATGACGTGTCCGATCCGTGGGATGCGGAAGTCGTTACGCTCGCAGAAATGAAGCATTGGGAGGCAGCGCCGGGTAACCTGGCGGCGCTCGAAAAAGCGGGTATCGACTTTGCTGTTACCAGCCACGGGCTCAAAAAGCGGTCTGACCTCCTCGCTAATATCAGGAAAGCCATAACATACGGCCTTTCACCCGGAAAAGCACTCGAAGCTCTTACTGCGGCGCCAGCCAGGTTTATCAAGGCATCGGACCTGCTGGGGAGCCTCAAAAAGGGTCTCATCGCCAATTTTCTGATCACCTCCGGCGATATTTTCGACGCAGAAACGATTTTATATGAAAACTGGGTACAAGGCAAACGCTATGTCATGCCGGGTACGGAAGCGCCTGATCTGCGGGGAGAATATGACTTTTTCATCGCTGACCAGCCCGCCGGGAAACTATCGGTAAAAGGTTCTCTCAGGACACCGGTCTACGAGCTTGTACTCCGCGATTCCGTCACGGTTACACCGGGCGTCACCGTGCAAAATAACCTGCTGACCATCACTTACCGCCTGCCGGGAAAAGAGGCCGGAGTCTCGAGATTTACCGGCTGGGTAAAGGGTAATGATATCGACGGCAGCGGGGAACTGGCAGGCGGAGATAAGATTGCATGGAAAGCGGTCAGAACCCGGCCTTATGTAAAAACGGAAAGCAAACCCGACTCCCTTAAAACACACGTAATCGCCCCGACTGTCTACCCTTTCGTTGGCCTGGGGCTTGAAAGGCTGCCTGCTGCCGAAACCATTCTTTTCAAAAGTGCAACTGTCTGGACAATGGAAAATGAAGGTCCCCTGGAAGATACCGACGTCCTTGTGAGCGACGGGAAGATCCGCAGTATCGGCAGGCACCTGAGCGCACCTTCCGGAAGCAGGGTGATCGATGCCAAAGGCAGGCACCTTACGCCCGGGCTTGTGGACGAGCATTCGCACATAGCGCTTTTCGGGGTGAATGAGGGGTCCCAGTCCAGCTCAGCCGAGGTAAGGATGAAAGATGCGATCAACCCGGAAGACGTCAATATCTACCGGCAGCTGGCAGGCGGGGTGACTACCAGCCAGCTGCTTCACGGATCGGCCAATGCGATCGGTGGACAAAGTGCGGTTATCAAGCTGAAATGGGGAGAAGCACCCGATAAGCTCTGGATCCCGGAGGCAAAGTATATCAAGTTTGCACTGGGCGAAAATGTCAAACAATCCAACTGGGGAGAGGCCGTCAAGGTCCGCTATCCGCAAACCCGCATGGGAGTCGAGCAGGTATATTACGATCATTTTATAAGGGCAAGGGAGTACGAAGCTGCATGGAAATCCTACCGGGATCTTAAAAACAAAAAAGGAGTTGCCCCGCCTCGCAGGGACCTGGAGCTGGATGCGCTTGCCGAGATATTGGCCGGCGAAAGGCACATCACCTGTCATTCCTATGTGCAGTCGGAAATCAATATGCTGATGAGCGTAGCCGATTCGCTGAAGTTCAGGATCAATACCTTTACGCATATCCTGGAAGGCTATAAGCTTGCCGATAAAATGGCTCAGCGTAAAATCGGCGGCTCCGCATTTGCCGACTGGTGGGCGTATAAAATGGAAGTAAAAGAGGCCATTCCATACAACGCGGCGCTTATGGCGAAGGAGGGTATAACAGTAGCCATCAATTCGGACGATGCCGAAATGGCGAGGAGACTTAACCAGGAGGCCGCCAAGACGATCACTTTCGGTGGCGTTTCAGAAAACGAAGCATTAAAAATGGTTACGCTGAATCCTGCCAGGCTCCTGGGAATGGATCACCGTATCGGTAGTATCAAAGCAGGAAAAGACGCCGACCTGGTACTATGGAACGACCATCCGCTATCGATCTATGCCCGGCCGGAGTTTACCCTGATAGAGGGAAAAGTATATTTCTCCAGGGAGGAGGACAGGCAGCGGCAACAGCGGATGTCTGCTGAAAAAGCCCGTCTGATCCAGAAATCGCTCGATGCCAAATCAGGGGGCGCCGGCACCCAGCCGCCGCAATCGGTAAGACCCAGGATGTGGCATTGCGAAGACATTCTCGGGGAACACGCCGAGCACCACGACCATGAGGAAACCCACCGTTAACCTCTTTATCTACCGCTCATTACTTCTATCGGGACACATCATCACATCAAACAATGATTCTCAACATTCATCTGAACCGTCTCCTGTTTTTCTTCATCTGCTGCACAACCGCTGCGTTCAGGGTCGAAGGCCAGAACCCGGCCGCAGCTCCGCCGCAGACAAAGCCGGTTGCGCTTACGGGTGCCACCATACATCCTGTCTCAGCACAGCCCATCCCGAACGGGATCATCGTTTTTGACAAAGGGATTATCACAGCAATAGGCGATGCTGCTACTCCTTTTGACAGGACCAATACCGAAATTATCCACGTTCCGGGAAAACACATCTATCCGGGCACGATCGCAATGGGATCGACGGCCGGTCTCCAGGAAGTAGCAGCTGTACGTGCTACGCTCGACTACCAGGAGGTGGGCGAAATGAACCCGAATGCGAGAGCGCTCGTTGCCTACAATACCGATTCGGAAATAATCCCTACCCTGAGAAGTTCAGGAGTACTTATTGTACAGGCGACGCCACAGGGCGGGTTACTCTCAGGTACGTCGTCCGTATTTCACACCGACGGCTGGAACTGGGAAGACGCTGTGCTCCTGAAAGACGACGGGGTCTGGCTGAACTGGCCCCCCTACATTGCGCGCTCGTTTAATTTCGGCGATTTTTCGTCTGCCCTTAAAAGAAATGAAGCACGCCAGGAGGCCATCGACAAATTAAAGCGGTTCTTTTCCGATGCCCGCGCCTATCATGCCCTTTCCGGCCCGCGGCCTGCCAACCTGAGGCTTCAGGCGATGGGAAGCGTTTTCGACGGCAAATCCAATCTTTATATCAGGGCGGAGCAGGCCAAAGATATCATTGAATCGGTAGGGTTGGCCCGTGAGTACGGAATCGGCAGGGTTGTGATAGTCGGCGGCGGAGAAGCCGACAAGGTAACAGGCTTCCTTAAAGAAAACAACGTGCCGGTAGTATTGAACGAAGTGCACCGGCTGCCCGATCACCAGGATGCCGACGTTTACCAGCCCTATTCCCTGCCCGGCAAATTGCTTAAGGAAGGCGTGATTACCGCCCTCAGCTATGGTGATGAATCGTGGCGGGTCAGAAACCTCAGCTACCAGGCCGGAACGGCAGCAGGTTTTTCAGAATCCCTCTCCAGGGAGGAAGCGCTCAGGCTGGTTACCTTATACCCTGCCCGGATATTGGGGATCGAAAAGTTTGCAGGCTCACTTGAGGCGGGTAAGCACGCGACCCTCATCGTAACGACGGGAGATATGCTCGATATGAAGACCAACATTGTCGAGCTGGCTTTTATAAAAGGCTCCAGGATAGACCTGGACGACAAGCAGAAAAGGCTGTACAGGAAATATAAACAGAAGTACGGCCAGTAAGAAAACGAGCGGGCGCGGATGGATACCCATCCGCGCCCGCTCGTTTCAAACGCAAAAAGTATTTTAAGCTTCTGCCGCTACAGGCTCGATGCTTACATAGGACTTCCCGCCAAAACGCTTCTGGAAAACCACCCGGCCTTCTGTAAGTGCAAACAGGGTATGGTCACGGCCAATACCTACGTTTTTACCTGCATTATGCCTGGTTCCCCTCTGACGCACAATAATGCTTCCGCTTTTGGCCAGTTGACCGCCGAAAAGCTTAACCCCGAGACGCTTGCTCTGGGAGTCACGGCCGTTTTTTGAACTACCTACACCTTTCTTATGTGCCATGATAATATCTGTTTAATGAGTTTATGAGTCCCGGATTACTAAACAAGAATGTCGTCGATACGAAGCTTGGTAAGGTACTGGCGATGCCCGTTTTTCTTTTTGTAACCTTTGCGACGCTTCTTTTTGAAAACAATTACTTTTTCACCTTTAAGGTGCTCAAGGATCGTACCTTTTACTGATGCTCCCGCTACGGTAGGCGCACCAATCTGTACATTACCTTCTGAATCCACCAGAAGTACCTTGTCAAAAACAAGTGCAGCGTCCGCATCACCTTCAAGCCTGTGCGTGAAGATTTCGCGGCCCTTCTCTACTTTAAATTGCTGACCTGCTATCTCTACGATTGCGTACATGATTTGTTAAACTTTAATTTTATTGAAATTTGGAGCCGCAAAAGTACATAAACGCTAAACAATTCCCAACAAAATTCAGCCAATTATTTAATCGAGTAGGCAAAGGGAATCACACCCTAAGCCTCTCACAGAACCGTGCGTGAA
>CAZLTN010000013.1:0-88048 GCA_964562455.1 uncultured Cytophagales bacterium
AGGTTACGCTGGGCTCCACCTGCGGTTATGAATGGTGTCGCCCCTGCGGGGCTCCCCTGTCTCGGAGTGTGCTTCGCGATCCGTAGGTTACGCTGGGCTCCACCTGCGGTTATGAATGGTGTGGCCCCTGCGGGGCTCCTCTGTCTCGGAGCGGGCTTCGCGATCCGTAGGTTACGCTGGGCTCCACCTGCGGTTATGAATGGTGTCGCCCCTGCGGGGCTTCTCTGTCTGAGAGAGCGGGTCCCGCAGGGACCGTATCTGCATAACCGCCGGTGGAACCGACGGTAGCGAGATAACATGCCTACTACTACCGGAGCCCCGCAGGGGCGACACAAGATCAATCACCTTCCTCCAGCTCGAAAAGCATCTCTACCGGCTTTCCGAGCACGCCTGACAGCTTCAGTGACAAGACTGTAGAGGGAACGTATTTTCCGGCTTCAAGCGCATTGATAGTCTGCCGGCTTACAGAAACAAGCTGTGCCAGTTGCTCCTGAGAGTAGCCTTTTATAACCCTGTTGATCCGGATGTTATTTTTCATAATGTAACTTCCCTGTTTAATTTTGCCAGGCTTACCTGGAATATTAAGATATAGGAAAGTAAAAGCAGGTGCGGGAAGAATATGGTGAAACTCACAAAGGATAGCCCGTAGAAGAAGACGGTGAAAAATAGAGACATTACCATCATAATCACTACCGCCAACGACCAGGAATATAACCTCAGCGTCCTGATCATCTCGTCTTCTATTTTTCTCCTGGCGAAGGCGATGAATGTGAACCCGGAAAGCGAAGTAATCAGGATTAGCGTAAGATTGATATCTGTTTCTATCATTTTAAAGATGCTGGTTTCACGGAAAGGAGTGTCATCAATAATGGCGAATACTTTTGCATGCAGATCAATGCTTCCGGTTTCGCTGTCATAAATGTAGAGCGCAAGGCTGAGGATCGTCATGGCTATTCCAATCCATTTGAAATAACCGGGCAACAAAGGGATCTTTTTCATTAGTTTGGAGAATGTTATTATAAATGATGTCACAAATGTAAGGTTTGTTTTACAAAATGTAAAACATTTTTTACATTTTGTAAATAAGATAAACTGAGGAGGGTGGAGTAGAACCCCTGGCCTGGGTGCTCCCGTTTTTTAAATACAAAAAAGGAGGAAGAATGACAGGTAAAAAAGTCTTAAAAGTAACCGCAGCGCTTATCTTAGGAGGTATCTTCCTGTTTGTTTTCTTCCTGTATGCCACGATCAGGACAAAATCGACCGCTATCGATAAATATTCGCCATTCAGGGAATGGGTAGGTGAAAAGGTCATGTTGAACCGGGAAACGGTCGTGTTGAAGGAAAAGTTGAGATCGCACACGAATGACAGGTATCCGTACACCCTGTTAGATAGCCTGCATCCTGATTGGGAATATGCAGAGGCGAGAAAAACGCTTGAAGAACCTGAAATAGAGGAGATTACGGTGTTTCCGGCGGGGACAGAATTAGTGCTTGAAAAAGCTATCCAGTATACCAACGGCGTGTCCGGCTCGTCTTATCCGACTATTTTTGGCACGATAGGCAGTGGAGAGAAAACGTATAAAGTTGGCTATCAATGGGGTAAACGCGATATGGCGAAAAACCATTACGGCATTGAGGAATGCTGGAAATTCCACCAGGCGCCGTGGCAGGAAAAACCCGATACAACTTTTTATGCACTTCCTACAGCAGAGTGGTGGTAGGTGTTAAAAAAAAATTATCTTTGCACTCCGAATCACCCAGGACATTAGCTCAGTTGGTTCAGAGCGCCGCCTTGACAGGGCGGAGGTCAGCGGTTCGAGCCCGCTATGTCCTACTAACTATACTTGATTATCTTTGGACGCAAGTTGGGAGAAAAAAGAGACGCTTTACCTGCATTCGCTTAGGAATTCTACCTATAGATGTTTGAATGCTATTTTTGATAAAGGTCTGGAAAAATAAAATTAGGCATTATGTGATTTTTCGTAATGACAATGAGCGTGAGACTATTCCGGTCATCTCCGAAAATCTTCCGATTTGTCCCCCTCTCCAGCGATCTGACAGTCGCGACAAATTTGTCCGTACGTAGCTTCTGTCTCTTGATAATGGGCCTGATATGCCATGTTTTGGTCGCATTAATTATTTTTTTGTAATTTATCAGGTGCTCACTAAGGGTAAAGTAGGGGAATTATGTCATCCTAAGTGAAAGCCAATAAGATCGCAGATGCGTACAGTAGAACGCCTTACCAGACAAAAGGAAATTTCCGGGGAAGACAACGTTGTGCGGCAACAGGATACGCCAACACGGACTATCGATAACGATCAGATCGTTCGTGTCGCCTTTGAAGAGTCTGTCAGCAGAGGTTTCGAAACACTCTTCCGGTTGTATTATCAGGCGCTCTATAGTCATGCCCTCCGCTTTGTTTATTCTAAGGAAAAGGCGGAAGACCTTGTCTGCGATGTGTTTTACGATTTCTGGAAAAGCAACAGTTTTCATTCCATACAAATTACCTACCGGGCTTATTTGTATGCTGCCGTACGCAACAGGGCTTACACCTATGTACGATACGAATTGAAGGAGGAAAGAAATATGATTGCCTCTGAATTTTCAGAACATATTTTGGCAGAAGGAAGTCCCGAATCCATTATGGAATACGATGAGTTACACCAGCGGATTAACCACGCCATACATGAATTGCCTCCCCAATGTCAGCGTGTATTCCTGTTAAGCCGGTTCGAGGGAAAAAAGAACAGGGAAATTGCCGATAGGCTGGATTTATCGCTTAAAACGGTGGAGGCGCACCTGGCAAAGGCATTGAGTCAGCTCAGGAAGGTGATTCCTGGTATGATTATACAATTCATTTGGTTCAATCCGTGAGGTTCGGCCTCTTGTTTAGTCAGCTTTCCTGAATGTTAGTTTAAGATGGAATATACGGATATTAAGAATGCAGTGTTTGATTTTTTCTCGGGTAGGGCTACTCCTCTCCAGAAACAGGCCGTCAACGGATGGTTGGCGGAAATCTCAAATCATGATCAGTACTATCGGTGGTTACAAGAGTGGGAACTGGCTCATTTACAAGGGAAAACCTCGTGGGAGGAGGCGTTTTCCCGGACACAGCGGAATGTGGACGGTAATAGTTCGGGAGAAGAACGTCCTGCTTTTCCCGTAGCAAAGAAACCCGGTATATGGAGAGTATATCCCTACAGGGTAGCGGCGGTAGTATTGTTTTGTTTATCACTGGCTTTGTATCCGCTGCGTGATGTTATTTTCTTTCAGACATTAAAATCGGCCTACGGTGAAACGATGCAAACCGTCCTT
This sequence comes from uncultured Cytophagales bacterium, assembly GCA_964562455.1. Lineage (GTDB taxonomy): Bacteria > Bacteroidota > Bacteroidia > Cytophagales > Spirosomataceae > Ravibacter. The sequence goes on from CAZLTN010000013.1 coordinate 3,317, forward strand.
CCTGATGGATCGGTGGTTTCATTAAATGCGAACTCTTCCATACGATATCCGCGATTTGGTTTTGCTGGCGGACGTCGTCATGTGGAGCTTTCAGGAGAAGCCGACTTTGAGATCCGTAAGACGCCTGACCGGCAGCCTTTTGTGGTCTCTACTGCTACTGGTCTCAAAGTGAATGTACTGGGGACGGAATTTACGGTTTTCGCCCGTGCAAGAGGTTCAAGGGTTACGCTCAGAACCGGAAAAGTAGCTTTGCAGACAAGCGAAAAGACAGGGAGGAGGGATATTATTATGAGTCCGGGGGATATCGTGGCGATAAGTACGGAAGGGAAGATGAGCCGATCTCATACCGCTAAGCCTGAGCATTATTCTTCCTGGAAAGACCGAATGATTACCCTGGATCGGACATCCCTGCAGGAAATCTCCACTATGCTCGAAGAGATTTACGGCTTCCGCGTAGAGTTGGGTGATGAAGGGCTTGCAGACAGGACTGCGACGGGATTCCTGCCGGTACAGAATGCCGAAATGGCACTGGAGCTCGTCTCCGATATGTTTGATATCCATTTTACGCATGAAAACAATAAAGTGATCTTTAAAAATTAACTCCTATTTCTAAAATCTTGATTCGTATGGGATACTTATTACAGGTAACTCGGAATAGTTTATTGGTAACTATTTTCACATTGACCTACATTTCCGGATTTGCCGGTAAGCAAATGGGCCTCAGGCCGCAGGTTTTGAACAGCCGGCTGTCGGACGAATATACGACTACGTTAAGGGATTTGCTGATTCAGCTTAAAAACAAACACAAGGTGAATATCCTTTTTGAGGACAAGTTGGTTAATCAACCCGCAAGGAGCGCACAACTCTCGGGAACTGCTACGCTGGAACAGGATCTTACAAGAATTCTTCAGCCTTATAACCTGGGATTTAAAAAGGTAGGGGACGGAGTATATGTTATAACGAAGAGCAGGCGCGTGACACTCCGACCAGCTGAGCCCGTAGCCGTGCCTGTAGGGAGTGAAAATGTCCCTCTCGTCCTCTCCGGGCCGATAAGTGAAACATCTCCCATGACTTTGGGGAGCAGTCATACTTTGCCGGGGACAGCCGTCAGCAGGATAGTTGAAGGGAGGGTCACCGACGAAAACGGGGAGGGTTTACCCGGGGTGAATATTCTTGTCAAAGGGTCCCAGTCCGGAACTATCACGGGGGCAGGCGGAACATTTACAATCGATGTCGTCAATAGCAGTGGTGTTCTCGTGTTTTCGTTCGTAGGTTATCTCACGCAGGAAGTAGCCGTACAGAACAGGACATTGCTCCATGTGAAGCTGCGTGTCGATGTAAAGACGCTTAACGAGGTGGTTGTGACTGCTTTGGGGATAGAGCGGGATAAGAAAGCACTGGGATACTCCATACAGGAAATCAAGGCAGAAGATCTGACGATTGCGCGCGACCCGAATGTCGGAAATGCGCTTGCTGGCAAGATTGCAGGTGTTCAGGTGCTGGGGCAGTCCGCGGCAAAGTTCGGTAAGCCCAATATTCGTGTCCGCGGTGTCAATTCGCTGACTGGTGCGGATCCGCTGTATGTAGTGGATGGCACACCTACGGATATCAGCCAGGTAAACATGGATGAAGTAGAATCGCTGACCGTATTGAAGGGCCCTTCCGCTACTGCCTTATACGGCAATAGAGCATCAGCAGGCGTATTGGTAATTACAACCAAGCGGGCCAAGGCAGGAGAAACCCGGTTAGATGTCAATTACAGCGCTACCATGGACGAAATTGCGATGCTCCCCCGGTACCAGGACGAGTACGGAGGGGGAACTACCCAAACCTGGGAGACTTTCAAATACAATCCTTCGCTTCATCCCACAAGCTGGGCGTCGTTTGACGGGCAGAATATATTGAACTATTCGATTGACGAAAGCTGGGGGCCGAAATTGGACGGCACTCTGCATCGGTCGGCCGCGTCCTGGATGCCGGGAGAAGGCTTCGGAAAGCTTACGCCGTTTTCTCCGCAGCCCGATAACGTAAGGGATTTCTTCGAAAAACCGCTTAGCCACAACGCCAATGTGGCCTTCTCTAAAGCGGGGGAGGGATATGCATCCAGGATTTCGTACACCCATATTTTAAACAATGGCGTTGTTCCCAATAGCCGCCAAACCAAAGATTATCTGAGTGCGAGGAATTCATTTACCTTTTCCAGACGTCTGACGGGAGAACTAAATATTAACTATACCGCCACGAAAGCTACCAATACGCCCGCCGACGGATTCGGATCAGCCGGGGGAACAGGTATCAGCAATGAAGTGCTGGGAGTTTCAAGCCGTCCGTTGAACGGTTATAATCAGACGGTTGGTGTTTTCAATCAATGGTTCCAACGCCAGATTTCGATCGATGACCTTCGCAATTACAAAAATGAGGACGGTTCCTTCAGAAGCTGGAACATCGGAGGCCCCCTTGATCCCAAACCAAAGTACTGGGATAGTCCTTATACTCAGATGTATGCCAATACCAATCTGGCGGCACAACATAGGATTTTCGGGAATCTCGGGCTGATCTACAAATTTTCCGACTTTTTATCGGCTAGCATAAAGGCCCGTCGCGACTACGCTGCCTATACACAGGAGGGCAGGGTAGCCAGCGGAACTCTTTTTGCAGGTGGTTTGGGGCAATTTGCCTATCTGTCGGCCTCCACTTTGGAAGAGAATTACGAAGGTTTGCTGAATTTTTCGAAGACGTATGGTGTAATTTCTGTTTTTGGGAACGTAGGCGGGAATATCCGGAAAAACAGGACCGATGGTTCCTACCAGGCTACCGAGGGGGGGCTGACTTCTCCTAATTTTTATGCGATTTCTGCGTCCGTAAATCGCCCTACTTCCAGGAATTACCGTTTTGAAAATAGGGTAAACAGTGTTTTCGGGAACGTGAGCATCGGCTATAAGGACTTTTTGTTTGCAGAAGGTTCGCTTCGGAACGACTGGTCGTCTACTCTGCCCAAGAAACACAATTCCTATCTGTATCCATCCGTTTCCGGGAGCCTCGTGTTCTCCGAATTGCTTCCGGATTCCAGAATATTGTCGTATGGAAAACTAAGGGCCGGCTACGCACAGGTTGGAACGGATGTCGGGCCGTATCAGACCTCTTTAACCTACACCGTAAGTACCTATAGCGGAATTCCGACAATGTTTTTACCTGGTACACTGCCCAATCAGGACATGAAACCCGGTATGGCTTCGTCTTATGAAGGTGGGGTAGACCTAAAATTTCTGCAAAACCGCTTCGGAATTGAACTGACGGTCTACCGGAATGACAACCGAAATCAGATTATTCCGTTACCGGTGGTGCCTACGAGCGGATACAATTCGGCGCTGATCAATGCCGGTCTGATTCAGACCAAAGGTGCCGAGCTACATCTGTATGCCAACCCTATCCGGTCAGAGGCAGGATTCAACTGGGAGTTTGACATTAACGCCGACCGCAGCCGGTCAAGAGTCGTCGAATTGCAGGAAGGATTGACCAACTATTTACTGGGATCGGACTGGGTAACCATTACCAATAACGCTCGGAAAGGCGAAGACTGGGGACTGCTGGTTGGTAGAAAAGCCAGGAGACTCGATGGAAAGAAGGTGGTGGATGAGGCAGGTAACTACCTGTACGATGATGCTCAGCCGCTGGGTTCAATACTTCCGAAATTCAAGGGCGGACTTCTCAATACTTTCCGATATAAAAGCTTGACATTGAGACTTAATACCGATTTTGTGGCGGGTGGGAAATTCTACTCGATGACGATGGCTTTCCTGGAAGGCTCCGGCCTGTCGGCTTCAACCGTGGGTAAAAACAGCCTAGGAAACCCGAAACGTGACCCTGTTTCGGAAGGAGGCGGAATTATACTGGACGGAGTGTATCAAAACGGACAGCCCAATACGACGGCAATCGATGCCCGCACTTACTATAAGAAGGCATACACGATCGACGAGACTTACGTTTTCGACCGCTCTTACATCAAGATGAGGGAGGTTTCACTGGGGTATTCTGTACCGCAACGCTATCTGGGGAAATTGGTCAAGACAGCCAATGTCTCTCTGATTGCACGGAATCCATTTATGATATGGAGTGCAATCGGACGAGGAATTGATATTTCCGAAGCGGAGAGAAACTGGAGCGACGGTGGTCAGCTTCCTCCCGTACGTTCGATCGGGCTTAATGTAAAAGTCGGACTTTGACAATAACATTCAAATATTTTGAAAGATGATAAAGAATCTGAAATCCAAAGGGATAATCCTACTGGCGGTCCTGACCTTCAGCGCCTGCAACGACTTTGGCGATATCAATAAGAATCCGAATAACGCAGCGCGCCCCAATACTGCAGGACTTCTTACCGGGGCAATGCGCAGGGTAGGAGAGGTCGTAACGGATATGATACCGGCGCTTTATGTACAGCAGTTCGGCGATGTGACTTATATTGATGAATCAAGGTATAAAACAGCGATTTTCAACTATAATGTCTATTACTCAACTCCCCTAAACTCGCTTCAGCACATTATCGACCTGAATAGCGACGAAGAAACAAAGAGTGAAGTAGCCATTTCCGGCTCAAACAACAATCAGATAGCCGTCGCACGTATTTTGAAAGCTTTCTATTTTCTTTGGCTGACCGATCGTTGGGGGGACATAGCCTATTCTGAGGCATTGCTCGGAAGCGGAAATTTTACTCCGAAATTCGACAAACAGGAAGATGTCTATAGAGATTTGTTCAAGGAACTAAAGGAAGCATCCAACCAATTTGACGACGGTAAACTGGTTCAGGGCGACGTACTTCTCAGCGGCAATGCCGGCAGGTGGAAGAAATTTGCGAACTCCCTGCGGCTTATCATGGCGCTAAGGATGTCAAAAGCAAATGCATCGCTCGGAAAACAGGAATTCGCCGCTGCCCTGGCTGACGGCGTTTTGAGCAGCACGGCTGAAAGTATAAGGTACAAGTATATCGCGGAAGCGGCAAATGAGCATCCCTTGTATACCAACTACATTACGCAGAACAGGAAGGATTATGCGCTTAGTGATACCTTCGTCGACTTCCTGTTATCGGTGAACGACCCGAGGCTTTCCGCTATGGCCGATAAAAATCAATTAGGCTTCTATCGTGGTGTTCCGTACGGGGTGTTTCCGTCGCAGGGGAGACCCGAAGACTTCTCGCTGGCGGCGTCCAGTATGCGTCAGCAGGCCTCGCCGGTCAACGTTTTGACCTATGCTCAGGTGCTTTTAGCTCAGGCAGAGGCGATTACATTGGGATGGATGGAAGGAGATGCGAAGTCTTTTTATGAGGCGGCGATCAAATCTTCGATGGAGCAATGGAACGTATACAACGAAAGTTCCTACAGTGTCTACATAGCGCATCCCAAGGTTGTTTTTGACGGTGACAAGGCGGTAGAACTGATCGCAACACAACGGTGGGTGGCACTGTTTTACCAGGGTAGTGAAGCCTGGGCCGAATGGCGCCGGACCGGTTATCCGAAATTGACCCCTGCTAAAGTTCCCTTGAACGGTGTATCGGAAATACCCCGCCGCTTGGCTTACCCTTTGACTGAGAATTCATTGAATGGCGCTCATTACAAGGAAGTAGTAGGAAGACAGGGAGCTGATACACAGTATTCCAGGGTCTGGTGGGACAAACAATAGGTTAAAGCCGGGATTTCTTTTTTTACTGCCGGAAGCTCAGGAACGATTCGTTTGCTTCCGGCAATAAAGGAATGTTGCCGGAATAACCTGCAAACAGAAGAAACTTTTTATCTGGAATCCGAAACGGAAAAATTTATGAAGAAGCAATGCAGGCGAAATTTCCTCAGACAAGCTGCTGTTCTGGGCGTGGCTGCCGGCCTTCAACCTTATGCTTCGCGGGCCTCTCCGGGCGTTTCGCCAGGAAAGAAGGTAGGGATAATCGGGCTTGATACTTCCCATAGCATCGCATTTACAAAAGCACTTAATGCGATAGAGGCCGATCCTGCGTACTTTGGTTATCGCGTCGTAGCTGCTTATCCCTATGGTAGCCGGACAATCGAAAGCAGTTATAAAAGGATCGCAGCCTATACGGCTCAGGTCAAGGAGCAGGGTGTGGAGATTGTAGACTCTATTCAGAGTTTGTTGAAAAAGGTTGATGTCGTGTTGCTGGAAACAAACGACGGGCATTTGCACTTGCAACAGGCGTTGGAAGTACTGAAAGCGGGCAAGAGGATGTTTATAGACAAGCCGGTCGCAGCCTCGCTTAAAGACGCTGTAGCTATCTATGATGCCGCTGAATACCATCGCCTGCCGGTCTTTTCTTCATCGTCGCTACGCTTTCAGAAGTCGATTCAGGAGATAGACAAGAGCCTCGTAACAGGCGCAGATATGTTTAGTCCGGCAACCATTGAAAAATCTCATCCGGATTTATTCTGGTATGGTATACATGGTGTAGAAGCGCTTTATACGGTGATGGGAACGGGATGTGAAGAAGTGATACGAATTCATACGCCCGGAACCGATGTGATTACAGGGACCTGGAAAGATGGAAGATTAGGCGTGGTACGCGGACTTCGTGAGGGGAAGCTGTATTCCGGCGGTACCGTATATACCAAAGAGTGGAATTACCCGGTAGGACCTTTCGAAGGATACGAACCGTTGCTAAAGGAGATTGCCGAATATTTTGAAACAGGTATACTTCCCGTCTCTCCGCAAGAGACAATCGAACTATTTGCCTTTATGGAAGCAGCCGATGAAAGTAAAAGGCAAGGTGGAAAGCCTGTGAGGCTTATAAGCGTAATGTAAAATGGTAAATCCACCTGCCAAAATTCACAATCCAACAGATTTACATCCTCTTTCACACAATGAGAAATAAGAATGCTAGGGAAAATGGCGATTCCAGGAGAGATTTTATTAAAAAAGCCATTACCGGAGCTACGGTCGCGTCTTTCGGGGGGGTACTCTCCGGGTATTCCCCCAAAAGCTACAGGCGTATACCCGGAGCTAATGAAAAGGTAAGAGTGGCTGTAATGGGTGTAAACAGCCGTGGTTTTGCCCTGGCCAACAACTTCGCTGCCTTGTCCGGCTGCGAGGTGGGCACCGTTTGCGATGTGGATTCCCGTGCTATCGGAAAATGTGTTGACTCCGTAAGTAAAATACAAGCTGATAAGCCTGCAGTTCTTGGCGATTTCCGGAAGGTACTTGAAGACAAACAGATCGATGCGCTGGTCGTTGCAGCTCCGGATCACTGGCATACACCTGCCGCTATTCTGGCCTCAAAAGCCGGAAAGCACGTTTACCTGGAAAAGCCCTGCAGCCACAATCCGCACGAAGGAGAGCTTGTCGTCGCAGCTTCTGAAAAGTACGGGAATATCATCCAGCTGGGAACGCAACGCCGTTCGTGGCCCAATGTTATTCAGGCAATGCGTGAGTTGAAAGACGGGATCATTGGCAGGCCATATTTCGCAAAAGGATGGTATGCAAACAATAGGGAGTCTATCGGGAAAGGTAAGGTTACTTCCGTGCCCGCTTGGCTTAACTTCGATTTGTGGCAAGGACCGGCTCCGCGCAGAGATTTCAGGGATAACCTCCTTCACTACAACTGGCATTGGTTTTGGCATTGGGGAACGGGCGAATCATTAAATAACGGCACGCATACCATTGACCTGATGCGCTGGGGGCTAGGCGTTGACTATCCCTTTCGCGTAACCTCGGGCGGTGGTAGATATCGCTACCAGGATGACTGGGAGACACCTGATACACAGGTGATAACCATGGAGTTCGCCAATAATGCCGCCATCACCTGGGAAGGCAGGAGCTGTAACGGGCGGGGTGTGGAAGGAAGCAGCGGCGGGATCATTTTTTACGGTGATTCGGGAACCCTCCAGATCGACGGCGCCAATTCATACAAGGTATTCGATCTGGATAATAAGCTGGTTAAATCAGCCGAAAATGGTTTTGCGGTAAAGCCCCTGGACAAAATGAGCCCTTCGCAGACACTGGATGCCATTCATCTTCAGAATTTCCTAGATGCTATTCGGAAAGGGACGCCTCTGAATGCGGGGATACTTGGCGGGCACCAGAGCACTCTGCTATGCCAGTTGGGAAATATCGCGCTACGGTGCGGAGGTGCGCTGGACATCAATCCCGTAAATGGTCATATTATAAACAATAAAGCCGCTTTGAAGCTATGGAAGCGGGAGTATCAGAAGGGTTGGGAACCTGAAGTATAGCAGGGTCAGACGATGATATGCGGTAGTGTCACACGAAAGTATTTATAACGGAATCCGGTTTTAATTATCCGAATGAGGAAAACTTTTCTGACCGCTTTAGGGCTTGTTCATTATTTGCTGATGCTCCCGGCGATTGATCGCGTGGGAGCGCAGCACCGGTTAATGGTCGCCGATCCCGGACATTTTCACGCTGCGCTCGTCCAGAAAATGAGCCATCCCGGCATTGATCGGTCAGTATATGTGTATGCGGAAAAGGAGGCAGATCTGGCTGACTACCTGGCCAAAATTCAAGACTATAATAACCGGTCGGAAACACCTGCAAGCTGGAAGGAAGAAGTGTATACAGGGAGCGACTTCCTGGAAAAAATGCTGGCTGACAAGAGTGGAGATATCGTGGTGCTTGCCGGGAACAACAGGAAAAAGATCAGGTACATAGAAGAATCCGTCAGAGCAGGTTTGAATGTACTGGCAGATAAGCCTATGGTGATCGATGATAAGGGATTTGATGTTTTGAAGGAAGTATTTTCTATATCACAGAAGAAGGGAATAGTATTGTACGATATCATGACGGCCCGATATAATATCGTCAATATTCTCCAGAGGGAACTGTCGCTGATACCGGCCATCTTCGGCGAATTGGAAAAAGGTACGCCCGAAAATCCTGCAGTAGTCAGCGAAAGCAAACATCACTTTTTTAAAAATGTATCCGGAAAGCCTCTGAAAAGACCCGACTGGTTTTTTGATGTAGAACAACAGGGGGCCGGTATTGTAGATGTGGGAACGCATTTGGTCGACCAGATTCAATGGAGTTGTTTTCCAAATGTGAAGCTAGATTATCAAAAGGATGTTATCCTGATTTCTTCAAAAATCAGTGCAACGTCCCTCACTCTTGATCAATTCTATGCTGTAACCGGAAGTGCTGTTTTTCCGGCCTTTCCCGATACGGCGATTTCGGATTCGCTGCTCCATGTCTATTCAAACGGCGTCATCAACTACAAGTTGAAAGGTATCCATGCCAGAGTAGGGGTGCATTGGGATTTTCAGGCTGCTGCGGGGGAGGGAGATACACACTATTCCAGGATGCGCGGATCTCGGGCAAATCTGGTGATCCGGCAGGGCGCGGCACAACAGTTTAAGCCGGTTCTCTCTATCGAAACTCCCGAGGGGAAAACCATTAATGAGAAAGTACTCAGGAATCACTTTAGGGCTATCTCGGATCGTTATCCCGGAGTCGGCTTACAGAAAGATGGAAACGGCTGGATCGTCACTGTTCCTGCCAGTTATTATCACGATCATGAAGAAAGTTTTGCACGAGTGGTAAACCAATATCTGGGCTTTTTGAAGGATGGCACCCTGCCCGACTGGGAAGTACCCAATATGATTGCTAAATATTATACGCTAACTCAGGCTTTGAAGAATGCATTGAAGGAAAAGCCGGGCTACTGAAAAAGGACACAGGCAATAAACTGAGGTAAACCGGGAAGTATTGAACGGCTTCGTTTCCGCAGGTACATTGCATTACAAAACCAGTCATTGACCTATCAGAAACTTCAAAATGATGAGAACTTTTTACTGGGGAACAGCTCTTCTCCTGACAGCACTCGTAGGGTACTCCCGGAGCGAGCCTACGGAGGACCAGAAAATTAAAGTATTGGTAATAGGAGCACATCCTGACGATTGCGATCTGGGCGCGGGGGGGCTGGCAGCTCATTATGTAGCGCTTGGACATAAGGTGAAATTTGTTGCGCTTACTACCGGCGACAAAGGGCACCAGGAACAGGGGGGCGGACCGCTTGCCAAAAGACGCATACTGGAGTCGGAAGAGGCCGGCAGACGGCTCGGGGTCACCTATGAGGTGCTTGACAATCATTCCGGGGAGTTGATGCCGACGTTGGAAAACCGGATGAAAGTAATCCGGATGATACGCGAATGGGATGCTGACGTTGTGATTTCGCATCGCTCCAACGACTATCATCCCGATCATCGGAGTACTGCCATGTTGGTACAGGATGCTGCATATTTGGTGATAATACCCGGCATGCTGCCCGGTATCCCAGCTCTCGGGAAAAATCCCGTTTTTTTGTATATTAGAGATCGATTCCAGAGGCCGAATCCGCACAGACCTGACATTGCGGTCGAGATTGCATCTGTTTTTCCTAAAAAACTGGCAGCTTTGGACGCTCATGTTTCTCAGTTTTATGAATGGTTGCCCTGGACCGGTGGTAACCTTGAGCAAATTCCAAAAGATCCGGACGAAAGAAAGAATTGGCTTAAAAACTGGGTTGCTCTTCGTTATGTTGTAACAGATGAAATCAGGCAGTCGCTGATCAGATGGTATGGGCCGGAAAAGGCCTCTGCTATCCAAACGGTCGAAACATTTGAAATTACGGAATATGGAAGTCAGCCGGGAGAACCTGAAATCAGAAGGTTGTTTCCAATGCTGAGAAAATGAAACGACCATCGGCCGTCAGTGATCAGGAGCCAGCTTTTCAACTGTCTGATGAATAATGATGGCCCCACTCCGACATACCGGCCGCGTATCTGACTGCCGGCAGTTGGAGTGTGATAATTCTAAACCAATAGAACCCCATAGAGCAGTTCCGATTGCACCGGAAAATAGATAATTTTATTAATTGAAACCCAGACTCATTTAAGAGATAGATGGAAAAATTGAAATCATACTCTGTTTTATGAATGATTCATTGTCCGAAGCTTTTTCCCGGCGTTTTCTGGAATCGATCGTACAGTTAACGTCGATTGCAGCTGTTGGCGGCGGTGAATCTGTTCTGGTTAATTTGTCGTCCAGAAATTTTGAGTCAAACGAACTCGAACATACGGTTTGTGAATTGGACACGCAATCTGGGCGAATCCGGTGGGCCCTTTCCGGAACGTTAACGGCGATTTTTTGGGATGGAGAAAGGGTTCTTCTCGAGCGTAACGGGCAAATTTTTCTTCATAACAGTAGTAGGCGGTTAACAGAGCATCTTTTTGATCTGGACGTTGGGCATTATTTCACGGGGCATTTGTCAGACTATGGCGTGGCGCTTTCCCCCGACGAAAAAAAAGTAGCATTTCTCAAGGAATCAGCAGCAACTGCTTCCTCCTCCGGTACGAATGTTTTAGCAGTCGAAAACCTTCTGTTTAAAACGAAAGGCGGAAGAAACCGGCCTGGATTTTGGAACGGGAAATACAATCAACTCTGGATATTTGATTTAGAGACGCGTTCCCAATATCCGCTCACGTGGATCGACCGGGAAGTTCATTCATTTTCGTGGTCGCCCGACAGTGCCTCGCTCTGCTTTATCAGTAATCTCACAGAGGTCCCTGATTGCAACCATCGGAATTCTCTTTGTCTGGTGGACTGCCGGACCCTTTCGATATCTGTTTTACCAACGGGAGAGGGGAGTTGTTACCAGCCGGTTTGGTCGCCGTCGGGGGATTCAATTGCCTATCTGTACACGCAAAGCAAATACACCTCGAAAGACAGCAGTATGGAAGACACCGGATTGTGTCTGATCCGTCCTGACGGTATGGGTGGAGTCGTACGGGTAGGAGAGGAGATAGATCGGAAAATAGAATGCGTCAAGTGGTCCCGAACGGGGGCTGAACTCTATTTCTTAGCGGGAGATCATGGTAAAACGACTGTGTTTAAATCCGATCGGGAAGGGAGCCTGGACGTTGTTTTGCAGGAAAGCCGGATCATTAAAGATTTTGCTGTCGTCAATGATGGAAAAGATATTTTGTTTATTTCATCAGATCCTGATACACCCGAGGAGGTGTCGAGGTATTGTATCACATCGGGCCGGGTTGAAAGCCTTTCAAACTTCAACCGGTCGGCTTCCAGGGAATTTGCTTCGAGCATATGCGAGGAACTTCTTTTTACAGGAAGTGATGGGCTTAAGCTTCAGGGGTGGATACTATTTCCCGCGCATTGGGATAAAGAAAGGCCCTATCCTCTTGCATTGGTTATTCATGGCGGACCGCACAATATGTTCGGCTATGAATACAATGAAAAGATCAAGTTTCTTTCATTGAATGGTTTTGCGGTTTTGTTCATGAACCCCAGGGGGAGTCATGGTTACGGACAACAGTTCACGTCGGGAACCCGGCGCGATTGGGGAGGAGGGGATTATCGCGATCTGATGGACGGAGTTCGGAATGTTCTCGCCCGATACCCGTGGATTGATGAAGAAAAGCGGGTGATTTACGGCCAGAGTTACGGTGGTTACATGACCAACTGGATAATTACACAAACGCCCGCTTTTAAATGTGCCGTTTCAGACGGTGGCATCAGTAACCTGATCAGTTTTTCCGGGCAGTCATTGTACCATTTGCTAACGGAAGCCGAATTCGGAAAGCCTTGGCAGAATTTCGACCTTCTTTGGGAGAGGTCTCCACTGAAGTACAGCAAACGCGTAAGCACTCCGGTACTTTTTCTGCATGGCGAAACGGACAATGAAGTTCCGGTCGGACAAGCGGAAGAAATGTACACACTACTTTATAAATTGGGAGTGAAAACCAGGATGGTAAGATTTCTTGACGAAGGACATGGCTGGCGTCCGGATCTGAAACCGCGTAATCAATTGAAGGTCCTGACCGAAATGCTAAACTGGTTTTGCGATAACCTGAAATAAAACGTCTGCCCCTATGCCCCACATGCGAAGCTGGATACTCTATTGCGTTCTTCATATTCTGTTTATTGGAGTTTGGGGAGCATTAATTGAAATTCCCGAAAAAAAAGGCTTTCCTCCGACGTTGGGATATATCGTTTGGGCTGTTGGTATGGTGCCGGTGGCACTAGCCGCCCTCAGACTGAACGGAATGAAGTTGAATAAATCAAAAAAGGCAATTGTATTCGGGATGGCGTTAGGTTTACTGGGGGCAGGAGGACAGATGATGTTGTTTTTTGTGTTGAAGGTACTACCCGCCTACCTCGTTTTTCCCGTGCTTTCGCTAACGCCCATGGTGACGATTTTCCTGGCCGTGATCTTTCTTCGGGAAAAGTCCGGGGTGATGGGTTGGGTAGGTATCTCCCTGGCCGTCTTGTCAATTGTAATACTTTCTTACCAATCTTCCGAAGATATAGGTAGTACCTCCTTCACAAAGCTTGTTCTTGTTGCTCTTATCCCAATGGCCGCATGGGGGGGGCAGGGGTTTTTAATGCGTTCTGCCAATGCATTCTGCGATGCTGAAAATATATTTTTCTACATGGCGGTATCGGCAATTTTGTTCATTCCCGTTGCACTGTCTCTGACAGATTTCAATGTACCGATTAATTGGAGCAGTGGGGTTTCTGCGTTTTTTATCCAGCTTCTTAATGCTATTGGAGCACTTTGTCTGGTGTATAGTTTTCGGTTCGGAAAGGCAATTCTCGTAGCTCCTTTGACGACCGCGCTATCGCCGGTATTGACAGTTAGTCTTTCATTATTGATATACAATACTTTCCCGGATTTCCGTACACTGGCTGGAATATCGCTGGCTTTGATTGCCGCTCTGGTAATTAGCATTTCGGAAAATAAAAATATACAAAGCAATTCCTGACAGAAAACACGATGGAATGAGTGTGCTGTCGAGATGAAAGTTCATTCTCTAAATAATCCATAATATCTCCCCATCCAGTAAGCAAATAGAAAATAGGTACCGGTTTCTTCGGTTTCGCCCCTGCGACCGGAATCCAGCCGCTTGGGATTGGTATTCCAGCGGGAGACACTGCTTTCGGAGGTACGGATCGGGTGTAAAGCCTGGGGCCTTCCCGATCGGTCAACGAGCGGGTCTTTGATAATATCCCACCGGTGGCTGTTTTCCATGCTCCAGTCGACCAGGTCGAGGGGGTAATGCCGGAGCTCTTCCCTGGCCGTTTCCAGGCCGCAGTCTTTTTGAAGCAGGCTGCTTGCAATGACGTTCCAGACAGGCATCCGGTCATTCTGCACGGCTCTCCAGCTTCGTTCGAGGCTTTTCACGTAAAGATCATAGTCCGGGCTGTTGCCGGCATACTGTAATAAGCCGTAATAGGGGTATCCTTTTTTGCACTGGCTTCTTTCAGGTTGAAGCTCACATTTATCTTTGCCATGTCTTATGGGTATCATAATCTGCAAGACAAAGTTAAAAAAAAGGTGTCGGTTTGGGTGTCGGTTTTTATGAATTATTTTGAACGTAGTCGAACTGGCTTGAACTTATTTGCTTGTATAAGTCTCTGAAATGGTGTTTATTGCTGTTTTTTCTGATTCGATAAAATTCAATTGTTCGAGCCCGCTATGTCCTACTCTTTTCATCTGCTGAAAAGGCGACGCTTCCTCTTACAAAGACAATAATTTAAGGATATTCCAGTATGATGGGCACTATCCACCAGTTGCCATACCATGCGAGCACCTCCGGGTCCCCGGGAATAAAAGTGATCTCGGTGCTTCCCGTTGCCTGCTTGGGCTGCATGCCGAACTGGGGTTTGAGGTTGATGTTCTCCCTCATAGGTATAGCGGTTCCGTTTTCGAGCCTGACTTCAATTTTATAGCGCCCCAAAGGGATATTGTTGATATACAGCTCACTACTCTCTACTGTTTTACGTATAGTATAGGTGATTTTCTCGTCTCCGTACAAGAGATCGAGCGGTGTCAGTTTGATCACTATGACCGACCCGACAGGAAAACTTCCCGGCAGGGGTAACGATTGCGTACGAAGGGTGTAAGAAAGGTGTACCGACCCGCCCAGGTAGCTGCTTGGCCAGTATGGGCCTTTCATGACCTGCTCGGGTTGGCCTTGTCCGTAGGGGAGCAGTATAAAATTCTTTACTGCCCCGTTTACCGAGTTAAAACTGTTCAGAGCGCTGTCGGCAGGGAAAAGGGAAACCGGCGCTTTTCCCGACTCGTAGTCCATCAGGTATTTTGCGCCCCAGATTTCAATAGTGCCTACAGGAAGCAGTATCTCGTAATAACCGTCATTGCCCGAATGCCCCGATGCAGAGCTGTAGCTTCCGCCGATGATAGAAGATCGGACTCCTATCACCGCTCCCTGTAAAGGCCGGCCATATACATCTTTTACATACCCTCTCAGTATGTTCGGCTTGACGTCGGTTTTTTTAAAGCCGGGAAGTTTAGCACGCTGCTTTCCCATGACGTCTACGTAAAATTGCGTACCGGGCACCGACAGTTCACGAGAGGAGGAAGGCAACTGGTTAAAAGGGACGGGTGTTCGTATACCACCGCCTGAACCACCTTCGTCATCGGGTGAAGGCAGGTCTGATTTAGAACAACCGGAAATCAAAGCGGATAGAACGTAAATTAAGGCTAGAACAAATGTTTTCATGGTTAAAATCGATTTTTCATGACCCTAAATTAGACCACGAAAAAAGGACGGCGGAAATCATTCGCCAGACAGCGCAACAGGAGGTCGAACTGCATTATGGACCGGTAAACAGCACGTCCATATCCGCCGGGTACTTTCAGGAAGAGCCTGATACAGGAAAGCGGAGTTCTACCGTCACTCCGCCGTGGGGATTTACCGATACGCGCAGCTTCTCACCATATTGTCCGTCCAGGCGTTTTGCGGTATTCGACAGCCCGACACCCTCGCTGCTTAGCATACCGGCGGCCGGACCTGCGTAGGGTTGCCCGGTATTCTCGATACGGATATGAAACAGGCCGCCTTCTTCGAAGCAGGTGACCGTGATTTCTCCGCCGTCTATCGAAGGCTCTATACCGTGTCTTACGGCATTTTCCACCAGGGGCTGCAGCAGCATCGGTGGTATCAGAACGTCGTCGGTACCGGTCGTCGTATGGATTTTGAATCTTAGCCTGCTACCGAACCGCTCTTTTTCCAGGAGAAGATAGGTGTTGATAAAATGGAGCTCCTGCGAAAGGGGGATAAGCTCCTGTTGCGTGGAATGAAGCGCATAGCGGAATATATCGGCCAGGCGGGCCACCAGTACCCGCGTATGCTCCTGGTCTGCGGGTACGGAAGCGCTTATGCTATTGAGCGTATTGAAAAAAAAGTGAGGTTGGATCTGCGCCTTCAGCGCATTGATCTCCGCGCGGTGGGCAGCTTCTTTCAGCTCACGTTCGCGATGGTACTGCACCTCTCTTTCTCTGAAGAAAAGATCGATATGCAAAGCGCTGAATACCTGGATATAAAATAAAAGGTTGGGACCGCTGTTTTGGAACATCTGCCGGCCGTCCATAAGAGGCAGGCCGGACACGTGGTTATAGACCTGGTAAAGCGCAACCCAGACGGCATAATAGAATATGCCGGTAGCGGCATGAAGCGAAAGCCTCCGCTTCACGGTCAGGTGTGTGAATTTTCTGAAATGAAGCCACCAGACGGGAAAACAGGCTATAGCCATAATCAGGCAGTCTACTGATATTTCCTTCAGGAATATGATTGAAAAACCCTCGGAAAAAAGCCGCGGAGTACCGTAAAGGATACTCATGACGATAAGACAAGCGACGAACAGGGAGATTTCCCTTCGCGCCGTATTGCCGTTTTTGAAGACTTTAAGCATATATTGCCTGATGAATGTGCCAAAATAGGTTTTTCTTAAGAAAGAAACAGTATGTCCAGGATGTCGGTATTGATAATTGATGATGAAGAGCCGGGAAGGGTATTGGTCAGACAATACCTTCAGTCTTATGCGCAATTCTTTGTCGCAGGAGAATGCACCAACGGCGTCGAGGCCGTTAGGATGATCAATCTGATGGAGCCGGACCTCGTTTTCCTGGATATTCAGATGCCCGGCGCCAACGGCTTTGATGTGCTGCAGCGTATAGATCATGTACCCCAGGTCATATTTACTACGGCTTATGACAAGTATGCCCTACAGGCCTTCGAGGCGAGTGCTGTCGACTACCTGCTCAAACCCTATACCAGGGAGCGCTTTGACCGTACCATAGCCCGGCTGGCGCAGCAAAAGCCGCCGCAGTCCCTGGCTGCTGCGGCTGCCTACCGGAAGGAGGCGGGTTTTGCCGATCGTATCCTTGTAGAACACAATAAAAGATATCGCAACGTTGCTGCCGGAGATATTGTTTTCATGAGAGCGAGCGGCGATTATACAGAGATCCATACACCCGGGTCATCTTACCTCAGCGCAACGGGGATCGGCTTGCTATCGGCGAAATTCGATCCGCAGAAATTTATCCGGATACACCGGTCGGTGGTCGTGAATATGAGTTATGTACGCGAGGTTTATAAGGACATAGGCAAAACATTCGTGGTTATGGAAACCGGAATTGAATTTAATGTCGGGCGGAATTATCTTCCCCTCGTCAGGAACCTGATGGTATGAAAAATCCGTAATACCTTCCCATCCAATAGGCAAAGAGAAAATAGGTGCCGGTTTCTTCAGTTTCGCCGCTGCGACCGGAATCCAGCCGCTTAGGATTGGTATTCCAGCGGGAGACGCTGCTTTCGGGAGTAGGGACCGGGTGTAAAGCCTGCGGTCTTCCCGATCGGTCAGCCAGCGGGTCTTTTGGGATATCCCACCGGTGGCTGTTTTCCATACTCCAGTCCACCAGGTCGAGGGGATACTGGCGGAGCTCTTCCCTGGCCGTTTCCAGGCTGCAGTCCTTTTGAAGCAGGCTGCTTGCAATGACGTTCCAGACGGGCATCCGGTCGTTCGCCACGACTTTCCAGCTTCGTTCAAGGCTTTTCACATAAAGATCATGGTCGGGGCTATTGCCGGCATACCGTAATAAGCCGTAATAAGGGAAGAAATTGAGGATATCGTCGGAATGACTTGTTTCATACGGGCCATAGATCTTAGCCTGTACTGCATTCCGGGCATATCCGTGCTCGCTTACCAGCTTCTGATATACCTCTTCGTACCTGGATTTTCCGGTGAAATGACCTGCAGTTTTAAGGAAGGAAAGGATCTGGAGTGAGTTAAGCCCTTTTTCGTATGCCCAATTAGGGGCATTATTCAGCGAGTCGGGATGCCAGATTCCCCACCTCGTCGGCTTGCCGTCGAAGTCTATCAGGTGGAAGTCGTTATCGATAATATGTGTCACTATCCGGTCTATAAGCTGCACTGCGCGCTGCTTCTGGCTTTCATCAGCGACCAGCTCACAAAACAATGCCAGCGTATAGATGTGCCCCGTTATTTCGTCGGAGCTGGTATCGTCGAGCCACTGCCATTTTCCGTCCGGCGACGGATGCCATTTTTTGGGATGAGGCGACCGCGATTGTACGACACTATCCGATGCCAGCGCATAGGAGCGGGCAGGATAACCCGGGATACCGGTTACCGTTTCAAGGCGTTCGAGGGCCTCAAACGTCCTGACAGCTTTCACCCTGGCATCCTCGTCTTTGGTGGCAGCAAACCGGAAACATTCCGCAGCAAGATAGCAGGATGTCCAGAGCCCGTCGTTATCTTCGTTTTGCATTAAGCTCATCGAGAGGTCTCCCGGTATGGACAGCCTCGAGATATTGATCATCCCCCTGCGGTTGTGGCGCTTCTCAATAATGTCTTCGTATATCGCAGCCTTCCGGGCAAGCGTCATTTCTGCCTGCCTGATCTCGCTGATTCCCTGGTTCGTAGCGATCCAGACCTTTCCCGGCTGTAGACGGAGAATATCCCTGACCTGTTCTCCCGGCAGCCAGCGTTGGCCATGGTAATAGTGCCAGGAAGAATCCTTATGTATGGCTCCTTTTTCGGTACCCAGCCAGATATCGCCGTCAAATGTCCTGATTACGTGCGCCGGGCCATACGGGAGACCGTCGGGCCCTCTCCACACCTGGTGATCGCCTTCGCGGGAGATAAGGCCCACTGATTGCGGAGCGCTGAAGATAAGGTCATCGCCAGTCGTCGCCAGCGCATAGTAACGCCTTTCGTTGCCCACAGCCATGAGCGTTTCGTCCAGGTTGCCCCAGTTCCCGTTTTTTTGCTGCCACAGACCGTCGGAAGATGCCAGCCAAAGGGTGCCGTCCGAGCCCGTGACCATATCGTTTATACGAAGATCTTTGAGTTCCGGGACTGCCGACCATATGCCGTTCCATACGTAAAGGCCTGATGTTGTGCCGAGATAGAACGCTTCGTCTCCGGTCCGCAGAAGGCACAAGAGGCTATCATTGGCGGTTTCCGAAGGGAGTTTTATTTCCTGCCCGTTTTCGAAAGGCATGATTGCGTTCCTGCTGAGCAACCAGGGATTCCCTTTGGTGTCGACCGTTGCACTGAGCAACTCTTTTCCTGTCAACAGCGGTTCCCAATTCTCATCCCGGTACCTGAACACCCCCGTTCTGGTGACTGCCACGGGTGCTCCGTCAAACATAAATAGCCTGATTACGTCCTTCCCGGCCTTTTCAGGGAGGTGGATATCATACCGGACAGCCTGGTGGTAGGGCGTATCGGGATATGCGTTTTTCTTCCTGCAGCCCGTTGCCAGGGCAGTAAGCGCAAAAATGATTAAAAGGTATTTCATTACATTTAATAGCTCCTTAGCTGAAGCTGTCTTCCGACTCAGGTAAAGCCGGATTGTTATAAATGTACATCCCGTTGTAATCCTGGATTACAGGTTCGGCCCCCGGATCGATCCTGGAGAACGGGAGCGCTTCATAAGTCGAATAGTGACAGACAAACGATTTCCGTGTCTGTTCGGGATTGAGGATAGGGCTGCCGCCGTGCGCAAGTGCTCCGTGCCATATCAGCACATCTCCCTTTTTGATCAGGAGTATCTCTTTGGGATATTTAAGCTTCTCGCAGGTTTTATCGAGATAATCGGCAAATTCGAGCGGGGTTTTGGTCGACCAGGGCTTATAGAGTATACCTGATCCGAAATCAAATTTCGGCATCCGGTGTGATCCTATGTAGTAATAAAGCGGTCCCGATTCCATTACGATATCTTCCAGGGCTATCCACGCTGCTGCCAGGTGGCTGGGCTCCTTTGCGGTCACCCAGGGAAAGTCCTGGTGAGTGGGTTGCTGGCTTCCGTATAGAAATGTAAGGCTTTGCATGACTACAGTTTTCTGATTGAAAACTGCTTCCAGGAAAGTAACGATACCGGGATGCGACATCAGTTTTTTGCCCGCTACCGAAGAATTGTGAAAGTCGTTGAACTTCACATATTTTCCTTTAAGGGCTTTTTTCGGGAAATCGCTGATATTTCTCTGCTGGTCCGGCTGAAATTCCGGCAGGTCTATCCTTACGCTGAGACGATGTTTTTCCGGATTGTCGGTAAGGCTGTCGACGTCCTGGAGGAACTTGTCGATCATGTCTTCCGGCAGGATATTCTCAAGTACCGCATAACCGTTTTTCTGCCAGTCGGTCAGTTTCTTTTTCAGGTCATAAGAAACTTCGAACCGGGGCTTGTAATCTTTGAGAAACCCGTCTATATCTGCACCCGGAACGTCGATCCAGGGCATGCGGGAGCGCTCAAATTCTTTCAGGGGAAATAGCCGCTCACGTACTGTTCCTATTTTGTTTTTTACCCGGTTTGCAATGCTCATATCAAGGCGTGGTTAGTTCTTTTTGACAGTCTTGGGTTTATTGCCTACTTAAAGAATGAAAATCTGGTAAAACTACTTATTTTAGCGTGAATCTGTGGAAAAATCCTACGGTATTTAAATTCGCGGCTGTCTTATTTTCGGAAGAAAGACTGCCAGTATTCCGAGAAGCGGCAGGAAGGAACAGGCCTTAAAAAGAAAACCGAGGCTGGTCGAGTCGGCAAGCAGCCCCAGCGCGGCTGAACCTATACCGGCAACACCGAAAGCGAAGCCGAAAAATAAACCTGCAATAGTGCCTTCCTTACCCGGTTTGAGCTCCTGCGCGTAGACAAGAATAGCCGAAAATGCGGAGGAGAGAATGAGCCCCACCATAACCGCCAGTACGTTGGTCCAGAACAGGTTGGCATAAGGAAGCATGAGTGCGAACGGGGCTGCGCCCAGGATAGAGAACCAGATAACCTGCCGTCTTCCGATCCTGTCGCCTATCGGTCCGCCCGCGTAAGTACCGATCGCCACAGCGGCCATGCAGATAAAAAGATAAAACTGGGAATCCTTAATACCGAGGCCGAATTTGTCAATGAGAAAGAAAGTATAGTAGCTGCCGATGCATACCATGTAAATATACTTGGAAAAGACGAGTACGAGGAGAATGCCGATCGAAGTGTTTATTTTTCGTTCAGACAAACCATCGAGTGTCTTGTCGGCAGTTTTTACAGTATTTCCTCTCGTTTTCCGTTTTTCGAACGACCACCGTCCCAGATAAAACAGGATAATGCCTCCCAGCAAAGCCAGTGCAGAAAACCAGCTTATTGCCGACAGTCCGTAGCTGGCTACTACCAGCGCTGCCAGAAGCGGGCCGATGGCACTCCCGGCATTTCCGCCTACCTGGAAGAGCGACTGCGCCATACCCCGCTTTCCGCCGGAGGCTATAAAGGCTGTCCGCGAGGCTTCGGGATGAAAAATAGCGGACCCGAACCCGGTCACCGCTACGCTCAGGAGAACGATGGGAAAAGAATCTGCCACCGAAAGTATCAGCAGACCGACAAGCGTAAATCCCATCCCGAAGCTGAGAGAGTAGGGGGCTGGTTTCCTGTCGGTATAGCTTCCTACAATCGGCTGAAATACAGACGCCGTCATCTGGAATACAAAGGTGATCAGCCCGATCTGCATATACGATAGCCTGAAGTTCTCTTTCAGGATCGGGTAAATGGCAGGGACGATAGCCTGTAAAGTATCGTTCAGTAAGTGAGTAAAGCTGATGGCAAACAAGACCGGGTAAACGGTTTTATTCAGGTTGCTGCTTTTGGCAAGTTGGGTATTGTCGTCGGTCATTCTACTTCGCACTGTCCGTATCTCCGCAAACATAGACCTAAATCAATTAATAAGCAAAGTGGGCAGGACAGATGTGAAGCAGGCTGATAAGACTTACTTTGTGATGATTGATAGAGTTATGTAGTATAATTTGTATAATTTTCTTCGTATATGTTTTATAGGTAGTTTTAATTTATCATTTTGGTTATTAAAATATTGTCTATACAATAGTAAATATTGACTTTATAATCAGGAAATGGTGATTTTGTGTATTATAAAAAGCGAAAAAGTTTTGTATTTCTAATAGTCATGTTTTATGTTTGCATGCAACAAAAGGTTACACTAGACACGGTAATTATGAAAAAAATGTACAACCGATCGGTAAAGACGCTCCCCCCTGTCCGTGCCGGTCTCTTTCCAGGCTATCAGCCCCCCTGTTTCACACAAGGTTTGTTCCCCTTCCGAAGTTCCGGTCTTTCTCGGCGCTTTTAGGTTTTATTTTTTGATGTACACTCAGCTGCGTGCTGGAGGTTAGCGGACTTTATGTAGCGCTAAAACTTACTTAGGGATACCCTCTCTGAGAGAAAGTGTATTGGTATGAATATCACCGGACTTAAACGTACAGACTTTAGATAGTAAATACACCCCGGCAGCGCCTTCCCCCCCTTTGCGCGCTCCGGGAGTAAACGGCTTAACATTTTAATTAACTAAAACAAACATGATTATGGCAAAAAAAGCTACTGGTAGCCCCCATTCCAGTCGACGCTTGCTGATGTTGTCATGGCTCCTCGGAGTTTTGACGATGGTATCGGCATACGCGCAATCCCCGGCTTCCTGTTCCGATGTGGAGCGAAGCGACATCACGACAACCGCCGCAACCTGCGAAGGAAACGGCGTGATCACCGCTCCGACTTTTAACGACGCTTTTTACACCTTAACCGGTGAGAATGTTTCATATGAAGTGGGCCCGCAGAACAGCGGCTCTTTCATAAGCCTGAGCCCGGGGCTTTATACGCTTAAAATTCTTTGTGAAGGTTCGACGACGCCGATCGAAATCACCGGTATCGAGGTTGAGAGCAATTGGCAGCAGTTGGACCTGGCTCTTACGCCGGCTATCACCTGCCCGGGGCAAGGTACGATGACTGCCGTTGCTTCATTTGGCTTCAATAAAGGCGGCGCAGGCGCTATCTATGAATTTGCGATCTGGCAGGGTTCGGCGGGTGCGCCGGACGGCGACCTTACCTGGGTTACTCCCGCAGGTGCCCCGCTCAATCAACATGTGTTTACCGGTCTTGCTACAGGCAACTATAATGTTCGTGTAAGGGACAACTGCGGTAACATCTGGACAGAATCCAGGAGTATCGGCAACGCCAACACACCCACTGTCGATCTGAGCCGCAGCTCTGCCTGGGTTTGCGTAGGAGGAACACTGGTAAAAAGAGTGACCTTAAACGTGGGCTCTCTACCTGCCGCTCCTCTGAGGTGGTCCGGCTATAAGTATAAAGTAGAGTATGTAGCTGGTACCAGCAACTGCGGCACTCAAACGGTTATCGGAGCACCTATAGTTGCGGAAACAGTAGTTGCAGACGATGGCTGGCCGAAAAGCTTTGACCTTGATAATATCCCGGCGGGAGCAGGAGCCTATCGTATTACGACGATATCGCCCTGCGGGGAAGTTTCCTATAACTGCCAATCTGTTACCGGAAGCTTACCGACCATTACACTAAGGCGTTCCTATGCCTCCTGTGCCACTCCCACCTCAGCTTTAAATACCCGTTTGACGTATGTAATCAACCCCAACGAATTTAATTCGATTCAATATCCTGCTACGATAACGTTCACCGGACAAGGTGGCTGGACAAGCGGTGCGATTACTGTCGGTAGCTCCAGCGAATTGAGCGGGGTGGTGAATAATATTCCTAACAGCGCATATACGGTAACCGCTACGTTTGTGGACGCATGCGGGGTTACCCTGACGCAAACGATCAATAACCCGTTGGGTGCTCCGGCTACTACCGCACCTACTCCTGCTTATGACCGTTCTTGCGTGGACTTCGGACACACAAACCTGGACTATAGCTTTAACGGCGCTTATGTGGGTATCGGCGACGCCGGTACTACGTATGAATTGTACAATGCTGCCGACAACAGCCTGGTGACAACCGGAACGCTTATCAACACAATTACCAATACGGTTCGTTTCCTGAATGTTCCGGCCCCGGGCTCCTACTATGTAAAAATTGTCCCGGCTGTTTCAACCGGTTGTTCGGCGCAGCAATTGAATAGCTTTACCCTTCCAACAGGCGACAATGATCCGGGAGCCCGCATCGTAGCCAATCCTTCGATTCAGCAGAACTGTACAGAAGAAACCAGTATCTGGAATTGGAATTACTCCACGAATAATTTTACAAGCTCGGGACGTACAATCCGGTTCAAAGTCTGGAAAGTAGGTGACGACCCGGTGGCAGGCCCGTTCGTTCGTGACGCGACCAACTCCAGTAACTTCGTGATACAGCCGGGCGAATACCTGTGGTCCATTACAAATGACTATACAGGGACCGACTGTGACAGGGTACTGAACGCCACTGTCCCGATCGTTGTCGGTGCGGTAGAGTGGGTACCTGTCATTGAGAAATCTGTGGCGTCCGTCTGCCAGGACGAAAACGGGGTGGTACTGACCACCGGTATCGCAATCCTGCAATTCGACGGTAACGGTCCTTTCCGTATCGAACAGCGCGATGCGGCAAATCCGAACGTCAACAGCTGGGCTACGGTACCGGGCGGTGCGTCGGTTGCCGGTCCTACCTTCGAGATCAATAATCTTGAAGCGGGCAAAACCTATATTTTCCGTGTTGTCGACCAGTGCGGAAGGTCGGTCACCCAACAGGTAACCATCAGGCCACTGAGTCCCCGCATCATCGACAGGGGCGCCGTACAGCCTTGCGTTGATCAGGATTATGTACTGCAGGGGATCGACTATCCGGGCGCCACTTATACGTGGACCAAAGTAGGCGGCGGTGTAGTTTCTAACACCAGGGATCTATCGTTCTCTCCTTTTACTGCCGCTGATGCCGGCCAGTATAAGCTGACGCTGAGACTTAGCACATGCCTGGTGAGGGAAACGACCATCACGTTGGGAACAGATGGCTGCGGGCAGCCTTTCCAACTCGGCTCTCTGGGAGATTTCGTATGGTATGACACTGATTATGACGGGATTCAGGATCCAGGCGAAGCGCCGGCTCCCGGAGTTTCTGTTACACTGCAAGGGTACGTCGGGCCTAATCCCTCTAACCCGTCTGCTGCCGACCTGGCAAACAACGCCAACTGGGCCGATATGGAAACCCAACTGACAGGAGCGGATGGCAAGTATAAATTCACGGACCTTGAAGGTGGCTACTACCGCGTTCGCTTCGGAGATGTGGCCGACTATACCTATACCGGGTATCAGAAAGGCGCTTCCGATCCTGACAATCGTGGCGAAGGCGGCGACAGCAACGCTAACCCCGCTAATGGCAACTACAGCGGTCCGGTACTGATTGAAGTGAATCATCCTTCAGGTGACGTCCGTCGCGACAATATGACCATCGACGCCGGTCTGGTAAGATATGGCTCAATCGGCGACTATGTATGGTATGACACCGACCTGGATGGTACCCAGGACGCCGGTGAAGCGCCTGCAGTAGGTGTGCAGGTGAAGCTGTTTAAGAAAGAAGGAGACAACTGGGTTGAAGCCGGTACGACCGCTACCGATGCTACCGGTAAATACCTGTTCGATAACCTGAAGCCGGGTACTTACCAGGTAGAGTTTGTCAAACCTAGCGGTTATGACTTCACGCAAAACTACATTGGCGGAGCGAGCAATACCGGTCCTACAGACAGCGATGCAAACCGTGCGACCGGTAAGAGTGGAGAAATCGTGATCGATGTGAGCCTGCCGAAAGGAAACGTCGGCCGTGATAATATGACCATCGATGCAGGTTTGGTAACGGAAGGTGCGCTTCCCGTGAAGCTGAGCCATTTCAACGCTGAAAAAACAACCGAAGGAACCGCTCATCTTACCTGGAGCACGACCGAGGAGACAAACAGCAGCTATTTTGATGTTCTTCAGAGTGCAGATGGTTCCAACTGGCAGGCTATCGGCCGTGTAAAAGCAAAAGGCAACAGTGTGGGCGCTGTGCGGTATGCATTCACCGACCAGCAGCCTAACAGAGGCCTGAACTATTATCGCCTGAAAATGGTCGATCTGGACGGCAGCTTCGAGCACAGTAACATCCGCAGTCTTACTTTCGAAGGTACGCCGGTCGATCTGTCGGTATACCCGAACCCGGTCAGCGACAATTTCAGCATCAAGCTGGGCGCCAGGGAGAAGATATCTAAAGTAGAGCTGTTCGATTCCAACGGGCGTCGTGCGATCTTCAGAGACCGCTACGCTGCCGGTGAATCCATTGCTACTAAGGGCCTTTCTGCCGGGACCTATGTTCTGAAAGTGACAATGTCAAACGGGGTGGTTGAAGTCAGGAAAATCGTGATTTCCAACAAATAACGCTTGTCATAGTGGTAATAAAAAAGGGCTGCGCACGCAGCCCTTTTTTATTGGCCCGAAGTTTCCGATTTCAGCGCAGCGCTATATTTTTGAAAGATTTCGTCAGATCGGTCAGCGACTGTTCTACTCCCATCCGCTCGAGGGAAGACGCTCCCACAAAACCCTGGGCATCTGTCCTTGAAAGTATTTCTTTTACGTCTTCCGGCGTATTGACAGGCCCTCCGTGCGTAAGGAAAAACACATCGGGATTAGATTTCCGCGCTGCTTCAATAATATGTTGCGTACGTTCTGCAGCGACTTCCATCGTTACAGTCGCGTTGACGACGCCGATAGATCCTCCGACGGTAGTACCGACGTGGGCGATGATCGCATCTGCGCCCGCGTCGGCCATCTGGGCAGCTTCTTCGGGTGTGGCCACATATACAATCGAGAAAAGATCCATTTTCGATGCAAGGGCTACCATTTCCGCTTCTTTATGAAACCCCATGCCGGTTTCTTCCAGCACCTGCCTGAAATGGCCGTCCACGATACTGTGCGTGGGGAAGTTATTGATCCCCGAAAAACCCATGTCTTTCACTTTCAGCAGGTGGTGCCACATCCGTCTCCGGGGGTCCGACCCGTATACACCGCAGATAACCGGGATTTCTTCTACAACGGGCAATACTTCAAATTCGCCTATCTCCATCGCAACCGCATTAGCATCGCCGTATGCCATCAGCCCGGCAGTAGATCCGTGACCCGACATGCGAAAGCGCCCCGAATTGTATATGATGATCAGATCGGCTCCTCCTTTTTCAATAAATTTTGCGCTGATTCCGGTACCTGCTCCGGCGGCAATGATCGCTTTTTTCTGATCGACAACAGATTGAAGCCTGTCGCGGACTTCCTGCCTGGTGTAGGGATTCCCTTTTCCTGTCCAAGGATTCGGCATATTACTGGATATATTTTGGTGAAAAACTCTTTTTTATTAACGATTACCCTTCGTCCCGTGGCAGCCGATCCGTTCAAAAGAGGCTACCAGCCTGGCTCAGGAGTCATATCAGTAAAGAGGCATTTCTTTTGCGCTTGTCTCCTTTTCGCGGGTATTTTTTATTGCCTGATAATCGTACGGGTATTTTTTGCACCGTTATTCTTTAATTCGACGACCAGGAGATAGGCTCCTGCCGGTAAAAATGACAGATCGATTTCGAGCGGCTGCTCTGCCGCGGAGACTTCGCGCCTGAAGCAGATCCTGCCCGTTTGGTCGGCCAGGCTCAGCAGCGCGATGTCCCGGCCGGGAATTTTCATCGTGATGGTGAGCTTATCGCTGAAAGGATTTGGTGCTGCAATAAGTTCCTGCGATCCGGCAGGGCAGGAGCTGCCGGGCATCACGGGTGAAATAGTTGCCGCGCCGGAATAGTCAAATTCCACGATCCTGTAATAGATCCGGGGATATGCCGGTAATGCGGGGATATACCGGTAAATGCCTTTCCGGAGGGCGGTGTCAGAGGGTACTACGCGCCCGATTTCCTGCCAGCCGTCTCTTCCGGAAGTGCTGATCTGGACGGAATAATAACCGACCCAATGCTCGTCGGCCACCTTCCATTCAATAACCCCGGTGTTTTCTTCGCAGCCGGACCGCACGTATCCGAATTTCACCGGCAACGGATTGTCGGCCTTTATAATGGTATTATTCCTGGTAACAAGCCGGGCTTCCGGGTCAAAATCCACCGAAACGACTGTAAACCCTACGTTTTTGCTAAAAATCTGGTCGTTGTAGGTGTTGTCGAGCACTACCAGTTTTTGCTCGCCGTTTGCGCCGGTTACCAGTATCGGGAGAGGCAGGCGGAAAAAGCCTACCGACGACGGGCTGGATGTAGTTTGCCGGACATTGAAGCTTATTTCGTCTCCTAACGGATACCAGCTTACCTGGTAGGAGGGGTAGCCTTCTCCTGCATACCACTGGTCAAAAAAGTAATCCAGGTTTTTGCCGCTAACATTTTCGAGATGATATTTCAGGTCCTGGGTAGTAGCATAGCCATATCTGAGGGCCGGGTCATTCAGGTATTGGTTAACGGCCTGGAAAAAAACATCTTCGCCCAGGATCCATTCCAGCATATGCAATAGTTTCGCCCCTTTATAGTAGCTCAGCCTGCTGTTGAAAATCCGGTTGGTGCTGGTAATATCGTCTACTTTCACCGATCCTCCCGGCTGCGAAGTAACCAGGTTAGTCTCATTTCGGCGATTGGTCAGAGAGGTTGACCAGGGGTCGACGCTCTCTATATATAGAGTGGTCAGATAGGATGCAAAACCTTCATTAAGCCATATGTCTTCCCATGAGCCGCAGGTGATTGTATTGCCAAACCATTGATGGGCAAGTTCATGGGCGACCAGTGTACGGTTCATGTTGACCATGAACGAGTTGGTCTGGTGCTCCATTCCGCCGCTCCATGTAAATTGGGTATGCCCGTATTTTTCTTCGGCAAAAGGATATTTCCCGAATTTCTGTGAGAAAAAATTCATCATGTCCATTGCCGACGCAGCCCCTGTCGCGAATTCAGCGCTATTCTGGGGGAAACAATAGGTTTCCATAAGCACCTGGTCATCGCCGACGGCATAAACCTGGTCGAAAACAGTGTAGTTTGTTACTGCGAATGCGACCAGGTAGCTGGCTATCGGGAACCGATGCTTCCAGTGCGCGACGGTTGCGGCTCCGTCTTCCACGGGCGTTTCCGATTGCCTGATGCCATTGGCAGCTGCACGGTAGGTATGGGCACCATATGTTGCCGGATGCCTGATGAAAACATCGACGGAATCGGCCTTGTCATCCAGCCCGTTCTTACATGGCCACCAATCGCGGCTTCCGAACGGCTCGCTGAGCGTAAACAGGATGGGAACTGCCGGAGAGCCATGCCCGGACTGCTGGAAGGCATTGAATCCCGAAACCGGAGGTATGCCGCTGTAGGTAACGAAAACCGAATCTTTCGCCCCCGCCGGCTTGTATTCCGGAAAAGTAATTTCAAGCCGGTGGTTTGAATGTTCAAAAATAAGCGGACTCCCGTTGGAAGAAACACCGGACACGCCGAGATTGTCATGGAGGTCGAGGATAATGCTTTCAGTATCTGAAACAACGGTGAAGTAAATGCCCACCCGTCCCGAAATCTGTCTCACCGAAGGATCGACCTGCCAGTAGGCCCTGTAATAGTGAACATCAAAATTATCGCTGTAGCTTGCCTGGCGCCCACCAAAAATCCCGCTGCCGAACCAGCCTGCACGTTCCGGGTTTTGAGCTGTATGCGACTGCCTGCACACAAAAAAATCCTGCCCCGTCAGATAAACCGGTGAGAAGAGCAGCGTCCAGTAAAAGAAAAAAGTAGCTGACCGGCGTTTCATTGATTGATTAATTGATGTGGTGATTAGTTGATGTGACGATGTGTCCCGATAGCCGTCGGAAGCGAAGATAGTATATCTGATAATCAGTCAATCATCACATCAGCCAATCATCACATCAGCCAATCATCACATCAACCAATCATCACATCAACCAATCATCACCCCAACAAGTCTTTCCAGTACTTCAATAACCCCATCTTCGTTGTTATTTTTGGCTATAAAGCGGGCAACGCCTTTCACATCAGGGTGGCCGTTGGCCATGGCATAGCTGAAATACGCCTGCTGCATCATTTCCAGGTCGTTGAGATAGTCACCGAAGACCATGGTCTGCTCCTTGCTTGCGCCGTAAAGATCCTGCAGTATGGCTACTGCATTTCCCTTATGAGCCAGTTTGTCGGATATATCCAGCCATGTATCTGCCGAAACTTTCACCTGGAACCTGTCGTGCAGGTGGGCAAAATCAGGGTAGGAGTTGGCTTCGGTTCCGGACAGATCGCATACTGTAAACTTGAGTATGTCGTCGTTAACCGACAGAAGATCATCCACGATCTCGAATTTTTCGAAATACAGCGAAAGATGGTTTATAAACTGCTGATCGGCACTTTCCACATAGGCCGAGTTTTTGCCGCATAGCACGAGTTCCGAAGTCGGAATCTTACGCCCGATATTTACCAGGTCGTGTATATCCCCGGCGGATATGGTTTTGGCAAGCATCTCCTTTCCGCGGTGCATAATATAGCTGCCGTTTTCGGCTGCGAAGATGATCCTGTTTTCGATACGTTCAAATAACTTTCTGAGGTTGTGATACTGGCGGCCGCTTGCCACTACGAAAGTGATGCCGGCAGCGTCCAGTTGTTCAAATATGTCAAAAAATCTGGGATTGAGCTGATGTGAAGCATTTAACAAGGTACCGTCCACATCGGACACAATAAGCTTTATGTTACTTTTATCCATCAATACTATTGCTTGCGATACTTTTCAATAGCGGTTTTTATTTTTTCCATCCTGTTTCCCGGGCTGGGGTGGGTACTTGCAAACTCGGGCGGGGCATTTCCCCCTGAGGCCTCGGCCAGCACACGCATTACCTGCAGCAAAGCTTCAGGATTATAGCCGGCCTGTATCATATATTTAACGCCGAAATCATCTGACTCGAGCTCATCTTCACGTCCGTACTTCATGTTGAGCATGGAGGCGACGTACTGGGCAATGTAGGCAGAATTGTTTGCCGAACCGGGTTCACTGAGGGCAATGGTCGCAGCGCCTGCCAGCCCCGACATCAATTCCTGGGTAGCCATCTGCTCGGCCGAGTGCCTGCCGACCACGTGACCGATTTCGTGACCGAGCACACCGGCTACTTCGTCTTCCGTTTTTAATCTTTTCAGCAGGGCCATGGTAATAAATACCTGTCCTCCCGGCAGTGCAAAGGCATTTACGGTCCTCTCGTCGGCTAGTACGTGGAAATCAAAACGATAGGGTGATCTTGATGCATCGCTGCTGGTGACAAGTTTCTGACCAATAGCTTTGATAAGCTGCTGTACTTTAGGGTCCTGGTATAGCCCTCCGAATTCAGCGGCCATTCGCGGAGCGCTCTGCAAACCCATGGCTACTTCCTGGTCGGGCGTGAGGCTTACCCTCTGCTTTTCACCGGTTACCGGGTTTTCCTGCGTTTTTGTCCAATAGCCAATAAGGCTTATCAGGGCGATAATGGCGGCGATCACAATACGGCCCAATCTGTTTCTCATTGGAATAAGTAGATATTAAGTTGCTGGTTAAGAAATCATACCTCACGAAAATTCATCAAATTTGGTCATTATTTTACTCCTTTGCAAAAAGACGAAAATGTGCTGGCAGCGTATCCGGTGAATACCGACGCTCTGTATTTCAGACTCAAAACCGTTTGATATGTCACGTAAAGATTACCGGGATATTACGCTTACCGAGTTCAGAGAATTGAAATCCGTTCCCGGAAGCATAGTGGTCGATGTAAGAGAGAAATGGGAGTACGAGGAATTCAATGAGGGCGGGCTGAATATTCCGCTGTCTGAAATCCGCGAAAAGCGGCCATTGCTTGCCTCTTACGGTAATATAGTGGTTGTTTGTACGAACGGAACCCGGAGCCGTGTGGCGGCAATGGACTACTGCAGGATACCCGAATGGTCGGATAAAAACATATTCCACCTGGAAGGGGGGCTTCTGGAAGCCGAATGAAATCAGATTGAGCCCTGGAAAACGTACCTGGCCGGGCCGGTAAGGCAAATATCCGAAAATACGCCGCCTGATCCTGTCCTGCTGAATTCTACAGACAGCTCGCCTCCGCGCGCTTCGACTTTTACGGGGCCCTCCCATCCGAAAATTTCAGCCGCTACCAGCGCACAGCCTGTCACGCCCGTACCGCATGCCAGGGTTTCGTCCTCTACACCGCGTTCGTAGGTTCTCACCCTGAGGTGGTTTTCTTCAACCACTTCCGCGAAGTTGACATTGGTACCTCCGCGCGGCCCGTAGAACTCCCCGTATCGTACGGCCCGGCCTTTCCCTACAACATCGGTTTTATCGACATCAGTTACAAACTCCACATAATGGGGAGAGCCGGTGTTGAGGAAATAGGCTGAATCAAGGGTTTCAATGCCTTTTACATCACTCATTCCCAGGTGAACGACCTCTTCATCGAGGCTTGCAACATGCTCCCCGTCGACAGCAATAAAGCGCGTGCTGCCGTCGATCAGTCCCAGATCCTGGGCAAACCTTACAGCACATCTGCCGCCGTTTCCGCACAGGCTTCCTTCGCCACCATCCGCATTAAAGTACACCATCCTGAAGTCATAGTCCTGATCATTCTGCAAGAGAATCAGCCCATCGGCGCCGATACCGAACCGGCGGTCGCATAACCCGGCTATTGTATCCTTTTGCAGATCGAACTCCCTGGTGCGGTCGTCGATCATGATGAAATCATTTCCAGCTCCCTGGTATTTATAAAAACGGATAGCCATAGACTTTGATTATTTGCCTCCCTGATAGCACTCAGGATACAAAAGTACAACCGAAACCTGCCGCCTGAAAGAGGTAATCATAAAAAAGCGGATTTTCGGATATCCGCCTTTCGTTGCAGAAGGCTCTGTGGCTCTTTTTTTTCTCTGCGGTTCTCTGTATCTTACAAAAACAGGATAATTACACAGAGAGCCACAGAGGCTACACAGAGAAGCACAGAGAAGCACAGAGAAGCACAGAGAACGACTGGGTTTGAAAAAGGGATATAATAAAAAGAGTCCCGCTCAGGGACTCTTTTCCGCCGGTAAGCTTTACCGGACCGCTTAGTCTGCTACTGCCGTAATGGACCTCGTAGTGCTGGTTTGTATTTCGAAAGGTTTCAAAACCTTGTTTTTTCCGTTGCTGACTTCCAGGGTATACTTCCCGTCACCCAGCGTGGAAAAATCGAATATTTTCAGGTACTGGATGTTACGGGCAACAGTTTCGCTGTACAATATTTTTCCGCTTTCATCCCTGATAGAAATCTGGCTTCTTTGGTCGGGATTGCTGAAAGCCAGCCGGAAACGCGCGTCTTTAAGGGTTGACAGCCTTACTTCTTTGTCCCCCAATCCTTCTATGGCGAAAGATTCCGCAGCAAAAGATGCTCCCAGTAAAATGGCGAGGCTCAAGATTACCTTTTTCATTGCTTTAATAGATTTAAGTGGTTGTATTTTTTAAATAAAGAGAGAAATGATGGGTTCTTCAGGTAATACCGGATTTGTTATATCGATATTTGCCCTTGATTCTATATCAAAGTTAAATGAGATATTATGTAATAGTCAATAGGCGCCATTTAGGTAAGCTAAACTTCTTTTTCTGATCCTATGATAAAATTGGAATTGTACAATGTATATTTGATAAATCCAACGATTGGGTGAAATAGAACACAATTTATTTGATTGTTTTAATTGTACTATTTTGATTTTTTGCGGTGTAAACCGGGTTTTGCGACAATCCTGTCTCCGTTTCCCGGATATTAAAGGCCGTGAATTGAAGTACTAACCTTTCTCTGCGGCTCTCTGTGTCTTACGAAAACAGGATAATTACACGGAGGATCACAGAGGCTGCAGATAGAAGCCACAGAGAAAAGAGGGCGACAGAGTTGGAAAAAGGGGTATAATAAAAAAGTCCCTGAACGTTAAGCTCAGGGACTTTTTTATTTATCAGCGGTGAGTTCTACCGGATGTCATTTTTTTTGAACCCGTACTGGGTCAGCACATCTTCCGGAACCCCCATCCATACGTTAGGCGTATTGCCAACGAACCCAATATCTTTTATGCCGATTTCACTGGTATAAAAGCCCGTAGCGGTCAAGTTCCTCATCAGCGAGAAAAATGCTGCACCCTGGCTGTATTGGGGCTTAACGTCCTGGGGATATGCAATGTCATCTACAATATTGATACGCTGCTCCGGTTTCAGATCTTTAAAATTTTTGCTGAAACGGTGCTGCGATTCCCTGTCGAGCCACCTCAGCCCACCTCTCACAGGAATCTGGTGCTGGGGCATATCTTTTACGATAAACTCGATGAATTCGGTTACGCCGGCATCGGAAGCGCTTCCCGAAACCCCATCTTTGGGAATGATGATATCGGCCAGAACCGTAATAGTAGCAAGCTCGTGGGCATCGAGAAATTTCTCTTTATGTAGCTTCGCATCACGGATGGCCTCCTCTTTCAGTCTGCCGTCGGGGATTTTGATGTCTTCCTCGTTTGATACGGCTGCCAGTTCCTCGTTACGCTGCTCTGCAAGCGCCTGTTGCGGATTCAGGCCTGCAAACCCGAGCGATGTAAAGGTGAGGGCTTTTAAACTATCTCTGCGTTTCATTTTATTCGATACTTAAATTATTTCTGCCTCAATGAATTTCCTGCCTACAACTGTTTCTTTTTTACCTGGCTCATGATATAGTCAGAGGTTCTCCAGGAAAGAGCCATGATCGTCCAGGTAGGGTTTTTGTCTGCCTGTGAAACAAACGAGGCGCCGTCGGCTACGAAAATGTTCTTTGTATCGTGGGCCTGGGCATATTGGTTGACTGCAGAAGTTTTAGGGTCATTACCCATTCTGGCAGTACCGACTTCGTGTATGATCTGCCCCGGCAGCGCCAGGCCGTAGTCATTCTCAGGGCCTGGTTTTGTACCCAGCGGAACCCCGCCCATAGCATGGATCAGCTCTTCAAATGTCTCGTGCATGTGCTTGGCCTGGAGTCTTTCGTGGTCGCTCCACTTGTAGTTGAAGCGCAATACCGGAATACCGTATTTGTCTACTACGTTCGGGTCGATCTCACAGTAATTTTCCGCAACGGCCACCGCCTCGCCCCGTCCAGCAAAGCCGACATTGGCGCCGTAGAACCTCCGGTAGTCTTCTTTGAGAGATGCTCCGTAACCGCCGGCTTTCCTGGTAACGCCGTCTTTGGTAGGGTATTTGCCGTTCATAGACTCCATGCCAAAGCCAAAGCCATAGGAAGGCATATTCATACCGCCGCCGTATTCGATGTGATAGCCTCTCGGGAAGTCCAGCTTCTTGTTGTCGAGCCACCAGGGTGTATAAACGTGCATACCGCCTACACCGTCTTCGTTGTACCGCTTCCGGTCCATCAGGTGCGGAAGGAATGCCCCCCGTGAAGCTCCCGTGGAGTCGTGCAGGTATTTCCCGACTACGCCGCTGGAATTCGCCAGGCCGTTGGGATTCCGCGTGGATTTGGAATTGAGAAGGATACGGGAGGTTTCGCAGGCGCTGGCTGCCAGGATCACTATTTTGGCATTAACCGTCTGCTCACTGAGCGTCTGGGTATCGATGTAAGAAACGCCTGTTGCCAACCCGGTCTGCGGGTCAGTGATCACTTCGCGCGCCATGGCGTTATTAATCAGCGTTACATTTCCTGTTTTAAGCGCCGGGATGACCAGGACGGATGAAGACGAAAAATCGGCATATGCCTGGCACGCCCTGTTACACTGGCGGCAATAAAAGCAAACTCCGCGCTCGTTATTGATGGGTTCGGTCAGGATCGAAAGCCTCGACGGGATGACCGGAATATTGGTTTTCTTTCCGGCCTGTGCGATCATCAGCTCGTGAAGCCTTGGTTTGGGCGGGCGCAGGAAGATGCCGTCGGGTTCATTGGGCATGTTTTCTACGGTTCCGAAAACGCCTATCAGCTTGTCTACCTGGTCGTAATAAGGTTTTACATCGTCATAAGAAATAGGCCAGTCGTCCCCGAGTCCGTCGATACTTTTCCTTTTAAAGTCTTTGGGGCCAAACCTGAGGGAGATCCTACCCCAGTGATTGGTCCGTCCGCCCAGCATTCTCGACCGGAACCATTCGAACTGCGTTCCGTTCTTACGGGTGTAAGGCTCACCATCAATTTCCCAGCCTCCCCAGGCAGCATCGAAATCCCCGAATGCCCTGGTGGTGCTTGCACCGCGCCGGGGCGACTCCCATGGCCAGCGCAACTGCGTTATATACTTCGGATCGGCAGGATCAAAATATCCGCCTGCTTCGAGTAAAACCACTTTAGCGCCCGCTTTTGAAAGCTGGTAGGCGGCCATTCCTCCACCGGCACCTGATCCGACTATTGCTACGTCGTACTGGGTTCCTTTTTGTTTAATCTGAAAACTCATCCTGTTTCTATTCTGAAAAATTGTATTGCCTTTCGTCTGACTTAAGACAGATGTTTTTGGAATAATACTGCTAAAGAGCATAATAAGTACCAATTTTACTTCCTCAAAAATGTCACCGACTTTAATTTAGAACTGTTTAAAATATGGCCTCCGACTCCGCTCAGGCCCCGTGGATTCCACTCTGGTGCTTTCCGTTCCGTTTTGGTACCTTCCGTTTCATTCTGACGTTTCCAGTTACACTTTGGCGCCTTCCATTTCCATTCGGATGTTTTCCGTTTCATTTTGGCACTTTCCGTTCCATTCTGGTATTTCCCGTTCCGCTTTGGCGCCTTTCCATTTCCATTTTGGCGCCTTTCCATTTCCGTTTTGGCACCTTTCCATTTCCATTTTGGCGCCTGAGCGGAGTCGAAGGCCCATTTATTCTCTTTTATATTGAGGCGGAATGGCTAAGTTGTTGTAATATTGACTTTCATAAATAGTATGCAGATAGAAGATTTAGATTTTGACAAGGGATTGCTGGAAGGAATGCAGTCCATGGGATATAAGGCGCTTACGCCCATTCAGCAGTTGGCTATCCCGGTTATTTTAGAGGGCAAAGACCTGATAGGGTGTGCGCAAACCGGCACGGGTAAAACGGCAGCTTACCTGCTCCCGGTGCTGAATCATATCATAAGTTCGGAGAAAAGACACCTGAATACGCTGATTATTGCCCCGACCCGGGAGCTGGCCATCCAGATCGACCAACAGGTAGAGGCTTTGGGGTATTTTATCCAGGTGAGCTCGATAGCGGTATACGGAGGAGGTTCCGGGGCTGACTGGGAGCAGCAGCGAAAGGCATTGAGGCTTGGGGCTGATATCGTGATTGCGACACCGGGCCGGCTTATAGCCATGCTGGCTTCAGGCGAAGTAAAATTTGACCAACTGGAGCACCTGATACTCGATGAGGCGGACAGGATGCTCGACATGGGCTTTTCGGAAGATATACTGAAAATCATAAGCCATCTTCCTAAAACAAGGCAGACGCTGCTATTTTCGGCTACCATGCCGCCCAAAATAAGGAAGCTGGCCAAAGCGATACTCCACGACCCGGAGGAAGTGAGCATAGCGATCTCCAAGCCTGCGGAAGGAGTACTGCAGCAGGCCTACATGGTATACGACAGCCAGAAAGTCGGCCTTCTGAAGCATATCCTGCAAAACGGTGACTATAACAACATTATCATTTTCTGTTCTACCAAGCAAAGTACCAAAACGCTGGAGAAGGAATTGTTGAGGCTTGGTATTTTGGTTAAATCCTTTCATTCCGATCTCGATCAGAAAGAGCGGGAAGAGATCATGCTCCGGTTTAAAAACAAGGAGCTTAAAATACTTGTCGGGACCGATATTCTTTCAAGAGGGATTGACGTCGACGGCATCGGCCTGGTCGTCAATTATGATATCCCGCCCGATCCGGAAGATTATATTCACAGGATAGGCCGGACAGCCCGGGCGGAGCGTACCGGTACAGCCATTACTTTTATAAATGACAGCTCTTCCAGGAAGTTTGCCGGGATAGAAAGCCTGATGGGGAGGGAAGTAGCAAAGGTACCGCTTCCGGAGCATCTTGGCGCTGGTCCTGCCTTTACTCCTTCCAAGGGTAGTTCACAGCCTGTCAGGCGGTTTAACCGCTTCAGAAAGGGCAACAAAAACAAGTCCCGTTCGAATAAAACCAGTTAGTTTTGTAGATATCAAAGGTCAGATCTTTTATAAAAATGAAACACCAGGTACTTTTCGGCATTTTGCTTTTCGTCTCTTTATTTTCGCTGGCTTTCCATCAACGCAAAGCCGTTAAAGTTGTTTTCTTCGGAGATTCCATCACGCAGGGAGGGGTAGGGCCGGTGGGCTATATTACCCAGATGAATAAAATGTTCGAAAGCAAGGGCTTGTCCTCCCAGTACGAGCTGGTTGGGGCCGGGATAGGGGGGAACAAGGTCTACGACCTCTACCTAAGGCTTGAGGACGATGTTCTTTCCAAAAAACCTGATGTGGTTTTCATTTACATAGGGATTAACGACGTGTGGCATAAAAGCTCCCACGGAACGGGTACTGATCCTGAAAAATTTATAAAATTCTACGAGGCTATTATCAAAAAGCTGAAGGCGCAGGGAGCGAGGATAATAGTCTGCACACCTACTGTGATCGGGGAAAAAACCGATGCATCAAATCAGCAGGACGGAGATCTCAATTTTTACGCGACGCTGATACGCGAACTTGCCGAAAATGAAAACCTCGAATTGTGCGACCTGCGTAAAATTTTCCTTGAATTCCTTGCGGAGCACAACCCGAATAACCGCGATCGAAACATATTGACGACAGATCGCGTACATCTTAATGAGCTGGGCAACGAACTGGTAGCCAAGTCGTTTGCAGACGTGCTTTTGAAGAAGTGAAATTACACACAAACCTGCACAGGAGGCATACATTACGCCGCCCGGGTCGTCGATAAAGAAGCGCTGATAGCCGAAAGCCCCGATAGCTATGGGGGGCTGATAAACCTACTTACACATGAATTTAATTGCATTTCGCAATCTGAAAAAGACGTTGCTTTTATGGAGTATCCTGGCAATAAGCTGGTGCTCGGGAGACGCCGCATTCGGACAAATGCAAAACAGGCAGCGGTACGTCGGGCTGATGCTCCTCAATCTCAGTGACAAGGGGGATCATGAGCGGCAGCTTATCAGGATGGCATCCGAATACGGGCTGAATGCGGTATATCTTACCGTCCAATGGGACAGGGTTTACTATGATTCGCCGGACAAGGCAGACTGGTCGATGTACGATGAGCAGATAAAATCCGTGATCGACAGGGGTATGTCGGTCGCGATACGTATCCACCTTACAAGGGCCAAAGGGCGCTTGAACGGATTCTGGGACTGGCAGAAGGATGGCCTCAAGGATCAGTACAAGATCTCTCACATGGGGGCATTTACCGCTACCACTTTCAGGTATAGCCATGAACCTTCCGCCAATAAAGCTGCGGCTTTTGTAAAGGAGGTTGTACAGCGTTATAAATGGGTACATGACCAGGGAAAGCTCCTTTTTATAGCTGCCTCCAATACTCCCGAACAGGAGGCGGGCTATCCGTATGAAAATTTCGAACCCGATACCGACAAGCCCAAGATATACCCGGCCATTTTTGATTGCTCTGAACAGACTGCTGCCGAATACAGGCTGTGGCTTAAGAAGCATTACGGGAAAATAGAGCGCCTGAACTATTCGTGGGGAGTGGAGTTTAACTCTTTCGAAGAAGTAGGTCCTCATGTAACGCATTGGGAACCAAGTGAAAGCTTCCGGCAGAGGTATGGCAAAGACTGGTACAGATTCCGTCATGAGCAACTGAAAACCTACACTGAAAAGTTGATTGCGGCTGTAAAGTCGGTCTCTCCGACAATCCGCTATGTGTCCGACTACGGATCGGTAGTGGATGGAGGAAGCGGGCTCCGCGGCACCATTGCCTTTTCCCACCTGAACGAAAAAGCAGATGGGGTGAAAGTGAACGATCCGATTGGCGCCGATCACCGGTTTACCACCGATGTCCTGCGCGGCGGACTCCCCCGGCACGCTTTTGTCGGCAATGAGGTATTTATTGCCGATCATATAACTCAACCGGACATAGATCGCCAGGTAAATGAGTGCTTCGAGCACGGGGCCGACATGGTATGCTTCGTCATTTCCCTTGAGAAAGCTATGGAGAGGGTACAGGGATCGATAAGATCGGCTGTTTCCAGGTGGAAGACCGTTCCCATGCCAGATATAGTTTATGCTGACAGTATTTCGTACAGCCTGGTCAGGGGGATCGACCACAGGAGCATGACCGATCTGCTATACGGCAGCTATAGCGCTGCAGCCAAAAAGAATCCCGGTAGCCCGAGACCGGTGAAGGTCAGGATCGACGACGACATGTTCGTGCCTTCCTACTGGGCAGGGGCTGAAAATAAAATCCCTTACCTTAAGATACCTTTGCCGATGCAGATCAAGGCGTTGAACAAGCCTTTTTCTTTCGATATAGTCAAGGACCATTTTGGCGATGTGGACGGTTCAATAGACAGGATCAGGATTCAGAACCTGCCCGGTTGGCTTACTTTCGACGGGCTCACTGTAAAAGGAACAGGTACTTCTCTGGGTGATACCCGGCTCGAAGTGAGGGCTACCGACGATGAAGGGGGAGAGTTTTCGGCGTATCTGACCCTCAGGATCGATCCTACCGACAATCCCAATATCCCGCCCAAACTCCAGATCAACCTGTCGGAGCTTGTTGCCAGGATTAATGAAACCTATTCTTATGAGCTGCCTAAGGAAATGTTTGCCGACGACGATGGTACGGTCACAAGGGTGGAAGTGACGAATCTGCCCGGCTGGCTGAAATTTTCCAACGGAGTTTTGTCGGGGCGTCCGGCTCAGCTCGGCGATTATCAGCTTACGCTCAAAGCTTATGACAATGGAAATGCTTTCGTTGAGACCTACCTTACCCTGAAGGTGAAGGATCAGAATTTTTTTAATACTGCCCCCGCCATCGCAAAACCGATCCCGACGCAGTATTTGCCTGAACACGAGTATTTTAGCTTTGATATTCCTTCCGGTACGTTTGTCGATCCCGATGGATATCTCACGCACGTCCAGTTGCATGCCCATCCCACATGGCTGAGCCTGGCTTTCAATCGTATTCAGGGTATGCCACCGGGAAAAGGCGAGTACAGTTTTTTTATACGGGCATTCGACAACAACGGATCTTTCACAGACGCGCCGGTTACCCTGAAGGTAGAAGAGGCTGCCCTCAGGTTTACGCTGCAGAGGGGCGGGGGAGTAATCGATCCGGAGGTTATCGGGCTAATCGGCAAAGGACAGGTTTACCAGGTCGACTCGATTCCTTCCCTTCTCAATATAGCGGTGGAAGGAAACTATCCGTTTGACAGGATCAGGGTGAAGCTGACCGGGCCCTTCCTGCACGAAAACCGCACCAGGCGGCATCCTTACACATTGTTTGCCGGTAACGGCGGGTTCCGGCCGGCAATAGGAAGATATGATATTTTCGGAGAGGCTTATACCTGGAACGACTCCCTGCTCTATGTTACCTCCACTCACTTTTATATTTCGAGAGGATCCGGTGATGATATAACCGGCGATATGCCGGAGTGGACAGTTTATCCTGTTCCTTTCGGCGATATAATGAACCTGAAGGTCGGTGACGACCAGGAAACTTCCTACCGTTTCAATATCGTGACCGCTATGGGCCAGAAACTGGAAGTGCCCGAAAGATTTGTGGTTCGTACCGGGCCGCTTTACCAGATCAATTTTTCAAATTTCGGCCTGCCCGGAGGGATATATGTCGTTGAAGCTTCCCTCGATGGTGTAATCAGGAAGAGGATTAAGGTAGCGAAGAATTAGCGCGCTAGGGAGATATCCGTATGGGGTGTACGTCACACGGCGACAGTTTCAGAGAGGCTGTCTGAAAAGTTCTTTAATATACCATGCGGCCAAATAATCTTTGGTATTCTCTAGACCCCCTCGGTCCGATATCGTAGCCCCGGGGATCCAACAATCGGGAGATGGATTGCCGGGTTCGACACAGAGGACCGCTTAGAGGGTGGAGAGCCACAGAGCCTGGTCGTTTAAAGCTCGTTGCTTTGTAATGGTATGCTTGCATAATAATATTATTCCTGCTACTTTTGCCTTTGTAGCCGGTGCAGTCGACCGGCATTTCCAAAAACGAGTTATTCACATCACCATAATATTTCAGAAATGGCCACTGAACAAGCTAAAGCCAAGACCATCCGCGGCGGCGAATTCATTATAAGAGAATCAGATGCAGCGGAAGTGTTTATTCCGGAGGAGTTTTCCGAAGAACAGTTGATGATCGCCCAGACTTGTGATGACTTTCTGAAGGCGGAGATCTGGCCGCGCCTCAATGAGCTGGATGCTGCCGGGAGTCCTGAGCTGATCACTTCTCTTATGGACAAGGCCGGGGAGCTCGGCCTGTTGGGTATAGCGGTTCCGGAGGAACACGGAGGTTTCGGAATGAGCTTCAATACTTCGATGCTTGTTACGGAGCGTACCGGTGCCGGACATTCGTTTTCGGTAGCGCTTTCGGCGCATACCGGTATCGGGACGCTGCCAATAGTATATTATGGTAACGAAGATCAGAAAAGCAAATACCTGCCTAAGCTTGCTTCCGGCGAATCAAAGTCGGCTTATTGTCTTACCGAGCCGGATTCCGGGTCGGATGCCAATTCGGGGA
The DNA here is from genome assembly GCA_964562455.1 of uncultured Cytophagales bacterium. Taxonomy (GTDB): domain Bacteria; phylum Bacteroidota; class Bacteroidia; order Cytophagales; family Spirosomataceae; genus Ravibacter. The sequence continues at coordinate 46,100 of CAZLTN010000013.1, forward strand.
AAACCAGGGCTGTGCTGAGCGCCGACGGGAAGAGTTATGTCCTTAACGGGCAAAAGATGTGGATCACCAACGGAGGTTTTGCCGATTTGTTTATTGTTTTTGCCAAAATAGCAGATGAGAACGGGAAGGCCGATAAAAATCTTTCCGCGTTTATAGTGGAGAAGGGCTACGGTGGTATTACGATGAATGAACCTGAGCATAAAATGGGTATAAAAGGCTCCGATACCCGGCAGATCTTTTTTAATGACTGTCATGTTCCGGTTGAGAACCTGCTGTCTGAGAGAGGAAACGGATTTAAGATCGCAGTCAATATCCTGAATATCGGTCGTATCAAGCTGGCTGCTGCTGCGCTTGGAGGGGCTAAAAAGGTATTGGATGCTGCTATTCAGTATGCTAATGAGAGAAAGCAGTTCGGGGCGGCCATTGCCAGCTTCGGCGCTATCAAATACAAGTTAGCAGAGATGGCTACAAAAATTTTTGCTTCGGAATCGGCAGCATACAGGGCCGGTCAGGATATAGACAACCTCATAGAGACTTTTAAGTCCGGCGGGATGCCCGATGCGGAAGCCAAGCTGAAGGCGCTGGAAGAGTTTGCCATCGAATGCGCCATTATGAAGGTACACGGCTCGGAAGTGCTCGACTATGTGGCCGACGAAGGTGTGCAGATTTACGGAGGCATGGGCTATAGTGCCGAAGCTCCCATGGACAGGGCTTACCGTGACAGCCGGATCAATCGTATCTTTGAAGGGACCAATGAAATCAATCGCCTGCTGACAGTCGATATGCTGCTTAAGCGGGCTATGAAAGGCCAGATTGACCTTATGGGCCCTGCAATGGCCGTTTCGAAGGAGATTCTTTCCATTCCTGATTTTGGGGCTGACGACGATGATGCACTTTTTGCCAAAGAGAAAAAGATTCTGCGGAATCTCAAAAAGGCCATATTGATGGTAGCCGGGGCTGCTGTGCAGAAGTTCACAATGTCGCTGCCGGAAGAGCAGGAGATAATTATGGATATTGCGGATATGGGTATTGAGGTATATGTTGCCGAATCGGTCCTGCTCCGGGTAGAGAAGCTGGCGCAGAAGAACGGGGATGATGCGGTGCGTATCCAGCACAGCATGGCGTTGGTATACCTCTACGAAGCTGTAGAGAAAGTCGGGAAATCGGGGAGAAGTGCAATTACTTCATTTGCCGAAGCCGATGAGCTCCGCGTGATGCTGATGGGGTTAAAAAGGTTTACCAAGACCGATCCGGTCAACCTCAAAAAGTTACGGAGGGAGATCGCGGATCACTTCATCGCGAAAAACGAATATTCCTTTTAGAAGGGCCGGCTCTGGTCCCTATGAGTTGAACACACCCGGCGTCGATGTAAAAACTACATCGGCGCCGGGTGTGTTGTATATCGCCTGATCGTCTGAGATCCCGTTTTGGAGAAATACCCTGATCATGAAATTGTAGAAGACAATTTTATTAAAGAACTTCGTGTAGGAGAACAATACCGGATTCATTCACCTAATCTCTTAACTATGAAGACTTTCAAACTTTTGACGATGGCTACTGTGATAGTGCCTGTCCTGTTGACGGCCTGTAAGAAAGACGATCCTGAACCACTTACCGTAACGGGTTTCTGGGTTGGGAAATATGGTAGCAACAATAATTACCCTACTTCCGACTATGCCTTTCTGTTCAGGGGCGACGGCACCGTACGGGTATTCAGCGGCGGCGCTGATACGACCTCAGCCGGAGTATCCAAGGCCGAGGGTATTTATTCCTTTCTGGGATCTACGGTAACGGCAAAATACACTTATATGGGGGCTGGGGGGACGACGTTTTCAGTAAGCGCGAAGGTCAATAGCAAGTTTACTTTTATGGAAGGCACGTGGGGACCCGGTGATAATACCTCGGGTAGCGGGAGGTATTTCGTGGTGAAGGAGTAGGGGTACTTTGGATCCGGGGGGCAATGTTTTCAGTAAGTGTGAAGGTCCTATTTTGAGGATTTGACAAACTGATCTTTTTTTCGCTAGTTTATGTTCTGTTTAAAGACAAGGAATATTCGGGACAGGCTGAGATGGAAAATCATTAATCATACATTTATACTTTATAAGCAATGGAGACGATAGATAAAATACTGGTATCAATTGAGAAACTGCACCGGGCGCAGGCTAAAACCGATGAACAATTAGCTAAAACCGACCTTAAACTAAAGGAAACTGTACAGACATTGAGTAACATCGGCGTCAATCTCGGCCATGTTGCGGAAGAGTTTTTCTACTATGCCCTGAAGGATGATCCGAGATTAGGGGATATCAGGTTTGACAGTATAGCCCTCAACCTGCATAGCAGGAACAAGAGAATACAGGACGAATTTGATATAGTGCTTTTCAACGGTGACGCCGTGGGTATTATCGAGATAAAACACAAAGTACACCCCAAGGATCTTGAAAAGCTCAAAACTAAAAAAGTTGAAAACTTCAGAGAGCTCTTTCCGGACTACGCTGATTATAAATACTACCTGGGTATCGGAGGTTTTAGCATTCCTGCCGAAGTCGCCAACATTGCCAAAGCCGACGGTATAGCCGTTCTCCGTCAGAAGGGCGACGTAGCAGAGATTGATGCAGAGGGATTGACGGCGTATTGAATGGGTGAGGCCATTTAGCTGGCCGATTCCACTACGTGTTGCTTATCGGCGTTCCGGCCCGGATGGTTCCGTACGGTATTTGGTGGTGGCATTGATACGACAACACTAAATTTTACCACTATTTTTTTCGTCTGTAATGTAGTTGGGTTAGTCCTGTGTCAAATGTTTTCGTATCCAAAAGTTCAAGTTGCTGTTCGGGCCTTCCGTCTTTGAAAAGCCTTGTGCCGTTACCGACTAAGACAGGTACAATGGAAATAATAAATTCGTCAATAAGGTCATTCTTTAATAGTTCATTTATTATTTCTGCCCCTCCGTCACAATATATGTTCTTACCATCTTCAGACTTTAATCGCGCTACCAATTCAGCCAAGCTCCCTGTGTAGAAAGTTGTTCTGCCTGCATCAGGTCTTTGTGTTCTTGTTATGACGTACACATCTCGTTGCCCGTCGTCGTAATGAGATGAGCCGATTTCTTTAAGTACGTAGTCATAAGTTTTTCTGCCAATAATCAGGGTGTCTATTGTGTCTGTAAAACTTGCGTACCCATAGTCTTCGCCTTCTTTTTCTACTGATTTCAGAAAACTAAGATCGTCATTTGGCTGGGCTATATAGCCATCTAAACTTGTCGCTATGAAAAGTGATAATTTTCGCATTATATCTCTGTTTCAGGTTGTTTGATTCTTTCGGTAAGTTGTGCCTGTCGGTGGCTGGTGTCTATCTGTCTTTATTAGTTTGTTAAAGACAATTTTGTTAATCTCCTGCTATATTACTAAAAATTAAACCCGAAATGCAGCCCTGGTTCAGGCGTGTATTTTGACCACTTGTCATCTTTTTCTTTAAACCCATCAGGCATTTTAGTATGATAAGGCCGGCCGGCAATACCAAGTGATGGTTGTATAAAAAACCTGTCCTTAAAGAGTTTAATGTGATAGCCAACCCGATAGGAGTTGAATATATGGAAGCCATTATCCACCTTATTGCCGTTGTTATTCACAAATGTTTGCCACATAGGCATTACGTGTACTGCTGCGTAAAGACCTTTCCAAAGAAATCTTTGATAAGCAAGACCAATACCATAATCTCTTATATAGCCAGGAAATTTCTCTTCCGGCTTTCCGTACGATTTGTTAAAAAATGGGTTAATACCAAGCGGCCAGGCATATTTCCAAGTTATTAGTTCAAGAGAAATTACATCCTTTCCTGTAATACGATAACCTGAATTCAGTTGAATAAAATCAGGTCTGTTTACGGAAGAAAAATTTCCCAACATAAATAAGGTACTACCGACAAAATGCTTTTTATAAGTACTGTCTTGGTTGGTATATTGCGCATTAAGATGTAAACTACTTGCCAATACTAAGGCAAGTCCAATCCATGAAATTCTCTTTTGCATATTCGTTTTAATTAATGTTAAACGATTGCAAAAGTAGATTGGCTTGCTCCTTAAATTTGTTCACTTAAGTTAAGAAATGAAGTCATTCCTTACTTTTTTCAAGGATTCTTGCCCGTATCCTGCTTAAGGACTGAGGTTTAATGCCCAAATAACTTGCTAACTGGTGTTGTGGAACACGCTGAATAAGGTCTGGTCTTTTTTGTATTAAGTTCAGGTATCGTTGTTCAGGTGAAGAAATCTTAAACGCGTCAAAGTCTGATCGCTGTTTAGCTAAGAGTTCTTCGGATACCATTTTACATATGGTTTCAAACTTTGGAAAGTTATTGTTTATTTCTACTTCCATATCAGAATTTGAAACTGTAAATATAGTGTCTTCTATACAGCTTATATAATACTCAGACGGAGTTTTGCTTATTACACAATGAGGTGTCAGGGTTTCCATTTCCGTGTAGAAATCAGTGGTTTTTTCTTCACTATCTAAAATGTAATAGATCCGGATACAGCCTTTTATAACAAAGTAGCTATCTTTCGATTTTTGTCCTTCTTTGAGTAAAATCGTCCCTTTTTTTACCGAGCGAAATATGTCCGGAGAACCGATTGCGTTCTTCTCTTCTTCTGTCAAAGAAACGTATTTTGATATAAAGTCAAATAGTATGTTTTTCATTGCCTTCTAAATCTGCTCAAAATACCTTTTCAAATCCCAGTCATTCACCGCCATATCATACGCCCTCTGCTCCGATTTAAAAAAGTGAAGGTAGTGTTCCTGTACGTCAGCGCCGAAAGTTTCCCTGGCAAATGAACTGCTTTCAAACCGTGCTATAGCTTCAGCCAGCGTATACGGTACCCGCGGCAGGTTCCCGGCCATGTAGATATCGCCTACGAAGCATTCCGGCGGCTCGATCTTATTCTTAATTCCATCGAGGCCTGACGCAAGAGATGCAGCCAGTGCGAGGTAAGGGTTGCAGTCAGCTCCCGGAATGCGGCATTCGATTCTCAGGCTTGAGCCTTTACCTACTACCCTGAACCCGGCAGTCCGGTTGTCGAAGCTCCATGCAAGCCTTGTAGGAGCCCAGGAGCCGTCAACAAATCGTTTGTAGGAATTGACGGTAGGTGCATAAAACGGCATTACGTCGTACACGTGCGCTATCCATCCGCCCAGGAACCATTTGAACAAATCGGATGTGCCTTTCACAGGCCCTAGCTGCCCGTCACCAGCGAAGGCATTTTTCCCGTCTTTCCATAAGCTGAGATGAATATGGCTGCTCGATCCGGCCCTGTCGGAAGCAAATTTGGCCATAAAAGTGAGCGACAGACCCAGGCTGTCTGCAACTTCTTTAAGGCACTGTTTGAATAACACATGATTATCGGCAGAGGTTAGAAGGTCGGCGTAACGGACGTTGATTTCATGCTGCCCCAGGCCCCACTCGCCTTTGGAAGTTTCGACCGGTATGCCCGATTGCCGTAGGTGACGCCTTACTTTTCCTGTAAAATGCTCGGTGCGTGTGCCTTGCAGGATATGATAATCTTCCAGGTAGTAGCCCGCTGATTTCAGGTTCCTGTAACCCGATTCATGCGCTTCCCTGTATGGAGTGTTGAAAAGATAATATTCCAGCTCGGTAGCGGCAAACACTTCAAATCCTGATCGCGCGGCAGTCTCCAGTTGCTTTTTTAAGATGCTTCTCGGCGCTACGTCTACAGGCCCGTGCGATTTATCATCGGTCAGGTCGCATAGTACAATAGCAGTCTTGTCAAGCCAGTCGGCTTTCCTGATGGATGAAAGATCAGGAACTATATGGAAATCACCATATCCGAGCTCCCAGTTCGCATATTTATATCCGGGCACCGGCTCCATTTCAATGTCGGTAGTAAGCAGGTAGTCACACCCGTGAGAGCCGTTGCGGATCGCTTCTTCAAGAAAGTATGCTGCATCGAGGCGCTTCCCGAGAAGCCTGCCGTAATGATCGGTAAAGGCCAGGATTACCGTTTCTATTTCTCCGTTCTGGATGAGTTTTGTAATTTCTGAAGGGTTTAAAATGCCTGGTTGGTTCATGTTTATTAGTCTCGTTTGGTGTAGTTCATAATTCTTACCTCATAATTCATAATTATTTCGGCCGTTCCATATGAGCTTTCAGAGGGAATTTGATCAAAACTGCTTTGCCGGAAGTTTTGGAAAGGATGGGTGTCAGCACTTTAAGGGCATTTTCCCGGGCCTGGTCGAGTATACCGGTTTCCAGTGCCGACTCTTTTATTTTTTCTTCGGCCTGCCGGTAGGCCTGCTCTATGAGCCTGCTTTCATCCATAAAGGCGTATTCGGTATTGTATACTTTCGAGCGGTTGTGGTCGATCTTGAAAACGCAGAGTTCGGGTTCCGGCAAATGGACAATAAGCGTATCGCCGGCGGTCTGGATGTCGGTCTGGTGCAGGAGGGTAAGATCGATACAGCCGATAGCCTCCCCCTGGACGATCAGTACGGCCCTGGGGTTAGGAAGCCACTGGCGGGTAATTTCCTGCTCGACCACGTCCTTAAAGCTATATTTAACCAGCTCCAGTTTCCCCATCGAGGTGATCTCTTCAAGCACTACAGAGTGCGTGGAAATCTCTTTCCCTGCAGTCTCGGCAAACCACCCGGTAAACCAGTTGCCGTATTTCGCACCGCGCCACACTGTCACAACACCGATAATGAAAAAAGTCAGGAGCAATATCTGGAAAATGAATCTGAATATGCGCACAGAGTAAATTAGATGATGTGATGATTAGATGATGTGACGATTAGTCCCGATATTTATCTGAAGTTACAATTTGCTAAATAATTACTACATTAACTAATTATCAGGACTACTCATAACTCTCATTATTTATTCCTATGTGGCTATTCACCAGTCGTGCATAAGATCATCACTCCCGATGGCCCCGATCGCTATCTGGGAAACTAATCATCACATCATCTAATCGTCTAATCATCACATCGATCTATATGAAGTTTTTTATTCCTCTGTCAGTTTTCTTCCTATCTGCAGTGCATGTGTCAGTAGCCCAAAGGCCGGTTTTCCCGGAGGCAAACCCCCGGTGGGTGGATTCGGTTTTCACAACTTTGTCGGGTGACGAGAGAATAGCACAATTATTGATGGTGGCAGTGACTTCAGATGTGAAGCGTTCGCTGATAGACAATGATAAGGCAAGTCCCGAGGCGGTAGCAAAGCTTGTAAGAGATCATAGGATAGGAGGGGTAGTTTTTTTCCAGGGCGGACCGGTCCCGCAGGCTACGCTTACCAACCGGCTCCAGGCGTCCTCGAAGGTGCCTTTGCTGGTAGCGATGGATGCGGAATTCGGACTGGCAATGAGGATCGACAGTACAGTCAGGTACCCCTATATGATGACATTGGGCGCCATAGAAGGCAGCAATGAGCTGATTTACAGAATGGGAAAAGAAGTAGCGCAGCAGGCGCGGAGACTTGGCGTACATATCAATTTTGCGCCTGTGGCCGATATAAATAATAATCCCTCCAATCCCGTTATCAATTTCCGCTCTTTCGGAGAAAACAAGTACAAAGTAGCCGAAAAGGCCGTGGCCTACATGAAAGGAATGCAGGACCACGGCCTGCTTACTACTGCTAAACATTTTCCGGGTCATGGCGATACGGGTACGGATTCGCACCACGACCTGCCTGTTATCAACCACAGCCGGGCCAGGCTGGAGTCCACCGAACTGTATCCTTTCCGGGAGCTCATTAAAAACGGGCTGAGCGGTATAATGGTTGCCCATCTGAGTATCCCGGCCCTGGACAATACACCGAATCTGCCGTCTACGTTATCTAAACCTATAGTGACGGATCTGCTGCGCCGTGAAATGGGGTTCGAAGGACTCATATATTCCGACGCCATGAATATGAAGGGCGTGACCAAGTACTTTTCTGATGGTGTGGCTGATGCAAAGGGCCTGGTAGCGGGGATGGATATCCTGGAGTTTACCGAGGATGTACCTAAAGCGATAGCGCAGATCAAAGCGGCCATCGCGAACGGAGAAATCAGTCAGGAGGAAATCGACCGGCGGTGCAGACGGGTTTTGGCTGCCAAAGCCTGGGTAGGCCTGGATCGGTATAAGCCGGTGGAGATGAACAGATTGTTTGAAGACCTTAATCCCAAATCTGCCGAGCTGACCAATCGTTTACTGACAGAGAAGGCGCTCACCGTTTTGAAAAACGACGGAGACCTGTTGCCTCTCCGGCGCCTGGATACCCTGAGAATCGCAGCGGTATCGATAGGAGCGGAAAGTGAAACCCGGTTTCAGAAGACAGCAGGCTTATATACAAAGACAGATTACTTCTCTTTACCCGACAAGGCCGGAGATGAACAGGTCGACAAACTGCTGAGCGCCCTGAAGCAATATGACCTGGTCCTGACCGGCCTGCACCTGAGCAGTATCCGGCCGGGTGCAGGTTACGGGGTGACCGACCAGGTAAAGAAAATGGTCAGCCGTATTACAGCTTCTCATAAGACAGTACTGGTGATACTTGGGAACCCTTATTCTATTGCCAGACTGGAAGGCGCCGATAACGCCGCCGCTATCGTCATGGCATACCAGCTTACGCCTTTTACAGAGGACCTCTCCGCACAATTGATTTTCGGTGCGATCCCTGCCGGCGGCAGGCTACCGGTGACAGTTAATGAGAGATACAAGTATAATGACGGGAAGGATACACCCGCAATCGGTCGCCTGAAGTATACGATTCCTGAAGAAATCGGGCTCGATTCGAAAAGGCTCCAAGCCAGGATAGATTCGGTAGTGGCCCTTGCCTTACGTGAGAAAGCTACTCCCGGCGGCGTTATCCAGCTCGCTAAAGACGGGAAGGTGTTTTTCCATGAAGCATTTGGCAAGCATACTTATGAAGGAAGCCTGCCGGTTAAGGAAACGGACCTGTATGACCTGGCATCAGTTACCAAGATTACAGCGGCAACCACTTCGCTGATGGGACTCTACGACAAAGGGCTGATCGATCTTGACAAGGGGCTGGGAGACTATTACAAGCTTTTCAGGAAGTCGGACAAGGCTGATATGAAGCTGCGCGATCTGCTGACACATAAAGCGGGGCTCAAGGCATTTATCGTTTTCTGGAAGGAAGCGCAGAATGAGGACGGTTCCTGGAAGAAGCGGACTTTCAGCGAAAAACCTTCCAGGGCCTACCCGATTGAAATTGTTCCGGAGAAGCTGTATCTCCACCGGAAATACCCGTTGAAAATGACGAAGGGGATACGTGATTCAAAGCTCAACGACACCAAAGATTACGTATACAGCGATCTTTCTTTTACGTTGTATCCGTATATAGTAGAGAACCTTACCGGGCAGGACTTCGAATCTTACCTCAAGAACAACTTTTATAAAAAGCTGGGCGCTTACTCCCTGACCTTCAATCCCCTGAAGTACTATAACCTGGATGAAGTTGTTCCGACAGAGGTCGATACGTTTTTCCGCCATACGCTGGTGCATGGGAGGGTCCACGACGAGACAGCCGCTATGATGGGTGGAGTGAGCGGGCATGCGGGCCTTTACGGCAACGCCAACGATGTCATGAAGGTATGGCAGATGTATCTTCAGAAAGGATTCTTCGGAGGCCACCGGTTCCTTGGCGAAGAGACCGTAAAGGAATTCACGCGTTATCAGTATCCCGAAATAGGCAACCGGAGAGGGATCGGCTTCGACAAACCTACTTTCAAATATACCGGCAACGCCCCGCAATATGCCAGCCCGTCGAGCTACGGTCATACCGGGTTTACTGGGATTATGACCTGGAACGATCCGGCGTGGGGGCTGAGCTATGTCTTTTTGTCAAACCGGGTGTACCCGAGCCGCAGCAGTTCCGCTCTCGGGAGGTTCAATATAAGAACCGGCATCATGGACGTCGTCTACGAAGAACTAATGAAACGGTAAAGACTCATGTAGAGACGCAATGCCTTGCGTCTCCGGCACACGGGGTTCAGACGAGATGTGTCGTGATGGGGTAAAGACGCAATGCCTTGCGTCTCCGGTACACGGGGTTCAGACGCGATGTGTCGTGTTTCTGGTGATGGGGTAAAGACGCAATGCCTTGCGTCTCTACAGCGGATATAATATTTTTTCGATCACGGCCGGGTAATGCCTGTATTCCAGCTTATGGACTTTTGCTGCGACATCTTCCGCAGTGTCGGAAGGAGAAACAGGACATGAAGCCTGGAAAATGATCTCTCCTTCGTCGTAGTGCTCGTTCACAAAATGGATAGTGATACCGGTTTCCTTTTCGCCTGCCGCTACTACGGCTTCATGGACGAACTGCCCGTACATCCCCTTTCCTCCGAATTTCGGAAGCAGGGCAGGGTGGATATTGACCATCCGCCCTTCAAATGCCTTTACCAGGTCGTCGGGGATCAGCATCATAAACCCGGCGAGTACGACGAGGTCTACTTCCAGCTTCTTAAGGATATCGGTTATCTGGCCGGTCTTTCCGAAGCTGGTCCGGTCGAAAAGGAGCACGGGTATATGGAGCCGCCTGGCCCGTCCGATCACTCCGGCTTCAGGGTTGTTGGATGCGATCAGGCAGACGCGCGCTTTGTCGCTTTTCAGAAAATACTCTGCTATATTTTCAGCGTTTGTACCGGATCCGGAAGCCAGAATGGCAATTTTCTTCATTTTGATATGTTTAATATGTCCCCTTCGACTCCGCTCAGGGTACGCCTTTCGGCTCCGTTCAGGACCCTTCGACTACGCCCAAGGTCCCTGAGCGTAGTCGAAGGGCCAAGCGTAGTCGAAGGGCCTCAATAAATCTTTGACAGTTCGCTTGTTCCCATAAGCTTTCCTTTCCGGTAAGTTTCGGTTTTAATATCCCAGAGGACACCGGGAGCGCGATAGGAAATACTTTCAATCTCCAGGCTGATGTTAGCGATGGTTTTTGTGGTCATTTTATTGGTGGCAGTAATTTTATAGGCATCGAACTCTCCGGCTCCTACTTTCACCTTTTCCTGCGCTGCAACCTTACGGTTGGTGATATTCATATCGAAGGTGATAGGAATACCCGACATATCGCCCGTACCTTTCAGGGAAGCGTCTTTCAGGCCCTCTCCGACCGATAGCCGGTTCGGATAGACGATGTCGTTACTGGTAAACTTCATATTGAACGACTCGAACGATTTCATCTGGTCTTCCATCACCAGGGAGCTGGCGTCGATAAAGGATTCGTTGCCGTTACATTTCATGGTGAATTTCTGGGTATACTCCGATTTTCCTTTGGTGGAAACGCTTTCAAGCACGATATCCACAACCGTAAAACCACCTTCCTGTGCCACTTTTGCAAATTTGTATTTAAGCGTGCCGCTGGGCTTGCCTTTTCCGTCGAAGTTTGCCATTTCAAAACCACCTCCTTCCTGGATCTTTACACCGAAGCAATCCTGAGCGGTGGCGGGAGCAGCGCCGTATAACACCCACAGGCAGGACAAGAGCAATGAGAACAGTTTTTTCATATCAATAAAGGTTAATTAAATGATGTGATGATCAGCCCCGGATACCTGACCGATAGCTGACCTCCGATATCGTCCGCAAAGTAACAACATCTCTTAAATTAAAATCATAGTGAGTAAGCCAATGAGCATGATAAGTTTGCAAATGGTACTGACTGAGCCGAAATCTCTTCTCGTATGGGCTTTCCTGAGCCTGAACAGCAACCATGCAAGAGGCAGGGTCAGCAGCCCGAAGCTGATCTTAAGAACCGGGTTGTCCAGGTATTGGCTCCAGATTATTAAGACAAAGGCAAAGAGTACGATAAGCACATAAAGAACCTGCTTTGTTTTTCTGACCCCCAGCACTATAGGAAGTGTCCTGCAACCGTGAGCGGCATCTCCCCGCCGGTCTTCGATGTCCTTGACGATTTCCCTGATGAGCGATATGAAAAATGCAAAAACAGCATAAATAAAGACCAGTTTATGGTTGCGCGGGTACTCGACACTGAGGATCAGCAGTGACAATGCCGTGAGCAGCGATACGGCGACATTCCCGATAAGCAACTGACGTTTATATCTTTCCGAATAGAGCCAGAGCAGCGAAACCGAAAAAATATTTACCAGCGCTACCTTATAACTTACGACCAGCCCGCATAATACTCCGAGTACATTCAATAACTGGTGTGTGCCGATAGCCATGCGCCTTTTCAGGTATCGCCCTATGATCACCCTTTTGGGCTTGTTGACAATATCGATTTTGATATCGAAGTAGTCGTTGATGATATAGCCTGCTGCCGCTATAAACAGTGTGGAAAGTACGATCAGGTAGAAAAAAGGATCGGAAAGAATACGCTTCCATTCTTCTCTGGGCCCTATTAAAAATATCCTGGCAAAGACTTGGGTAATGGCAACAATCACAAGGTTTTGGATCCTTATCAGCCTTAAAAATCCTGAGAGAAAGTCTTTGGGGGTAGGCTTGTTGCGCACGGAAGCTGTATGGTTTAAAATATTTCCCGGTAAGAAAAATTCATCTTTATGGAGTTAAAATAAATCATTTTGTGTTACTCCTTCAAAAGTAGGGAAAATCCCGGCAACTTTATCGTAAAAGCTACATACAACCTGCCGGGACGGCTATTATAGAAAATATGAAAATAGGAATTGTTTGTTATCCGACTTTTGGCGGAAGCGGAGTAGTTGCGACCGAGTTGGGAAAAGCGTTGGCCCAGGTGGGACATCAGGTGCATTTTATTACTTATTCCCAGCCTCCCCGGTTAGATTTTTTTAATGAAAACCTGTTTTATCACGAAGTCAATATCCCTGCCTATCCCCTCTTTCAATATCCCCCGTACGAGTCGGCATTGTCGAGCGAAATGGTGCATGTAGCGCGGTATGCAGGCCTTGATCTGCTGCATGTTCACTATGCCATTCCCCACGCATCTTCGGCCTACCTGGCCAAGCAGATCCTGGCTTCGCAGGGTATACACGTACCGGTTATCACTACGCTGCACGGAACGGATATAACGCTTGTCGGGAAAGATGATTCCTATGCCCCGGTCGTGAGTTTCAGCATCAATCATTCCGATGGTGTGACGGCAGTATCCGAGTTCCTGAAGCAGGACACTTACAGGCATTTCGACGTGGTATCGGATATTGAGGTTATTCCTAACTTCATAGACCTCGAGCGCTTCAAAAAACAGAAGAAAGAGCACTTCAAGCTGGCTATCTGCCCTAATGATGAGAAGCTCGTCGTACATACCTCCAATTTCAGGAAAGTAAAGCGGATAGACGATGTGCTGGAGATATTCTGCCGGCTCCGGAAGGAAGTGCCTTCGAAACTGCTGCTGGTGGGCGACGGCCCTGAAAGAGCTCGTATAGAGAAAAAGGCGCGTGAGTTGTGCCGCCCGGAGGACGTAAGATTCCTGGGTAAACTGGACGCCATCGAGGAGGTATTGTCGGTAGCCGATCTTTTCCTGATGCCTTCCGAATCGGAAAGCTTCGGCCTTGCGGCGCTTGAGGCGCTCGCCTGCGAGGTGCCGCTTATAACCAGTAACGCCGGAGGGCTGCCCGAACTGAACGTACAGGGGGTAACAGGATTTATGAGCAATGTCGGTGATGTAGACGATATGGCAAGGAACGCGGCTTTCATCCTGAAAGACGAAAACCTGAAAAGGTTCAAGGCCAACGCGCTGGCGAGGGCGAAAGAATTTGAGCTCGGCAAAATTCTACCGCTTTATGAGAATTATTACCGCAGCGTAGTGGAGGTGTCGAAGGGCTCAGTTATTCACCCAGGTTCCTGATTTTTTGAGATAACGTATCAGCAGGTACATACTCAGCAACAGAAGGACTGTTCCACCCAGGATACCATTGCGCACGTTGGTATTTTCAAACAGGTGCCCGTATTTATAGCCGATCAGGGCCGTAATTCCCAATAGCCAGACAAAGAGCGTATTGTACTCTTTGATCAGCCATCTCCTGTAATTGAACTCCATGCTGCCCAGGGTCTTCCCCAGTCCTCTGAAATCGATCAGCCAGCGATTTACCCGTTGTGTATACTCGTCGAATTCCCGGCCGAATTTATTCCTGAGAAAATTTTCTTCCGCCAGTACGATGGCCTGGTAGATAAACAGGAAAAATGGTATGACCACCACGACGTAGAACAGGGAGTTGGATAATACTCCTACTCCTGCAAGCATCAGGATGTTACCAACATACAGGGGATTGCGGCAGTGGCTGAACAACCCGCCGGTAACCAGTTGCTCGGCATATACCTTCTTATCTCTTCCACCCCTGATGATATAGGCCAGGCCGATGGTCATACCGCGCAGGATTTCCCCGGAGAACGTAATGGCCAACCCCAGTAAGAGCGGTATGAGGTAGTAGTCCGGCCCGAAAACCTTTTCGGTAAACAGCTCGGGAGAGGGGAGGAACAGAAGAAGGTACAGGAAAATGAATAAATTGTTTCTGTATTTAAAGAAGAAATTACCGATTCCGATCATTTTTGTTAGTCGTAAAGTTTTTGTTACAAGGTAGCTCTTTCCCCCTCTCATCTCTACTCCGGCTTCTGCGCCACCACGCCGGAAAAATTATACCATTTGAAAAAAGTTTCGGCGTGATGAAAACCTGTTTCGCGCAATAGCAGCGAATTTTCCGAAAGCTTGTAGGGAATCAGCACGTTTTCCAGCGCTTCCCGCTTTTGCGATATTTCAAGCTCACTGTACTGGTTCCTTCTTTTATAATCGTAATAATAATTAATAAACCTCCTGTTATAAAGGCTATCTTCAGTCAGCACTTTTTCGACAAGAATGAAAACACCGCCCGGCACCAGTCCGTCGAAAATCTGCTTCAGCAGCCTTTCCCTGTAGATTGGCCTGATAAATTGCAGGGTAAGGCACATGACCACTACCGAGGCATTCGAAATTCCGGGATCGTGCTGTAAATCAGCCTTTCGCAGGTCTACCGGGCGTTTTACACCAGCCTCAGCCAGCTTTTTTTTGCATTTTTCGAGCATCTCGCGCGACTCATCCAGGCCGACAAACCTGATATCGTCGGCAACAAGGGAGTTCAGGCCTATTAGAGTAGTGCCGGTGGAGCAGCCGAGATCATATACGTCAGTGCCCTTCTGCACAAAGTCCGCGGCCAATTCGGCTACCATTCTCTGGATTTCTCCATAGAACGGCACCGAACGGTTGACCATGTCGTCGAAAACGCTGACAACGCTGTTGTTAAACTTGAAATCTGCCGGCTTATTGATTTCATCTTTGAAGACAGCGTCCTGTCCCTGATTTGAAGTGGTCATGTAAAATCAATTTTTATTTACAAAAAGTCGTTGACAGATAAAAGCCGCTACCAGCCTCCACCTAATGATCTGTAGAGCTGTAAAAGTGTAAGAAATTGCTGTTTTCTGATTCCTATCAGATCGACTTCGGCGGAAACCACCCCGTTTTGTGCCGTAACGACCTCCAGGTAAGTAGCAGCTCCTACGATAAAGAGCTCGTTGGATACCGCAACGGCCTGCCTCAGCTCCGATACTTCTTCCTGTTTCAGATCATACATTTCCTCCAGCTTCTGAAGTCGCTTCAGATCTGTGGCGATTTCGTTAAAGCCGGACAGCACAAGCTTATTGTAGCGCAACAGGGCTTCTTTCATCTCGGCTTCTCTTATTTGTCTGCCGGCTTTGAGCCCTTTCCTGTTCAGCAACGGGGCAGACAAGCCTCCCAAAATACCGTATGCCAGCGAGCCGGGGGAGAAGATCAGTCCGCTCTTGAATGATTGCATGCCCAGGTCGGCGCTGATGTATAATGAAGGGAGAAAAGCCAGGTCGGCGGCGCGCAGCTCGGCATGGGAAGCGAGCAGCTCACTTTGCGCCTGGAGTATATCCGGTCTTTTACGAAGCATTTGCAGGGGAATCCCGGTCGATATGCTGTCAGGGAAATCCCGGAGCCGGAGCGGCTCTCCTCTTGGTATCGGTTGTGGAAACCGCCCGATGAGCATATTCAACCGGTTTTCGGAGGCGATGATTTCCTGAGAAATACTGGCAAGCGCTCCTTTAGAATTAAGAAGCTGCGCAGTAAACTGGTTGACTGCCAACTCATTTGCCCTTCCTGCCTGTTTCAGGTTCAGTACCGTTTCAGTTGCCTTGGTCTGAAGATCGATGTTGTAGCGCATGATCGCAAGCTCGCTGTCGAGTGCAAGCAGGTGATAGTACTCCCCGGCAATTTCGGCAATAAGGCTGGTAATAATAAGGTTCCGGCCGTGCCCGCTGGCTATGAACCTGTCCTGTGCAGCGTGACGAAGAGCCCTGAGCTTTCCCCAAAGATCGACTTCCCAGGAGCTTCTGATTCCCAGGTAGTAGTCGGGCAGGAACCCGGTCGGGATAGACTGTTTTTCGTTGATGTTGGGCGAAAAATTCGTGTCCCAGTTCCCTACGCCGTCCATTGTATAGTCCCCGTATTTCCGGCCTCCGCCCGAAACATCGGCGCTGAGGGTAGGGAGCATGGCGCCCCGGGCGGCGAGGATCCCCGCCCGGGACATTTCTATACGCTGCATTGCGATCCTGAGGTCGATGTTATTTTCAAGGGCGCTTGCTATCAATGAGTTCAGTTCTTCGTCGGCGAAAAAGTGCTCCCACTTTGTATCGGCCACACTGACTGTGTCATATGCTCCTGCGTAGGTTTCAGGAATGGCCAGGTCTGATGCCGGAAGCGCAGTCCGGGTGGTCTGGCAGCCCGCAAAACCGAGTCCGGCCGCTATGCTGATAAGAAGCAATATTCTTTTTGACGATGACATTTTACGATGATGATGATGATTTGACATGACTATGCGTCTTTATGCTGCCGGTGCGCTTTCAGGCTCGTGTTTTACGGCTTTCTTCCGGATCATGCTTGCGAAAAGGACGTATAATCCCGGAATAAGGAACACGCCGAAAATAGTACCGATCAGCATTCCTCCGGCGGCCGCTGTTCCGATGGAGCGGTTACCCAAAGCGCCGGCGCCGCTGGCTACCACGAGCGGTATCAGACCGGCAATAAATGCAAATGATGTCATCAGGATAGGCCGTAGACGTTCGGAAGCTCCCTCGAGCGCAGCTTCGAGGACGGTACGTCCTTCGGCCTGCCTGATAATGGCATATTCGACAATCAGGATAGCGTTTTTTCCCAGCAGCCCTATGAGCATAACGAGCGAAACCTGGGCATAGATGTTATTTTCGAGCCCGAACAGTTTAAGCGCCAGAAATGCCCCGAATATCCCGACAGGCAGGGACAGGAGCACCGGTAACGGAAGAAGAAAACTTTCGTACTGGGCAGCCAGCAGAAGGTAGACGAAAATAAGACATATAGCGAAAATGTAGAGCGTCTGGTTGCCTGCCAGGATTTCCTCGCGGGTCATACCCGACCAGTCGTAGGTATAACCCCTGGGAAGCTTTTCTTCGGCCAGCCGTTCAACCGCTTTAATGGCATCACCGCTACTGAATCCCGCAGCAGCTTCTCCATTGATCATGGCTGAAGTAAACATATTGTAGCGCGTCAACTGCTCCGGACCGTAGACCCGCTCCAGCCGGATGAAGGTCGAGAACGCCACCATTTCGCCCCGGTCGTTTTTAACGAATAGCTTGGAAATGTCTTCGGGGTTCCTCCGGTAATCCGGATCGGCCTGTACCATCACCTTGTACATCTGGTTGAAACGGATAAAGTTAGAAGCGTAAAAGCTCCCTACGAATGTCTGCAGTGTGCTCATCGCGTTTTCGACGGTGACGCCCTTTTTTGCCGCCATATCGGTATCGAGGTGAATGAGGTACTGCGGGAAATTGGCATCGAAGCTGGTAAAAGCTTCTTTTATCTCGGGAGAGTCATTAAGGGCCTGTACAAACTCATTGATAATGGAGGCGGCTTCCTGAAGGTCGCCCTTCCCGCTGCGGTCCTGTATCCGGAGCTCGAACCCGCTGGAGTTACCGAACCCGGGTACGGTAGGAGGAGGGAAGTACTGGATGTCGGCGCCCTTGATGTTTTTGGTGAGTTCCTGCATTTTTTCGATGATGTCCTGCACCGATTCAGTCCGTTCTTCCCATGGGGCCAGGTTGATCATCCCCATTCCATAGGAAGCCCCGGCGGCTTCCGTCATGAGGCTGTAACCGGCGAGCGTAGCCACCGATTCTACAGCGTCGAGCTGCTCGGCAGCCTTTTGAATTTCGTCCAGCACGACTTCCGTTCTTTCAACAGTAGCTCCGACCGGCGAAGTGACGTTTACATAAAGGACTCCCTGGTCTTCGGTAGGGATAAAGCCGGTGGGCAACACGGAGTTAACTCCCCAGGTAGCTATTGTAAAGGCGATAAGGAGCCCGATAGTGATAATCCTGCGGGAAGCGATGGTATTGAGAACGCGCCGGTACCTGCCTGCCAAGGCATCATAACCCCTGTTGAATTTGTCAAAGAACCTGTCGAGAATGTTCTTTTTCTTCTTCGCTTCACCGTGAGTGTCTTTGAGCATAAGGGCGCAGAGGGCCGGTGTAAGGGTGAGCGCGTTGATCCCGGAAATGACGATCGAGATGGCAAGTGTCAGCGAAAACTGCCGGTAGAAAATACCTACAGGTCCGGAAAGAAAGGCTACCGGCACGAATACGGCCGACATCACAAGCGTAATGGCTACGATCGCGCTGCTCATTTCTTTCATTGCTGCGAAGGTGGCCTCTCTCGGCGGCAGGTGCTCGACCGTCATTTTGGCGTGGACGGCTTCAACTACCACAATGGCGTTGTCGACCACGATCCCGATAGCGAGCACAAGTGCGAAAAGCGTGAGGAGGTTGATGGAGAATCCCATGAGCTGCATAAAAGCGAACGTCCCGATAAGCGCGACGGGTACAGCCAGGGCGGGGATGAGTGTGGATCTGAAGTCCTGCAAAAACAGGAACACGATCAGGATCACGAGGATAAAGGCCTCGAACAGGGTACGTACCACTTCCTGGATAGAAGCGTCAAGGAAGCGGGAAACGTCGTAAGAGACGACGTAGGTCATGCCGGGAGGGAAGGTGGTTTCCTTCAGCTCTTCTATTCTCTTTTTGATATTGGCGATCACTTCCCGTGCATTGGAGCCTGGGCGCTGTTTCAGTATGATGGAGGCTGACGGCCTGCCGTCCGATTTGGAGGTCATACTGTAATCGAGCGAACCGAATTCGATGTCCGCGACGTCTTTTAGCTTGAGCATCGAGCCGTCGGCATTCGATTTGATCACGATATTTTCATATTGATAAGGCTCATTGAGCTTTCCCGTATATCTCAGCACGTACTGAAGCATCTGTGCATCCCTGCCGGAGCTGATGCCTGATTTTCCGGGTGCGGCTTCTACGTTCTGGCTCCGGATCGCCTGGATGACCTCTTCTGTCGATACTTTGTAACTCGCCATACGGTCGGGCTTCAGCCATACCCGCATGGAATAGTCCTTAAGGCCTTTGATTTCGGCGAAGCCGACACCGTCGATACGTTTCAGCTCGGCCAGGATGTTGATGTCGGCGAAGTTGTAAACAAAATCTTCTCCAAGAGTGGTATCTGCCGACATGATGTCGAGGTACATCAGCATACTGTTTACCTCTTTTTCGGTAGTCACACCGGCCTTGATCACCTCTTCCGGAAGTTCGTCGATTACGGTTTGCACCCTGTTCTGGACGTTTACCGCCGCCAGGTCGGGATCGGTACCTACCTGGAACGAGATCTGAATGATCGTGACTCCGTCATTCCCGGAAACCGACGACATATAGGTCATGCCGGGCACACCGTTAATAGCGCGCTCGAGGGGAATGGCAACAGCTTTGGAGCAAACTTCCGCGTTGGCCCCCGTATACCGGGCAGTTACGACAACCGAAGGAGGAACGATATCGGGGAACTGCGTAATAGGAAGGCCTACCAGCGCGAGGAGTCCCAGAAGAACAAAAAACAGGGATATTACCAACGATAATATCGGCCTTTTAATGAAATTATCAAACATAGTTATTCCGCAGTTACGAGCCTGGTTTTGATCACCTGCCCCTCCTTAAGCGACTGGGTTCCTTCATATACGATCTTCTCGCCCTTTTCCAGGCCCGATTCCACAACATAGTAGTGGCCTGTCCTGGTTTTGGGGAGGAAAGCCCTGGTTTTCACCTGGCTGGAGTCGCCGACAACGAAAACATAGCTTTTGTCCTGGATTTCAAAGACTGCTTTCTGGGGTACCAGCAGGGAGCTGTCAATCACGTTTGTCAGCCTGATTGTACCGCTGGAACCGTGCTTCAGGATTTTCTCGCTGTTCAGGAAACGGGCGCGGAAAGCGATGGAACCTGTGCTTTCATCAAATTCGCCTTCCAATGTCTCGATCTTTCCTTTGCTCGGGAACTTCGAACCGTCGGCCAGGTATAGGTCCACCTGTCCGTGCTCGCTGCCATCCTGGTTCGACTTTACATATTCGAGATATTCCTTTTCAGATACGTTAAAATATACGTTTACCGCTTTTATATCCGAAACGGTGGTGAGGAGCGTACCTTCGTTGATCAGGCTACCCATTTTGTAGGGAATCCTGTCGATCACGCCGTCGAACGGGGCTTTGATATTGGTGTAGGCGAGGTTGATCGCAGCGCTCGACTCGGCTGAGCGGGCAGCTTGGATTTTGGCGGCAAGCGCGTCGTATTTTGCATTGGCGACGTCGAGCTCACTCTGTGAAACCACATTCTTTGCGACAAGGTCCTTCACCCGGTTTACTTCCAGTTCCATCGCTTTCGCTTCTGCGATCACGCTCTGTAGGTTGGCTTTGGCCGTAGCCAGCTCGGTCTGGTATTCTTCGCTGTTGATGCGGAAAAGCAACTGGCCCTGCCTGACCTCCTGTCCTTCGTCCACATAGATCTGTTCGAGATAGCCTTTTACCCGGGCATAGATCTCGACGTTTCTTACGGCGTGGATGTCGCCTACATACTCGCGATGCAGGGAGATGGGTTCGGGGGTAAGTACGACTGCCGGGTATACCTCCGGTTCGGCGTGTTGATTTTCATTTGAAGCGGTTGAGCTGCAGCCCCAATATAAAAGGCTTAACAGCAACAGGTAATTGCTCTTCATGGCAAACTGGAAAAACGTGAATGAAAGCTATGGGAATAGCTTTAGAAAATAAATTCAGGAAAAATAAGAAAACGGGTTCCCCGTGAAAGAGGTTAACGCTGGGGAGGCGGATACACCGAACCGGGGTGGACAATGCAGAACCCGGTGAGAATTTTTTCCGAAATAACCTGGCATATCAATCGCAGCGGACGCCAAGAATAAAGAGGCGACGGAGACTGATCGTCGGGCTGATCCTGCGAAAAAAAGCCCTCCGGAGCATCGTTGCCCCAGGAGCCGTCGTTTTCTTCGCAATGATTGCTGCCCGAATAATCGAGCAGGATAACTTCACTTTCGGAATAATCCACATAGCAGGAAGAACCGAATTCCGCCTCTTCTTCAAGCTCGGAGGAGCAGGCTTCTGCATCGGGGAGATAACCGGAGAGCGGACTGTACCCATACCCGTTGCCGGCCACCAGCAAAAGCGTCAGCAGGAAAGCGGGTAAGAAGAATTTTGCCACCGGTATCTTCATGTTCTGAAAGATAGAAGCCGGGCTTTCAAATCGCCCGAAAATTCATTGTCAATAATGATGACAGCAGTTGAGTAGCTGAAAGCAGACTCCTTTAATGTGCAAAAATAATAGGAAAATTTTAATCTGCCTAGAAATATGTCGATACAGATTATTTTGATATACCTGTTCCTGTTGCTGATAAGGAAGGTTTTTCAAAGAACCGGCTATTCCTGCTTTGGGTGAAATCGGATTATTAATTGTACTTCTCCAATTTTAGCCAGAACATTGGCTTTGGAATTTTACCCGGGAATTGCTATTCGGTTACGAGCTGCTTCAGTGCATTTTTGAGTGCTTCGGTCTTAAAACGCCTTTGTAGGACGACCGGCGCCGCCATCCGGACTTTGCAGGAAAATATATCGCAGCGCTCGCAGGTTCCGCTAACTTCTGCAACAGCCAGCTCGGGAGATGATAGGAATTTTATTTTGTCTACCGAAACGGGATCAAGGAAAATACCCATGGTGACGCTTACATTCTTAATATTGGGCGCCATGTTTTTGGCGAAGCTGATGACCAGATATTTCTCCCGGGTACCTACGTATTCGCTGACCTGAGCCTTGCACAGGATTTTCCCCCTGGCGTCGGGCTGCTCGGCAAGCTCCTGTAAAATAGTAAGTCCTACCCAGCGCCTGCAATAATGCTCGTCTTTTTTGGTATGCGGGTAATGCTTCCTTCCCAGATGGAGCTCTTTCGTCATATCGAAACGGTTATGACCAGGGTAGCTGTTGAAGCGGAGGAAGAACAACTGGTTGATGCCGAAAAACTTAGGAAAGACATTGCTTGCCCGGTAGCAGAACGACTCGGGGGTGGTATTGAAATATTCGACGATTTCAAGAAGCTTGTCGGGCTGCCAGGTATCGAGCGCAAAGAAATCTTCCAGGCGTTTGACCAGCAAAGATCTTTTGATCAGGATTGCACTGGCAAAATAAGAGGCAAAATAGTTGTTGAGAAGCTGCTCAAAAGACTCAGCCTCCACTAAGGCGGTTGTGAAAAGCCTTTTTTTCAGGTTCAGGAACTGGTAGCCCACTTCCCTGCCCAATATAAAAGTCCGCTGAACGCGGGACAGGCGCTTGTTGAGCAATAGTAACGTATGTCCTTTTTTAGGGATAGCCAGGGAACGGACGTCATCGAGTTCGGGATGATCCTTGTCGTCCAGCGCCTGTATCCTGTATCCGTATTCGTTTTCCAGTAAGGACGTAAGGTAAAGTTCATCGGGTAACTGGTCCTCCGGGATGGATTTTTCTGCCAGGAAACGCTCTGCTTCCTGCTCCAGGTCCTCGAAGTAGTTGTCGTACATTTCCTGGTAGGTACGCAGGGCTGAAAAATAGAATTGCTCGACGGACATGTTATAGTTCCGCGCAATTTCAATCAGCGTACCGATAAAAGCACTCGTTTTAGTCGGCGCGTCAGACAGCAACTGCAAAAGGGTGGCGGGATCGATGCCGAACAGCTCGAGCGGGAGCTCGGTAAGGATGGCAGAATCGAGGAGCTCGGTAATCGGCTCCATCCGCTTGCTGAGCTTCGGCGAAGTAAGCGCGTTGATATCGACTTCCATCGCCGAAGCCAGCGCCTTTACTTTATCAGGCTTAGGGTATTTTTTTCCCTTTTCTATTTCGTTGATATAGGAAACGGAAAGCCCTGATTGTGCCGACAGATCGGACAATGAGAGCTTTTTTTCAATTCTAAGCTGCTTGAGCTTCAGCCCGAACAGGAGCCTGGTGTTTTCTGAT
This sequence comes from uncultured Cytophagales bacterium, assembly GCA_964562455.1. GTDB lineage: Bacteria > Bacteroidota > Bacteroidia > Cytophagales > Spirosomataceae > Ravibacter. The sequence continues at coordinate 69,441 of CAZLTN010000013.1, forward strand.
TTTGCCGCCAATGGAAGCCGATTAGTTGATTAGCCGATTAGCTGATTAGTCGATTAGCTGATTAGCCGATTAGCTGATTAGTCGATTAGCTGATTAGCCGATTAGCTGATTAGCCGATTAGCTGATGTAAGGATTAACTGATTGGCTATAATCATCACATCACCACATCAACTAATCATCACATCAACTAATCATCACATCAACTAATCATCACATCAACCAGTCATTCTACTTGATCCGTTTATACGCATCCCGGAAATAAGCGGCGCTTTTTGCGACGTCGGGCGCGCTGTTTTCCCAGTTATACTCGTATTCTGCAGAGATCGGGCCTTTGAATTTCTGGCGCTTCATTTCAGCGATCACCTCATCTACCTTGCTTTGTCCGCCGCCCCATATCACATCATGGTATTTTCCTCCTGACGGCCCCGGAACGACGTCTTTGAAATGGAAGCTTACGATCTTCCCGTCCAGTTGCTTCATGGCGGCTACCGGATCCAGCCCTGAACGGACGTAATGGCCTATATCGACGCAGGCACCGACAAACGCGCTGTTGCCCATGTATTTCTGAACGGTATCAGGATGCCAGTAACGGGAGGGTTTCGGGTGATTGTGTAATCCCAGTTTGATTTTATATTTCTCAGCCAGCGGGATCAGGTAGGAGAACTGTTCCGGAGCGGGTTCGGTATTGACGACCTTCACCCCGAGGTCTTTTGCAAACTCAAACAACTGGGTCCATTCGGCCTCGTCCTTCGCATTGACTACCCCGAAAGCCGTAGCGGTAACGCCGTGTTTTTTAAACAGGCCTTTGAGCTTCGCCCGCTCTGCCGCACTCATTTTGAAATCTACTTTTCCGTCGATTCCGCCGCCGATCGTCTGTCCGGGATAGATCTCCACGTTTTTCAACCCGCAACTGTCTATTTTCCGCAGCGCCTCGTCGAGCGTAAAAAGCCTGAAGGTGTAAGACTGGGCTCCAAGCAGCCAGCCGGACTTCGTTTCCGGGGCTTTCTGGGCATGTGCCGAAAAGCAAATAAACAGGCAAAAAAGCAATAGGTATTTCAGATTTTGCATAAATCAGGCGCTGTATGGTTTGTTAGCATTTGCGGCAAATGTAAGAACAAAGGGGCAGATTTGTCCGAAGGAAGGGGGGCAAAAAGAGAATTTATTGTTCACCTGTCATACAAACGACGAGAAAGATTTCTCCCATTTTATCATAGAACTCAACGCCGATGCCCGCAGTTGGGAGGCCGTAGGCAGGGTGATGGTGAAAGATGATTAGCAGATATGTGCGGGATTTTAGCATTTGAAGTTATCTCCGAGTCTTAAAACTGAAAAAAAGACAGCTACTAGTTTTGTATTACGTATGAATTTAGTAAAATTGTAAATAATACGTGTATATAGAGATGCAAAAGACGAAACTTACACTTAGTATTGATCCTTTAATCGTGGAGAGGGCAAAAAAGGTAGCGCGGAGAAAAGGAGTATCGGTATCAGAGATGGTAGAGCACTACCTGAATAGAATTTCTGAAGCAACTGAAAGTCCGGTCCAGGTAATCCAATTGAGGGGGTGTGCACAGGGAGAACTAAGCAGAATGTCTGATCAGGAAATCAGGGATCTGATGTATAAAGAGAAGCACGGGATATGAGAGTGTTCCTGGACACGAATATAATATTGGATCACGCCCTGGATCGCAGACAGTGTTTTGCAGATGAAGCGACCCGGATATTGGGCTGGTGTGCAACTGGTTTATTGGATGGGTTTATATCGGCGGCATCTGTTTATACGCTGACTTATGTCCTTGAGCGGGCAGGTTACCGAAATGATGCGCTTCGCCAGAAGTTGCAGGCTTATCTTTCATGGGTATCACCGCTGGCGACCGACGCACTGGTGTTTAAGAACGCCTTCGATTCGAAGTTTGCTGATTTGGAGGATGCTTATCAGTATTATACCGCCGCAGATGCAAAAATGAATTATTTCATTACCGGCAATTTGAGGGACTTTAAAACGGATAAACCGATAGACCGGGTTGTTGTTTTGAATCCTGCGGATTTTGTCCGGCAGATGTCGTTTCTGGATTTATAGGCAAAGATGTTTTAAAACCCTCGATAAGCAGTGTCGAAATGGGTTCCGGCACGGTGGATGTCAGGTGTCCTCCGGCTGAAAAGCCCATGATCGGTTCAGCTGCCGGTCTTCGTAAAAATATAACCGCGGCGCTTGTAGTAAAAATAAGTGGCAGACAGTAGTGTGAGCGCAATTCCGGTAAACGATACGACATACACCATATTAATATAGAAGCCGCTCCATGAAATATCAACATGGGCGAAGTTTCTGAAAAGCAATACGGCATCGCTTCCGATATAGGCAATGGAATCGGCCAGGTAGACGATAAAGGCGGCATTCCCACTGTATCTGAAAGCGGCGATGAGCCTTTCAAATAACATACAGTTAAAGGGTACGTACACCATATAGATCCCCATACCGGTGAGGGTGATCCACCAGAAGGGCGTAACTGCTCCCGTGGTGTATGCCCAGGTTGAAAACAGACACGAGACGCAGCCCAGGATGATCAACCCGTGGTTGACCATCAGCGCGGTCATGTTGTTGCGGAACAATACGAGCAGGCTCATGACGACCAGCACAAAAAGAGAAGCCGGGATCTCGGATGTGGTATAAATAGCCGACTGATTCCCCAATCCGAGCTCTTCCCAGATATTGGAAGCGAAGTTGGTCCTGTAATCGCGCAGCGTGGTAAAAAGCGTGTAGATAGCGATAAGCAGGATAAGGCCGGGCAGAAAAGACCTGATGAAATGTTGCCGGGCAGCTTTATCCATCGGGACTCTTTCCGTCCGGTGCAGTATGTCCTGCTCAGAAGGCTGGGGTATCTTCCGCAGCAGCGCCACGCAGATAAGCAAAGGGATAAAAAAGAGAATTCCGGTCGTAAAAGGCATCCACCAGTGGTTGATTTTCCATTCCGTCAGGATGTATCGACCTACCGTTTGTGTAAAGCCTGCGGAGAAAATAAAGCTGGTCGTCAGCATGGCGCCGAGAATTTCGGTTGTGCGGCGCCCTTCCAGGTAGCTCAGCATTACGCCGTAAATAATGCCGAGCGGAAAGCCGTTGATGACGAAGAAGACGAGATTGTAAGGGGCCGGGAGGAGAGCAAAAAGCAGCAGCGAAAGCAAGGCGACAGAAACGAGGTATATCAATACGCGCTCCCTTCTCTCACGGGTAAGCTCGCCTATGAAGCGGATACCGTAAAATTTGGCAAGAGTGTACCCGGCCGTCTGGGCCAGCACAATCCAGATTTTATAATCGATGGAGGCAAACGAAAGCCCTTCGAATGTGGCGGCAGTAAAGGGTTTCCTGAGCCCCATCGTACAGGTGTAGACGCAGAAAACCGTGATGCCGGCAAAAAGGGTATTCTTCCATTCGGAGTAACGCGCTGATAATGGTCTGGACATAGAACCGGTGCTGATGGCAGTTTCTTTGACTTAAGAGCTGCTTCCGGTACATTTCTAACTCTGTAAACCAGGAAAATTTAAAAGTTATAACGGGAAGGAAACCAGTCAGTCTGACGATATTTGTCCATCAGGCGTTCGCGGTTCTGCCTTACCGGGTCGGATAGCTCCGCAGGATCGGCTTTGCTCAGCTCTCCGGGGGTATCTGTATCCGGAAGCTGCCCATAGACATGTCCGGGGGCTTCACCTCCCCGGGTAGAGGTTGCAGGCTGCAGGGCACGGTTTTGATCAGGTAAGCGCAGTACATAGCAAGCGCCGAGAAAAAGGCAGAAAGTAAGGAAATGAAGGATCTTTTTCATGAGTAGTTGTTGAAAGGACGACAAGAGAAAGATCATCAAAGATACCGGAAGGTTGTAACCTTCCGGCAGAAAATGTGACTACCTGCTTTTTTATCCGGAGCAAGTGTAGTTAATCCGGGTTGAAGTGGTTTTGCACCAGGTTGCTGTATTGTTCAAATCCTTTCCGGAGTATTCCCAGATCGGAGCCTAACGCCAGGCAGGAATATCCGCCGCTGCGCAGGAGGGGGATTTCGGCCGGGTCCCTGACCAGGATGCCTGCCTGCTTCCGGTGGAGGGCTGCGGCGGATGATACCTCAGATAAGGCATCCGCAAAATCAAGGTGAGGAGCATGGGCCGATAGGTTGAGTTTCAGGTCCGACGGCCCTACAAAAAGTACGTCTACACCGGGTATGGCTGCGATTGCCGCTGCATTCTCCACTCCTTTATGATCTTCTATCTGCGCCAGGAACAGTGGATGCGGGTGATCCGGGACATTATCCGGAGGCCTTATTCCGTATCCGAATGTACGCGCGGAGCTGGTATAGCCGCGATTTCCGGCAGGAGGATAATACATCGCTTCCAGGCATTGTTCAGCTTGTTCGGGGATAGATACATGCGGGAGCATAATGCCCGCTGCACCCCAGTCGAGCACCCGGGCGATCAGGACAGGGTCCGTTTTACCGACTCTGACAATCGGTTTGGCAGCAGAACCCTTTACGGCCATCAGGCTGTACAGGATATCCGGTTCAGACAGGCAGCCGTGCTCAAGGTCGAGCAGCAGCCAGTCGAAACCGCATTCGGAAGCCAGCTCGGCTACTACCGCGGAGCCGGAAGCAATCCAGGTTCCGGAAGAGAGAAAACGTTCGTTCATTTCACAATTGTAATATTTCTTTGTTGGCCGACAAGCCTTCCATCGCTGCATAAATACGCTGACGTGTGATCTCTTTGAGTGACGGACCGTTGCTTCCGAAGCCGATCAGGAAAAAGTCGTTACGTTTATTAAAATATCCCCCCCCCAACGCGTATGACAGCCTTTACGATCATGTTGCGGAGCAGGTGAAGCCAGAACCGGGGAAAGAAATCTTCGGGGAGAGGCCTGATTTCGGTATAACCCGCTATGGCAGCATTGACCACTTCTTCGGTATGAAAGCAGGCGAGCAGCGACAGGTCGTCGGTAGGGTCGCCGGAAATGGTGTCATCCCAGTCGATAAAGGCCTTTATCTCATAAGGAGTACCAAGAATGTTCCACAATGCCAGGTCTTTATGGACCAGGCAGCCCTCTTTCAGATCAAGCAGATGCCGGTTTCCGTCAATTACAGCAAGGATTTCCTCCGATTCATTTTCAGAGATTATTTCGTTGGAAACCAGGAAAGCCAGGTGCTTGTGAAGGTTGAGGAAGAAATAGTCGGGATAGCGCTGGTGCAGCCCTTTCAGAACATCTTGTCCTCTTAATGCTTCGGGGTCAAAAGGCCCGAAGCCGGACGGTTTTACTGACTGCCATTTTGCTATGCTTTGACCGATATTTCGCGCGATGCCGGTCAGGCTCAACTCCCCGGTTTTATACCACCGATTCAGATCAGGGTCATTGAAATGTTCAAGAAACTGGTAGGAAAAAGGGGCTTCTTTCCTGGAAGAATCGACAGCGTATATAATGGGAGTGGGGACACCCGCAGCCCTGACGACGTCGAGAACACGTGCTTCTATTTCCATGTAATTATCGGATTCCGGCCCGTTTTCTACCCTGATGAAGTAAATATCCCTGTCAGATTCGGCCCGGAAAGTGAGATGATTGCCCTGGCCGCCCCCGGGCGTGAGTGAGAAGACGGCATCGCCGAATTTTTTCCCGAGTAGCAGGAGTACGCGTTCCCGTATATCCCGGAGAGCATTCTCATCGATCCCTGTGGTATTCAATGTCCGGAATGCCGACGGGCGGTCGCATTTCCAGTAATAGATGGATTTTCGGTTGGACATAAAAAATGATGTAAAATCTTCAATAAAATGTTTAAGATCCGCCCGTATGGTCATAACGCTCCATCCCTGCATGCAGCCTGCTGCCGGCCAGGTAGGGGGTCGCCATGTATGCAATAAGGGGCTTAGCCTCCGAGGGTTATGTGCTTTCCGGGTATTGTCCGTCTTCTACCGGTTGTGCGGCTGTGGCAGATGTGCGCGCTATCCTTTCAGGTTCGGTTTGCCATCGCCAGTAAGCAGCGAGCAATCCGCCTATCAGGTTTTGCAGCACGCTGCTGAAAATGGCCGGAACGGCAGTTAACGGTTCCATAGGGAAATTCCGCTTCGCCAATACTGCTCCGAGCCCTCCGTTTTGCATCCCCGATTCTATGGATATCGTACGCGACAAGGTATGATCGTATCCGAAAATCCTGGCAATAAGGTAACCGAGCAAAAATCCTGCTATGTGAAGAAGCCCTGCGGCGGCAGCCAGCACGCCGATGTATTCCGCTACCGTACCGGCGCTGAGCGCAACAATGCTGCCGGCTATAAAGATCAATGCCACGATGGAGACAACCGGTCCGGCGACAACCATTTTCTTTGCTACTTCCGGGTAACGATTATTGATCGCCATTCCCAGGATAACGGGGATCAGGACGACCTGGAGCGTGGTATAGAACAGTCCCCAGGGATCGACCGGCAGATAGGTTCCGGCGAGGGCTTGAGTCAGCAGGGGAGTAGCAACGATGGCGAGCAGCGTAGAAACGGTGGTCATAATAATGGACAATGCCAGGTGTCCGCGGGCGAGGTAAGTAATGACGTTGGAAGCGGTACCGCCGGGACAGCAGCCTACGATGATCAGCCCTACTGCCAGGCCCGGCGCCAGTTGCAGCCATTTTGCAATAAAATATGCCGAAAACGGCATTACCGTATATTGAAGCACCGCCGCCATGAATACCGCTCCGGGCATTTTGACAATGGCTTTAAAGTCGTCCACATGCAGGGTGAGCCCCATGCCCAGCATCACCAGGGCCAGTGCCCCTACCATCCAGTTGCCCGAAAACCATGCAAATGCAGGCGGATATACATAAGCCAGCAGTGAGCTGCCGATGATCCAGACCGGGTAGAGATTGACGAAGATCTTGATGACGGATTTCAAAGGATTCGGGGTTTAGGTTTCGCGTTTATCTGACAATATCGGAAGGCGCCGGAAGTTTGTCAAGCTTATGGTGGACCCGATAAAGAAATGTTAGTGACGGGCATTTTGCTTTTTTTCCTTCAATGGACGGGCAATGATCATCTTTAACTTGGATCGGGAGCTTACAATTCTGCCGGCAAGAATATCATCTTCAGTGAATTTTGCCAGCGTTATTTCGCCAGGTCCTCTATTGTGATCGTACTTGATATATATTGTCCCGTCGGTAGCCTGAAAGCCATCCGGATATGTGACATTTGGTCGATCTTCAATTATTAGCCCGCCCTTCCATGAGTCTCCATCATCGTCGGATAACCATGCGCTGAAGTAGTTGCGACCTTCATTTTTATGAAGTTCCTTGCCGTTTTTAATGAGCAGGAGCCTGCCGGAATTTAACCTGCGGAAAAAGAACCGGGAACTTGGATGTTGTATATTTGCTGCGGTAAAGGCAGGTTCAGACCAGGTGTACCCTTTATCCGGTGAAAAACACTCCATGATTCCTTTTTTGGTGCGTGTCATCATCCATAATCGTCCATCCTTTTTTTCTACGATCATTGCTTCGTGCCAGTCTGGATTGGGGAATTTCTGCACGGCGCGCAGTTCCCAGTTCTTTCCCTGGTCTTTTGAAACCAGTACGTTTACACCCCGATAAGGGTCCAGTTCGGGATAGACGTTGTTGAACTGCCTGAATCCCGGGTTCTGCAAAAGGTAGGACGGGAGGATCCATTCGCCGGTAGAAAGTACTGTAGGTTTGCATAGCATGGCTCCGTGCCATATACGTACAGGCTCGGACCAGACAGGGTTTGCGTCGTCCGGATTTTCGCACACCGTATACCAAAGTCCGCTTCTTCCGTCAAAATGGTTCATCGTCTGGTCAAAAAATAACCACAGTTTTCCTGAAGGGTCTGTCCAGAAGTTCCCGATAATGACACTTCGCTGGATTGGAATAGAAGGAGAGCGACCATCAATGACCAGGCGAGGTTCGGACCAGGTTTCGCCATTGTCATCGCTTGTGGCTGCTAAAAGATGTGCATCGGGACAATCACAACCTCCGATCCAGGCCGCCCAAATGCGCCCCCCCGGAGTCTGCTCCATGGTAAGGGACATGACGTAGTCCTGGTTCTTGTAAGTATACTCGTCAGACGGCGAAGTGTTGATGATCGGAGGGATAAGGGCCAGGTCTCCAACCTGCCTCATGAGCTTTTGTTCATAGAGTTTCACTTCTTCCGGGGACAGCGTTTGGAATGCAGCGTCCTTTTCCCAATTCGGGGGATATCCTGCTTGCTTTTTCTGGGCGCTACATCCTATTGAAATGGCCAGCAGCGGGAAGATCAGATTTCTTTTCATAAAAGTTTACGTTTTGAGGCCCTTGGGCCGGAGTACTTAATTGTCACGGCTAGTAGCCCGGGTTTTGTTCAAGTTTGACGCTTATATTGGCGTCAATGGCTACCTGTGGGATCGGCCAGAGCTCATGATAGTTTTGTATCGTGCTTTGCGTTTCAGGCAGCATGGCGTATTTTCTTACTCGTTCGACAAGTTTACCTGTCCTGACAAGTGTCCTGTGCCTGGGTTCTTCTGCGATCAGTTCCCGGGCCCTTTCATCAAGAATATAGTCCAAAGTAACATTTTGAGGTGAGACAGGTGTAGCATTTGCGCGTTTTCTGACTGTGTTAATGTCTTCCGCCGCTTTTACGGGATCTCCTTTTTTAAGATAAGCTTCAGCTCTTAACAGGTATGTCTCTGCCAACCGGTAAACGATAAAATCTGAACTGGTCAGGCCTGCTCTGACAGGATTATCGCGCCCCAGCCATCCAATTTCTCCCTCTACCTTTCTTATTGTCGGGTAGATCATCTGGAAGGTATCCTGACGTGCGATGTGTGCAGGTTCTACCTTTTTTCTGTAATAGGCGGAAGCCGGGTTTGTGTAGTAATAGGTTCGCCTGATGTTATGAGGAGAGTTCCTGACATCATTATCCCAGTTTCCTTCCCACAGATTGTATAAAAAGTAGTTGGTAGGCCTGCATAAACCAACTCCTCTCCCCAGGCTATCGACAACAACCATTCCGGGTCTGTTATCAGGATCTCTGACGTTAACATAAAAGGGTACCCAATACCTTAAGGTGGGATTCCCGCCAGTAAAAGTGGTTGAGTAGCCACCGGGAATCTGATCTTCAAACTGCCAGACGTAAATAGACTCCAGGTTCCCGGAACTCCTGTTGTGATTGCCGGTCCTGAATATGTCGGAATAAAAATCGCCGGGCTCGTTCATGTATTTGCCAAAACGTTCGGTCATCAGTTTGTATAAACCTGAATTGATTATCCTGCCGGCGCTCTCAATCGCTTTGTCATACTCTTCCAGGCTGATATAAACTTCCGTTAGCAGGTGGTCTGCGGCCGCTTTAACGATACGGCCTTCTTTGTTAGCGGGTACAGTTTCGGGAAGCCATTGAGAAGCAAATTCAAGGTCTCTTCTGGCGAGCTCGTAGACTTCTTTCCGGGAGTTCCGGATGAAGTCTGTCTTCGGCCCGGTATAGACAGTGTCAACTATGGGAACACCACCGTATAAGTTCGCCAGCATATTGTGAACATACGCGCGAAAAAAGCTTGCTTCGGCTATGTAGGCATTTTTTTCAGCGGTACCCGACCAGATATTTTCATTTCCAGGTTTATTCGCATAAACTATGATGGAGTTGGCTCTGGGTAGCATATCGGAATATGCCCAATGCCAGTAGTCCTGAACGCAGGCTGTTACCGGGGTAAGGAATGTTACCCAGTTTTTGAAATTGGGAGTTGCTTTTTCTCCATTGTTGATTACGTCCGTACCGATCTGAAGGTTCATATACCAACGCAGGTAATCGTATTTGACCAATTCATCGCGGGCTCCATAGTGCAAGGCCGTCATGTAATTTTCAAACCCCTGTTTGGATACCAGGACACTCTCCGAGCTTAGTATGAGCGGGTCTTCCTGCAAGAAATCATTATTACAGGAAATCAGCGCAGTTGCTAACAAAAAAATATACTTCTTCATTATGGAATCGAGGTTTGGAATTTTGTCAAAATGTTAGGTTTAAACCGGCTGTTAACATTCTGGAAGCGGGGATGCCATTTTGAACTGCGCCGCTTTCCGGATCCGCACCCGGCCATTTTGTTAAGGTATATAAGTTCTTTCCGCTCACATAGATCCTCAGACCGGCTACTTTCAGCTTTTGTTTTGCGAGTTCGGGGAAATCGTATGAAAGAGCAACATCCTGCAGCCTGATGAAGTCCCTGCTTCTATAGTACGCATGGCCAAGCGGATTAAGATAAGTAACGGAAGGGCTCGTAGCAGATTTATTTTCAGGAGTCCACCAGCCATTATCAATCCTGTTAAAGTTGCGATGGGTATGAATTCCGGGATCCAGATCGATGGATTGTATCCAGCCTTGCATTGCATTCACAAAAACTGAAAGATTAAGGTTTTTATAGCGGAAGTTGTTGGTAATGCCCCAGCGGTATTTCGGCTGTCCGGTCTGGCCGACTATGGTCCGGTCGCCTGTAGGCGCAATAACCCCGTTCCCGTCCAAATCCTTGAGTTTTACCCATCCGGGACGGCTGTTGGCCGGAATATCGTCGCCTTCCTGGTAAATACCGTCAAATACATAGTCGTAAGCCACGTTTATAGGCTGACCGATAAACCAGCGATTTCCCAGATCATCTTCTTCAATACCTTCGGCATTGGGACCATAGAGACTGATGATCCGGTTCTTGTTTCTTGAAAAAACAAAATTTGTGCTCCATTCAAATGCCCCCTGCTTCAGATTGATTGTGTTCAACGATAGCTCTATACCCTTGTTCCCGGTAGCTCCTATATTTGTCCATACGCCGCTAACACCGGTCATCTGAGGCAAGGCTCTCCAAACAAGCAGGTCGTTCGTCCTTATATCGTACAGCTCAAATGTTCCCCCGATCCGGTTCTTAAGGACCTCGAAATCCAATGCAAGATTTGCCGTATAGCTGGTTTCCCATTTCAGATTCTCATTACCCATGCCGGAAGGATAAATTCCGACGGAAGAGGCGCCTCCGTCGCCAAATACATAGCGGTTCATGCTTGATCTGCCCAGAGATTGATAGGGACTTATGGCCTGATTACCAACTGCGCCGTATGATAACCTTAATTTAAGTAAGTTGATCTGCTCTACCGGAACGAGAAAAGCTTCATCGGAAAGTATCCACGCGAGGGAAGCCGAAGGGAACGTGGCATACTTGTTGTTGCTTGCGAATACGGAGCTTCCGTCCCGCCTGGCAGTTAATGTTAAAAGGTACTTATTCTTAAAGGAATAGTTCAGCCTGGCCATGGAAGACATACCATCTGTTACAGCCGCAGCCGAGGAGTTGGTCAGTACGCTTCCCAGGCCAAGATTGTTCCAGCCCAGTACTTCTGACGATAGCTCCGTAGCGTTTGCCGTTGTAGATTCCCACCGTGCGTGGTTTCGTCCGTACAGCAAAGTAATATCAAGAAAATGGTCACTGTTAAACTGCTTTGAATAGGTCACTATGTTCTCCAGTACCCAATCGAAATCCTGTTGGATAAACTTTTCGGCTGCAGTAGTGTTTGCTCCGATATGCTTGTCTTGCCTGGTGAAATTGTAATTATGTCTCCATCTGATATTCGGAGCGTAGTTCAGCCGATAGGTAAGCCCGTCTATGCCGGGTACCTTAATAAGGGCGTGGAAGTTGGTAAACAGGTTATTCCATATTTCTTCGTTTTTAGTCAGGATGGCTCTGCGAACCGGGTTAGATTGGTTCGTCTGGTCTTCGGGTAAAAGATTTAACGTCGGCTCGCCGTCTTCAAAGTAGGGCGTTGAATAAGGCCCGATATTAGTTTGCTGAGCCGGTTCCAGGCCGGAATAGTCACGCCGGCTGTACATTGAGTTCAGGCCTACCGTAAGCCAGCTGGTAATTTTGTTTTCTATATTGGCCCTTATAGAAACCCTGTCCATATTGTCATTGAGATACAACCCTCTTTCATTCACCAGTGACGTGCTCAAAAGGTAATTGGTTTTACCCGTAGCTCCGGATATGCTCACATCGTATGACCGGATATTGCTGTTCTGAGATACGATATCCCAATGGTCGACAATATTTCCGGCCTGGTAATTTGCGTATTCGGAGGGATGCAGCAGGTCTGATACCTGTCCGTATGGTAAACCTGCAGCTCTGTTGTAGTCTCTTTTTCTTTCAAGGTAGCGTTCCGGAGTAAGGAGTTTAACTTTATAGGCCCTGTCGGCAATTCCGGCAAATACATTAAATCTGATGGTAGGCTTTTCAGTAGTTCCTTTTTTTGAAGTAATTAATATGACGCCATTTGCAGCCCTTGCCCCGTAGATAGCGGCGGCGCTTGCATCTTTAAGCACTTCCATCGACTCAATGTCATTCGGGTTTATTTCTGCCATACTGCCATTAAAGAAGATGCCATCCAAAACAATGAGCGGGCTGTTTCCTGCACTCAATGACCTGGGCCCTCTGATAAGAATCGATCCGTTTTGCCCCGGCCTCCCACTATCAATAAACTGTACTCCGGCAACGCGGCCTCTCAATGCCTGTGAAACATTCGTATTCGGAAGGTTCTCCGTCTGCTTCATATCTATTTTCGAGATAGAGCCCGTCACGTTCCGTTTCGACTGTGATCCGTATCCTACCACGATTACTTCATCCAGCGCTTTCTGGTCGCTTTGCAGGCGGATTTCCAGTGAAGATTGGTTATTTACTTCGACATCCTGCGAAGAGTAGCCGACGAAGCTGAAAACGAGGGTACTGCTGCCGTCGGGGATACGGAGTTCGAAGCTGCCGCCTGCGTCGGTGGTGGTACCCTGTGTAGTGCCTTTCAGCAATACGTTCACTCCCGGTAATGGCTCGCCGTTGGAGGCGTCGACTACCGTTCCGCGCAGGATGCGGTCAGGTGGGAGATGCATCACCGCCGCAGTCCCGGAAACAGCCGCCAGGAAAGCCAGCGCAAGGGAGTAGCAAAACGGTTTCATAAATTTTAAAGGTTTTGGTATCATCTGGGTGTTTATTAGGGTTGTTTGATTTAAATCGCTGGAAGACAGGTTTGTAAAGGCACGAAAATCCTGCTGCTCGCCTGAGCAGATAATGCCGGTAACGCGGCTGTGAGAGGGAATATGCTTGTTGTCCGCCTGTTGCTAAAGCTTACGTAGAACCATATACTTCATAGTGAATGACGCTTGTGGAGTTTGGATTTGACTACGACAAAATTGGAGGAAATCCATCAGAAAGCTGTCCGGCTTATTAGCAAGTATGTTCAGGATTTTAGCATGTGGCAGACAAAAGACGGTTGAGCCGGAGGGGCTCAGTTAAGAGGATGCGCGCGAGAAAGCCACCCTTCCGCCCGCATCCATTCCGTGCACCTCCCGAACCATTCCGCGAAAGAAGGATAGGTAAGGAAGCCATGCTCGCCTTTTGAATAGACATGCAGGCCTGCCGGCACCTTATTGCGCCTCAGTTCCTGGTAAAATGCCAGGCTGTTTTCGACAGGTACGACCACATCCGGATCGGTGTGTACCAGGAATGCGGCGGGTGTCTGCGGAGTGATATGGAGCTCGTTGGAAAAATAATCTATTTTGGAGCTCGCCGCTCCTTTTCCCAACAGGTTGTCGCGCGAGCCCAGGTGTCCGAATGTGTCTCGGAAACTGATGACCGGGTTGATCAGCAGCATAAAATCGGGCCTTACAGAAGTATTTCCGAAATGACTTACCGTAAGCGTGTCAAAATGGGTACCTGCAGTAGCAGCCAGGTGCCCGCCTGCTGAAAAACCCATAATCCCGATTTTTCCGGGGTCTATGTTCCATTCCTTCGCATTTTGACGAACACGAAAAATAGCCTGCTGAGCATCCTGCAGCGGGCCGATGCTTCTGTCTATCATGGTCTCATCGCTGGGAAGCCGGTATTTAAGGACAAAAGCAGCAACACCCAGCTTATTGAATTCCCGCGCTACGTCGCTTCCTTCGCGTTTGGTCAGCAGTCCGCCATAGCCTCCGCCAGGACAGATAATGACGGCGGTGCCGTTAGCTTTTGCCTTTTCGGGGAGAAAAATAGAAAGGGTAGGGAGGGATACCTTGTAAGCCAGGCTGTCGACCTGGGCATGGGCTTTGTGCTCTTCTTTGTTTTCGTGAGGACGGCTGTTGGGTATAGCGGTTTGGTAGAGCGGGATCTGACGCTGAGCTTCGGCAGTAACAGCGATCAGCAAGATGCCGGCAACATAAAGCCAATGGTCTATTTTCATTACTGATCCCGGTTTCTCCAAGCTGTGGCAGATGTTTTAGTGAATAAATATAGTAAAGAAAAACCAAAACATCGGTTATCCGGCCAATGAAGTCAATTATCACGAGAAAACCCTGTCTTTCCGGTAGAAAAAGATTAAAGCCGACATAATGCAAAGCGCGCCGAACAGGTAGCCGGCTGAGAGGAAGGCAATGCCATACGATAAACCGAAAACAGGTTTGAGAACGCCAAGCAGGTAAGGCGAGAGAGCTCCCACAATAAAAGCAAATGAGAGCATAATTCCTGTTGCTGTAGCGCGATAGGGGATTTCAATAACGTCGTATAAGGCAGCGAAGATATTAGAGTCGTATAATCCCTGGCAAAGCCCGAACACGACCATTGCACCATAAACAATCGTTAAAGAATCGCCGGCTCCCATATAGTAAAGGGCCGGTACGCCTGTCAGCAAGCCGGCCATCTGCACCATTCCCCTGGCACCTGTAATTTTTCGGGTGAACCGGTCTGCTATCCTGGCCCCCAGAATAATACCCAGCAGCGCTGTTACTTTGTAATAGAAGGTAGAATCAAACCCTGCCTGTGCGAGGGACAAATTATATTTTTCATGTAAAAAAGTAGGCATCCATGTCATAAACCCGACCCCGGCAAACTGCATTCCCGCAAAGGCAAGCGCCAGCAGGACCGCCGTAGGTTTTTTAAAGAAAATACCGATAACTTCCCTTATACTTTTTCGAGGTTCGGATGGCGCGACCTGCTTTTCGGTCCGTATATCCCTGATCCGCCACTGCATCAACGCAGCCAGGAATATCCCCGCACCGCCAAAAACATAGAATGCCGTTCTCCAACCGTAGTGGTCGGCAATATACCCCGTAATGTAGCTGCTACAGATCACGCCTACATATAAGGCGGTCTGGTGAAGGGAAAGAGCGGTTGCGAGTGTTTCCTTATGCGATTCGCCGATCAGTGAATTGGCAGAAGGCGAATAGAATGCTTCTCCGCCGCCGGTAGCGATGCTCCTTAATAATATCAAATGCAGGAGCGTCATACTCATCCCGGTGGTGAGAGTCGCGCAGGTCCACACCATCAGCGCAATGATAATGACCCGTTTCTTGGGGTACCGGTCGCCGAGAATTCCCGCGACCGGCACCAGTAAGCCATAAATCAAAACCAGGGACGAAGAAACCAGCCCCATATCCGCATCTGTCAGGCCCAGGTCGTCGCGGATAGCGGAGAGCACTACATTGAAAATCTGCCGGTCGGCCTGGTTAAAGAAGAAAGCCAGCCAAAGCAATGCCACCAGCTCCCATTTATACGGAAGTTGTATTTTTTTCATCCGATCGACCTCTATTTTCCGGCTTTTTCAAACCATTGCTTCGCTTCCCCGGTAAGATCCGTGCCTTTCAGTATCAGGTCGCGGTATTCTTCTATTGTCGGTTTCCAGTAGGTCTGAAGGAAACCCAGTAGCCGGTTGCCGGCAACATGTTCTTTGCAGAACCTGACGGTATTGCCTATGCTTTTCGTGTTGTTGTCGTGGAAGCTGCCTGTCGGGACCTGGTCATAACCATGCTTTTCCAGGTCTATATAGGATTTAGCTCTTATGTAATCTTTCGCGAACGCCGATGCCGCGGTATTTTTTGCCGCATTTTCCATCTTTGAAAGATCAAAGCTTTCCCCGTAATACCAGTTACTTTGCAGTACGGACTTCGGCATTTTCTTAAAGAAAAGCTCAGGATGGTCCCACATATAGTCCGACCAGGTCCATGCACGCGATCCGCCTTTCTCTACCTCTCCGACCAGGTGATAGAAATCCCCCCACCATAAGTCGTTTTTTCGGACTACCGTATATAAATAGTGGTGCTGATGCGCAGCAGTTTCTTCGTCCATTCCCAGGTGGAAAAAACGCGGCTTGTCAAACAGGTCGATGACTTCCGCGATAATATTCCGGCAGAAAGTATAGTACGGCGCTGTCGACACCATACGTGAGTACTCCTTCATCCACGTATCGTGACCCGCCGAAAAATTAAGCTTTGGGATAGGTTCCAGCCCCATCTCCCGCATTTTTTTCAGCTCGGTTCTCAGCCGGTCTCCGGACCAGGCATTATTGACCGCAATTTCAGGGTGGCTTTCATATTTTACGGCATCTCCCAAATCGATCACGACCATGTTCATCCCTGACTTCGACATCCTGTCCAAAGCGTCGTTCCAAAGCGGCTCGCTCAGACGCAGATCGGGACGAAAGCCCCGGAAGGGCCGGTGCGGGGAAATAAATTCTTCCCACATATTAAAGCTGAGATGGAGAAGCCCTGCCCATATTTTCTTTTCTTCCTGTTTTGGCCGGGAGAACAAAACCGACGGGGCCGTACTGAGCATTCCTGCAGCGGAAAGCTGCTTGATAAAAGTTCGACGATCAGACATAGCTGCACAGATTGGATTTAGCAGGTAAATAAGGTTGGATTTTATAGATAAACAGGGCTGCCGGATGACACACTTTCATAGCAGGCGTTCATTGCCCGTATCGTATCCCGGTGCCATTCCAGGTTGATTTTAGGCCGGGTATGGTCACGGATGCAGTCGGAAAACTCGTCCATCATCCCAATCCATTCATCGAAATAAGTGTATTGGACTGTGTAGCGGTCGTTGGGCGCGCCGTTATGGTAGACATTGGGTCCGAAGCAATCTGCCAACAGCACGCCACGCTCTCCGCTGATGCTTACGTTCACCTCCATGCGCTTCGGGTGTACTTCCCAGCCCGGTCCGGGAACTTCCAGCCTTTCTTCCAGCCGAGACCAGGAAGGATCGAACAGGAAGCTGGTACCGTTTTTCATTTTACCTGTTACCAGCATTGTGTCCTCCACTTCCAGCTCAGGGCGGATATTAGGCCCGACCTCGGCATATACATACTCGAAGCTGCTTCCGGTAAACCAGCGGATCAGATCAAATACGTGCGGGTGATCGCTCAGACAGCCACCCCTGAACCGATGGTCTCCGGAGCGGAGAGGAACGCGTTTACCGTAGCTCGCCTCCGGTACTCCCTGCCACGGAAAAGCCCATACCGGGGACAAGGTGATATTGGTTGCGTTAAAAGTGCTTAGACTACCCAGCTCCTGCTTTTCCATTACTAAGTCTTTCAACCGGGCCACCACCGGGTTATAGTGTAATTCCAGCTCTACCTGGCAGACGATATTGTGCTCATTTACGGTACGGATCATCTGCTCGTATTCCTCCGTATCAAAGGTCGGTACCTTCATGCTCAGGATATGGATACCGCGGGCAGCGCAGGATTTTACCTGCGACAGATGCCTGCTGTTGGCCGATGCTATCACGACCGCTTCTATCTCTGGATGCTTTTCAAACATCTCGTCTTCATCCAGGTAGCAGGGAACGTCATAACCCCTCCGGAGAAAATCTTCCCTGATTTTTTCCGATTCGGCGCTGACGGCTACCCAGTCGAATTTCCTGTTCTCATGCAGCGTCTGGAAGTATTTTCGTGAGTGGCCATGCGTAAGGGAAAGCATGGCTATTTTGATTGGCTTCATAAATTTTATTTAAGAAATAGTCACTTTTTGACGGATTTCCCCGGAAGTGGCGGCGGCCCGGACTACATTGGTAAGATGCCGGTGCTGAGCAGTCCAGGCAGCCCGGAGAGCAGGGAACCTATACACTTCGAAGGCTCCCCTGATATGTTCTGTTTGCCCCGGGTTAAATCCGAAGAGCTCCATATCCGTGTCTGTAAACCGGCTGTCCCCGGATTGGGTAAAACAATAGACAGACTGCTGTGGCGCCTGCGTATCAACAACACGGTCGCCGGCCGTACCGCGACGCCCGATGATTTCATGCCTTTCCTGGAGGTCGGCGCCGGCAGGCAACTGCAGGCTGATCTCGACGCTGCACAAAACGCCGGTATTAAGACTGAGAATAATGTTGACGGAACGTCGCCCTTCCCATACCGCAAATACTGAATTTGTTTTCCCGCCGGTTATATATTCACACAAATCCACTTCGCGGTAGATCAGCTCATGCAGGCTCCACCCGTTTGTGGAAGCCAGGCAACTGAACCGCAGCAGGCAAACATGCTCCACCACCGCATCTTCCACGATTTTACGCAGCTCGGTAAAGGAGCGTCTGACTCTCCATGAAAGCAGGGGAACCTCCGCAGGGTTCGGGGCCGGGTCGATCAGCTCATATCCCGGGAGCAGGTGCAGAGCTCCGGGGATATTGCTGCTTTCGGTCAGAACGAAGCGTTCATTTGTTGTAATTCCGTATTTGTCAAGCAGATCCTGAAGCGCACGCTCCATCGGCTGACTAGTAGTTATGTCCATCTCCTGTTTTTTGCGGGTGTTACAGGTTTTGTGTGCCGTGAACTGTGTTGTTGCCTGAATAACAGCGACACAGGTGCT
>CAZLTN010000014.1:0-87383 GCA_964562455.1 uncultured Cytophagales bacterium
TGAATTTCGATGAGCCGTCTCTTCTCACGGCAGCCGAGATCAGGTATTTGTCCTGAAAGGCGTAATTTACCCGCCCAAGCAGGGAAAGCAGCGTCCATTTCTGGAATCCTGACGATACTGTAGCTGCTGAGTTACCGCCGATGTTGTCATAGCCAAGCTGCGGGAAACGCAGGCCCTGGGCATTGGCATTGAAATTCCGGTCAGTGAATTGCTGTGTCTCAAGAACCGCTACTGCGTTAAACGAATGCTTTCCGAAGATCCTGTTGTAATTGAGCGAGTTGGTGTTCTGAAGTGTGACCTGTTCGGATGAATACCGGGTTGCATTCGGGTTGTTATTTGATATCCTTGGTCCTGCAAAATTGAGGTTCTGCAGGTTGAGGTAATTGATGGCATACTGGAGGTCGAGCGTAAGGCCTTCAATAGGCAGCGTGTAGCTGAGCCCGCCGATGGCATTGATTGTAGTCCGCTGCTGGTCTGCCTGCTGGTCATACAAATTGTCGAGCGGGTTGCGGAATACCGATCCGATCGGGTCGTTGAAAGTAGGCAGCCCGTCGGCTCCGCGGGCCGGGGTAGAAGGTGCCCATGCAAGCGCCTGTCTTAAAGCGCCCACGCTGCCGCCGTCGTGGTTGTTCGTCCTTGTTCCGAACAGGTTCAACCGGAGCGACAGGTTTTTGTTTACTTCTGTAGCCAGGTTTGTCCTGAGGATATATCGCTTGAAATTGCTGTTTTCCACGATCCCTTTCTGACTGACGTAGTTCCCGGAAATCAGGAAAGTAGTTTTATCACCGCCGCCCGAAACGGAAACCTGCTGCTGCTGCCCGCTTCCTGTCCGGAAGACGAGGTCCTGCCAGTCGGTGCCGCCGCTCCGTTTGAACTCCTGTATCTGGCTGTCGGAAAAAGGAGGAGCCGCACCGATAGCTACAGACCGTGCGTTGACGAGCTCGGCAAATTCCCCGGCAGGAAGTACATCATACCGCTTGATAACGTTAGAAATACTCGCCTGGCCCTCGTAAGTAACTTTTATACCTCTTGCTCCTTTTTTTGTAGTAATGATCACGACCCCGTTGGCGCCCCTGCTCCCGTAGATAGAGGTTGCAGAAGCATCTTTCAGTATCTGAATCGTTGCAATGTCGCTGGGATTCAGAAAGTTAAAGTCGGCGCCTACGAAACCGTCGATTACGTAGAGCGGGTTGTTATTGCCCAGCACCGAGTTGGCTCCCCGCACGCGGATCCTGGCGTCGCCGCCCGGCGCGCCGTTGGCCTGCGTCACCTGTACCCCCGCTGCACGGCCCTGCAATACCTGGTCGAGGCGCGTTACAGGTTGTTGCGCAAATTCCTTGGTTGATATAACCGAGAGCGCACCCGTTACGTCGGTTTTCCGCTGGGTACCATACCCCACTACCACTACTTCTTCCAGCGCTTTTTGATCCACTTTCATCGAAAGATCGACTGAAGCCCGGTTCCCGACTGTAATTTCTTCCGAAATATACCCTACGAAGGAAAAGATCAGCACGGCTTCAGGGCCGGGAACCGCCAGTTGGTATTTGCCCGATATGTCGGTAACAGTTCCCTGCATGCTTCCCTTAATGACAATGCTTACCCCGGGGAGCCCGGCCCCGTTTTCATCGGTTACGGTGCCTGTTATGCTTTTGTCTGTTGCAGGAAGGATATCCCGGATACCGGCTTCCCGCTGAAACGTATACGAAGAACCTGTTTCAGACCTGTTTCTTGGAAGCGAAAGGTGGTTTTCCCGTGTCTGGAAGAAAGATTCCTGCTCTTTTTCTCCGGGTTTGGTAATGATGTAGCCTCCATGCTTTGCCTTTTTATATTTGAGTCCCAGCGGCTTGAGCAATTCGGCCAGGCTTTTTTCTACATTATTGCCCAGTACGACTTTTTCGGGAGACAGAAAGTGGCCGTCAACGACGTAATCGAAATAAATAATGTCGACCTGGTAGTGTTTTTTGATTTCCAGCAATACTTCTTTTAATGTTTTGGATACCGGCAGAGGCATTTTTTCCTGCTGCGTAAGAGCACTGGCGATGAGCTGTGAGAAACCCGGGCCATGACTACCGACGAGGATCATGACCAGCAGGAAGAGCCGTACAGGTCTTTTTGTGAAGGAATTGTGTTTCATGTTAAACGTGATTTACGGATATAGTTGTTATCGGGTTGTTAAAATGATTTTATTTTTGCCTGCCTTCGAATAAGCGAGATCTTCGGAGGCATCGCAGAGCAGCTCTACCAGCTCTACTGCATTAAGCGCAGTGAAAGCGCCGGAAATCGTGAGTGTAGCCAGCTTCGGATTCCCTATTACGAGCGTGACACCGAAGCTTTCTTTTATTTTTTCCCCGATTTCCTGCAGGGAAGTATTTTCGAATACAAAACGGTGGAATTTCCAGGCCGAATAATTCGATGGCTGCGCGGTTTTTCTAACGTTTACTTCTCCTTTTTCATCCAGAGAGGCGAGGTCGCCCGGATGCAGGGTCAGCTGCTTTTCACGGTTCCCCTGCTGATAATGAAGCTTTACTTTTCCTTCGTTCAAGACTACCTTTGCACCTCCCGGCCTGGCGTATACATTGAAGATCGTTCCGAGCACGACTACATCCAGCTTGCGGTCGGTTTTTACGATAAACCGTTTCTTATCCGGCCGGGAAGTTACCTCGAAACCGGCTTCACCGGCCAGGTGGACAACGCGGGCATCTTTTCCAAAGCCAAACCTGGGGACCTTTAAGGTAGAGTTAGCGTTGAGCACTACCTTTGAGCTATCGGGAAGGAGTATACTCCGGATCTCTCCATAGCCGGTAGAATAGGCCTGGAACAGGATTCTGTCCCTGCAAAGCCAACCGGTCAGGCAAATAATGAACACCAGTGAGGCCGCGATCATGGGTTTCTTCACCCAGGCAGAGTAGAACGGACCTTCCTGCGGGGAATAGATAACGGGTTTTTGAATATTGCCATTCTCCATCCGCTCCAGGTGACGGCTTAGCCCGGCGGAGGGATCGGCCTGGTACTGGCTGTTGTTTCTTTCCCACTCCCATAGCCAGAGGAAGAATAATTCCCGGTTTTCAGGAACAGTCGCCCACTCTTCGATCTGCCGCTTCTGAAAGGCGGTAGCCGTTCCGGAAAAGTAGTCGAAGATTATTTCCTTTTTGATTTCTGGTATCATGTCGGGTAGGTTTCTGTAAAGATTTATTAGTGATAGTCCGAGGTGTTTTGCAGGCAGGAGCGGCTACGCCAGCAGACAGGCCAGCAAAACCACCAGCCACCGGTCAGTCAGGAACTTACGGACCTGGTGAATGGCCTGGTACATGTGCGTTTCCACAGTCCTGAGCGACAAGCTCATTTCTTTGGCAATCTCCTGGTACTTTTTTCCCTCGAACCGGTGTTTAATATAGATTTCCCTCCGTTTGACAGGTAGGTCATGTATGGCGCGCAAGACATCGTGATAGAGATCTTCGAACTGCGTAAGACTGTCGGGCTGCTGGTCTTCCCTGATGGCCATATATTCGGCTTGCTGAAGGGAAGTGCTCCTTTTCATTTCGGCACGGACATAGTCGAATGCCCGGTAGCGTACCGAGGTAAAGAGATAGGCCCTGTATGAAGTCTGAACCTTGCGGAAGATTTCTTCGGAATGAAACTGGTAGAAGACGTCCGAAACGATGTCTTCGGCAATCTCTCTTGAAGATACGTACCGCACGGCATGGCTGCAGAGAGGACCGTAGTACCACCTGAAGAGCAGTTCGATCCCTTTGGCCGTATCGTTTTCCAGCGTTTTACGGATGATAAGCTCGGATTCGTGCTCAGTTAATTTTTCGCTGTCGGCAATATTTGGGGGATGCACAAAAAACGGGCCGCCCGGCGAATGGCGGTCTGGTTCTTTTTCTGTAATACGGTCAATGTGTGTCGGTTTTTTCATATTTTAGTTAAGTAAACTCATATAAATATACCCCCTTTTAACGAAGACTCTTTACTGGTTTAAAAACACGTAGTCTGTAACAATTTTTTTAATAAATAGTAATTTAAATATTTGTCGCGAGCTGCCCGGAGAATTATTAACTTTATAGGTCCCCTTTATACAATCGACTCAATACACAATTGTTATGTCAACACCGGGAAAAGAAGATATCAGGCAGGAAGTTTTCGATCTTTACGACGCTTATGCCCACAATCGCTTAACACGCAGCGACTTCATGCAAAACCTTTCCGCTTATGCGGTGGGAGGGTTGACTGTTGCTTCGCTTATGAGCTTCCTTATGCCCGATTATAAAGGGGCATTACAGATCAAACCGGATGATCCCCGGATTACTACAAAATATGTCGACTATCCTTCTCCGAAGGGAGGAGGTACGATCCGGGCACTTTTGTCTATGCCGAAAGATAACAAACGCAGGCTTGGCGGTGTTGTTGTCGTACATGAGAACAGGGGGCTTAACCCGCATATAGAGGATGTAGGGCGGCGGGCGGCGCTGGCCGGCTTTATCAGCCTGGCCCCTGACGCGCTGAGCCCTCTCGGCGGCTATCCCGGCAATGACGATGACGGGCGGACACTGCAAAGCAAACGCGACCGGAATGAGATACTGGAGGATTTTATATCCGGCTTTGAATATCTGAAGGGAAATGAGTTCTGCAACGGAAAGGTAGGAGTGGTAGGCTTTTGCTTCGGTGGGTGGGTATCCAATATGATGGCGGCCCGTGTTCCGGATTTAGCAGCTGCGGTTCCTTTTTACGGAGGACAAGCTCCTGAGGAGGAGGTTCCGAAAATCAAGGCTCCTCTTCAATTGCATTATGCAGAGCTCGATACCCGGGTAAACGAAGGATGGCCCGCCTATGAAAAGGCGCTTAAGGAAAACGGGAAGGAATACGTCGCTTATTTCTACCCGGCTGCCAATCACGGCTTCCACAACGATACTACGCCGCGTTACGACAAGAAAGCTGCCGAACTGGCCTGGCAAAGGACTGTGACGTTTTTTAAGGAGAAACTGGGGTAAGAGAATATCATGCATGGCGGTATGAACAATTACATCGCTATCGTACGGGGCTGTCTTCTGCTATCTTTACTTTTGGTACACAGGCAGGTATCTGCCCAGGAGGATACTTCCCGCCTGCTGGAAAAGCGCATGAGCGAAGCTACGAAAGCGTTTGTGACTTCGCTGACCGAACAGCAAAAGAGCGAAACCCTTTTACCTTACGACAGTCCGCTGCGTTTTGACTGGAATTATACGCCCAGAAGCCGCAAGGGAGTAAGACTGAAAGACCTGGATACTCATCAGCGAAAGCAGGCGATGGCCTTGCTACGGACCGTGCTGGGTGTTCAGGGCTACCTGAAAGCAGAGCAGATCATAGACCTGGAAAATGTGCTGAGGGTATTGGAAAAACGCCCGCCCGACGACACCTACAGAGATCCGGGCAACTATGCCTTCCTGGTATTTGGTCAGCCGGGATCAAAAGTATGGGGCTGGCGGGTCGAAGGGCATCACCTGTCGCTTCACTTTTCATCGGTAGACGGCCGGATCGCGTTTTTACCGGGATTTATGGGGAGTAATCCTGCAAAAGTACCGCCGCAAATGCCACAGGAAGGGAAACAAGTCCTAAGGGATGAGCTGGAAGTCGCGTTTCAGTTGCTGGGATCTTTTTCGTCCGATCAGCTCGAGACGGTATTGCTGAGTACGAAAGCTCCGCACGATATCTTTACGGGCAATGCCCGGAAGGCGATGCTGGAAAAGCGGGAGGGGATCGCGATGTATAAAATGTCGGAGCCTCAGCGGGAGCTGTTTAAGAAGCTGATCGGGATATACCTCGACCGTTATCATGTCACATTGAAAAACCAGCAATGGGCTCAATTGGAGGAAAAGGGGCTGGGGAATATACACTTTGCATGGATGGGAGACACAAAGCCGGAGCTGGGAACTGGGCTCGGGTATTACTACCGGATTCATGGTCCGGGAATCCTGATCGAATTCGATAATACCCAGAACCACGGTAATCATATCCATTCAGTAGTGAGAGACCTGGATAATGATTTCGGGGAAGATCTCCTCAGGCATCACTATGAGAACCAGCACCGGTAGAAAGACATCCTTCCGCCAGGAAGGATAAACATAGCGTGTATTTGAGCTGCTATTCAAGATCCGGTTTCATTAAAGTCGGGAAAGTCCAGGCAAAATGATGAACGGGATAGCTGACAGGTCGTGCCGGATCACTGTAAGCGGCATAATTCTGTTCGTTGTAAATGTCCGACAACGCTTCGAAAAGATTGCCGGGCCAGCGGTTCGGCGACCCGCGGTTAGGTTTTTCGAACCAGGGCCACGATTCGGGTTGAAGGGTATAACGATAGAGATAGTCCAGTGCTCTTTTCAATGATCGGCCGTCTTGCGACCACGTAAAAAGATTTTCACCCGTGGAATTGTACACCACCCAGCAGGCTGCCGTGATAGGCGCCAGCGAGAAGTAGGTATACCATATTCCATTCGCGCCCCGTCGGGTCTCATGAGGCATGCTACCGTCTTCCGCTATTTTATCGGTGAGATCACTTTTGATAAGGCGTATATTTTCCTCTACTTCGGCAAAATCATTCAGAAAGTTAGCGGACAGGAGGGAACCGAACCTTCCCCAGTCAGCCCAGTTGTTCTTACGGTTCCGTATTTCATTACATGCCCTTTTGTAAACGTTTGAGACCCAGTTGCTGAATTGAGCCTTGTCGGCAGCCTTCCATTGCGGGGTATTATACAAAAGCTCCGCTGCCATTACCATCGCCGTACCCGAATAAGCCATAACAAGCGAACCGTCGGCTTGGGAATAGCCTGTGTTTTTGTACGACCAGGCGTTGAGAAACCTGATAGCATTTGATGCATATTCCTCTTTTCCGCTCAATGAAAATGCAAGGGCGGAGGCGTAGGCATCGAAGGCATCCGACTGCAGAGAACGGGAATTCGTCCGGTGGCCTTCTGCATCTACATAGTAGCCCGGTACAGAAAAGTCGACCAGCGAATGAACCGGATGCCTCGATGCGCTGTCGGCATATGACAATAATTGTTTGTATGCTTCCCTGTAAGGCGGCGTGTCCAGCTTCGATTTCGTCGCATTAAGTTGTTTTTGGGTATGCATTCCTCCCGGATGCATGATTTTCTGGGCCCGTAGGCAGATGACTGACAAGCAGAAAGCGATGGTTAAAAAGAATTGTTTCATTGTTGTTATCGGCGAAATTACCTGATTTGATATATGACCAGTTCGACAGGCGCCGGAGCAGGTCCCGGGCGCGGCCTGTCCTGGTTGGTAGGAAGCGTCTGCCATCGCATTACAAATGCGCCGGTATTGTCGCTTTTGTAACGGAAAGCCATGCCTTCCTGTGGCTGTGCATGAGGGAGTCCCGTTAAATCAGCATTCCCGGTTGCTTCTCCCTGCCTTTTGATTTGCAGGGACGCTTTATCGAGGACCCAGCTTCCGTCGCCGTAGGCTTCATGATGATAATCTGCCGCGATTTCTTCTGTCCCTGCCGGACGTATCTTTGAAATCCAGATCGAGTTTGCAATAGATCCTCCTTTGTTCAGACTCCATTTGAAATCCTCCCATTTACTGACCTGGTAAATGTTCCATCTCCCTTTCGGGCCTGAGCCCGGCTCCCACCTTGCAATGAAAACCTGACTGACACCGTCAGGGCCGTATTTGTGGTAGGTGATATAGGGGGTCTTATCACGATCCCAGCTAATATTGAACCCCATATTGATCAAGCCATTCCAGGGACCGACCGGGTCGACAGTCGTCAGATCACCGCTCCATTTGACTGGCAGCAGCACCTTTTCACCCTTCATGTTTTCCCAGTTCAGAAGATCTTTGCTGCGCATGCAGGAGAGATTATGATTGGTATTGGCAATCGGGGTGAGCCTCCACATCCATACGATATAAAAATAGCCATCGGGCCCCAGGACCGGATTGATCATATAAGCATTGGCTTCTTTTTCCCCGTCAAAGACGGCTGTTTCAAACAGGCTTTTCCATTGTTTCGATTCTGCGTCGTATTTGTTCCAATAGGTAATGCCGTCGCCGCTGCCCCCATTCCTGTACTGAAAATAGAGGTCTCCGCCATGATCCTGGAAAAAAACAGGGTAAGTTACCCGCTCTTCATTCCGGCCTGTCATAGCCAACTGCTCAAACTCTTTTATTTCCCAGGGAGCCGATGACCGGAAGTAGACAAGCGGTACACCGTGCATATTTCCCGAAACGTGGATGAATCCTTTTTTGTCGATAACCATCGTAACGTAGTTGTGGCTGTCCCAACCCAATACAGACGGAAGCACTTTTTTCTCCCATTGATCGGATCCAAGTGCCCGGCGCGCCACGATCATCTGCCTTTCGGCATTATAATAAGCGGCATACTGGTATTTTTCGGTAGTAAGAAGGTCGAACCCGACCGGGTGCCCCGACCAGACTTTGTCCAGTACAACCGGCCGGGGTGTTTCGTTATTTCTTTGAGCAGACAGTTCCCGGCCGCAGATAACGCCGGTTATGAGAAAGAAACAGAAGACAAGATGGTTGCGCATAATTAATTTCCTGGATTCAATTTAGTCACTTCTTAACCTTCATTTTACCGAAACCGGCCACTTCGCGAGAGGCTCGATTGCCGGTTTCTTTTTTGGGCTGGCGGAAAAAACGACATCGATTGCCTGATCCCTGCCCGAAGGAATAGTAGTTTCGAGCCCGACGAGCGTCGTGCCCGGGTTCGGAGCGTCGTAGTCGTTAGGAGGATCTGTAGTCCATGTTTTGAGCTCGAAACCGGCGCCTGTGTTAAATATCATGTATATTTTTTTGCCGTTCCGGGAAAGTTCGACGGTTTCCCGGTCGACTATTCTCACGGTTGCCGGCGTCAGGAGGGTCCAGCGGACGCGGATATCACGCGCCGGGGCTTTAATTTCATCCCTTACCACCACATATTTCCTGTCCCGTATCGCGATCCCCCTTTTAACGCCGGCTGCCTGGCCGCTATAGACAGGGGAAAGATCGGAGATTGCATTCAGGTAGTCGGGCCGGTCTGATCGGGAGTCTATCATTGTATAGCCGTCTACCCTCTGAAGGCTGCTGTCGATGGTCAGCGTATTGTGTACGAAATTGTTATACCGGAATATCTTCCATCTTTGTGCATCCTGGGCTCTTCCCCAGAGCTGGATGCCCTTAGATTCAAGCGAATGGTAATTCTGCATTCCAAAATCCATTGCCCAACGCTCACCCAGGGCGTCGATTACAAAAGAGCCGGCATCCATATGCGCATGGTTGACGCTGGCTGAACCAGCCTTGAAGCCTACGAAAATAGCGTTCGGATCGCTCCAGGAGGTACGCATTAATGCTACAGGACTCGGGCCCTGTCCCGACCACAGCAGGGAGGCCGGCTCTTTTAAATCGGCCAGATCGATTTTGTGCCCCCAAATCAAAGCGGCAGGAATCAGCCTGTTCCTGACCATGTCGGACCGTCCGGAGGTGAAGAATTGCTTTTGATTCCATAACAAGCCGGTATCGCCGGTTTTATCTGCAAACCATAACATGGCGGGACTGAGTCCGGCCTGCAGGCCGCTGTCACCCCAGTTGTGCACCAAACCCGAAGGCCCGATCATGTTTTGCAGGAACCCGCCGGTTTGTATAAATCCCGGTATGGCCGACAAGCCGAAGTCGGAACCGAGCGCGGTTTCCAATGCGCTTATCAGCAGCACATTGAAGCTGGTTCCATAGTCCCAGTAGCCATATCCTTCCGGGTATCCGCCGTCGGGCGCATAGGGTGTCATGGATTTAGGCGTTGTTTCAAGTGCCCTGTGAACGGTGCGTGTGGCAAGGTCGGGCTCATATTCGGCGATAGCCAGCGCTCCGAAGGTCATGCCGGCGTTGCATACCTGGTTCCAGTTGTGCTCTGCACGGAGAAATGAATTGTATTTATTGTCCCATGAAGGACGGATTCCTTTTTCGAGGATTGCTGTTCTTATTTTTTGCCTGGATGCTTCGGGAAGAGCGTCGAACAGCCAGTCGTAACCCAATGAAACCGCCAGGGTCATCTCTGCTACATCGAGAAAGTGGGAAGGATTCCAGTCGCTGAAAGCGGATACTGCCAGCATTTCCTTTTCGGCTCTTTCCAGGAATTTCTGTTCGCCCGTCATACGATAAGCGTAAGAGAGCTGGAAAACCCGCCGGAGGCATTCCCGCGATTTGTCAAGGAGCCGTCGTCCGATCTGGATTCTTTCAACCGGCGGCTGGGAGATCAGCGCTTCGCATTCGGAAATAATAGCTTTATGAAGGAAATCCCGGTAAGGGTCCTTGCCGAGCTTTTCTCTTAATACAGCCGTTTCGCTTCCCGGAAACAGGAGGCGTGGATGGGGAGGCAGTATTTTTATTTTCCCGGCTACTGCTTCGGGTGCAGGCGCCGTAAAGTTGGCCTGAGACTGGGCGCGATAGCTGATTGCCAGGAGAAGAAAAAAGAGAAGTCGGGTCATATTCGAAAGAAAATGATAAGGCTGAGTGATAATTCCCATCCGGCCTTTATTGGTTTCAGGATAAGGAAGCTCAGGCAATATAGAATATTTTTCGAATACTCTCCCGACTCCCTGATGTAACTCCGGCGCGCCGGAAGTTACATGCCATGGTATTAAGGCAGAAATTGCGTAAGTTTAATTATACATCTTTATTAAAACCCCCGATAACCTCAAGATTCTGTGAATCCGGATGAGACGCCTCTCTTTAATAACATATTTGTTTTTGCTGCGGGTCGCATCTTTTGCACAGGATGCCGATTCCCTTATGCTATTGGCACGTGGGCTTGCCGACCAGGATACTCAAAAGGTAAACTACCTGAACCAGGCGGGTATCAGTTTCTGGAAGAGCGGGTTTGACTCAGCAGCAGTTTCATGCCACCAGCGCGCAATACGGATTGCCCGGCTCATTCCCTTTCAAAAGGGAGAAGTAGAGGCAAGGCTCCAACTCGTACTTATGGAGATGGAGTATCTTTCGGACCTCGGGGAAGCATACGCTCAATTGGATTCCGCATTTTTAGCGGCAAAGGAAGCGGGGGACCGTCATCTCCAGGCGCAGACCTATTTCAGGAGGGCCCAACTGTATTCCCTTGGTATATGGGAACATAGTGATAAGGTAAAACCCCTGTACGACAGTGCCCTTACGATCTTCAGACAGTTGGAGGACCGTACCAGGGAAGGAATGGTCTACTCCCAACTGGCGGGCCTGGAGTCTGATGAAGGTCATTTTGCATCGGCTATAGATTATTTACTGAAAGCGAGGAGGCTTCAGGAAGGATCGGGCGATGTAAAAAATTTGCGGGCGACTCTTCCTAACCTGGGGGTAATGTATATGAGCATAGGCCTGTTTGAACAGGCCCTGGCGTGTTTTGCGGAAGCGGAAAAGAATGCGATATCTCTAAAAGATGAGCGGGTACTGGCATTTCTATCTGGTCAGAGAGGAGAGGTTTACCTGAAGCAGGGGGATCCCGTGGCTGCGCTGGAAGAATTGAAAAAAGCAGAAGAAAGATACCTGAAATTGGGCGGCGTCCAGTTCCTGACAGGTACGTATGCGCGTATGGGGGATGCTTTTCTCAAATCGGGTAATACAGGTGATGCGCTCCGGTATGCGCTGAAAGCAGACAGCCTGTTTAAAGCACTGACCGACGGGGAAGAACTGCATTCGCATTCGGCGCAAATGGTACTGGGTGATGTGCTTCTGCATAAAGGGCATTACAAACAGGTAATCGACCTGGCGTTGAAAGGGCTTGAATGGGCTGGCTCGGCAAACCCTCCTCTCCTGAAAGAAGCTTCGGAATACCACAGGCAACTGGCCCTGGCTTATGAAAAGACGGGATTACCGGGGAACGCCATAGCGCATCATAAACAGTTTAAAACTCTCTCTGATAGCCTGCTCAACGGGGAAATGATCCAGAGGGTGATGGCATCGTCGCTTGGTTATGATTTTGAGAAAGCGCAGCAGGCCGATCAGATACGGATCCAGGCATTGGAAAACCGAAATCTTGAACAGGCGCGCAATATTACGGTATTGCTACTGATGGCAGGACTGGCAGCATTGGTCATTGTCTTCTGGAGCAACAAAAGGTTAAAGATTAAAAATGAAGAACTCCAGCGCAAAAACGAGGAAATAGGGCTGGCGCTTCGCAAGGGGCAGAACATCGAAAGAAAGCGGGTCGCTTCGGAGCTGCATGACAGCCTTAACACCAAGATCGCAGGAATGCGCTGGCAACTTGAAAGCCTGGACGAAAGTGATTTTAATGATTACAACCGGAAGATCATTAACCACCTGATGGAGATAGCAGGTGAAGCTTATGATGACATCAGGCTGATTTCACATAATATGGCTCCTTCTGACCTGGAGGAAAAAGGTCTTGCCGTGGCGCTGCAAAAACTCGTCGGGAGGCTTGAGTCTGTTAACGGGTTGAGTTTTAAGCTGGATTCGCACCTTGCAGAACGTCTCCCTTTGGAGATCGAACATCAGTTGTATCATATCTCCCTTGAATTGATCAATAATGTTGTAAAACATGCCCGGGCTACGGAGGTGGCGATCTCGCTTAAGCAAAAAGACAACATGCCGGAGCTTACGGTAGCCGATAACGGGAAAGGTTTTGATGTACCTCCGTCCGGCGAACTGCATAAGGGAATAGGCCTGCTGAACGTCCGGAGCCGGGCCGCCTCCATAGGTGCAGCCTGCTCGATCGGGAACGGGGAGGCTAGCGGTGCCGTTGTGAGGATTAGTCTGAACGGCGCCAGCGCTCAATGAAAAAACATATAGGCCAGGAAGATGGCGGTAATAACGCCGATCGAGTCGGCAAGTAGCCCGGCCACAATGGCGTAGCGTGTATTTTTAATTCCTACCGACCCAAAATAAAGGGCTACGATGTAGAAAGTTGTATCGGCGGAACCCTGGAATATGCAGGAGAGACGGCCTATAAAGGAATCAGGTCCGTGTGTAGTCATTGCTTCTATCATCAGCGCCCGCGAACCGCTGCCGCTAAGAGGGCGCATCAGGGCTACCGGCAGGGCGTCGGTAAACTCTGTATTAAGGCCGGTCTGTGCGATAACAAAGCGCATGGCCTCTACGAAATAGTCCATAGCGCCGCAGGCGCGGAAAGCGCTGATGGCCACGAGCAGCCCGACCAGGTAGGGGATGATGGTGACAGCAGTAGTGAAGCCGCCTTTTGCCCCCTCGATGAATACATCGAAGACATTGATTTTTTTGTAAAGCCCCCAGATCAGGAATCCCGCGACGATGGAAAGGATCAGGGCGTTGCCGGCTACGACGGAGATCATTTCTATCTCCTCTTTGGAGCGCCCTCCCAGGTACCAGAGAAACAGGCCTATAGCCGCGGTAGCTCCCCCTATACCCATCAGGAAAGTACGGTTCCAGAGATTGATTTTCTGCCATACAGCGGTCAGGATCATACTTACTACAGTCGTAATGTAGGTTCCGACGACGCACGGGATAAAAATATCGGAAGGGTTGGTCGCCCCCAGGATCGCTCTCTGGGCAATGATAGTAAGTGGTATAATGCACAGGCCGGAAGTATGCAACACAAGGAACATAATCTGTGCGTTAGATGCCGTATCCTTTGAGGGGTTGAGCTCCTGCAGGCTCTGCATGGCCTTGAGCCCAAAAGGAGTCGCTGCATTGTCGAGCCCCAGCATATTGGCCGAAAAATTCATAATCATCTGCCCGTTTGCAGGATGGTCCTTTGGTACCTCGGGGAAAAGTTTGTTGAAAAACGGGCCGATTAACCGTGCGAGGCCGCCTATGATACCCGCCTTTTCGCCAACATTCAGAATCCCGAGAAAAAAGGTCATGATCCCGGTCAACGGTAGGGCTATGTCCATTACCGCTGTCTTTGACATGGCCAGCATCGCATCTACAATAGCCTGGAATGCCTGCGTGTTACCGCTAATGAGCAATTGAAAAAGAGCGATCAGGAAAGCCGTGCCGAAAAAAGCAACAAAAATGTAGTTAAGGGCCATACTGTAAAGATAGAATTCCTAAATGTAGAAAAAGGTAACCAAATATTATTACATTCACTGAACGGAATATCATACTATACATGAAAAGGAAAAAATCGGAGAATGAGAACTGCTCATCTGCTGAATCCGGGAAGACCAAGGGGTCGGAAATCCATCAGTACGACAAAATCTGGCGCGAGAATCTACGGGCAGCCCTGCCGGGCATCATTGATAAGATACTGAATATAAAAATTGCAGAAAGTGAATCTCTGCCTGACAAAATACAGGTAACCTGGCAAAGAGAGACGGATGCCCTCTGGAAAGTTACTGACATTTATGGTAGTAGGTTCATCCTCCATATCGAAATGCAGGTTTCGGAAAAAGAAATCGATATGGCGAACCGGATGCTTGCTTACCGGGCTATGGCCAGGCAGATTTACCGGCTTCCCGTAAAGCAGTATGTTTTTTATCTGGGAAAAGCAGAACCTTCCTTTCCGACAATTATTGACGAGCCGGGATTTTATTTTGAATACCAGCTTATTTCCTTTAAGGATATTCCCAGCAGCCTGTTTCTTGCTTCAGACAGGCCTGAAGAGCAGATCCTGGCGGCACTCGGGAATTATGGTGTTGAAAAACCTGAAGCAGTATTACAGAAGATATTAAACAAGGTACACGAGACCTCGGAGAGCGGGTTGTCGGCCAATAAGTACCTGCAACAGTTGCGGGTGCTGGTTCAATTGCGTAAATTAACCCCGGAATTTAATAACATTATGGAATCTGTAGCCAAATTTTTCAAAGAAGAGAAAGATCCTTTCTTTATAAGAGGTCGGATGGAAGGCAAAATCGAGGGAGAAAAGGAGAGCAAGGCCGGAATCGTCAGAAACCTGCTCCACTCCGGGCGTTTTACTATCCATGAAATCGTAAGTTTTACCGGAGTGTCTGAAGAATTTGTCCAGGAGATCAAAGCATCATTAGAAAGAAAATAATACTGCTGCATTGTTTAAAATACCCGTTTTTAGGGTAAGATGTAAAATACGTCATGCCCAGGTTACTCGCCATAGATTTCGGAACTAAGCGTACGGGCATAGCCGTAACGGATCCCCAGCAGATTATTGCTACGGCTTTGGAAACGGTTCCTACGCATAAACTCTTTGATTTCCTGAAAAACTACCTGCAGAAGGAATCGGTGGAAGCCTTCGTCATCGGTATGCCGAAGGACCTTGATAACCAGGATACAAACAGTACTTCAGCGGTAAGAGGAGCTATAAAAAGGCTACGCAGGGAATTCGCAGATATCCCTGTCTATGAGCATGATGAACGATTTACGTCGACTATCGCTATGCAGGCGATGGTGATGGGGGGAGTCAGCAAAAAAGACAGGAGAGACAAATCCAATCTCGATAAGATCAGCGCTACAATTATCCTCCAGTCTTTTATGGAAAGCAGGAGATGAGTGAATTAGTTGAGAGTTGAGAGTTTAAAGTTGAGAGTTGAGAGTTGAGAGTTGAAAATGGATAACTTTCAATTTTCAATTTTCAACTTTCAACTAACTACAAAAAAGCCGCTATCGCATAGCCGATCATGACCAGGCATAGCACAACTTTCATTACAATTCCGGTAACAAATCCAAGGAAGGAGCCTGTGGCCGCCTTTAATGCCAGTTGCCATGGCGCGCGGCCGAGCAGCTCACCCAGAAAAGCACCGAGGAAAGCGCCTAAAAACAATCCTATGCCGGGAAATACGAAAAGCCCGACGAGCATTCCTGCCATCGTGCCGATGCTACCGTAACGGCTTCCCCCGAATTTTTTAGTTCCGTATATCGGGATATAATAATCCAATATGGCAATAATGGCGGTCACTATCCCCAATGACCACAGCACTGTGCTGCTAAAGGCGACATACCCGCTCCATTGCAGCAATAATAATCCCAGGAAACTCAGCGGAGGCCCCGGGATGGGCAATACCGCGCCGGCCAGGCCCGCCAAAAGGGCCGTAATACCGAGAATGAGCAACAGTGTTTCCATCATTAATAACCCGATAACGGTGCTAAGTTCGAAAATTATGGGCGTGCCTCCTATATTTGCATGACGAGCGGGAGGATTAAAGTGAAGAATGGTATTTTTATTGAATTTTTAATTAAGCAATATAATAAACCTGAAGCGATTGCATGTCGAAAGTACTTATCATAGGAGCCGGAGGAGTTGGCAGCGTGGTGGCGCACAAATGCGCTATGAATTCAGACGTTTTTACGGAAATCATGCTGGCGAGCAGAACGCTGTCGAAATGCGATAAAATCGCTGCGGAAATTAAAAGCCTGCACGGGATTACCATCAGCACAGCGCAGGTAGATGCCGATATAGTAGCAGAAACGGTCATGCTGATCAAACGATTCAAGCCGGTTCTTCTGATCAATGTAGCCCTTCCTTATCAGGACCTGGCATTGATGGAGGCGTGCCTGGAAACCGGAGTCCACTATCTCGACACCGCCAATTATGAGCCGAAGGATGTTGCAAAGTTTGAATACAGTTGGCAATGGGCCTACCAGGACAGGTTCAGGGAAGCCGGGCTGATGGCGTTGCTGGGGTGCGGCTTTGACCCGGGTGTAACACAGGTGTTCACTGCATACGCAAATAAGCATTATTTTGACGAGATGCATTACCTCGACATCATCGACTGTAATGCCGGAGACCATGGGAAGGCTTTTGCTACCAATTTCAACCCTGAAATCAACATCAGGGAAATTACGCAGCCCGGAAGATACTGGGAAAACGGCGAATGGGTGGAAATCCCCGCCATGTCCATTCACAAGCCCATCGACTACCCGGGTATTGGGCCAAAAGAAAGCTATGTGCTTTATCACGAAGAGCTTGAATCGCTTGTGAAGAATTTCCCCTCGCTGAAACGGGCGCGTTTCTGGATGACCTTCGGACAACAGTATATCACCCACCTCAACGTACTTCAGAACGTCGGGATGACGAGTATAGAACCCATCAGCTTCAAAGGAGTTGATATCGTGCCTCTGGAATTTCTGAAAGCGGTATTGCCAGCTCCTGATACGCTGGGAGAGAATTACCAGGGACAGACCTCGATCGGTGTACAGATAAAAGGGGTTAAGGATGGTAAAGAGAGGACCTACTATGTCTGGAATAACTGCGACCATGCCGAGACCTACAAGGAGGTTCGCGGACAGGCCGTGAGCTATACTACCGGCGTGCCTGCCATGATAGGCGCGATGCTTATGCTTACAAATCCGGGGTGGATGCGGCCGGGGGTATGGAACTGCGAAGAACTTAATCCTGATCCGTTTATGGAGAAGCTCAATGTACACGGGTTGCCGTGGAATGAGCTTGTTGACAAACCGCTTCCCCACGAGTATCCTTCGTAAGGAACTAATATACCGCAGCGGCGCCCCGGTTTTCTTTAAGAAGTTGCCGGTGCGCCGCTATTCTTTTCAGGCGCAGGTCCGAAGCGCGTAAACAAACTTCTGATTTTCAGGTTTATCACACCGAAAACAGCTTCTTTGAAAATTCCCCGTGACATCTTGGAATTGCCCTGTGTCCGGTCAGTGAAAATGATAGGTACTTCCCTGATGCTGAAGCCGTGCTTCCAGGTATTGAATTTCATCTCGATCTGGAAAGCATATCCTACGAAGCGGATCTTGCCCAGGTTGATGGTTTCAAGGACTCTCCGCCTGTAGCAGACGAACCCGGCAGTGGGGTCCATGACCGGCATCGATGTGATGGCACGGACGTAGGTGCCCGCAAAATACGACAGCAAAACTCTTTGTATAGGCCAGTTTACAACGTTTACGCCAGTAACGTACCGCGACCCTACAGCCAGGTCGTAACCCTCGACATGACAGGCATGATGGAGCCTGACGAGATCCTCCGGGTTGTGAGAAAAATCGGCATCCATCTCGAAGATATAGTCGTATCCATTTTGAAGCGCCCATTTAAAACCCAGGATATAAGCGGTTCCAAGGCCCTGTTTCCCCGCTCTCTCAAGTAAATGAAGCCGCTCCCGGTAAGTCTCCTGCATATTCCTGACAGCCCGGGCCGTTCCGTCGGGCGAGCCGTCATCGATAATGAGAAGATCAAACGGGATTGTAAGGCTGAATACCTTTTCTATAATGGCATGTATATTCTCAATCTCATTGTAAGTAGGAATAATCACCAGGGAACGATTCATAGCACTAATCTTCTGTAATTTATTGTTGCTTTGTGGTAGTAGTGTCGGTTTTTTCCAGTTTTTGGGTTACTATCTCGTAAAGGCTGCTCATCGCTTCAGGGTTAGCAGCATAATACGCATAGCTTTTGTTGTATGATGCGGAATCGACTTCGTATTTAGCCCAGATATCCTGCTGAAGCTTGTTGAAAACCACTACCGATGAATCCATGGAGCGGAAGTTCATCTTGGACACTTTCGACTCGGCGATATGGATATCGGCCAGGATTTCCGCCATTTTTTCCCGGCCCAGGATGTCTTTGGGCGGTTTTGAATTTCCGTTGCATGATAAAAAGATGAGCATCACTGCCCACTTGATTGTTCGCATTGCTATGGTATAGGCTATCTTTGCAATCAAAGTACGCAAAATTGGTGAATTTTTCAGAAAAATCCGTTTCCGATGTTCAGGCAGTTTCTTTCCCGGTTGCATAGGTACGAAATACGTATCAGGAAAGCTGTCAACAATCCGCGGCAGGGAAACTTTCACTCGGTATTTAAAGGCTCCGGCCTTGATTTCTCCGATTTGAGGCAGTATCAGTATGGAGACGATATCCGGGCGATTGACTGGAATTCTTCCGCCAAAGGTCACGGGACCTATATCAAGCTTTTCAGGGAAGAAAAAGAGCAAACCGTTTTTTTTCTCCTGGACGTAAGCGGATCCCAGCAGGTGGGAACTTCCCAGCGCCAGAAGGTAGATACAGCGCGTGAAATATGCGGCGTTCTAACGTTGGCGGCTGTGAAAGAAGCCAGCCAGGTCGGCCTGCAGTGCTTCTCCGACCAGAACGAACGTTATATAAGGCCCGGCGGAGGGATGAAGCAGGCCTACCGCATCATTTCGGCTATTTATAACCTCGAGCCGGTATCTAAAAAGACGAACCTCAGCAGGACCATCCTCCACGCGCTGGAGATGCTGAACCGGAGATCGTTGATTTTCCTGATATCCGATTTCGTAGACAGCGGATATGAGCTTCATTTGAAAGCCATGGCAAGGAAGCATGATCTCATCGTCATCAATCTTTATGACAAGTCAGAGCAGGAGGTCCCCGCTATGGGGATCATTCCGGTCCTTAACGCCGAAACCGGTGAAAGAAGCTGGGTCAATACCTCGTCGCCGTTCTATCGGAACACAGTGGGTGAGCAGTTCCTGGAAAGAAAAAGGAACCTTGAAAGGATTTGCCGGCAAAACAAGGCGGACTATCTTTCGATAGAATCGTCGGAAGATTTTGTCCCGTTGCTTATCCGCCTTTTCAGGGTCCGCCGTTATCAGAAAGAGCGATCTGCAAGTAAATGAGAACTTACCACAGCGGCAACCACTCTCAACTCTCAACTTTCAACTTTCAACTCTCAACTTTCAACTATTTTATACACATGAAGCATGCCATTCCCGTATACAAGGTCATTTTCAGGATGAATGCGGGGTATTTGGCAGCACTGTTTATGTGGCTCATGCCGGCTCTTCCGGCAGTTGCGCAGCAGAAAACGGCGCCTTCCGGCAGGATCGACCGGGATACGGTACGGACCGGGGAAACTTTTACCTATAGCCTGAGCTATCGACACCCGTCGGATGAAGAAGTGTTTTTTCCCGATTCTACCTATAATTTTTCGCCTTTCGGCTTCCGCAGGCAGGAAGTATTCAGCACGCGTACCGACAAAAGGGGGAGCCTGGACAGTGCCGTATACCATCTTGTGTCTTTTGAAGTAACGCCGGCGATAGAAATATCGCTGCCGGTATTTATATGGAACGGGAAGGATTGTACTGCGGTTTACCCGGTCAAAGATACCAGTTTTGTGGCTTTGTCGGTCGACAGGGCCAGGCTGGATACCCTCGCCCTGACCAGCCGGCCGAAGCTGCTGCCCATGAGGGAGAGACTTAATTACCAGGCTTTTTTGGGAGGATTGCTGATCGCGGCCATCACGGCCTTCCTGGTAAAGTGGTTGTTCGGTGAAAGGATCATCCGGCAGTGGAAGGTGTTTCTCCTGCAGAGAAGACACCGGGAGTTCACGCGCGGATTTAACCGGCATTTTATGAATGCAAAGAACAGGGGAAGCATACAGGATGTCGAGAAAGCCCTGATCTTATGGAAAAGTTACCTGGAAAGGGTGGAGAACAAGCCTTTCACCACGTTCACGACCCGCGAGATCTCGGATAATATTTCGGATAAATCCCTGAGCGAAGCGCTGAAGGAAACGGACAAGGTCATATACGGTTTTTCCTCACAGTCCGGTGATATAGGGAATTCACTACTGACGCTCAAGAATGTAGCGCAGACATTGTATGTCAATAAAAGAAGGAGTATTATAGGAGTAAATACACCTGTTTAGAGTAAGGGTTCATATTTAAATGGAGTGGCTTTCTTTACAATGGTTTGACTGGGACTGGATCCGGAGTCTGCGGTGGGAATACCCGCAGCTTCTGTACCTGTTGCCTGTGGTTCCGGTTTTGTTTTTGCTGCGTAATGCGCTGCATCAGAAAGATAAGCAGTTCATAAAGGTTTCTGGTTTGCCGGGAGGGCATTTCATGAACTGGGTCACGCTTTTACGCCTGGTTCCTCCTTTCCTTTATGCGCTGGCGCTGGCACTCGGTATCGTGGCGGTAGCAAGGCCGCAGACGGTGACCAACCAGGTCGACCGGTTTTCGGAAGGTATCGATATTGTCCTGGCTATAGATATT
The DNA here is from genome assembly GCA_964562455.1 of uncultured Cytophagales bacterium. GTDB lineage: Bacteria > Bacteroidota > Bacteroidia > Cytophagales > Spirosomataceae > Ravibacter. Next base: position 20,872 of record CAZLTN010000014.1, read on the forward strand.
TCGGAGTCCATGCTGGAGCGCGACCTGCTTCCCGATAGGCTGGCAGCGGCCAAAAGCGTTGCCGGAAAATTTATCGAAAACCGGGTCCAGGACCGGATCGGTCTGGTCATTTTTGCCGGTGAGGCGTACTCGCTGTGCCCGCTGACTACCGACTACGAGCTTTTGAACCAATATATAGAAGATCTTCAGACCGATATGATCCAGGAAGCAGGCACCGCGATCGGAAGCGCGATCGCCGTAGCAACTAACAGGATGCGGGATTCAAAAAGCAATAGTAAAGTGATTATCCTGCTGAGCGATGGCGATAATACTTCCGGTAACCTCGATCCTTATACCATGTCGAAGCTCGCCGAAGCATATGGCATAAGGATATACAGCATTGCTGTGGGCAGATCGGCTGAGACCCCCGGAGACGCCCTGCGCCGTATCGCCTCCGAAAATCAGTATTACCGGGCAACGGACAATTCGGCGCTCGAGCGTGTTTTTTCGCAGATCAACCAGCTTGAAAAAGTCAAATACAAAGACTCTATTTATAGTGAAGTGAAGGACTTTTACAGGGTTTACCTGACATGGGCAATCGTGCTCGTTATTATTTCGCTGGGCCTGAAAAGTACTTTTATGTCTAATGTATTGGAAGATTGATGCTTAAATCGTGTTATAACAGCCGTTATGTAGAAGCCGGGCTTGACGAGGTCGGCCGCGGCTGCCTGGCAGGTCCGGTGGTTGCTGCTGCGGTGATTCTCCCGGCAGACTATTCGCATGTCCTCCTGAACGACTCCAAGCAGCTCACGGCGCAGCAGAGGATAATGATCGGGCGGGATATTATCAGGGAGGCGGTCGACTGGGCAATCGCCGAAGTATCGCACGAGGAGATCGACAGGATCAACATACTGAAAGCCAGTTTCCTGGCAATGCACCGGGCCGTCGACCGTTTGAAAACGCCTCCGGAGCACCTCCTGGTCGATGGCAACCGGTTTACTCCCTACCCGATGTTGCCGCATACCTGCATTGTAAAAGGCGATTCGCAGTATTTCTCGATTGCAGCGGCCTCAGTACTGGCCAAGAACTACCGGGACGAGCTAATGGGTGAGCTGGCGAAGGATTATCCGCAATACGGTTGGGAACATAATGTGGGATACCCGACAATTGCCCATAGGAAAGCGCTGTTAGAATTCGGCGTTACGCCGTATCACAGGAAGAGCTTTCGGTTGTTTAAAGCGTAGTTAACCACGGAGGTTCACGGAGGGAGGCACAGAGTTGGCGGAGTATTACAGCGGAGGGGATGAAATTCATAATCCCTAACTCATAATTCACAACTCCCCTTTCGGCCGTTTATACAGTGGCACCGTGCTGCACGGCTCGCCGAACATGAGGCTTTGTACTACCGGCTTCAGCAGGCGGGTAATCTCGACATAGGCCGATACCGGTACGGGGTATTTGCTGCATCCTTTTACGACAACCTTTTTATCACGGAAACTTTCGATATCGATACGCGAAAGAGCATCAGAAAACAATTTGTTCTCAAGCTCTTCTTCGTTGCCGTATACGATCATATTGGCGTATGGAGCCAATTGCAGCGTCAGCAGCATATATGCCCAGGTCGGGACAATGGCATCTTCCGAACAGGTTATGGCTACGTTTTTCCCTTCGTACGCGGTCCAGTCATGCTCTTTGAGGAAAGCTCTGAAGTCTTTTTCCCGGAGAATAAGGCCCTGGAAGAGGTTGTCTTTCAGGTCATAGACAACGCGCTCGCCGTGGTGGTAAAATTCTTCGAGGTCTAAAGATACAAGGCCGCTGCCGGCCACTTTGTTAATGATTTCTTCGGTCTCCATAGTTATTTCCTTTGCCAGGATGTTATGATAACGCAACGGGAGGGAATTTTGTTCGGGGTGTACGGAGAGGTTGTTACAGTAGGGGACACAGAGGGCCACAGAGTGAAATGGAGGACCACGGAGGGTTTGATGCTCAGCGCGTGACGCTTGCCGGACGGACCGGCGTTGCTTCCGGGTGGAAGGCCAGCAGTCGTTTCATTTCGGCTAGTATTGCAGGGTTTTCGGCTGCAATGTTCTTTGTCTCTACAAGCCCTTCCCGGTAATCGTACAGCTCGTATTCCGCCGAATCAGCCGGTGCTCCGATCTTTTTCCATTCGACAAGTCGATAGCGGTCGGTGCGTATCGCCCGGCCCAGCCGGCCTCCGCGGGGGAAGCAATGATAGGCGTGATCCCTCACCCGGGCTTGCGGGTCGGTCAGCACCCTCACCAGGCTTTCGCCGTCCAGAGGCTGCGCAACTTCAGGCCGCGCAAAACCGGCGAGCTCGACCAGGGTAGTATAGATGTCAACTGTTTCGGCAGGCTGGGAGGTAGCGGTTCCCGGTCGGGTAACGCCCGGCGCCGCGATCAGCAGGGGAATCCGGTTAGCCAGCTCATAATTCACATGCTTGGTCCAGATGCCCATTTCACCCAGGTGATAGCCATGGTCGCCCCACAGCACGACGATCGTGTTTTCGTCAAGTTTCAGCTCTTCCAGCGCTGCCAGTACCTTCCCGATCTGCGTATCCACGTAGCTGACGCCGGCATAGTAACCATGGATAAGCTTGCGTTTCAGGTCGGTGGGGAATGGATCTACCTCCGACGAAGGTGGAATGGGCACATACTGGTCGATCTCGGTATCGCGTTTCACGGCATACGAAGGAGCGCCTTCCGGGGCTTTCTCATAGGTAGGAAGCGGCAGGGTTTCGGGGTTGTACAATTCCCAATACCTTTTCGGGACTGAAAACGGCAGGTGAGGTCTGGCAAAACCTACGGCCAGGAAAAATGGCCCGGAATGATTCTCTTTCAGCAGCCGGAGCCGTTCCACAGCCCGGTTTGCAACACGACCGTCGGCATAGGCACCGTCTTCCACATCAGGCGACTCCCAGGCCGGTCCACGGGGTAGCCCCCGGGCGCTCTGGTTTGAAAAAAGCGCTTCTTCCCGAGTGAAACCATCTTTTTTGCTAGCGGGGTCTACGTATTCGATAACGAGGTCTTTATGGTGCGGTACGCTCCAGGAAGCTTCATCGTTGTAGGTGTTGTGACCGATATGAAACACTTTTCCCATCGATTCAGTGTGATATCCGTGCTGTTTGAAAAACTGGGGCAGGGTAACGGCATCAGGGTAGTGGTCGCGGAAGTCCTGGCCAAACCCGTAAATTCCCGAAGAAGACGAACGGCTTCCCAGCATCAGGTTGTAGCGGGATGGCGCACACACGGCCTGGTTGGCATAAGCCAGATCAAAGCGCAGGCCTTTTGAGGCAAACCGGTCTATACAGGGAGTGATGGCATGCTTGTCCCCGTAAGCTCCCAATGCGGGTTTCAGATCGTCGACCATTATCAGGAGGATGTTGGGCCGGTTCTGATTTGCCTGCCCGTCAAAGCTGTATCCCGGAAATGGCGCCCGGAGCGAAAAAGAAAGTAAGACAAGCCCCGACAGCAATACGAAGGATCTGGATTTCATTAGCATGAAACAGGGTTAAATTAGGTATTACTTTTTTTTCTGTCCCGCGGTAGTAGGCCCCTTCACAGTCAACAAGCCTGCTTCATCGATTTCCATGGCGTCTATAAAAACCACACGCTCATCGCCTGTTTCGCGGGTACGGCCGTGATATACGCAAAGCATCTGCCTGTCGGGCATGAAAAGTACGCTGTTGTGGCCCGTACCGGTCACGCTGCCGCCTGAAGCTGTATTCTTTTCGAGCACGGGGTTATTGGCTGCTTTGGTATAGGGGCCCAGGGGGTGCTTTGCCACGGCATAGCCCACAGCATAGTTTTCTCCGGCAAAATGGTTGGCCGAATACATCATGTAGTAGGTGTCGCCGTGCTTGAATGTAAATGAACCCTCCGTCCACCGGCGGTTGACCTCCCTGGAAGTAACCGACCTGCTTTCCCATTCGGCCTGTGCATCGTTCATTTTCACCGGGGGCCTTAGCAGCAGCACAGGCTCGCCTATGATCCCCGAGAAATCGGGCGCCAGCTCAATCCCGTACACCCAGCTCTCTTCGATCTCGTCGAACCACTCTCTGCGGCGTGCCCAATCGGCGACTTCGCTCGCTACAGCGTGCTTGTAGCAGCAGCGCGAATAATACAGATAGGCTTTGCCGTCTTCGGCAAAATATACGTTGGCATCGATAATGGGATACCCGGGGTCAAAGAGCGGCCGGTCGCTCATGTCTATGAACGGGCCCGTCGGCTTGTCGGAAACCGCTACGCCGATTTTAAAATTTTCGAGCTCGTTGGTCGGATTATCACGCCATTGCGCGCTGTAAAACATATAAAACTTACCGTCACGTTTGTACACCTCGGGAGCCCAGAAGGCGCCGATGCCCCAGGTGCTGCCGGTATTGCCCTGGTAGACCTGTCCGGCAAACTCCCAATCCTCCAGGTTTTTGGAAGAATAGGCAGCAAAGCCGTTTTTGGCCCCACCGCCGGTGCCGTACATATAATACTGTTCGGTGTCGTCATCGTACAGTACATACGGATCGCCAAAGGCGACGTCCAGCGGATTTTGAAAGGTTTGCGGTTGTTTATTTTCACCGCAGCCAGTGCATACGAGCAGGCCAATGACTAACCAGAGATATGTTTTCATAGTTCAAAGTTATTAGAAATTGCATTTTGTCATTATCGGGTGGCAGGCTTTACAGTAGTGCCAGGATCGTATCCCTCGAACGAATACGTTGGTTAAAAATCCAATAACGAATGATACTGTGCTTTTATAAACCGGTCGCTGCCCTGTTTTGCGGGGCAGCGACCATAAAACCGTTAAAAAAGAAACCTCTTACCGCAGCTTCACGACCTGCGAATAAATCGCCTGATCCTTACCGGCAGCCCTGACACCCACCCGGGCGAAAAGCGGTCCGTCGGTGCCGGAAATTGCAGACAGATCCAGCGACTCGTTCCGCGAAGTACCTGCTGTTATTCCCTTGATCTCGCGGCGGCCAATATTGGCAACGTCGTCTACGAACGAGGTCCGGCTTACGAGGATCATCGCATAGTCGATATTCCAGCCGGAGGTGACCTGGTCTACCTGGAAAGATGCATTTACGCTGTTTCCGCTCAAAGAAATCGATACGTTGGACAGGTTGAACAACGGCGTTACCTGGAGATCCACGTTTGCCGTGCCCTTCAGGTTGATCACGGTAGTATCGCGGGTATTTACCCAGGGGCCGTTGTTGTCCCTCGTTACCATTTTATATTGCCCGTCGGCGAGCTTGGCTTCAAACGTCCCGTCCTGGCCTACATACACCGGGATAGGATTTCTCAGCTGGTAGCCATCCTGGAAAAACTGCAATTGCACGGCTTCACCGGTACCTCTTACTCCTATCTGCTGTCCGTTATACACAACGCGTCCCAATACTTTCGACTCAGGCGCCACGCGGTTATCCAATCCGCAGCTGCTTGCCACAATCGATGCAGAGAGCAGCGCCATATTTACATATTTTCTCATCATCATCATTCAATTGAATTTTACTGAAACGGGTTGAGTACAAACGACGGGTTTGCATCCCGCCAGGCGAGGCTGATAAAGTTGTAGTAATTTCTGAGTTCGAAAAACCGGGGGTGCAGCGAGTTGCTGAATACCAGCCTGTCGAATACATATTTGCCGTCGTTGGGCGTGCCCGGGGCCACTACCCGGTAGGGGAACAGGGCAAAATGCTGGGCATTCGGACTGTTGACCACGCCGTTCCAGACGATGTGGGCCAGCCGGAAGCGCTTCAGATCCCAATAGCGGTGGTCTTCGAAAGCAAATTCCACGCGCCGTTCCTGCACGATATCGTTGAGCGTCACGGTGGTGAGGGGCTGTATCCCCGCACGGGCACGTACCTGGTTGATGTAACCTACGGCAACTGCTCCCTGTCCAAGCTCCATCGCGGCCTCTGCGGCGATCAGCACCGCTTCGGCAAACCGGAACCTCGGAAACCACATGTCGCTGTTGCGGCCGCGGGTCGATGCGCCCGGTGTTTCATCCAGGAATTTTCTTACGAAAAACCCGGTCTTGTTGATATACTGCTCATTGGAACGGTTCGGCCCGTTGACAGAGGTGATAACCCGGCCTGCGGCATCCCGACTGCCGGGTTCGCTGGTGATCGTTTGCCAGATCCCGTTGCTCCATACTTTATGGCCTGCCTGCAGCTCCACCGGTATTCCTTTGAAGCCGGAATTGGGGACAATAACGGTTCCGCCAAGCCGGGCATCCTTCTTCGCAAACGCATCCGACGGGTTGTCGTAAAAGACATAGTTCCCCTGTGCGTCCTGGATACGGATAGCGCCGTTCCGGTTGTCGGTGTATTCAAACGCCTCTACAAGGTTCAGAAGGACCCCGAGGTAAGCGCGATCGATGTCTTCGGCGTGTGAGCCGGGGATATTGATCGTGGTAAAGCCGACTTGCTGACCGATACCCGGATAGCCGTGATCCCTTGCCCAGATCACTTCTTTGTTATTGGTCTTGACACTCACCGCTTCGTAGAAATTACGCTCCAGGTCATCGGGCTTGTTCAACTGCAGCTCATACGGGCTGTTGTCGATCACCTCTTTGGCCGCGGCCATGGCCTGGTTGTAGTAGCCGGTGGCGCGATCTGCGGGGATCCCCACTTCTCCGCCTGCCGTACGGATCGGGCTGGGCATTTTGTTGTTGTAGTTGGCCAGGGATCCGGCGTAAATGGCAGCCCTTGCTTTCAGCATCAGGGCGGCCCACCGGTTGGCGCGGGCGGAGTTGACGGTCGTAGCGCCTTTCAGCATCCCTGCCACGGCATCACATTCGGAGATGATGTAGTCGTACATCTCCGCCTCGGTGGAGCGGGCATGCCTCAGTGTGGTCACATCCATACCGCTGGTATACTCAAACACCTCGTCGCCTACAATGGGCATACCTCCCGTTGACCGGCAGAAATTGAAATAGACCCAGGCCCTTAAGAAGCGGGCTTCTCCTTCATACGACCTCTTATCTTCTTCACCCAACGCTGTGGATCCGCGGAGCCCCTGCAGAAACTGGTTGATGTTGCGGATCAGGACGTAGTCAGGCAAAGTCCATATGATGCTGGGATAGCTCTGCAGGTTATCAGGACCTCCGTCCGATTTTCCGGCCTCGTCGAGCACCGTATAAGAATAGGAATCGCTTATATTCTGTCCCCATGTGACGCGGCCATAAAAATTGGCCAATACGGAGCGGATCATTACTGCATCGCCGAAAATCTGATCGTCGGTGAGGATCTGGTCGGGCTTGCGCTCAAGAAAGTCGGAGCAGCCGGTAAAGCAGGAGAGTCCCGCCACCAGTGCTATAACTCTGAATATCGATAGGTTTTTCATTATTATGTTCTTTTCTGTTAAAGACTATCCACCACATTAAAACTTCACGTTCAGACCTACGTTCACGATCCGGAAGGTCGGGTAGCCTAGTCCGTTGGTAGCGTCCATTTCGGGGTCGATACCGATGAGATTCGTCAACGTATACAGGTTCTGTCCTGACAGGTACACCCTGGCGCCGGCAATGGAAACCGGAGCGAGGATCTTTTTCGGCAGGTTGTAGCCGCACTCCAGGTTACGTAGCTTGATATACCGGATCTTTTGCGTCCAGAAAGTGCTGTTCCAGTAGTTGCTGTGGGCGCTGTTCCCGATGAGCGGCATGGGATACTTGCCCGGGATCAGCTCGCTGTCGGGATTCCAGATATCTGCCAGCCTCCAGGAGTTGTCGAAGTAGTGCTGCGGGTTATTGCCCCCGTCGTGGAAGGGGTTGCGCATTTCCCATTCCTTGAAATAGGTATACATACCGCCTCCCGCGAAGTCGAGCGCCAGGTCGAAGCCTTTATACCCGAAAGCGAAATTTAACCCGAAATTGAGTATGGGGGTGGCATCCCGGCGATACCCGATGGGGCGAGTATCCAGATCGTTGATGACACCGTCGCCGTTCTGGTCCACATACTTGATATCTCCCGGGCGCAGGGTACGGTTGCCCTGTCGGTCGTTGTCGATCTTCCAATTGGCGATCTCGTCCCAGCTCTGGAACTGTCCGTCGTCCTCAAGTCCCCAATGTATGTAGCCGTACCGCCTTACGATCGAACTCCGGTATTCGTCCCACGAGTTGCTGAACCTGGGCTTGTAACGATCCCAGTCGTAAAACCGTGAATACGTAATGTTCCCGCCAAGTGAGTAGGTCAGGTCGTTTACACGGTCCTGCCATTTTACTACGGCCTCGTACCCCCGGTGCATGTCGGAGTTGAGGTTTTCGTTCGGCAGGCTAAACCCGACCTCCAACGGCAGCAAGACGTCGTACCGGGCTGCAGGCAGGCCCGTCCGTTTGCGCTGGAACAGCTCGATGGTTGTAGTCAAGCGGTTACGCAGGAAGGCCGCATCGATACCGATATTGGTTATCTGAGCGCGAAGCCATGAAAGTGTCGTTACCGGAAGGCCCCTCGGCTGGGTACCCAGCACATACTTACCGTCTATTACCGAGCCGCCCTGCTGGTAGTTGTACCCTGCCATGTAGTCGAACGCATTGTACCCCGAAGTGTTGTCATCACCGACCAGCCCGTGGGAGCCCCTTATCTTCAGATCTTCAATTATGCTGCCCAGCTTGCCGTCCCTCCAGAATGGCTCCTCGGAGATGCGCCATCCGGCAGATACGCTCGGGAAAAAGCCCCAGCGATCGTTGGTCGGGAATTTCCACGAACCGTCATACCGGCCGATCAGCTCGACAAGGTACTTGTTCCCAAAGTCGTAGTTGACCTTCCCGATATACCCGAGTCTCGCTTCGGGGTTATTGCCCACGTCATCGTACCGGTCCATGGTATTGAAATAGACCAGGCCCAGCGCGTTGGCTTCAGGGATCGTATGCAGCCAGGACGTCGGCGAGTTTTTCAGGATGCTTTCCACACCCCCGATAGCGGCAATGGAGTGACGCCCGAAAGCTTTGACATAATTCAGCTGGAAATTGGAGGTCAGCTCTTCAACATGCCCCATCCGTCGTTCCCTCCACGGGTTGTTGTTTTCGAAAATCACCGGGTAGGTGTCGGTCGTCTCGTCATAGCCGTACAGCTTATAGGTGTATTCGTGGTTTTCGAGGCGTTGGGCAGCGTAATAGTAGCCGACCAGCGCCCGCGCAGTCAGACCGTCAAAGATTTTGTAATCGGCATCCAGGTTAAGCTGGCTTACCCGCCAGGTATTCTGGAATTTACCCGAAAGGTCGTAGGTCAGCCATCCGAAGTTGGTCCCCGGGTCGTTCGACGTACGGGTAGGATAAGCGGGGTTGTCGTTTGCAAAGGGGCGTACCGTCGGCAGGTTTCGGAACGTACCGAAACGCGGCAGCCACAGGTCATCCCCGCCCGGCACCCCTGGGTTTGTTTTCTGCTCGAGACGGGCATTGTAGCTGGCTCCGATACGGAACCGCTCGCTGATTTGCGCCGTAATGTTCATTTGAACGTTGGTACGCTTGAACCCCCCATAGTTGACGATCGCGTCGTTCTGGTTAAGGTGACCGACGCTGAAATAGTAGTTGATCTTATCGGAACCGCCCGATACGTTGGCGTTCAGGTAGTTTTGGGCCGCGGTTTCCCAGATAAAATCGTACCAGTCAAACGGCACATATCCCTTCTCTGTCCCTTGCCTCCACTTGGCCAGATCATCCTGGGTATACCGGTAATTGGTAGCTCTCTGGACTGTCTGCGACTGGATGTACTTTTCGACATACGTGACCGCGTTGGCCGGTTTGGGGAATGTAGACAGGTTCTGGAAGCCGAAATTGGAAGTAAGACTGACCGTATTTTTGCTATTCCGCGTGCCTCTTTTGGTCGTGACCACGATCACACCGTTGGCAGCACGTACGCCGTAAATGGCGGCAGAAGCGTCCTTCAGTACGGAAATTGACTCTATGTCATTGAAGTCGAGGTTGTTGAATTGTCCCGCATCCTTCTGCACGCCGTCTATCACATACAATGGGTTGCCCATGTTGCGGATCTGGATATTGGTAGTGGCTCCCGGCCTCCCGTCGGTCTGGCGGAAGTTCAGGCCGGGGATTTTCCCCACCAGGGCGCCGGAGGCGGTCGAAGCCAGAGACCGTCCGATATCCGCAGCGCCGATGGTCGCAATAGCTCCCGTCAGCGTCTCTTTCTTCTGCGTCATACCGAAGCCGGTGACCACGATCTCGCTCAGGGCTTCCGACGAAGGGGCAAGGTCAATAACGAGATTGTTTTCACCCGGCCCGACAAACCGGACCTGTTTTTCATAGCCGATAAACGTAATGGTCAGCGAATCTCCGTTTGATGCAATGTCGAGACTGAATGTCCCCTCTGCGTTGGTTGCCGTGCCTTCTTTGCTGCCCGATGCCAGGATATTGGCCCCGAGAACAGGCGTCTTGTCTGCTGCGTCCCTCACCTGCCCGTTGATCTGGCGGGTTTGGGCCATTACTATGGATAGCTCCGCACATCCCAGTAATGAAAGAAGTAATAGTGCTTTTTTCATAATTACTTAGATTTAGTTGAAATAGTTAGGCTGTAGTTGCTGATTAGGATTACTGTTTCAGTTCTAATCCGAATCCGGGTGTGGCCGGAGGGATCAGTTTTCCGTCTTTGATTTTGTATCCTGTAAGGTTCACGTCGTCGGAAGTACTCGTGACACCTTCTATAGTCACCGTATTGCCCAGCCCGCCTGCCAGGTGGGCCGTGTAATACGATTTAAGCAGAGAACCCCAGGCGTGAGGGGAGGCCTGAACCTTGTGGCGGACGAGCTGCGGCATCAGCTTTCGCCAGTTGGTAAATCCGAGCCCTTCGATGTCGGTAATGTGTACTTCCATCAGCTTCTGCTGCATGAGTTCTTCCAGCAATGCAGGGTCCGGGTCAGCCTCTCCGTCGGCGATCAGGCTCTTCACGTTGGCCTTTGCCATCCAGTCACGGAGCTTCCGGTAGTCGTCAACGGTTTCATGGAAAGGCTCTTCAATCCAGAATAGCGGCACGCCGTCTATTCCTTTGAGGTATTCGATAAACTCATTTACGGTAAAACCGTTGTTGCCATCCACGAGGATGTCGCAATCGGGAAACGTTGCAGCCAGCTTCCGGGTTACCTCGATATCGCGCGCCAAACCCTCCTTATAGGGCATCCATCGATGTCCTCTCCCGATCTTTAGCTTAAACTGACGGTAGCCGTATTCGTAATCGTAGCGGCATTCTTCAAGGAGCCTGTCGATCCCGCCGGGAGCATGGGCGGGCTCCAGATCGTCAAAATAGATCATGCCGCTGTAATACTTCGTTGTAAACGGCGTTTCACGGCCGAGCAGGGCATATACCGGTTTGTTCAGGACTATGCCTGCCAGGTCATGCAACGCCATGTCAAAGGGAAGGTACTTGTCGTCGGTGATGCCAATGGCCACCCGGAATACATCCGACAATTTCCTGCCGGTCAGTTCCGGGATGATACGGCTTGCATTTCCAAAGCCTCCCCGCAGCGATGCCCAGCCGGTAGCGCCTTTGTCGGTGGTAATAGTGCATATTTCAATCCGGGGGCCGAACCCATGAATATCCAGTCTTGCATTTTTCCCTACCTGGCGGGGATACTGCATCCGTACATGCCCGAAGGTAACCGACCGGATGGTATGATAGGCCAGTTCCTTTTGCATGTCTGTACTTTCCGGACTGCCATGCAAAAGGCCTGCAGATGCTTCATTTAGCATTAGTGCGGCAGCCATGCCTCCATTCAAGGCATGTAAAAAATCCCTTCTTCTCATAATTACAATAAGTTGAGTTGTCAGTAGCTTCCTTTGCCAGGCACTGTTGTTGGGAATCAGTGAAAGGCAATCGGGTCAATCAACGTGTAACCGTATAAACGGCGTCATATCTGTTCTGCTTTTTCGCAGAATGTATGCTTCAGAAATGCAAATCCTTCTCTTGCCAGTTCATCCGGGCTGTTAGCTAACGGTCTCCATATACTGGCGGCTCTGGCCAGCTCTTTTGAAGGAGCCCCGAAGGTTTCGATCACCATGCTCCCCTGGTAACCGATGTCGTCGAGGGCTTCCCGTATGCCCGTCCAATCCGTATGTCCTGTTCCCGGTGTTCCCCGGTCGTTTTCGTTGGCCTGTACGTGGACAAGCCTGCTACCCAGCTTCCGGATGCTTGCCGGAATATTTTTTTCTTCGATGTTGCTGTGAAAGGTATCCAGCAGGATTTTCAGATACCGGGAACCCACCTCGTCAACCATCGAAATGGCCTGACCCACCGTATTCACCATGTCGGTTTCAAACCGGTTCAGCGGCTCCAATGCCAGGATGACGCCCAACTCTTCGGCGCGCCGGGCGGCCTTGTGCAGGTTGTCGAGGCACCATTGGCGTTCCTGTATTTTTTGGTCTTCGGAAACAAGCCGTGTTTTACCCACTGCAGAGTAAAGCGGTCCGCCAAAAACGGGGCTACCCAGTTCATCGGCTATTTCGAGGCAATCCACGATATAGGAAAGCCCGTTTGCCCTGATTTCAGGCTGATTGCTGGAAATATCGCGCTCCATACCGAAAGCTCCGCTGACCGAGATTTTCAAATCCAGGTCTCTGCTGGTTCTCTTCAATGTGCTCCAGTCAATCAGGTCCCGGTCTTCCACTGCGATTTCTATGACGTCATAGCCGATCTCCTTCGCCTTATAAAGGATATCGAAAGATCGGGTCGCAAACGGTGAAACCCAGACAAACGTGCTTATTCCTATTTCCATTTATTATTCTTCTGATTATGCGAAATCCGGTATATCCACCCGTATACCGCCTTTCATGGCCGACTCGTGCGCGCATATCCCGGCACAGGTATAGTTGGCGGCCAGCGCTGCATCTACTGCCGAATCACGGCCTTCCACGATAGCGGCCACAAATTCCTGTACCAGGTGCGGATGCGATCCTCCGTGTCCTGCGCCCTGCAGGAAAGAGACATGGTTGGGGTCGTCTATCTTCTCCCGCCGGGTAAAGCCGGCAATTTCAGGGATGAGCAGCTCGTCTGTGTCGGGTACATCTATCCGGTGTGCATTTTCCCCGCCGTCGAATATCACGTGGTTCTCGTCCTGTAACTGTTCCCATTCAAACGACATTTTGGTGCCGTATACATCGTAACTTTCGCGGTATTGTCTTACCACATCGAACAGAGAGCGGGTTGCCTCTGCGGCTACATCCGTACCTTTCAGTCTGAAGGTAGCAGTCTCCACGGCAAACGGCGAATCGTACCGTCTCGCCAGGTCGTCAGACAGCTTTCCTGAACCGTGGCATACAACCGACTCGGCGATGGTGTTGTTGATCTTCAGCAGCGGTGATATGGCATGCGTACCGTTGAGCATAGGAGGATAGCCTTTCCAGTATTCCGCCCATCCATCCATGCTCATGTCCTGTATATGCGAGCCGCGCACGAACTGGATACGTCCCAGTTGCCCGGTTTCTGCCAGCTTCAGGCCATACAGAAATTCGCGGGTATACAATGCAGTTTCCATCATCATGTACACTTTCCCGCTCCTGCGTTTGGCTTCTACGATCGCCCGGCAGTCTTCTACCGTCATTGCCATGGGAATGGTGCAGGCCGTGTGCTTGCCGGCATTCAGCGATGCCAGTGTCATACGTGCATGCTCCGGTACCGGCGTGACAATGTGGATAGCATCCACATCATCCCGTTTTACAACATCTTCATAATCGGTAAAAAGCAGGTTTTCATCCAGGTCGAATCTGGCTTTCAGCTCATCGAGCGTATCCTGGTTACGGGTACAGATACCGACCGCTTTGATGTTGGGGTGTTTCTGATAAATCGGGATAAATTCCTTCCCGAAGCCCATACCTACAATAACAACAGTGATTTTTGACATATCGTATTGAATTAGAAATTATATCATTTGCTTATTTTACGACCCATTTCACAGTATTGATGAGCAGGGTCTTGTAGGCTTCGTGCAGGTGACTGTGCTCGTCGTGCCCCAGGGTGACGCCTGCGATCCTGGCCTTCGGGTGCTTTACTGTAAACACGCCGGGATATACCTCGTCAGTTTCTTTGGATTGCCCGATGACAAGCACTTCAATCCCCCGTCCGGCGGGATCAGGCATGTGGCGGTAAAGCTCATCCTTGAACTCGAATTTCTTAGGGACATCCTTTGTAATCGGGTGAGCGGAGTTTACGACATAGCTTTTGAACTCCTGAAATTTCTCATGGCTCCTGCTGCCGCCACCTACGTAGTTGAGGTTATAGGCAGGCCACTCTTTCCAGTTATACCATACTGCTGCATGCAGCAGCACAAGCCCTTTCCCCTTTTCAACAAATGCTGTAATGGCCTTCTGGTCCTTTTCGGGTATAGGCTGGTTGTTGGTAAGGATCAGCACGTCGGTTTGTTTCAGATACACAGCAATGGAATCGGTGCGGTCGGTATAACGGACGCGGAACTGACCTGTCGATTCCAGCGTCTTCACATCTTCCTGGCGGTACCAGCGTTCAAAATCATGGGATGATCCTCCTCCCACCATCAGCACGCTGACAGGTTTTGTCTGGGCCGAAGCAGTGCCCGCAATCATACAGATCAGCAACAATCTCAGGGTGTTTTTCATGCTTGGATGCGTATTTCGGTTATTGATTTACAACTCTCATTATTCCGTTCATACCCCTCCAGTGGCCGGGAAAGGTGCAGACGTAGGGGTAATCACCGGGCTCGGTCGGTGCCGTAAACTCCAGCGTAAAGCTTTTGCCGGGGTCGACCAAAGGTGTTTTATAAAGCACTTCCGGGATACCCGGAACATATTGCTTATCACCGGCGTCCGGTGACAGCAGCATTTCGTCGGCCGCTTTGCCTACGATTTCCAGCGTACCGGGCCGTATGATCAGCAGGTTGTGCTGCATGACGTCGGGATTTTCAAACAGCAGTGTGATCTTCCGACCGGCCGGTACCGTAATCTGCTTTTTGTCGTACTGCATGATATCCAGCAGCGCTTTCAGCTCGACGCGCTCGGAGGCTACATCACCGGAAGGGGACGTAGTTCCCATTTGTCCGGTACGTGGGACTGCTCCCTGCCGGTCTGTTCGGAACAGTCTTACCGTGATGTTGTTCGCATTTCCGGTAAAGCGCGATGACTCTCCGTAATCCGTGAACGCATGTATATCGTTAAAATCTTCACCCGAGCGTAAGTAGACCTTCAGCGGGGCGGCAAACAGGTGCATCAGTTTCTTTTCTTCCAGGCCTACATTGCTCACAACAAGACTGGCAGTGGCATCGGCCGCTATCCGGGCGTCTACCGTAAAGTTATCCGGTATGGCATTGCCCGTAGCGATGGTAGTGGTATTGCCGTGCTGGTAGACTTCGAAAAACAGTCTGTTGTTTTTCATGAAAAGGGCATACCCGTCGTTTTTGTCACCCTGGCCCACGATCAGGCCGTGGAAAGGCTCGTTTTTGTCATTCCTCCTTACCTCGGCTCCGATATGTATCTCCTTTCCGGCAACGTCGGGAGAGAACTGCACGCGGGTCCTGCGGCCGAGCGTGTAAGTTTCTTCAGTCAGCGACTGCCTGATACTGCCGACGAGGCCACCGGCCGGTCGGGCGGATGCTATCTTTATAAAAGCATCCTGATGCTGTGCGGCTGCTCCGAGCAGCGCCTGGGATAGCCACCTGTCCTTTTCGTTGACGGGGTCGCCGGCGGCTTTGTGCAGCGCCAGGGCTATCGCTTCCGAAGCAGGGTATCCGGCAAGTTTTACAAAAGCGGCCAGTCGCGTGTTCAGGTTGGCATCCGACAGTATCCCGCTACGCAGTATCGCGTCTCCCGACCGGTCGTCGACCGGCAATACCTGGACGGCCGCTTTGCGCACACCTGCCGACGGGTGGCTCAGTGCCTTTACTACGGCATTGAAAACTTCGGGGCGCGATGATATGGTATTCAACCCTTCCAGCGTCCACAGGGCATGTATGGCGGGAGCGTTCAGCCCGATTTTGTCGGTTTTCCTGTCGGCAGCAATTTTGATCAGGTCGGCCGTCACATCATCGTTCTGTCGTTCCACCAGCAGCCGCTGGGCATGCATCCGCCAGAACTTATTGTCGCTTTTCAACGCTTTCAGTAATCCGGATACGTCATTTTTGGACAGCTTGGCAGAGGTGTTATGCTTTGCTCCTTTGTAGACCACCCTGTACACCCGGCCGTGCACTCTGTCTCGCAGGTCACTTTCAAATGCATTGCCTGAGCCGTGGGGCTGCTCGGTAAAGGGCAGTACCTTATCGGAAGGCGCTTGAGCAGGGACAAATACATTGTGCTGGATAATGAAATTGTACCAGTCGAGTATCCAAACCGCGCCGTCGGGTCCTACCTCGGCGTGAACCGGGCCAAACCATTCGTCGGAGCCGGAGACCAGGTTCCAGCCGTCTTTTTCTTTGAACCCTGCGCCATCCGGCTCGATAATGGCATTGTGTACCAAACGTACGGTAGGCTCAGTCACAAACGCGACCTTATTCCAATACGTTTCCGGATAATCCCTGGCTGTGTACATCTGGTGGCCTGCGGCAGACGTGAACCCGCCTACCACGTCTACCTGCCTGAGGTTGGGTGTCAGAGCATGTACGTCGTAGTGCCCGTCAATTTTCTGGATGGGATTAAGCTGTTGCGCGCGATCAGTTGTTTTGATCCTGTGGGCGAAGAGCTTTTCAGGCATCGAGTAAAAGGCGCTGTGTGTATTGTTTGCAGTAGAAATAAATACGTTGTTGTCTTCCGTCATGCCCAGTCCCCAGGTGTTGTTACTGGTCGTGGCCAGGAATTCGAAAGCGGACCCATCGGGTTTGAAGTGATAGACGCCCTGGGAAAAAGCCTTGCGCTCTCCGTTGATGTACCCGTCGAAGCCGGAATAGCCCGTGACACCCCATATTTTATTGTCAAACCCGTATTGCAGGTTGGAGGGGCCGGCGTGGGTATCCCATTTGTTCCATCCCGTCATCAGGGTATCGCGCACATCGGCTACGTCGTCGCCGTTGGTATCTTTCAGAAAAAGAAAATGCGGGGCCTGGGCCACAATGATGCCCCCGTTGGCAAAGGTAAGGCTGGTTGCGATGTTCAGGTTATCGGCAAATACAGTGAACTTATCGGCTTTACCGTCGCCGTCGGTATCTTCACATATTTTAATACGGTCGTTCTTGGCGCCCTTGGTTTCGGTGAAATTATTAGGGTAATCCACGGCCTCAATGATCCAAAGGCGTCCTTTTTCATCCCAGCTCATAGCCAGTGGGTTCTTGATATCGGGTTCGGATGCAAATAGCTTCAATTCGAATCCGACAGGCAGTTGAAGGAGCTTATTTGATTCTTCGGGCGATAAAGGCTCCTGCATTTTCGGTACAAAATGTCGCGCGGCGAAATCGGCGATCGTATCGGGATAGATGCTGACGCTGGGGATATTCAATTGCCTGATCTGCTCCCTGACTTTATCGCCAATGGCCCAAAGCGTGCCATTGTTCAGCATTTGCAGGTAGGACCGGTTCTTCCAGGTTTGATCAGCAGCGCCCGGTGCAAGGTAGAAAACACGTCCCTTGCCTTCCTGCCTTACCCATGCCTGAGGCCCGGAGGTGGTTTCAAGGAGCGCGATATTATCGGCCGACAGGTTCTGATGCCGATAGCTTTCGCTGACTGCGTCGAACGATGTCACCCCACGGCCGATTTCATGACCTGAGCCGGTGATGGTGATGCGCGACGATTCGGGAGACCCGATGGCGGGCCGTCCGCCGACAGCTTTGGTATACCATTGGGAATTACCAAAGGCAGCCGCACCCCGGTTAACGACGATCAGTCCTTTACCTCCACTGACAAAGTCTTTCAATGCCCGTTCCCGCGAGGCAGGCAAGGAGGCGAAGTCGGAAAAGATTACCAAAGCATCATACTGACCTAGGTTTTGGGCATTGAGGTCTTCCATTGCTTCGGTATAGGTAAGATTTATACCGGCTTTAAAGAGCTCGACCGCCATCCACGTGGCGTGCTTGCCCGCCGCATGGCTTTCGGTAGTCTTTCCGAGAAGAAGCACTTTACCGCGCCTTGGAGAATCGTGTGTGTAGCCGGTCAGCAACAAAAAGCAAAACATAAAGCATGCCCCAATCCCTTTCATACACTAGAGTTTATCTTAATTTTACGATACAAAAGTAGATTGGAAAATCACAGGAAAACCTCGATATATTATCACATTGTAGTCAAATTATATCATAGTTAACTAGTTTTGTTGCTTTAATAGAGACAAATTATGAAAAAGAGCTATGTTATTCCCAAAATTCTAATCCCGGAAAACCGGTCTTTCGTAGTGCGCAAACAGGTCGAGCCGTACTTCGATCCTACGTTTCATCTGCATCCCGAATTCCAGCTTTCTTTTGTGGTGGAAGGCGAAGGAAACCGATTCGTAGGCGACAGTATTAAATCGTTCAAGGCAAATGACCTGGTGCTGATCGGCCCGAATCTTCCCCATGTATGGCGCAGCCATAACGACTATTTTGAAAAAGGCAGCCAGCTTAGCACCACGGTCATCGTGATTTATTTTCATGAACATTTCCTGGGGGAAACCATCCACGAGAAGAAAGAGTTTGAAAGCATCAAGCACCTGTTCCAGCGGTCGCAGTGCGGGATAGAAATAACAGGCGATACACGGTTTAGGGTATGTAAGCTGATGGTCGAGCTGTTGGACCTGAAAGGTGCCGACAGTATTATCCAGTTGCTTAAGATACTCAATATTATCGCGATCTCCGACGAGTGCCACCTGATTACGGATACCCATTCCAGGTCCTATAACACCGAGGCTGAAACGGACCGTATGAATAAGGTTTATGAATTTATTATGAAGAACTTCCATCGGAAGATCCATCTGGAAGAAGTAGCCTCGCTTGCCAGCATGACCAGTACGTCGTTCAGCCGGTATTTCAAATCGCGGGTCAACCAGTCTTTCTCGGATTTTCTGAAAGAGATCCGTATCGAATATGCCTGTAAGCTGTTAAAGGAAGGGAAGATAAATATTGACGTTATTGGCTACAAATGCGGTTATCAATCGCTAACCAATTTTAACAAGCAATTCAAAAAAGTAACCGGCAAGCAGCCGTTCCAGTACCGCGGCGAGTACCATCGGGTAGCGGTCGACGCCTACCATCAGTACCATTGAGAAAGCGTCGTCCAAAAAGGAGGCTGTCTTTCATGGTGTAGACGACGCGCCACCCCGATTACGACATACTCGTCAGGACCTGGCACGATCAGGGTATTTCGGGAAAAGGCAGCCACCGGGAGCACATCCGGCTACCCCATCTCCTCAACCTCCACACTTTCACCCCTGCTGCACTTCTCCAGGAACTCTTCCGCCTGTGCCTTTCTCACTTCTACATCCAGCCGGCAATCCATTTCGTAGACAGGGTTCCGGATCTCCAGCTCCATTTCCTTGACTACCTTCATGACCGAATTCATCGATTCATACGGAAAGGAGACCTGGTAGGCGACAGTAACATAACCCTGTATAACCGTCGCTTCATCCAGTGCGAGCTCGGTAGCTGTTTTGTAGGCATTGATCAGGCCGGGTACGCCCAGCAGGGTACCGCCAAAATAGCGGACCACTACGACCAGCACATTGGTCAGCCTGCGGGAATACAGTACATTTAGTATCGGTTTTCCTGCCGAACCCGAAGGTTCGCCGTCGTCGCTGGCACGGTACCGGTTGCGATCAGTACCAAGCCGGTAGGCATAACACCAGTGAACGGCTTTTGGGTGAAGCTCTTTCAGCTGAAGCCACAGGTTGCGGGCCTCATCGTCTGACCTGACAGGATAGGCAAACCCCAGGAACCTGCTCCCGCGGTCTTTGAACAGTCCCTCGGAAGGGGTGGAAATGGTAAGAAAAGAATCTTCAGCAGCCATTACGAAATCTCCTTTTTGTAGCGGAGAACGACACAGTAAACGGCTGCAGCGGCAGCCAGAAAAGCGTTTACTAAAAAGGCTAATTTAAGGTTTTGAAACTGGTTGGCAAAAAGAAAAGCCGAAAGCCATGCTCCGACTCCTATACCGGCCTCCAGTGCCAGGTACATGGTAGAAAGCGCCCTGCCCCGGTTCTGATCATTGCTGAGATCGACGGTCCAGGCTGAGAGTACCGGCGAGAGAATTCCCATTGAAATCCCGTAGAGAAATCCCCCGCTGAGAAAAACCGTCCCGTTGCCCGCATGCGCCGTGATGATCATAGCGGCTACCAACAGAAAGCTGCCCGTAGTAGCAGCCGGCAGGCGTCCATAGCGGTCGGAGGCCCTTCCGGCTACGAAACGGCTTATGAGCGAGGCCAGTGTACTAACCAGGAAAAACAGGCCCAGGTTTGAAAAGCCGAGGTAGGCGCTGAAATCCGGGGTGAGCGTAGCGACTGCTCCGAAGCTGAAATAATTGAGAAAAATTACGATAGACGGCGCCAGAACGGCCGGCTCAAATAGGTCTTTGCGGGTAAGGCGGAGCATTCCCGGCGAAAATCTCCGCGGCGACGGCAGCGTTTCCTTAAGGTTGAGGAGGATAACGACCGAGAGGAGGGCGAGAAATGCCGAAGCAAGGAACATGGTATCGATAGAGTAGGACTGCGCCAGCCAACTGCCGAAAGCGGGGGAAATTGCGGCGCCCAGTGAGGCGCAAAGTCCATGCATGCCCAGCGCCTCGCCTCTCCGTTGAGGCGGTACTATGTCGGCGATATAGGCTGCCGTTCCGGTCGGTTTGAAGCCTGTTGAAAAACCATGTGCCAGCCGGAGCAGCAGGAAGGGCAGCACCGTCGTGAGCAGGGGGTAGAGAAGACCGCATACTACGCAGACCAGCGAGCCGATCGTCATGACGGGTACCCGCCCGATCTTGTCGGTAAGTATGCCGCTGAACGGTCTTGAAATGCCTGCGGTGATTGTAAAAAGTGCTATGATGTGTCCTTTGTATTCCGCACCGCCCATCCTGCTCAGGTAGCCCGGCAGCTCCGGTACGAGCATGTTGAAGCTGGCAAAGAACAGGAAAGAACTGGAAGTGAGCAACCAGAACCGGAAAGAATAAAATCCCGGCGCAACTGCAGCCTGCATTACCTACCTTGACGACTGAACCGGATTCGGGACTTTTTTCCTCAGTACGATCAGTCCCCGGCGCTTGAGCACATACGCTGCAATCATATAAAATCCGAAAAGGCCGATGTAGATCAGGATTGAAACCGTATTGGAAATATCACCGTGGTAGATAAAAAATAGTATAACATTTACGATCGTGCCCATCCACAACAGGAATGATGCCTGGAAATGAGTGAGGCCGTTGTCCAGTAAAATGTGGTGCATGTGATTCCGGTCAGCCAGGAACGGAGATTTTCCTTTGACAAGCCTGACGATGAAAACGCGCAGGGTATCAAAAATAGGTACAATAAGGATCAGGAGCAGGATAATCGGCGCATTGGAAAAAGCATCGGGCTGATGCCGGTTGGCTACATTGATCCGTAAGAATTCAACGCATAATACTGACAAAAGAAAACCGACCACCAGCGACCCCGTATCGCCCATGAATATTTTGCTGGTTTTGGAAAAATTGAACCTTAGGAAACCCAGCAAAGCACCCGACATGGAAAAGGCCAGGCAGCCAAACACATAATGCCCGCCGAGCATAAACCAGGTACCGAGTATGACGCCCGCAATGAGGCTGATCCCGCCCGCAAGCCCGTCGATACCATCTATGAGGTTGATGGCGTTGATCAGGGCTATGAAAACGAAGATAGTCAGGGGGATACTAATGATATCAGGTATGAAATACCAGCCGAAAATTCCGTAGAGATATTCGATTTTGAAGTTTCCGAGTACTACGAGTGTAAGAGAGGCACAGATCTGGATCACCAGCTTTTTGGTAGGATCAAGCGCCAGTATATCGTCTTTCAGCCCCAGGAAAAAAAGAATAGTCAACCCTACAATGGAAAGCCCGACGATGTTGGCAGCCTGGATCTCTTCGGCGTGAGGCCACAGGAAGAAAGCAATGATGGTCGAAGCAAATATGGCGATGCCGCCCAGGGTGGGAGTTGCGTTGGCGTGAGAGCTTCTGAAACCCGGCTTGGCATTCAGGTTCAGAAGATTCGAAAGGTTGATAATAACGGGTATGGAAACTATTGATAGGAAACAAGCGATAAAGAAAGACAAGATGCATTGATTGACCTTGTGTTTCAGTAAGATATCCACTGCTCCACCGGAAAACGACTCGGAGAGTATCTGCAATTCCATATGATCTTTCTTGTCAGTAAATGTTATGTGGATATGGCCTTTTCAGCTTCAAATATCGTAATTTAATGCACCATTTTGCAACTATCCCGGCAAAAACTGATTAAATGGCAAAAAGCGCCGGGCGTGAAAAAAGGGGAGTTGAATAATACCGCTAAGGAGTTAGAAAAATTGATGAATTTTTCTGAGAGGCTTTAACCAGAGTGTAAAGGGGAAGGGCTGCAAACCGTTTACCTCCCAGGCATGCCTGTCATTTCTATTGGCTTTCAACCTGTTTGCCAGGCTCAGGTTACTTACTCCGCCTGCTCTCATTTTTACCAGGATTTCAGGGATATACTTTGTTTTGATCTCATGTTTATAGAGGACCCGGAGCATTAGTTCATAGTCGGCTGCGCTACCCATGTCGAGCCTGAAGCTTCCGTATTTCTCATATACTTCTTTTCTTAAGAATAAAGTTGGGTGCGGCGGCATCCAGCCCCATAAAAACGATTGGGGGCGGTACGTCCCTGCGATCCACTTCCGGGTAATTCTCTGCGCCGTCGGAGCATCGACATATACCAGATCACTATAAGATCCCTCACAGTCAGGATCTGCAAAACTCGCTGCAACCCTCGACAATACCTGCCCATCGGCGTACATATCGTCTGCATTCAGGATACCTATCACATCTCCGGTGGCCAGAGCGATACCTTTGTTCATGGCATCATAAATACCGGCATCGGGTTCTGACCTGACGATCTGGATCTGGTCCGAAAACCCGGAAACGATCTGCATGGTGCCATCTTTCGAAGCTCCGTCGATAATGATATATTCCTTGTTACAAAAGTCTTGCCCGAGCACTGAGCGGATACAGTCCCCGATGGTAGCCGCCCCGTTATATACTACGGTGATGATCGAAATTTTCAATGTGTATCAGATTCTTTGATGTTCCTGGCTTTTATAAATACGGCGGGGTTGCCCTGGTATATCCCGTAAGCTTCCAGGTTCTTCGTTGCTACTGATTTTACAGTAAGTACTGCATGATTATGGCAGGTTACCCCCGGGCATACCACTGCCTGAGCGCCGATCCATACACCGTCATCAAGTTGTATTTTACCGAGAATCAGATCGAAACCGGGACGGGTGTAGTCGTGATTTCCGGTAAGCAGCATAGCTCCCTGCGACAGGCAGACGTTCCGGCCGATAGAAACATGTATGAGGTTGTCAATCCACACATTTTCGCCAATCCATGTATTGTTTTCCACAGTGAGAAACCACGGGTACTTGATATTGACCCTCGGTTTCACCGTGACCCCGGCACCGATCCTGGCGCCGAACATCCTTAAGATAACTACCTTCAGGCTGTTGGGGACCGGCAGGTAGGTATTGATAAATGCGCGCCCCGCGAAGTACCACAGGATCCGCTTCCAGTGCGGGCCCGGGTTGTACCAACTGTTATCGTACCGTGCCAGATCGGTTCGGGTTCCTGAGGTCTTTTCCATATTCCTCTTTGAAATGTCGTATAATAGCGGTTTTTTCCCTGCCGGCACGCTGGTATACCTCGTAAATCTTGGCATCTACCAGGAAACGGTACCATAACCCCTGGAGCGAGTGCCAGATAAGCCCTTTGGTCCCGTCCAGGAAGCCTAATTTCAGAAAATACCGGTAAATAAAGTAAAGAAACGGCCGTGTAAAAAGCGGCAGCGATGCATATTTAATCTTCAGGTACCGTGTACGCTGCTCCTGCGATCCGAACAGGGCTGGCGTTACCGTTGGTTTTTCTTCAAAATTGTACCTGATGTTCAGCAGGTCAATGATCTCCCGCGTAGCATAATTGTTATGCTTCTGGGTCCACCAGGTAAGGTTATTCAGATTGTGGTCTACGATGTCGTTCTTCAATTGCTGTGTGGTCCCTTCGCTGAGCTTGATATGCTCGTCCATCCACAGCTCCTCGCAACGACCCTTTTCGTTCCGCCAGATGCGGAGCAGCCAGATAGGGTAATATCCTCCCCGCCTGATCCACTTGTCCATAAAGACAACCCGCCGTTTTACATAAAATCCGGTGATATCCGGAGGTATATCCTGCGAAAGTAAGGCTGCCAGTTCATCTCTCAATTCGGGGGTAATATATTCGTCGGCATCCATCCGCATTACCCATCCGGTCTTGAAGGGATTATGGTCAATGGCATGATTAAACTGGAATGCGTACGAAATCCACGGGTTTTGGATAACCTGTGCTCCCTTTGACCGGGCTATTTCTATGGTATTATCGGTGGAGAACGAATCAACGATAAAGATCTTGTCGGTAAGGCCGGCAAAACTGTCTATACACCTGCCTATGTGTAAAGACTCATTATGAGTGAGGATAAGAACCGACAGGTTGGTCATAACTGTTTTAATTAGAGCCGTCAGATTTCAGCGATCGGCCGCCGGTTGTCTGTCCGGATTTCTGATTCCGGTATATGTCATTGCAATTGCGATGCCAGAACGGCGCTTTTGTAAGTATCGAGCATTTGCCGCGCTACCACCCTGATGTCGAAAAGCTCCGAAACCATGCGATAGGCATTTTCAGCCCGCGAGGTCCTGTAAGCGTCGTCGCTGAGAATTTTCTGAAGCTTATCGGCAAGATCCTCCGGGTTGAGTTCTGTAACGGCCGCCGCGTCGTACTGCCGGGTAAAATCGCCGAACCCCGTCCGGTCGGAAACCACAGCCGGCAGGCGGCTGGCCATGGCTTCAAGCACTGCGATGGAAAATCCTTCGGAATAAGTAGGCAGGACAAAAACAGAAGCATCCGAAAGCGCGGCTTTTTTCAGCTCGCCGGTAAGCATACCCGTAAACTTTACTGCGTCAGACAACCGGTTCGCTTCTATAAACGCAGATGCTTCCGCTTTGTACCCGTCGTCCGGTCCTGCCAGGATAAGCATTGTGTCAGGCTGTTTGCGATGGCAGTTTCCGAATGCAGGTAACAGGATATCAAGTCCTTTTTTGATATTGAGGCGGCCCATGAAAAGCAGGATCTTCCTGTCTTCAGGAATATTAAAATGCTGCCTGAACATGCCTTTTGGCGGCAGCGGGTCATAATCGGTCATGCGCATCCCGTTCGGGATAATGACCATATTGTCCGGGCGATAACCCAGGTATTGGATCACATCTTCCTCCTCGTCGGTATTGTTGATGTGAATGACATCGGCTTTGCCCAGGAGCCGCTTTTGATAGAGCAGAGTCACCAGGTTTTTTTTCCACGCATGGTGATTGACCGCCCACCTGTCAAGGAGGCCGTGAATGGTGATGATTTTAGGTATTTTACTTCCTGTCATGAAGGGAGCCAGGCTTCCGAAGTGCCAGATGCCATGTATGTGCACGACATCGTAGTCATCAAGGTGCCTTTTGAGAAAGCGATACAGGCCGAGGGAGAATTCCCGGTAAAACCTGGCCACAGGCTGAGTCCTGAGGCAGGGGATCACGCGGGCTCCCGCGGGTGCAGGATATAGCTTGTCGCCGGGCGACATGGGGCTTAAAATGTCGACTTCATGTCCGCAGGCTACTGCCTCTACCGTGTGATCATAGATAATCCGGGCAGGTCCGCCGATTTCCCACGTATAGGCGCATATATTGAGTATCTTCATTTTCTTTCCGGCATTCCGCTCAGGGAAACATACGTATTTACCATTTCAGCGGCAACCTTACCGGCCGCAAATTTACTCACGATAGCCTGTCCGTGAGCGCCATACGATTGCAGTTGATCGGCAGGCATCTCCATAAAGCGTACCATATGGGCTGCCAGCTCATCTGTGTTGTATGGATCGAAGAGATAGCCGTTTTTCCCTTTCTCTACCAGGTCGCCGGCACAGCCGCATTTTTCCGAAACAATAACAGGCAGGCCACAGACCAGCGCCTCGTTTACAACCAGGCCCCAGGGTTCTGAATAGCTTGGCAAAACCAATACATCGGCGAGAGAAAGCCATTCCGGTACTTCGAGCCATGAAACACCGCCCGCAACGGTCACACCTTCAATCTTTTCTTTTTCAACATAGTCTGTTATTTCCTTTTTCATCGGCCCGTCCCCGACGAGAATAAGACCCCATGGCGACACGACCCGGCTTTTTGCTTTTCTATATGCGTCTAAAAGCAGTTTCAGGTTCTTCTCTTCAGCCAGGCGACCGACAAAGATAAAGGCGGGGGAGTGCTTACGGGCTATCCCGCCGGAACGGAGAAATTCTTCCCTGATGCGCCGGTCATCGATGACAGCGGCATTCCTGACGGCTATTTTTCTTTCAGGAACACCCAGGCGTTTCAGGTATTCAACCGAAGTCGTGCCGAAGCAGAAGAACGCGTCGGCACGGTTGACAATCCAGCGTTTAAACGCTTCCCGGAGCGGGCTGCGGCGGTGATCGGCGGCAGAAGACTCCGAAGATAAAACTACTTTTACACCGCCTGCTTTTGCCAGGCACATCAGCAATATCTGTGCCCAATCGTAGTACCCGGTGATATTGAGCACATCGGGCCGGAACTCGCGATAGGCGCTGAGCAAGGCTTTCATACGGGCGGGAAAGCTGATCTGGTCAAGGCTTTTCCTGAAAAGCAACTGGTAAGGATAGTCGTAGATCCCCGGGTCGTCAGACTGCATACCTTGTCTTGAAGATTCGTACAACCCGATCTGTATGACCCGGAAAACCGCCCCGGGATACCTCTCTGAAAGACTGTGGTGAATCTCTTCAAAGAGCTTCGACTTGTAGTGAGCCCAGAGTTGGTTATGGACGATCAGGACACGCATCAGTGCTGTTCTTTCAGATAGTCGTAGAAAAGAGGGAAGAGGTGGTCGGCCAGGAATTTCTGGCCATCTGCGGTATAGTGGACAACGTCTCTTTTCCTGTAATATTCCCGCAGCGGAGGGATATCCAGCTCCCTGATGAGCCGTACGCTGTCCTGATCGGCATAATCGACAATGGCCTGCCCCTGGTCGTTGTAAAAGCCGTCCTCAACCTCCGAGATTTCCGGATGAAGGTAAATGAAAAACGGGATATCATGCTGTTCGGCAATATTTTTCAGCTCGCTGAACCCGGGATTAAAATGATCCCCCTCTTTCCGGATGACGTAAGTTTCGGTTTCCGGCTTGGTAGCGACGGTCTCTTCGTCAGGGGCGTAATAAACATGGTTGAACCTGATATTCCTGAAATAAATAGGATAAATATACCGGCTCCACAGCTCTACAATCGCAATCCTGAACTGTTTATCAGGCAGATTGGGGTCTATTCCGACCTGCGCTGCATGCGTCATGACATCATATGCGTCATGGCTGCTCGCTACCAGACCTATGGCTTTTGCGTTGAAAACCCCGTGCCTTCTCAGGTAGGCAGCGACGTTATCCGGTCCCCAGGAGCCCGCCGATATATTTAACACGCGTATGCGTCTTCCCAACTCGGCCGATAACCTTTTTTCCAGCAGCGTAGAAGCAAGCTCTGCGTTGTCGGTGAGGCTCCCTCCGTTTACGACCGAATCGCCGATCAGCAGTACGGTGACGGAGTCGGACGGCGACAGTTCTTCACTCCGCATAGACAGCGAGTTGGTCCGGATGGTATTGCCGAAACGCCTGACGGTCTGGTTGGGGGCATAGATGTATTCGTAATCAGGATCTTCTATGTATAAAGGTGCGCTGCAGAAGCCGTATGCGAAACGGAGAATCAATTCAATACAGATCAGCAGAAAAAATATGGAAAATAGGATTTTCCTGAAAAGTGACAGCATCCGAACTTCAATAGTCAAAGGGCAAAGGTAAGGTTTTTCAGCTCCGCGTGAAAACGGGGCTACCTGCTAAAAAGGGTTTTAACTTTTGCCGCCAGTTTTTCGGGCCATTCAGGGTCCATGCAGGGTTTTTCGATCAGCAGGAAGAAAATAATGCTCCCGATCATGACGGGCGGTATGCAGAGGAGTGCTACGAAAAAGAATTCCCAGCCGTAGGATTCAAAAAACTGGTACCGGAAAATAACTTTCATGACGGCCGATAAAATCGGCTGGTGTACCAGGTAAATGGAATAGCACATTCCACCGATGAGCGAGATCCATCGATAGGCGAATATTTTTCCCCAGAATGGATTCGTAAGCACGATGTAATAAAACGCGGCTATGGCGAGAGGGAAGATCATCGCGTATACCTTGTCGTGCTCAAACGACATGAGGTGTGTTCTAACGTGTGGAAGGAACAGTACTACTGCGAAAAGGAGCAGCCCGATAAAAGAAAAAAATACGTTACCGGTTTTGATTTTCGGGCGGTCGATGTACAGGTCGGCAAGAAGGATCCCGCTGATGAAGAACTGGATATAGTGCAAAAGATAAAAACCGGGTGTCTGGTATGCAGATTGTAGCCAGGGAAGTCCGAGGATGACGAGTACGATGCCCCACCGGCGGAACAGGGGAGGCAGCTTCAGTACCAGGAAGAGCAGCGGTGCGAGCAGGTAGAAATGTACTTCCAGCTCCAGCGACCACGCCACTGAAAGCAGGAAGGAAGTGACCCCGTAAATAAATACATGGCAATAAACCAGCGACGCCATAAGGCTGCGGAAAGCAAAGGGGTAGTCCATGCTGGTTACCAGGGGGAAAACCAGGAACATGACGACCATAGCTGCGATGTATGGAGGTTCGAGGCGTGTGAGACGGCGTTTAAAATACTTTCTCAACGAGGGTTGAGGCGCTCCCTTCAGGTAAGATCTGGCAAAAGGCAGCGCCAGTATAAAACCGCTGATCACAAAAAAAAGATCTACCCCTTTTCTCCCGTCTATCAGCCATTGCCTTAATCCTTCAAACCGGTCAATATCTTTGAATTCAACCGGAGAACTGAACTCGAAAAACGAGTGTACATGGTGCAGGAAGACCAGGAGTATGGCGAGAAAACGAAGACCGTCTATTTCCGGGATCAGTTTACCGTTCTGGATATTACGGGAAAACAGACTGGCGATTCGTTGACGGAGTGACATGAAAATGACGATTCGTATCTGTACGGCTCAGGTGATTTATCGGGCTAGAGAGGTCACTTGTCCCGGCAGGGTTTCTGAACCGGTACGTTTCCTGGCCAGGTAGGGGATTCCGAGGAACCGTACGAAAAACATGTATGGAAACCAGTATGCAATGTCATAGGGCCTTCCTGAACTGATCAGCAGCGCGGGGAAATACATAAAAAAGGAGGCTGCAAAAACACCGAGCGGGCTCCTGCCAAGCCGGATTTCCCTGATGGAGAATATCAGGAAAAGCAGATTGAGGGCACAGAAAATAAAGCACCCCAGAAGCCCGTGGTTGGCCAGCATTTCTATCGGGGGGACGTCCATAAATTCAAACTTATAGCCGTTACCGATTATCAGCACTTTCGGATCATAAATGGCTTCTTTCAGGAAATCGAAGCTGGCTACCCTTCCCATCGCCGATGCGTCTTCCGCCACATCCTCGCTGGTTTCCAACTGGAAAGCAGTAAACAATACGTTCTCAAAACGGCCTGCCAGCACATCCCAGTAATTGATAATGATGCTGTAAATATTGTAAAACCGATGCGTAAGGTACCTGAAGACACCCAGGAGGATAATCAGGACGACCAGGGAACGGAGCGTAAAGAGCTGTTTGATACCTCCCGCCATCCGCGAGAAATTG
This sequence comes from uncultured Cytophagales bacterium, assembly GCA_964562455.1. Classification (GTDB taxonomy): domain Bacteria; phylum Bacteroidota; class Bacteroidia; order Cytophagales; family Spirosomataceae; genus Ravibacter. Next base: position 50,685 of record CAZLTN010000014.1, read on the forward strand.
AACCGGAAGAACATATGCGTTGCTACGATGATACCGGTTCCGAGCAGGCACGATTTAGACTGGGTGAGGATGATAACGCAGAAACTGAATATCAGGGAAGCGACGAGCATTATCTTGATCCAGACGTTTTTAAACTCGCTTATCAGTGCATATGCGGAGAGCAGGCAGATCAGCGCATTCCGGGCAGCAAGGTGAGGGTTCCCTCCCTGCTGGGCATCTTCGTTGGCAAATGTCACGGCGGCACGCATCCCGAGCGTCCAACTGGGATTAGTGATCAGCGAATATATCAGTGTAAGGTTGTTCATCAGCGACATCAGGAACAGCACCACGAGCAGCGTTTTCTGGATGTCGTTCGGGACGTAAAGCAGCAGGAAAAAGAAGCCGAAGGTATAAGCGAAGTTGACTATATCAGTAGCCGACTTACCCATGTTATTGATAAAGAAGAAATAATAAACCAGCATCCCGAAGAAAAGAGCGGCAAACTGGAAAAGGAGGATATTGGGCTTATAGGCGACCGTCGAAAGCTTGGCGGGGATCATCAGCAAAAGGGCGAAGGCGAAGAAAATGCCCGTAAAAACACTGCTGGCAGGCCCTATCCCGAGCGTATCGCGGACAAAGAAGATAATAGGGAAGCCATTGATCATCATGGAAATCCCTACGGAATACCGCAAATAATTAATGTTGCCTATTAAGCTGCCTAAGTTCATCCTTTCCTGGAAATCCCGAGCCTGTGCCTCAGGTATGCAAAGTCCATGTCTGTCAACAGGTATAGCGCTTTTCTCGCCCGGATGCAAAGATACCTGATTTTTGCCGGAACTCGTTGCTTTAGTTTCCCGGCATATTCCTCGTGTATTTTCCTGTGCTCCTCCCGGCCTACATCGGCAATCGTAGAGGACTTGGCGCTTTCATGGACCCTCAGGGCGCCAAGGAGTCCCTGTACACGCCCGGCTATTGCGCCGGGAGCGGAGGTATAGCGGGTAATAAATTCGTAGTCGAATGCGAACCGGTAGCTTTCATCAAACAGCCCGTACCGTTTTACGAGATCCAGCCTGAAAAAAAGCGATTGATTATGCATCTGCATTCCCTCCCATACCTGGCTTGTGAGGCTGAAGGGAATTGTCTTCAGCAGCTCGGTAACCCGGTCTTGCTGGTCGATGAGATACAGGTCGCCATATAGAATGTCTGCCCGCTTTCCGGGCCTGCCCGACGCCTTTGCAAAGTTCAGGAAGGTGTCAGGGAAATAAACGTCATCCGAGTTCTGGAAAGCGACCCATTCGCCGGTGGCTTTTCTCAGCCCTTTATTGAGAGCGTCTACCTGTCCTTTGTCCTTCTCGCTGACCCAGTACGTGATGTGTTTTTCATATTTCCGGATCACTTCGACGCTTCGGTCGGTGGAGCCTCCGTCAATGATGAGGTACTCCAGGTTCGGGTAACCCTGGTTGAGTACGCTCAGGATCGTTCTTTCGAGGAATTCGGCCTGGTTGTAGGATGGGGTAATAATAGTCAGCCTGGGAGTGGAAATGCCGGTGTAATCGGGCATTTCGGAACCGGCGTACAACCTGCTGACAAATGCTTTTAACTTTTCGGTACTGGTTTGTAAAGGCTCCATCAGGCTAAATTTCAAATTGGTCTATCAGGTCTGTCAGGCCGTCGAGTTTCGATTTTACCGATCTTCTGAAATTACGTACGGAAGAAATGGAAGCGGGCTGCCCGTATGCGGCATTGCCAGGTAAGCTGAACTCCTTCAGTGTTTCAAGGTTCTTACGGTAGCCCCCGAGAAGGGAAGCCCATCCGCTGCGACCGGCTACCAGCGCTGTATGATCCGACCATACCGGATGATACCCGTACAGGCCGGCGAAATCTACGGTATATGCATGTTCCCCGTTTATGACCGGAACGGTATTTTCCAGCTTCACAGGATAAAGAAGACAGTTATGTAATCCGATGTGCCAGAGCGGGTCTCTTATTACGAGCGAGCGGGCAACGAGTATGGGAGCGTAGTTAAGCCACAACTGATCGAGACACATCCCGTTGCAAAGATCAAATGAAGCGCGGTCGATAGTCCTGATGCTCCACCAATCCAGCAGGTTTTTGACGCTTTCGGAGCGCCGGGCTATCCAGGCATTGGAGTGGAACATCCCGATATTGAGTATCCGTTTGTCGTCAAGATTATGGGATGCGGGCAGGCGTTCAACGATATGGGGAGTGAGTAAAAGGTCTTTCCCGGGATCAAAAAGGTGTTCGAATGAGCGGTACACCATTGTCGTAGGCGCCAGGAATACCAGGTTGGAAATATCGGGCTTGTGTTCGAGGAGGTGCCTGGCAAACCACGGCCTCAGCGCGTGTACCAGTTCAAAGTCATAATAGAGCCCGCTCATTTGAGGAAGCTGAGGCAGGTCCAGGTCAGAAACCGGGATAATCTCTATTCCGGCCGGAACAGCGGGCAGGTTGACCTCATCGGCCCACCCGATTATAAACGAAGCTCCTTTATGATGCTCCCGGATACTTTTCCCCAAGGCTATTGCCCCGGGAAGCTGGTGTCGGTTGCAAACTGTGAAAAATGCCGTCAACGCAAAATAGGTGTTAACTGTGATGTTTCTTTATTGCTCCTGCGCCTTAAGCCATTGACTGTGGGCTGCGGAATGAATATCAAAGCCTGTAAGCGCAAAGGGTAATTCCTGGTATCCGGGCGCTGCCGGATAATGCGCTAAAGGCTGGGAAAAATACGCCGATACGATCCTGGTCGGGCTTCTCAGCGAAGGCCAGATCCCTTTGGATTTTTTCTCCCAGAAAGGGTGATCGCCTGCCACCGTCCCGTTTCCGGACAAAAACCGGTGGACCTCTCTCCTGCTTTTTTTGGTGTGTGAGAGAAACCTGTCCACGTTCCGCAAAGATAACCGGCCGCCGTTACCGGCGATATAGTCGTAGCCTTGCTTGCACCAGTAATGAAGCTGGTTTTTAACGATGAACGAAGCCGGCTCAAAAAGCAGTATGTATTCAGCCCAGCCAAATATATCATAAAAATCTTCCTTCAGGGTCAGCGAGGCGCAGCTCTTCCCGTCGTTAAAAAAGGATGTATCGAATTTATAGACTGTGCACCCGGGGAATTCTGCCTTCAAAGCATTTTCATCCATACCGTCGGGGCCCACGAAAACGAACGAAAATCCGGGCAGCTCCTGCCAGGCACGCCGGATGAGCGCCAGCTCCATAGCATGCAGGCTTTCCCCTGGAAAAGGTATTACTATAGCAGCCAGCTCCCGCATCAGATGGTATCAAAGACGTTTGCCAGGTATTGAAGCGGGGTCTTAAGGGCTTTCCTGACCCGCTGATAGCGGAGTATCCTGGCCGGCTTGATATAGGCGCAGGGAAAATGCCTGTAATATTCCTGCCCGTTGGCCAGTAGTCTTTCTCCGTAATAAGCGAAAAGCCCATGCAGGTCGGGTCTTTCCTTTATATCGAAACGATCCTGGTATTTGGACAGGACTTCGGGCCTGGCCGGGTCATAGCCGCTGTAATGGAAGAAAACCAGGGGCGACGCTTCGTTGACATAATATGCGCCCGATTGCTTGCTGAATGTCCTTTCATGGAGGTTCCAGTAGGCTGCGTTATAGCCCGGATCCCTTTCGATATGGACATTCTCCAGGAAGACCGGCAAGAAATTCATCCAGTTCTGATCGACGAACAGGCCGTTGCAGAGCGCGATAAGACATTCATGCCGCAGTTTGTCTTCCCACCATTTTACAAACCCGATACTCTTTTCGGTTTTCCGGAAGGCTACGAACCCGAGGTTGTAAATCCCGGTATTGAGATGATGCAGCTCGTTGGGCGTCTTCCGGTCGTTAACAGGAGTCAGGACATGTGGGGTAAGCACCGCTTCCGCCGTATCCAGCTTCTGAAGCAATGAAGTAAGTGGGGTAAATACGATGATATCCGGGTCGAAATAGATTACTTTGTCGGCTTCCGGGTAATTTTTCCAGAAATAAGTAAAGTAGAAAGGCTTTACTGCGGTATTCAGCTCGGTGATATTGTATCTGTCGCACATTTCCGCGAATCCCCCGATACCGATCTGGTGTATTTCGATCAGCGAAAACGCAGGCTGATGAGCCGGGTCAAAGCTGATATTGTCCAGCCGGTCTACAAGTCCAACAAAAAAAGTAATGTCAGGATTGGTAGCTTTGAGGGATTCTCCCAGAGTTTGTGCTTGTGCCAGGTAATTGATGGAACAAATCGTAAATGCAATGGTCATTGATCCAGCGTTTCAGAAAGGGGCAAATTTAGGTACTTTTGGATGATTGCCATGATCCTTTCGATACTTAAACCTGTTTTGTGCCTTTCAAGCACTTTCTTTCTGCCTTTCCGGCCGAGCAGCACCCTTTCGCCCGGATCGAGGATAAGCCGGATAATCGCTTCGGATGCAGCGGGTATATCCATGTAGGGGACGGTCCTTCCGGCATCGTTGGCGATCAGTTCGGGAGCTCCTCCCGCTCCCTGGAAGCAGATGACCGGCGTTTCATTGAGCGCAGCCTCCATCACGACCAGCGGGTAGGGGTCTTCCCTTGAGGAAAGCAGCAGGATATCGAAGCGGCTGATGAAGTCAAGCGCGCGTGAAGTCGGGGGAATTAAGATAATCCGCTCAGACAGCCCCATGCGCCTGATATCCGTTTCGATCAGTTGGTAAATGGCATGCTGTTTACCTGCGCCTACCCAAACAAAGTACACAGGAAGCGGGCTGGTCTTTTCAATGACCAGCCTGGCTATCCAGTTAAAGATATCGTTGCCCTTTCGCCATTCCGCATTCCCGCAACCACCTACTACGATGGCATCTTCCGGGATCGCGTACTCTTGTTCAAGAAGATTGCGCCGTGCTTTCTGAAAATTGGCATCGATGTAATCATGATCGATCAGGGTGAGAATACTGACCGAGTCTTCCGGAAAATCAAAATCATGGATATAGTAGTCGGCGACTGCCTGTGCAACGGCTATAAGATGGTCTGTTTTTTTGAGAAGAAACTCCAGCTCATTCCGCTTGGAGTACATATTGGCAGACATCTCGAGCTCGTGGGCAAACAGTACTACCGGGATATGATGCAGGAAATCGAGCTCATTGTAATAAATACCGGCGTTTGCAATGGAGTTGATAAATACCAGCCCGATGTTTTCGGGGTTCAGCCGTTCTCTCAGCAGTTGCCTTCTTTTTTTATCGGAGAGCCGGGTAAGCGTATCGATAAGACCGAATTTGCAAAGCACTTTATCGCTGAGACGGCTTACAACATATTTCGGAGGCTCGGGTAGCCTGATGGTCGGTACTACTTCCTCGAATTCTTTCTCCACCACGCCATCGCCGCAAAGCAGAAGCTCCATCGGGATGTTCTTCTGTTTCAATATCTTCAAGAGCTGAAGCAGCAAAAGCTGGCTTCCCGCCCTGTTTGCATCATGACTGATAAATAGGATTTTCTTTTGCATGCTTCAGGTTATTTCAGCCCATCCGTTTTTGCAGAGAAGGACTGAAACGGGGGTTAATAAGCCTCGTAACTAAGTTTGCCGGGTACTCGTTTGGCAGGGTTGCCTACATAGATCCCCCATTCTTCGGAATCTTTATTCAGCGAAGATGCCATGCCGAGCAATGTTCCCTCTGCAATATTTGTATAGTCTTTAACAGTAGCGTTCACCCCAAAAAAACTGTAAGAATGAACATGACAGTGCCCCGAGAGCACCACCTGTGAAGTGAAGAATACATGATCGTCGATCCGACCATGATGACCGATATGGTTCCCGCTCCACAACACTACATTATTGCCGATAGTAGTAAACGGTTGGATTGTGTTGTCTTCCAGGATGAAACAATTTTCACCGATAAGCGAGCGGTCATAAACGGTAGCGCGGGAGCTTATGTAGGATATGAATGAATATCCTTTAGCTTTAGCTTCCATGTATACCTTTTCCCTGTTGCGGTTCATATTACGGGCTGTCATGGGTATAAAAAAACTGTAGCCGGAGGGAGGGAACAGTTTTTCGACATCTTCAAATGCTACAACAGGAAGCCCTTTAAACCGGCTTTCCTCAATATATTCCCGATTAACGGCAAATGCTGCCACATTGTGTTCAGAATCATTCTCCAAATAAAAATGCGCCAGCTCTGCAGTGTCCAGTACCCCGAAAATAATCACGTCAGCCATTTGAGAGCCTTTTCAAAAGATGTGGTTATAAAACAAGCAAACTTGTAGAATTTCTTTTAGAATAGCAATAATTATACCAGTTCATACTGGTTCAGCAGCTCATTTGTCTTCCCGATGTCGTTAAACATCAGCACATCCAGTATCGAGAGCCCCGGAACAAAGGGATCCCGGTATTGGGGATAGGGTACAAGGCCCGCTTTGAGAAAGGATAGCTGTACATTCTCCTTTGCGAAATTGTCCTTATCGTACAGTGCAATGCCGCCTTGGGGATTAATATAGTGGGTGGCGTTTTCAAGACGGCATATATCCAGTATCCGCTCTTCCCTTTTCAACTGTCCGTTCCGGTAAATGGTCGACGAAGGGATAAGCTGTGTATCGATACCGAGATAGCGGCTGATCCGGGTGAGGGAATAGTAGCAAAAATCCCCGATGTTTTGTGGCGTATATGCCACGATATCGAGAAAAAGAGGGAATACTGTGTCGAATTGGGGGGCTTTTTTATAGGATTGTTCTACGGTCCTGGTCAGCTTCTTTTGCCAGGAACTATCGTCGCTGAGCCCGACTTCGTAAATCAGTTTATTCTGGCTGGCGTCTTTAAGGGGTATTGTAAACAGTGAAGCCTGACCGTTTACAAGCAGGTTGTTCCTGTTGATGTAGCCCCTGCTGATGAAGTTTACGTCGTCGTAGAGAACAAATTTATCAACCGCTTTAAGAAGCTGGAAATAACCGATATAAGGCAGGAAATAGGGTTGCATAATAGCGAGTACCATCGTCACAGTCTTTACGGCAGGGGAACCGGGCGTTATTTCAGTTTTCTTAAATAGTAGTCTTCCGCCCTGACAATCATGTTTTTCATAGTTGTATCAGTTCCCAGGCGGATATCTCCCGGTGCGGGGGGGATGACATTTTTGGAGAAGAAGAGATAGTCGGCTTCTTCGGGAATGGGCTGAAGCCCCTTTTCGAAAGGATTGATCGAAATCAGCTTTCGGGTCAGCTTTCGTCCGTACAGCGGGTATTCAAAGTCGTCATTGATGGTCCCCAGCGCTACGGTTGCGTCCTGAGGTACCAGCGAATCGAACCTGGCGTAGGCCAGATAGGTGTCAGGTCGTGAAAATGTTTGCATTTTGATCCTGTCTGCCGTGAAAGCCGATTCGTAACCGTACGCAGGGAACGGCAGGCACCGGATATTCAGGAACACCGTCATGATGGCCGACACACAGGCTGTGAACACGATGATACCCACGTAACCCTTCCAGATCGCCCTTTTAGGCCTTAAAATAGAAAGGCTGTGCGTAGAAAAAAGGAGCAGGAGAAAGAGCACTCCGAATACCCCGCTCTCGACAAAATACCGTCCTTTGAAAGGGTCGTACGGGGCGGAGTAGGATAAAGCAAGAAGATGGAGAACAAACGCTACTGCAAGGAACCAGTGAGGGCGCGACCATACGATCCTCAACAGTGCCAGCAGGATAAGCGGCAGTATCAATGCAAACCCGAAAACTCCCCAATAAGGATTTGCGTTGTAAAATTCAAACCTCCGCTGGAACGAAAACGGCACGATAGAAAAATCAATTTCTTCGTCCAGGCGCATTTTGAGTTTGTCCTCAAGAAAAACAAGCGGTTTCCGGACCGTTTTGTTCAGATCATATCCCCACTGGGCATTCCGGAGGCCATCCAGGTTTGCAAAGTCATACAGGTACCGTACGACATTCCGGCTTCCCTGCTCAAAGAGGTTACCGGGAGAGCCTGCACGTTCTACCGACTGGTGCCTCAACGCAGTAGGCGGGCCTATCGGGTGGCCGAAAACGCGGAGGTTTGTAATATACCCGGTGGGGAGGGTATAAACGGCTGCGGCGATGGCAATGCCCAGTGCCAGGCGTAAAAACCGGTTCCTGAAAGTCGTAAAGTCAGGCGACAGGAACACCGTGTAGAGCATGACGACAAATATCGACGGGAACAGCAATACAAATGTGATCTTATGGCCCAGCGCAATCGCAAATGCCATACCTGCCAGGTAGAGGTACCGGTCTGATTTGGTTGCGTGAAAAGAGAAAAGGAAATAGAGCAGACACGACAGGTAAGCGGTAAGGACGACATCCGTTTCTGTTGTTACGGCCTGCATAAGGAAGTCAAGGAAAAGGCTGTAGCTTAATGCGCAGAAAAGGCTTGCGGTGAAGCTTCGCCCTATTCGCTGGGCGCATCCGAAAACGGCAACGATAGTGATCCAGTAGGAAGCGTGGTGAATGAGCTTGAATGCATTTTCAATTTTCCCGCTGATCAGGTAGGTGAAAATATGAATGCCGGTTACACTTTTCGGATAGGTATCCATATTCCAGTTTGTACCCCCGAAATGCGCCATATTGCCGTGCTGTATATAGCGCAGCGGTCGGTTGAGGTGGCCTGTCATACTGTCCCATTCGTTGGGCACGGTAAAGAAGACCAGCGCAAGGTTGGTGGCGGCGATGAGGGCCAGTGTCCCGATCAGGAGGATAAAAAGTATTTTGAGATAAGGAGAAAGCCCCGAAAACCAGGAAATTATCATCCCGGTTCTTTCGGAGAATACATCCCGCATCGAGAAAGCCGGCGCCGGGCAAATCCTGCTCCACAGGGAGTAGTGTATGCCAATGGCCAGGTAAACCCCCGCTATCCATGCCCAGGTCTGGGCGGTAAGGTTAAGCGGAGAGAGAAGAAAGCCGACAGGAATGATGCTTCCGGCAAAGAGCAGGAAACAGATAATGAAAAATTCGGAAACAGACGGCCCCGAGATCCGTTTGGCAGTGATGCCGATCAGGACAATAAACAGGAGGAAAGCTAGCCAGTAAACAACAATCATTGCTAAGACCTTTAGAGTATAGCGGCGCGGATGATACTGTTAATGGCGGAAGATATCCTGACCACTACCTGTTCCTCCAGGCCGACAAACAGAGGGAGCGCCAATACCCTGGCGGCAATGTCTTCAGAAACGGGGCACGAATAGCGCCTTGGCATAAAGGAAAGTGTATTGAGCGAAGGATGGAAATAACGCCTGCACCCGATACCGATAGCCTGCAGGTCTTTCTGGACCTTGTGGAGCAGGTCTTCTGAGGGAAGCACAACCGGGTAGTAGGAGTAGTTGTACTCCAATTGATCGGCAAGCCGGGGCCTTTTGAGATGTTCCCAATCCAGGTTGCTGTCGTACCAGTCGAATACCTGGCGGCGATAGCGGATTATTTCAGGGACATGGGGGAGGTTACAGAGCCCCATAGCCGCATGGAATTCAGAGTTTTTGCCGTTGATGCCCGCATAAAAGTATTCTTCATCGCCTTTGTGACCGAAGGCCCGCAAAAGCTGCAGGCTGTGAATCAGTTCGGGATGGTTGGTTGTGATCAGCCCTCCTTCGACGGAATGGAAGATCTTGGTAGCGTGCAGGCTGCAGGTTGAGATGTCGCCGTAGCTTAGCAGGGACTTTCCTTTATAAGTAACACCGAAGCCGTGGGCGCCGTCGTATATTACCTTAAGGTTGTGACGCCGCGCTATGGCTTCTATTTTTTCGACGTCGCACGGGTTGCCATAGACATGCGTAGCCAGTATCGCCTGGGTTGCCGGTGTGATAGCGGCTTCGATCAGGTCGGCATCGATATTGAAAGTATGGGGGTCGATGTCGACGAATACGGGAACGCAATTGTTCCAGATGATGACGTTCGAAGTAGCGCAGTACGAAAAAGGAGTGGTGATCACTTCCCCTGTTATACCAAGGGCCTTCAGGGCGATCTCGAGCACAACAGTACCGTTGCTGCAAAAATACAGGTTGTCGATGCCGGTAAACAGGCGCAGTTCCTCCTCCAGACGCTGAAGCAGCGGGCCGTTGTTGGTCAGGTGAACGCTGTCCCAGATCTGATTGATATATCCAATATATTCCTCCTTATCCGGAAGGAAGGATTTGGTTACGTTAATCATTGGGTACCGGTTCGGTTTGGGAAATGGAGAAACTGAGTTGCGGGCGAATATATCCCGGCCATTTTCCGTACCAGGTTACACCCTCGCGGTAGTCCTGTATGTCGAAGGTAATGGCTTCTTCCAGGTTGAAAAGCACCTCGCTGGTGTCTTTGACAACCATAATTGAAATGACATAGCTGCCATCGTTGAGAAAGTTCCCGGGGATATCGCATATAGCTCCCACGAGGCCTTTGGAAAAGCGCTGTGCCTTTGTCCCTACATTAAAGATACATTCGCCGGTATAGGCATACAGGTGTATGCTCAGGTTAAGCATAGCATCGTCTTCGTAATTCCAGAACTCGCACGAAAGCTTCATCGGCGTGCGGACATCGATGTGGGTAAGCCCGTCCCGGTAGTCGGGAATGAGCTTAAGGCTTTTCATCCGCACCTGGTGATTGCCCGGGGCTTTCGACAGGTCGTCCCATTCGTGCTCGAGGCTCTTTCTGGAAACCCGGCTCAGGTAAGTGCTTACAATATGGGTAGTGTCGCCCTGCTCGAGCAGTTGACCTTTTTCGAAGTAAAATGCCTTGTTGCACAGCGACTGAACAGCGGTCAGGTTGTGGCTTACAAACAATATTGTCCGCCCGCTTTCCGACACGTCGCGCATTTTTCCAAGGCTCTTTTTCTGGAATTCCGCATCTCCTACCGCAAGTACTTCGTCGACGATCAGTATCTCGGGCTCCAGGTGAGCGGCTATCGCAAATCCCAGCCTGACATACATACCGGAAGAATACCTTTTGACCGGGGTGTCAAGGAATCTTTCGACACCGGCGAAATCTACGATCGCGTCAAAAGATTTTTTGATTTCGTGGGTAGTCATTCCCAGTACAGCGCCGTTCAGGTAGATATTTTCCCGTCCTGTCAGCTCAGGATGGAATCCCGTACCCACTTCCAGGAGGCTGGCAACGCGCCCTTTAATGGATACATGGCCCGTAGTAGGCTCGGTAATCCTGCTGAGTACTTTCAGAAGTGTGGATTTACCGGCGCCATTGTGCCCGACGATTCCTACCCGGTCGCCGTTTTCTATTTTGAAATTGACATCCTTCAGAGCCCAGAACTCCTCTTTTGAACTGGTATTGCTATCTTTTCCCTGCGCGGAAAATAAACGTTTGCCTGTTTCGGAGAACCAGTCACGGATAGTACTTCCCGACCTTAGATTTTTGTGGTCGATAATGTACTTCTTACTAATATTTTCGGCTACAATAACAGACATATACAATACTGAGACAAGACTCAGAGATGGTCAACAAAGGAACTTTCTTTTCTGCGAAAGTAAGCAATGGAAAGAAACAAAGCTATTGTCGAAACAATTACTGTGCTGTAAAGGCTTCTGGGGTCGAAGTAGGCGTTGTTGCCCAGAAGGCACCACCTGAACCCGTCGACGAGGCTGACCACAGGGTTCAGAAGATGATATTTATACCACCATGTGCCGGCTACCATCTGGCTGCTGTAAGCAATAGGGCATGCATAGATACCTACCTGTACGAGGAAAGGGATCAACTGGCCGATGTCCCTGAACCGTACGTTGACGGCTGCAAAGAAAAGTCCGAAGCCGAACGCAGTGATAAATGTAAGGATGAGGAAAAAAGGCAGAAAAACAATATTGCTGCTCGGCCAGTAACTATAGCCTATAATACTGATCAGGAGGTACAATACAAAAGCGATCAGGAAATCGACGAAACCTACGGAAACAGCGCTCAGCGGCATGATGAGCCTGGGGAAATAGACTTTCGCCACCAGGTTGGAGTTGAGCGTGATGCTGTTACTGATCTGGGTAAAAGTATTGGCAAAAAAAGTCCAGATCGTGATCCCGCCGAGCACCATCAACGGGTAGGGGACCCCTGTATCGGGCCTTAGCTTGGCTATTACGCTGAAGGCTATGGTCATCACGACCATAGTGGCCAGCGGCCGTATAACGCTCCATGCGATGCCCAGCGCAGTCTGCTTGTACCGTACCGAAATGTCTCTCTTTGAGAGAATCCACAGGAGTTGCCGGTGCTCCCACAGGTCCAGCCAGTACTCCCTGGCACTACCCCCGGGCTTAATGGTAATGTTACGGGACATTTTCCTTTTTTTGTTTTTTCTCTCTTACCGCGTCGTCGTATGCGGACTTAAAATAGACGAATATCAGGGCTATCAGGAACCCGAGCAATGCTCCTATTTTTTTACGCTGACCGGGATCGAATGTAAGGTCGAGCGGTCTTTTGATAGGTTCGATAATGGTAAACAGGGGAGCTTCCCTTACCAGCGAAACTCTTGTCTGCTCGGCTCCCGCAAGAGCTTCCAGGTACAGCCTCTGGATAAATTCCGTATCCCTGCTTAGCCTGGTGAGGCGGGCCGGGGTTTCTACTTCTACGGAAAAGAGGCTCTGGTCTTTGACCTGGGCCAGCCTGGTTTCGGAACCAGACAGCTTACGGCCCAGTGAATCGGCCCGTCTTTCGAGAAGCGAAAGCGTTTTTCTTGTCTTGGTCGTCTGGATTTCGGCATAAAATTCATCAACCGTCTCCAGAAGCGTATTGGCCCAGAGCGACGACAGATTTTCATTGATCGTCGTGACTTTCATCTCCATGAAAGACGATTTTTTGCCGAGTTCGTCTATGTTGGTCGCTGCACCGATATCCTCGATCAGGTCATTGAGAACCCTGCGTTCTTCGATGTTAAAGCTGTCGGGCTTTGCATGCGCAAATTTGAAAGTATGCCAATCGGGTACTTTTTTCCAACGGTTTTCCTTTATATCGCTGGAGTCTATGTAAAGGTTTGCCATCAACATCGTCTTGTTTCCGACGTTGACTTCCTTGAGCAGTGCTCTTTCCAGCACCGGGCTTGATTTTACCCAGATAAAAAAGTTTTCCCCGGTAAAAATATTGGCATCGGCTGCACCGCCCAATCCAAACAGGTTGCCGATGCCGGCAGGCATTCCTCCGCTTGAACCTGCCGTACCAAGGTTAAATACTACGTCAGCGATGTAGGAAGGCGGCTTTTTTAAGTAAATATCCAACCCCCAGCCTATGCCCAGGCCAACGACAGTGATCAGCAGCACCTGTTTCCAGCTTTTTATAACAGCATCCCTGGCAGCCAGCAGGCCGATGATAACATCCTTGAGTGTAAATTGTTCTTCTGTCGCTCCTTGAGATTGGTTAGACATAAAAAAGCGCTAGTTAGATGATATGTTGCGGAATGCGAGAACTGACAGGATAAGGGTCATCAGGGTGGTAGAGATCTGTATCCCCACGTTCAGCAGTTGCAGAGGCGTAACTTCGTTGCCGGCCTTCAGAGGAACAACTATTTCTGAGCCCGGCTGTACTTTCGGATACACGTTAAACACCAGGAACCTGCGTGTGCGGTCGACCGAACCGTTAGCGTATTTGATCCAGGAGCTGCGCCTGTGAGACGATTTTGTGAAGCCTCCGGACTGAGATATAAAATCAAGGAAGGACATGCCGTCATTATATTTGACGGTAGTCGGGTAAAGCACCTGGCCCGCAACCTGGACGGTTTCCAGGCGTTTCGGAACCCGTATTACATCACCGGCCTGGACGATCAGGTCCTCTTTCGAACCTTTGTTCCTGAGTATCCTGGTCATATTGATCCCGATATTCTCCTGTTTTGAGGTCCCTTCTACCGCATTTATACTCGCGCCGGAGATCATATTCTTGGTGATATTATCTTCTGCTTCATCTACATCGGCCAAACTGGCTTCAGGAAGGATCGTAGTCCGCACTAGTGTCGCTCCCGGTAGGAATGCAAGCTCGGTAAGGCCGCCGGCGCGCTCTACAATATCGCTTATTTTGTCATTCCGGTTGACAATAGGGTAAGATCCCTCTCTCATAATACCATCTCCCTCGATCCTGACGTACTGCTGCTCTTTATAAGAAGGCGACCTTCCGATAATCACTTCGTCATACGGCCATAGGATGATCCCGCTTTCTTTACCCCCGATGCTGAGGTTCCGGTCGAGGTTGACCGTAAAGACTTCGGCAATCTGGGCGTCGGCAAATTTGGCATCGACGTCTCTTTTGCGGCGTGATATCTGGACGTTCCTGAGATCGGCAGACTCTTTAAGACCGTCGGCCTTGATGATAAGGTCTTCAAGCGTCATATTGGCTATGTAGGGGAATTTACCGCCATTATCGCCAAACGCCCTGTTGTTGACCTCGCCGGTGATCGACACAGTTGCCTGCTCGGTCATATCGTAAACCGAAGGTACATATACAATATCGAGCCGGGCAAGCTGAAGGTCGGGTATCCTGTTATTCAGGATGTCGGCAAGGTTGACGGAAAGATTTTCGATACTCTGGTCAGGACGGGTACGGCTGATCTGCACCCGGCCCGGGAATGCATCTTCCCGCAATCCCTGCACAGTCTCAAGCAGTTTCTTCAGTGTAGGGTTGCCTTCCAGCGAATATTCTCCCGGCCGCATGACCGCCCCTTCTATTGATACCATATTTTCGAAGCGGTCGAGTACCGCATCGACGGTCACAACATCCCCGGTTTTAAGCTCGAAGTCCCCGGCCTGGCTTTCCGTCACGTCAAGGATTTTCCTTTCCCTGGAAGTAAAGCGGAGGACCCGGTACTGCGCCCTGTAGGCATCGTCTGTAAACCCACCGGCAAACCGGAACAGGTCGGAGAGCTTTTCACCTGCTTTCATCTCGTACAGCCCGGGTTTTTTGATAAAGCCCTGGATCTCGACCCTTGTATCGTAGTATCCGACTACAAGACGATCATTATCCTGCACGAGGACATCATTCTGAAGCTTACCGGTTAAAAAGTACTCGTAAGTGTCTATCGTGGAAATTTCTTTGTTGTCACGTACGACCTTGATGTTACGGAAGGTCCCGATCTCGTTCGGACCACCCGCCAGGTACAGCGCATTAAAGGCTGAGTGCAGCGAAGTAAGCTCGTAAGTAGCCGGTTTCATGACTTCTCCCGTTACATATACCTGTACCGACCGTACTTCCGCAAGCGAAATCCGCAGCGTCGATTTGGGCGCAACTCCTCCCTGTCCTAACAGGCTGGGGGCGAACGGCGCAAGCCTGCCGATCAGCAGCTTTGTAATTTCATCTATAGTTTTTCCCAGCACATAGATGCTGCCTATTCTCGGCAACGATATGTAGCCGTCGCGGTTTACAGTGACTGCGGGGAAATCCTGCTGTATATTTCCGTAAATATTGATATTAAGCTGGTCTCCCGGGCCGACCGTGTAGCTTATCGGCGTAGCGATGGGCTGATTCTGAAGTGGGTTGAACGCGCTTTGCGAAAACTGCTTATGACCGAAGATCTTATTCAGAAGCGCCTGCCTGGCAACATCGGTCGAGTCGGTAGGGGTAGAGCCCGCTGAAGTATCCAACTGGGTAGGCGCCAGCTTATTCTGCTTCGCTTCTTTCGTCTGTATCTGCTGATTCGCGTTTTGCTGTGTGGAGGACGCGCCCTGCTTGGCTGCACTCTGGCCATCACCGGATGTGGGAAGCCCCGTACCTTGTGTAGCGCCGGCGGGAACTCCCGACGGAATGCTTCCTCCTGGAGGAGCGGCGGGTACTCCCTGGCCAAAACCCGGTATCGTTGTGAACAGAACCGCGCAGGCCAAACCAAGTTTTAATATGAAGAAATTAAGCTTTTTTGATGCTAACATGATGTCGGATAAGAAACCTATCTATACAAGTACCGGAATTTAGTGTATCTGTATGTACCAAAACCCACTTTGCAATTAACGAAATCAACGAATATCCGTGTATATTTGGAATTCAAGCTATTTATTAGTTTGGCAAAGTAAATTAGATTTTTCCTATTTTTAAAGGATTGGCGTGATTTCTGGATTCAACCATGCGACAATTTGTTCAGAACCCTTATTTGAACGGTTGAAACGCAAACATGGAACCAGGGAGTTAAAAAGCAGCTTTTGAGTAATTATGGCAGAAAACAATCAGGTAAGGTACGATGACGACAGCATCCGGTCTCTGGATTGGAAGGAGCACATCCGTCTTCGTCCCGGTATGTATATCGGGAAGCTGGGCGACGGAGCGTCTGTCGACGACGGGATTTATGTACTTGTAAAGGAGATTATCGACAACTCGATCGACGAGCATATGATGGGTTACGGCAAGGTGATCGATCTTAAAATATCCGAGCACCGGGTAGAAGTGCGCGATTACGGAAGGGGGATCCCTTTGGGTAAAGTGATAGATTGTGTTTCCAAAATAAATACCGGCGGGAAATATGATTCGGGCGCTTTCCAGAAGTCTGTAGGATTGAATGGAGTGGGTACAAAAGCTGTAAACGCCCTTTCCAATTTTTTCAGGGTGCAATCGGTAAGGGACGGCCGGTTAAAATGGGCTGAATTTTCGCAGGGCGTGCTTGTTCGTGAATCTGACGAAGAAACGACTTCGCTGCGTAATGGGACATCGATGATATTCGAGCCGGATAATACCATATTCAAGAACTTCCGGTATATCCCGCAGTACCTCCAGAATATGATCTGGAATTACTGTTACCTTAATGCAGGGCTTACGATCAATTTCAACGGGCAGAAGTACTTTTCCCAGAACGGGCTGCTCGACCTGCTCCGGAACAAGGCCGACCAGGAGTCTATACGCTACCCGATCATACACCTGAAGGGCGACGATATAGAGCTTGCCGTTACGCACGGCAACCAGTATGGTGAAGAATATTATTCATTTGTGAACGGTCAGTACACAACCCAGGGTGGTACCCACCTGGCTGCATTCCGCGAAGCGTTTGTGCGTACCATCCGAGAGCATTTCGGTAAAGATTATGCCCCGGAAGATATCAGGTCGTCGATTGTGGCGGCTATTGCGATAAGAGTACAGGAACCGGTATTCGAATCCCAGACCAAAACAAAGCTGGGATCCAATAATATTTCGCCGGACCCTTCCAGCCCGACGGTCCGGACATTCATCAATGACTTTTTAAAGGAAAGGCTTGATAATTTCCTGCACATGCATCCCGAGGCCCGCGATGCGATAAAAAAACGTATCGAGCAGTCGGAAAGGGAGAGAAAGGAGCTTGCGGGCATCAAGAAGCTTGCGAACGAGCGTGCCAAGAAAGCCAACCTGCACAACCGGAAGCTGCGCGACTGCCGGGTACACCTGGTAGATGAAAAAAACGAGCTGCACAAGCTGACGACGCTTTTCCTCACGGAAGGGGATTCGGCCAGCGGCTCGATTACCAAATCGAGGGAAGTCGCCACGCAGGCGGTATTCAGCCTGAGGGGTAAGCCCCTCAACTGTTTCGGCCTTACAAAAAAGATCGTATATGAAAACGAAGAGTTCAACCTGCTCCAGCACGCGCTGGATATAGAGGGGGGAATGGAAGGCCTCCGGTACAACCGGATCGTCATAGCGACCGATGCCGACGTGGATGGCATGCACATCAGGCTTCTCCTGATGACATTTTTCCTGCAGTTTTTCCCCGACCTGGTAAGGAACGGACACCTTTTTATCCTGGAAACCCCGCTTTTCAGGGTAAGGAACAAGAAAGAAACGATCTACTGCTATTCGGACGCGGAAAAGGTGGAAGCTATCGCGAAGCTGGGGGGCAAGCCTGAGATCACCAGGTTCAAGGGGCTGGGAGAGATCTCGCCTGACGAATTCGGGAAATTTATTGGGGAAGATATGCGGCTCGAACCGATCTTCCTGGATAAGGAGGATTCGATACAAAAGATCCTGACCTATTATATGGGCAAGAATACACCCGACAGGCAAAAGAACATTATCGAAAACCTGAGGATCGAGAAAAACCAGGATGAATTGTCCGGTGCAGCGTAATATGCAGAGCCGCACAGCGTGCGGCTTATTACGCACAGTGTGCGGCTTATTAATGGTACAGACGCACGGTGTGCGTCTCATTTACGATAAAGAAGACGCACGGCCGTGCGTCTGTACAAAAATATCATCATAGTGGAATTAAGAAAAATCAGGGATCGGATCGATGCGATAGACGATGAGCTGCTGACGCTGCTGAACAGGAGGATGGAGCTCGTAAAGGAAGTAGGCATGTTAAAAAGAGCAGAGAAAAGCGTGATTTACAGGCCTGAGCGAGAGCAGGAAATTTTGTACCGGCTTGAGCAGAAAAACGACGGTCTGCTCAACAAGTCGGCTATCGAAGCCATATTTCTCGAAATATTTGCAGTATCGAGAAACCTGGAGCTACCGGAACGGATCGCTTTTCTCGGGCCTGAAGGAAGCTTTACGCACCAGGCTGCCGAAAGCCGTTTCGGCGGAATGAGCGACTACCTTATGCTCCCAACGATACGGTCGGTGTTTGACAGCGTCGAGACCGGCAGGGCTGCTTTCGGCGTAGTGCCGGTTGAAAACAACCAGGAAGGAATAGTCCCGGAGACGGTTGACCTGCTTCGCGAAAAGGAGTTGCTGATAGCGGCGGAGCTTTATCTAAGCATTCATTTTACGCTCGTGTCAAAGACCGATTCGATCAGAGATATCAAAACCATTTATTCAAAGGATATAGCATTCCGTCAGTGCAGCGTATTCCTGAGGGAATATTTCGACGAAAATGAGGTGGAATTTGTACCGGTCGATTCAACTTCCAAGGCGGCCAGGCTGGCAGCCGGTGAGCCTGGTTCAGCCGCTATCTGCTCCAGCATTTCGGCAAAACTGTTCCAGATCCCGGTGCTTTTCGACAACATTGAAAACAGCGATCAGAACCGTACCCGCTTTCTTATACTGGGGAAAGATTTCAGGAATCAGCCTACCGACAGGGATAAGACTACCATTATTGCCAATTTGCCTCATACCAATACACCGGGAGTTTTGTACCGTTTCCTGAAAGATTTCAACGACCGTGGGATCAATCTTACCAAAATAGAAAGCCGGCCCTCGCGGAACAGCTCGGATTTCGGGTTCTGGTTTTTTGTGGAATTTGAGGGCAACCGGCATGACCCGGCAATCGCGGAGATCATGAAGAAGCACGAGGGAGATCTGAAGTGGCTGGGAAGCTACATTCGTATGGGGTAAGTGTAATAAATAGCCATGAAGCTGTAAGATATCAGGTTTGAGTTTTTAGCTGTCGGAATAAACAGCTCACACCTGACATCTGGCGGCTAATACCTTTAATATATATGAGACGAAGCATTTTGTTCCGGATGAGGCTTTTGGGTTTAGGAGCGGGAGTTTTTCTTTCCAATATGGTCCAGGCCCAGACAGACACCCTTAAAACAGTAGGGCTTGATATGGTGACGGTCAATGCCTATGGGTCGAAAAAGACGATCCTGGAAAGCACGGCATCGGTTGGGGTACTGACGCCTGCGGGGCTCAACCGCTTCGCACCTTCTACCTGGAGTAATGCAGTGAATACGCTCCCGGGAGTCAGAATGGAGGAGAGATCGCCGGGCAGCTACCGATTCTCGGTACGGGGGAGCATGATGCGGTCGCCGTTCGGGATCAGGAATGTCAAGTTTTACTGGAACGGTATACCATTTACGGATGTAAACGGCAATACGGCTCTCAATGTGCTGGATTTCGGAGCTGTGGACCGGATGGAGGTGATCAAAGGCCCGGGAAGCAGCCTCTATGGCGCCGGAACGGGCGGAGTAGTTCTTATGTACAGCCCGGCTGGAAGTCCGGCTGGAGAAGGCGGAAAGGGTGAATTTACCCAGAGCGCAGGAGCGGGGCAATACGGTTTCCGGCACTACAATACCGGATTGCAGCTTGGCCAGACCCGCATACAGTACGGGCACCAGGAGCAGGCCGGTTATCGTAACCAGAGCAGCATGCGGCGGGAGGGGTTTACCTTTACAACCCGGAACGACTTCGGCAGGAAGGGGACCTTATCGATACTGGGTTCGTACTCGGATTTATGGTACCAGACTCCCGGCGGGTTGAATAAGGCGCAGTACGATGCAAATCCGAGACAAGCCCGGCCCGCAACACCGGCATTACCGGGAAGCGAGGTGCAGAATGCACGTATCACATCGAAATACCTGCTGCTGGGAGCCGGTCACAGGCTACAGTTGTCAGGAAAGTGGAGCCAGGAAATTGGCCTCTACGTGTCTGCCAACAACTTTGCCAATCCATTTATCTCCAATTATGAAAAGCGTGAAGAGCATGGTGTCGGAGGGCGTAATAGCTGGCAATATACTACTGAAAAGGGGGGCTCGAAACTCATATGGACCAGTGGTTTTGAATGGCAGACAGGAAGATCCGTACAGCGCAACTACGACAATATGGGCGGAAGCCCCGGGCCACAGCAAACATCGGAAGACATTTCGGCCCGGCAGGGATCTGTTTTTTCACAACTGGAAGCGGTATTGCCCGGGCAGCTTACGCTGGCAGGCGGACTGAGCTATTCACTTCTGGGCTATCGTCATGAGTCATATTTCCCGGGAGACTATGCCGATCTCAGGAAGACTTTCGAGGGAGCCGTTATGCCCAGGCTATCGGTAAATAAGGTTTTCAGCAGCAACTGGTCGGTGACGGGTTCGGTAAGCAGGGGATTTTCTCCTCCTACATTGCAGGAAGTCCGGCCATCAGCCGGGGGGTTCAGAAGAGACCTGGAAGCGGAAACAGGATTTAACAAGGAGCTTACTTTCAGATACGTCGGGCACGGGTTCTCTGCCGAGGTTACCGGTTATAGCTTCGGACTGAATGAAACGATCGTGAGGAGAACGGACGAGCAGGGAGCGGAATATTTCGCCAACGCCGGCAAAACCCGGCAGAACGGCATGGAGTGGAAGCTGGAATACCCGGTATTGAAGGGGAGCACCTTTATGGAAGAGCTGAGGCTGTGGCACGGTGGTACTTATACCCATTACACATTCCATCAATACCAGGCAGGTGATAACGATATTTCCGGCAACGCGCTGCCAGGAGTCCCGAAATTTGAGCAAAGCAGCGGAGTCGACCTGTTTTTTTCCTATGGTATCCGTGTTTTCGGGGCATACCAATATGGCGGAAGCTTTTTTCTCAATGATATCAACACTGTCGAAAGCAGTCCTTATCACCGTTTCAACGCCCGGGTAACCTGGCAGAAAAACTGGGGGAAACACTTCTATTCGGAAGTCAGTGCATCGGCGGAAAGGGTAAAAGCCGAAATATATTCCCTGGGCTTCGACCTCAACGCTTTCGGAAGCCGGTTTTACAATGCAGCTCCCAGAGAGAACTGGTATGGAGGAGTGAAGGTCGGCTGGAGGTGGTAGTATTCTAATTCTTCAGCTTCTCCCTTTCCGAAGGTGTAAAGCCGAAGTGTTTTTTAAACACCTTGCTGAAGTATCCGGGGTTTTCGAAACCGATCGAATAGGCAACTTCCCCTATGTTTTTTTCTCCCTGGCGCAGTAACTGAAGCGCCATCTGCATCCTTACATTTTGTATGAAAACGACCGTGGTCTGGCCCGTAACGGCTTTTATCTTGCGGTTGAGCTGTGCAGTGCTCAGGGCCATCGCTCCGGCGAGTGTTTCGACACCGAAAAGGTAGTCCGAAGCGTGGTTCCTTATCACCTCCGCTACTTTCCCGAGATAGGCATTTTCATTTCTTTCCGGCGCCTGTAAAAAAGAGGCCTGGTAGTGTTCCTGGAGTAGCTTCCTGTTCCTGAGAATGTTTTTGACGCGGACCCGCAACTCATTTACTGAAAACGGCTTGGTGAGGTATTCGTCGGCGCCGTTTTCCAACCCGGCCATTTTGTCTTCCTGTCCTGCCCGGGCAGTCAGCAGGATAAGCGGGATATGGGATGTGGCGTCGCGGGTTTTGATTTTTTCACACAGCTCCAGGCCATCCATTTCAGGCATCATAACATCGCTTATGATAAGGTCAGGTACCTGGTGGGTGGCTATTTCGAGCGCTTCCGCTCCACCTGCCGCCTCCAGGTACCTGTAATCTTTGCCCAGGCTGTCCCGGATAAAACGGCGCAGTTCGTTGTGGTCTTCCGCGATAAGTACGATGGGAAGCTCTTCGCTATTCCCGGTTGCCGGGCTTTCTGCGGGAGTCTCTGTACCGGACTGGTAAATAATACTTTTACTGTCGTGCCCGTTATCATCGGCAGGGGTTCCTTCTTTCAGAATAACTGTAAAACGGCTCCCTTTCCCCGGCTCGCTTTCTACCTGCACGCTTCCTCCGTGCAATACAGCGAGCTCCTTTACCAGCGAGAGGCCGATACCTGAGCCTCCGTACGAAGGCTTCTCCGGGCTTTCGGACTGATAGAACCTGTCGAATATCTTTCCCAGCTCTTCTTCAGAAATACCGGGGCCGGAATCCGCAACGGTTATTTTTATCTCCCCTGCAAGGGGGGTATAAGCGAGCGATATCTCAATATTGCCTTTAGGGGGAGTGAACTTGCAGGCGTTGGACAACAGGTTGGTAACGATCGTCTTTACGATACCTTCGTCATAAATGACTTTACGGGCGGCCGGAAAAGGCCCCGGATTAAACCCGAGGTATATACCCTTCCGCCCGGCATGATAGGAAAAGCTGGCTACAATGGCCTTTATGTCCGGTAGAATATCCCGGGATTTATAGCGGACCTGGTACGCGCCGCTTTCAATTTTGGAAAGATCCAGCAACTGGTTGATCAGGTCGAGCAGTTGCCGGCTGTTAAGTTCCATTTCTTTATACCGGGCTTCTGCCGGCATACCGGATGTTACGTCCTTCAATTGCTCAAGATGCCCGTTGATTAAAGTGAGGGGCGTCCTGAATTCATGGGTTATATTGGCCAGGAAGCGGGATTTCACCTTGTCGAGCTCCAGTATTGCCTGTGCCTGCTTCCGTTCGTTTTCCAGGTTTTGCCGTAGGATCAGACGGATTTTATACCTTCTCCACAGGAGGTAGAGGATAGTGGCGAAGGCAGCGGCATAAAAGAGGTAAGCCAGGGTGCTCCTCCACCACGGAGGAGAAACGATAAAGGTCATCTCCACTATCTGCCCGTTCCACCTCCCCAGTCCGTCGGTACCTCTTCCCTGGAAAACATAACTGCCCGGGCTCAGATTGGTAAGTAGTACGTTCCTGTTGGATCCGATCCCGATCCAGGAAGTATCGCGGTTCGCTATCCTGTAAGCATATGATATTTTATCGGATGCTATGTAATCAAGCGATGCCAGGGTAAGGCTGACGTTGTTCTGGTCGTACCTCAGCATGTTGCGGTTAGTTTCAGAAAGAACCGGCCGGCTTTTCCCTGCGCCGACCAGTTCTGCTTTCGAAATCACAACAGGAACAGTCTTTTGTGCGGGAATTACACTTTCAGGAAAGAAACTGTTGTATCCGTTGATCCCGGCGAAAAAGAGCTCGCCATCCGGGCTTTTGAAATAGGAGCCGGTATTGAATTCATTACTTTGAAGCCCGTTATCTACATCGAAATTGGTAAAGGTCCGGGCTCGGATGTTAAAAAGGGAAATCCCCCTGTTGGTGCTGAGCCACAGGTTGCCATCGTTGTCGTCGAGGATGCCGTAAACGGTATTATTGGGCAGGCCGTCGGCAGTCGTAAAATGGGTGAAGGTACCGTTGGTTTTGTCGAGCCGGTTCAACCCGGTAGGGGTGCCAATCCACAGGTATTTCCCAGGCTGGAGAGGATCGGCCCTGATGCATTTGACTTCGTTCGAGCTCAGGCTCTGCGGGTTCCGGGTGTCATTATGATAGACACCGTCATACTTACCCTCGCCGGGCAGGAAACGGAAAAGGCCCGCGGCAGTCCCGATCCACAGGCTTCCGTCGGCGTCGGGGCATATAGTAGAGTAATGGAGTGTGATCAGCTTGTCGTTGCCTTCGGGAAGAATCGGGAATTTTTTGAGCGTATGGTCCGAAGGATCAAATGAAAACAGCGTAGAAAAAGAAGAGAACCAGACTACGCCGGAAGAATCGGCGCATATGCTCATGATCATGCTGTTTTCCAATGAGACCACGAGTTTTTCCGAGTGGTTTTCGGGGTCGTATTTTACAAGGCCGTCAGGGCTTCCAAGCCAGATATTACCCCGCCTGTCTTCGTGTATTGCCCTCGTTCTGAGGCGGGGCGAATGATAAGTCGTGACCTTACCCTCGGCGGAAATATCCTGCTGACCGAAGGAATAAAGTGTACTGAACAAGAGCTGCTCATTTCCGCTTATACCTGACCTGCGCTGCAATATGGAATAGACGCTGCCCGATGCGAGGTTCTGACTATCTGAATACCGGACTTGTCCTTTTTCGAAAAGCGAAAGGTAAGGATGAGAAAAAAAGATACCTCTTCCGTTGCTTCCCAGCCAGATGCTTCCGTCACGGCTCTTTTTCATTACCGGGAAGCGCGCGTCGGCTATCTCCCTGTCGTCGGCCCTGGTTAAATCCAGTTTTTTTACGGCGCCTGTCGCGGGGTTGAACACGAGCAGTTTGTGACTGTCGGAATCTACCAGTATGAGCTTTTCGCCTGCTTTTCCATGGGTGGGTAAAAAAGAATAAATCCCACGGGCAAACCGGTACAGGACAATTTCTTTCCGTTCAAGGTTGAGCTCGTAAAGCCCTTCGAACGAATTTATCCAGAAAATACCGTCGTCGTCCCACTGTACGTCATGCACGCTGGTTAGAAACGGGGATAGGTTATCATCACGACGGCGTTCTGCCGGATGGTTATTTTTGTATTCCCGGACGTAAACGGGGTATGACCGGTAAGGGTTTACGCTTTTCCTTTTTTGGAGATCGTAGGTATTGTAACCTTTCTTCCCGCTGACCCACAACAGTCCGTCCGGCGCCGGGGTAGCCCTTACCGGGATCTGCAGCTCGTCCTTTTCCTGTGTGATAACCTCGTTGCCGGCGAAAATAGTTTCTGAGGTTATTTTCTCGTTCCCGGAAACTTTAAGAACTACTATATGGCCGCTGAGGAATGAAACCACCAGGCCGGTTTCGGTGTTACCGGTCAAAGCGCTGACATACCGCGCTCCCGAAGGGAAGTTTTTTTCGTTTATTTTGACAAAATTATCCTTTTCTCTGTCATAAAGCTGCAGGCTGCCGTACATCGTACCTGTCCAGAGATTCCCGGAAGGATCTTCATGAACGGCAGTAATATAATTATCACTGATGGCGCTGTCGTCGTATGCATTGGCTTTATAGATCCTGAAGGAATAGCCGTCATAGCGGTTCAGCCCGTCTCTCGTCCCAAACCACATGTACCCTTTGTGATCCTGGCAAATGGCAGTGATCATGTTTTGTGAAAGCCCGTCGTCGATGCTCAGGTGACGGAACCGGAGCGCCTGTCCGGCAGCCCCGGCCGGATCGCAGAGACATATCCATACAAGGAGTGCAAAAAGTCCGGATTTGTCACAAAATATGCGACACATAGGTCGAGGGGTATAGAATAAAGAACCGTTCTGCAAATAACTTCAAAAATACAGGTTTCTCACTCACCTCTATCCCCCTTCGTGCACGATTTTTACCACTATTTGAAGTTTTATTTCACATTGAGAAGAGCCTGTCAGGGTAGTTTTGCGGTGGTAGATCAGGGTCTCAGGCCCTGCGTTTTATTCGGATATTTCTATGAAAAGCTTCTGTATCACACCCTCCTCTTTTTTCTTTAAAAACCCGTTTTTTTTCCTGTTCCTGTTGTCCGGTTTTCCCTTCCAGGCTGCGGCTCAGACGATCAGGTATGTGATGAAGACGGAAACCGGCAATGGTACCGGGTCTTCATGGGAAAACGCTTCTAAAGATCTCCAACGGATGATCTATGAAAGCGAAGCAGGCGATGAGGTGTGGATAGCGAAGGGAACCTATTATCCCGATCGCTACGTCCTCATCCCCGGCATATCGATCACCGTACCTCTTTTCACGGGCGATCTGACTTTTTCGATTAAGCCGGGCGTAAAGATACATGGCGGGTTTGCCGGAAACGAGACTTCCAAAGACCAGCGGGTGTCGCAGGACAACGAAACGATCCTGAGCGGGAACGTGGGCGAAAAAGGAAAGGACGATGACAACTCCTATCATACGGTGACTGTCCTGGGGGTCGGTGAGGGGACCCTGCTTGAAGGCGTTACGATTACAGACGGAAACGCCGATAACGATAATTCTCTCGATCTTCCCGGAATCCCTGTTCTGAGCCCGGGATCGACCACCCTGCTCCGTAACAGGGGCGGCGGGATATACATTATTTATTCCCCGTCGTTTACGCTCAGGAATGTGAAGGTGGTATCAAACAAGGCAAATGAAGGCGGGGGCGGGGTTTATATAGAGTCGTCGACAGTTTTGCTGGAGAATATTACCATTGAAGAAAATACAGCCAGAAGTCTCGACAAACCGAGGTATGGAGGAGGGCTGGCTAATTTTAATTCCACCGTGACGATGCGCGATTCCCGGATCAGGTTGAATACAGGGGCTAATTTCGGAGGAGGCATTTTTAACCAGAGCTCCGATTTTAATTTAAGCAATTCGGAAATTTCAAATAATGGCGTTGGCGGCTCAGAACCGAATGGGGGAGGAATATATGATTTCAGAACAAAGGATAAGACCGTCAGGCTTGACAGGGTAAAGATCATAGGGAATCGGGGCGCCATGGAAGGCGGGGGCTTGTTCGCCTTTGAGTCAGGTATACAGGTGACCAATAGTGTGGTGGCCCGGAATTCGGTTTACCTATGGGACAAGGGGTCGGGTATAGCCTACTACGATTGCGACGCCACGCTGATCAATAATACCATTGTCGACAATCGCGTCTATCCGGAAGGTACAGGCGGCAGCGGCGTTGTAAACCTGGACGGTTCCAAACCGCCGCCGCTTATCCGGAACTGCCTTATCTGGGGAAACGGGCCTGCCGATTATATAGGCTGGTACCATACCGGGAACAGCAACAACTACATCAACCAGCTTGCCTCTGAGCACTACGATTTTACGCTTGCCGATTTCGTAGTTAATCCGTTTCCGACCGATAATTCCGAACCGGACTACTCGCTCTCGCCTACGAGTCCTGCTATCAATACCGGGGCCAACAACCTTTTGCCCGGTCTCAGCGGCGACACGAAAGACCTGGCCGGCAACCAGCGGGTTTATCAGTTCGGTGCAGGCGGGCGGATCGATATAGGAGCTTACGAGTACCAGGGAGATCCCGTTCTCCGGCCGGATGCAAACGGGATCGTATATGTGGTAAAAGGTCTGCACGGCAATGGCTCGTCCTGGAAAAATGCGGTTGGTGAAGTGTCGGTTGCACTCAAGCTGGCCAAAACCAACTCCAATGTGAAGCAGGTATGGGTGGCGAAAGGGACCTACTACCCGTTGTATGGCGCAGGTATGACCCCCGACGGGCGGCATAATACCTTCCTGCTGGCAGAAGGGGTAAGTCTGTACGGAGGTTTTAAAGGCACCGAGACCAGCCTCAGCCAGCGCACCGGTATCCTGACCGGTAATAAGACAATTCTCAGCGGGGACATAGGTGTCCGTGATCAGAAAAGCGATAACAGCTACCATGTAGTGACGGCGGTAGGAATCAACAGGGCCGTTCCTTTTTCGGAAAGCCCCGTTTTTGATGGGTTTGTAGTGGAACAAGGCAATGCAGACGGAGATGGGCAGACCTTTATACCGGGATTCGGAGGGGAGCAATACGGAGTAAACGAAGGATTCGGAGGAGGCTTTTTTATCCATACCTCTCTCATAGATATTCAGAACGTTTCTTTTGAGAGCAACAGCGCGCAGCACGGCGGCGGTGCGCTCTATAGTCTTACCGCCAGACAGAAGGTGTCGGGGGTTGCTTTTACCGGCAACCGGGCAGACAAAAACGGGGGCGCGGTGAGCGCATCCGGGACATTGGATATTTCCGGGTGCAGCTTTGCATCCAATGAAGCCGGGGAAGACGGCGGGGCTTTAAATGCGGACCAGAATGCCGTTCTGACGATAGATGCCTGTACCTTTTCGGGCAATATAGCTTCAGCGGGTGGAGCCGTAAGGATCGGAGAGAACGCGACGGCCTCTTTTTCAAACAGCAATTTTAGTGACAACCAGGCCCGGACAGACGGCGGTGCTGTCGCAGCGAAGGCGGGTTCGAAGCCCTCGTTTGCTTTCTGCGATTTTAAAAGCAATACGGCAGACAGGAATGGAGGAGCTGTCGCGTCGTCCGGATCGGCCGGGCTGACAATTTCCCGGAGCAGCTTTAATACCAATTCGGGCGGCCAGTATGGAGGAGCAGTGTACTTTTCCGATCATGCCGCCGGGCAGCAGATTGCCAATAGCGTCTTTGTCTATAATCGAGCTGTATATGGAGGAGCAGTGGCGGCGACCGGCTCTTCCTCGGTTCGGGTAGTCAATACCACCCTGGTAGAGAACAAAGCCATCACCGCCGGCGGGCAGGGCGGAGCGCTGTATTATGACGGCAGCTCCGGCGACCTGGTGGCTAACTCCATTCTCTGGGGTAACCTGCTGCCCGATGCGGCCGGTAACCAGACCGATACCCAGATTTTCAAGGAGGCGGGTGCAGGAGTGCTGAGCTTCGGGCGTAATACAGTGGAAAAGATGGCTAACGGCTTTCTCAATATCAGCGACTGGGAAAACATCGGCGCTGATCCGCTCTTCCTCGATATGGCAAACCCGATGGGGGTAGATAACAAATGGTCTACAGCCGATGACGGGCTGCAACTGACCGCCAATAGCCCTGCCCTCAATATGGGTGACAACACCCTTGTGCCGGGACCGGCTACAATGGATTTTGCCGGGAAGCCGCGTATTTTCGAAAGTCAGAATGGAGGAAGGGTGGATATGGGTGCTTACGAATGGCAGCAGCGGACGACCATTCGCTATGTCCGTGCCGGGGCTACCGGCAGAGGAACTTCCTGGCTGGATGCGGCCGGCGATATACAACCCCTGATCGATGACCCTGTTACACGTAAGATCCTGGTGGCAAAAGGTACCTACCACGTGACCGGTTCCGGTATAGCGCTCCGGAAAAATCTGGAAGTATACGGCGGATATTCTGATACGGGCCTGCCGGCCATCGACGACAGAAACTGGCTCGCAAACGAAACCATCCTGCACGGCAGCAATGAACGCTGTGTTTTAAACACCACGTTCGGATGGGAACAAACCTATACGCCGAGTACCGTTGTCGATGGGTTTACCATCACAGGAGGCAACAGCACCATGGGGGGCGGTATTTACAACAGGGGCGGCGCAGCGAAATACAGGAACCTGAAGATTTTCTCCAATGCAGCGACCTCCGGCGCCGGTATTTTCGACCGGGAATCGGTAGCCTCTTACGAAAACATCCGTATCCAGGGAAACAGCGCCTCTTCCATCGGGGGAGGGTTGAACCTGACCAGCTCAAACGCCACATTGACGGCGGTCCTGGTAACAGGCAATACGGCCTTGATAAGCGGCGGATTATATATCTCCGGCGGAAAGCCTGTGCTCAGGAGTGCGACCGTCAGCGGGAATGCGTCTGCATCCGGCGGCAGCGGATTGGAGCTTGAATTCAACGCTTTACCGCTGGTAGTTAACACGATTGTGTGGGGGAATACAGGGGCCCCCGATTTCGAGAGCTCATCCGGAGCCGGTTTCGATCCCGCCGGCAGCCATAACTTTATCAGGGGCGCGGCATCCTGGAACGGGGAGGAAGAGATAGAAGTAACCAGCTTTTTTGCCGGGCCGGTAGCGGCTTCCGCCGGTAAT
The DNA here is from genome assembly GCA_964562455.1 of uncultured Cytophagales bacterium. GTDB lineage: Bacteria > Bacteroidota > Bacteroidia > Cytophagales > Spirosomataceae > Ravibacter. The sequence continues at coordinate 80,396 of CAZLTN010000014.1, forward strand.
CCGCAGACAGGAGGGGACTATAGCCTGAAACAATACAGCCCCGCCGTTAATAAGGGTCTCAACAGCGCCTATCCCAATCTGGATGCTTCCTCGGTCGATATGGCGGGAAATCCCAGAGTTTACCAGTATCAAACGGGAGGCATCATCGATGTAGGGGCTTTCGAGTTTCAGCAGGACTATATTGCGCCTCCCGAAACCCGTTATGTAAAACAAGGCGCTTCGGGCAGCGGCCTTTCCTGGACCGACCCTTCCGGCGATATCCAGGCGATGATCGGTCAATACGGCGTTAAGCAGGTATGGGTAGCGAAAGGAACCTATACGGCTCCCTCCGGAGGAATCAAACTGAAACGGGGCGTAGCGGTATACGGCGGGTTCGCAGATTCGGGCAATCCCGCGTTCAATGCAAGAAACTGGACGATCCACACCACGACAGTCGATGGCGGCGGGCAGGGCAGCGTGATTTACAACAAATATTCAGCAGCCTCCCCGCTTCCGTCTTCTGCTATACTGGATGGTTTTGTCATTACGGGCGGGAATGCCCAAAACGGCGGCGGGATTTACAACGAATACGCCTCGCCGACGCTGACAAACCTTCATATCCGCAATAATAACGCAGAATACGGGGGAGGACTCTATAACGCAAACTCGTCGCCCGATATCAGGGATGTTAAAATTACCGGTAATACCGCTTCGATAAGAGGAGGAGGTATGTACAACAGTCAATCCGATTTTACATTCCTCAATGCCGAACTGAAAGACAACAGCGTATCCGGCAGCGGGGGCGGAATGCATAATGTACGTTCCACTGTTGTAATGAAGAATGTCTCCATAACCGGAAACCAGGCAACCTATCAGGGAGGGGGGATCGGCAGTGAACTCTCCGATATAACCCTGAAGGAGGTATCGGTTAGCGGGAACAAAAGCGACAACAACGGGGGCGGGATATATGTGTATTCGGGTAATGCGCTGCTGGTCAATGTGCTTGTTTCGGGCAATACGACCGGATCGTCGACCTTCTCTTCCGGCGGCGGGATTTACAACAGCAGAACGACCTCCTTCAAGTTGGTGAACTGTACGGTGTCGGGAAACTATTCGGGGCAATGGGCCGGGATGCACAATAATGAATCTATTCCCGAAATCTATAATACCGTGATATGGGGCAACAATTTTTATCCGTTCTGGGCTACTTCTTCCCCCGTATCCGACTTTGGCGGCACGCTCCAAGGCAATAGCAAAAACAATTATATAAGGGGTGTAGAGTCACAAAACGGGAATGTCAATTATACTGCCGCCAATTTTTTCGTGACACCGGTGCAGGCTGATGCATCCACCGCCAATGCTTCGGGCAACTATCGGCTGCCGGCCTCCAGCCCCGCCGTGAATGGGGGTGTAAATGCGTTCTATACCAATGCCGGAGGCAGCCTGACAGACTCCGACCTGGCGGGAATCGCCAGGATATACAACCAGGCAACCGGCGGAGTGATCGATATCGGCTGCTATGAATTCCACGGGACGCCGACCCCGTTACCCGGTATCAGGTACGTAAGAGCAGGGGCCACAGGTAACGGAACAAGCTGGAATGCGGCTTCCGGCGACATCCAGGCTATGATCAACGCGGCAGGCGTGCAACAGGTCTGGGTGGCAAAAGGCACCTACTATCCGGCAGGCGACGGGCTTACCCTTAAAAACAGTGTAGCGGTTTACGGAGGTTTCCCGGCAAGTGGTAATCCGGTATTTGCAAACAGGGATTGGCGGGAGAACGAAGCCATTCTCGACGGCCAAGACGAGCGCATCGTAATCCATAATGTTTTTACGAACGATACACAGCTTAATAACACCGCCATTCTGGACGGGTTTACCATTACCAGGGGAAAAGGGATAAGCACCGAGGCCAGGGGTAGCAATTCCGCCGGTGGTATCCATAATATTTATGCCTCTCCGGTATTGTCCAACCTGCTTATTAAAGGTAATTGGGGTGAAACGGTAGGCGGAGTTTTCAATTCCGCGAGCGCGCCTGTTTTCAGAAATACGGTGATTACCGGCAACTTCGGCTACAGCGCCGGCGGTATGTCCAACAATACTGGAGGCTCGCCAAAGCTGTTCAATGTACTGATAGCCGGCAATACCGGCGGCGGGCTTGCCGTCGGCGGCATGTCAAACTGGTATCATTCCAGCCCGGAGCTGACCAACGTTACTATCAGCGGGAATTCGGGCGGGACTTTGGTCAGCCAGGGGATTTACAATGACTCGAACAGCACAACCGCCATTTTCAATAGTATTGTCTGGGGCAACGGAAATACTGCTTTTCCTAACAATGTCACTTCCGGCAGCAGTCATAATTTTATAGAAGGCCTTGATAATCAGAATGGGACGTCGGGCTATGCTGCAGCCGATTTTTTTGTAAACCCGATACTGGCAGTCCGGCCTACGCCCGTTACGGAAGGAGACTACCGGCTGAAGGACGGTAGCCCCGCTATTAACAAGGGTGACAACACCCTGTATCCAGGGCTATCCGGGTCGACATTGGACCTGAACGGGCTAGTCAGGGTATATAATTACAGCAATAACGGGAAGATAGATGCCGGGGCTTATGAATTCCAGGGAGAAGCCTTGTCGCCCGATGCGAACGGGATACTTTTTGTGAGGAAGAATGCCGCCGGAAACGGGTCTTCCTGGACCAACGCGCTGGGAGAGCTGGCCGATGCGCTGAAATTTGCTAAAACCGAGAGTAAGGTAAAACAGGTGTGGGTAGCCAGGGGAACGTATAAGCCGGCCTATAGCCCGGCAGACCAGAACTTCGGCAACGAGGCCGGCCGGGACAATGCCTTCCTGCTACCGAAAGACGTGAAAGTATACGGCGGTTTTGCAGGCGATGAAACTTCGGTCGACGCCCGGGATCTGTCCATCACCCAGAACGCGTCCATTCTCAGCGGCGACCTGGATCCTGCCGGCATTGAAAACGACGCCCGTCATGTGGTGATCGCTACCGGCAATGTTGGCGCCTCCAGGCTGGACGGCTTTACCGTAACCGGCGGCAATGCCAGTGAAAGCGCCAATTCGCTTACTGTCAATAACCTTGCTGTGGCTGGCAATTTCGGCGGTGGAATCTATATGCGGGATATCACGGCAAAAGGGAGCCCCGTTCTCGCGAATATCAGGGTAGAAGGCAACCGCGCAGTAGGCGGTGGCGGAATTTATCTGAACACAGCTTCTCCCCAATTGCAGAATTTCAACATCCTGGGGAATACTGCCGTATCCAACGGCGGCGGTATGTACAGTACGGCAGCTTCGGCTCCGGAGCTGACCTCCGGCTATATCGACGGGAATAGCGCGGGCGCCAACGGCGGGGGTATGTATAACGCGAGCTCCGATCCGGAGCTAAGTCTTGTGTCGGTGCGGGGGAATAGCGCCGGGAATAATGGCGGCGGTATCAACAACGCTTCCGGATCGGTGGCCGTTCTACGCAACTCGCTTGTTACCGGCAACAAAGCCGCTTCTTCCGGTGGCGGTATGTACAGTAATAATGGTTCCCGCGCACTCATATACAGCAGTACTTTTGCCGGAAACAACGCCGCTTCGGGAGGCGCTCTGTACGTTATACAAAATAATGCGGGCATCGAAATGTACAACTCGATCGTGTACGGCAACAGCAGTGGTGTAGTAAGAGGATCCGGGGCCGCTGCTTCTGTTATATCGAGTTGTATTGTTCAGGGAGGGGCTACTGCCGACGGCAATGCGATCGATACCGATCCCGGATATATGTCCGATCCCGGTTTCGCAGCAGCTCCGTTTACAGGCGGGAGCTATCGGCTCCGGGCCGGCAGCATAGCGGTCAATCGCGGGGACCAGAAAACCAATAGCCCGGGGTATGCGATCCAGGCCGGAGAAAATGATCTTGACGGAAACCTCCGTATCGCGAACTACAGGATAGACCTGGGTCCGTATGAGTCCGAATGTACCATTACGCCTGCACCTGGTAATACGCAAACTTCCGTGGTGCTTTCCGCAGGAGAAAACTATGTTTTTAACGCCTGTAGCCTGTTGGCTATCATTCAGCCTACCGGTGACGAAACATTGGTAAACAGCCTGTTTACAGCCAGGAGCTGGGAAAATCCGGACGTTGTTGATTTCGGTAATAGCCGGTTTGTCAGACGGTATTTCGAACTGAAACCCCAGGCTCAGGGTACCGCCACCGCTGTCGTTACGCTGTTTTTTACGGCCGCCGATTTCGAAGCTTATAACAATTCTTTTACGAACGGGATTCAAAAGCCGCTGCCGGTACAGCCGGGAGATGATGTCTCCTATCTGTTTATCTCGCAGTTTTCAGGTAATATAGATGCAAACGGCCTTCCGGAACAGGGCGCAGGTAATATGACGCAGGTGTCTCCTTCCGCTGTGATATGGAACACCGGTCTGAAGCTCTGGCAGGTTACTTTTCCTGTTTCGGGTTTTAGCGGATTTTATATTACAACCGGCGAAACCGCACTTCCAGTTACCCTGACGAGGTTTGAGGCAGGTATGCTGGAAACAGGGGTCGAGCTGAAATGGCAGACTTCGTCGGAATCCGGTTTCCGCCACTTCGAAGTGGAGCGAAGTATCGATGCAAGGAATTTTGAAATTATCGGGAAAGTTGCCGCCAATGAGGGAAATGCTCCTGCAAAAAATTATAACATGATCGATAATCCGCCCGTTACCCGCCGCACCATCTTTTATTACCGGCTCAGGATGGTCGACAGTGATGGAACTTATCAGTACTCAGAAATGAAATCGGTCGCTCTGGGGATCGCGGGAGAACAACGGGATGCAATGGTTTATCCTAACCCTGCTTATACGGAATCGGTAAAACTTGAGGTATATGAGGGGAAAGCCGATGCCGTCAGCCTGGTGGATCTGTATGGCAGGAAAGTGGAAATACCGGTAAGAATTGCTCCTGACGGTACGGCAGAACTCCGGGTAGGCTCACTGACGGCCGGAACCTATATTCTGCAAATCAGATCTGCCGGGCAGATTATCAGCAAAAAGCTGGTGATAGCCAGGTAGGAGAAGAGCTGTACACCTTTTTTACCCCAGCTTATTCTTCTCCTCGCCGGTGTAGGGTACGAAAATTGCGAGCCATGCCCGCCGCGCCAGGCGAAAGAAAATAGGCGTGAGGATAATGAAAAGGACAATGAGCAGTCCCATCAGGGTGGTGATGTCGAGGTCTAACCAATTTAACCCTATCGGCACGGCGACCAGTATGACCAGCACATAGAAAGCGTAGCTCATGTACATGGCGCCGTAGTAAAAACCGGGTTCCGGCATGAAACTTTGTCCGCACTCAGGGCATGACTGGTTCATTTTGTCAAACTCGGTAACAGGCCAGTATGCGCTTTTATGTTTGAACACCTGCCCCTGATGGCACTTCGGACATTTGTTGAACAAGACGCTGTAAAGCCGGCTTTTCTTTAGCATGACGCAGACCCGGTTTCCCGGGTGGTTGGTTCAGCCGCAAATTTACAGATCTTATTAAGTAAACTATATAAAAGTTTACGGGATTAACAGGACTAATCAACGATCAGGGACGAATGTGCCTGTTTCTTAAATAGCGCTTACATCTTGCAGGGAAGAAACATTCGTAATTACATACCCAGCGTCTTGATCAGCATTCCACGTGTAACGCGGTCGTTGGGATTCATCCCGTTCAGGATACCGAGCTCTTCCATCCGGTTGGCGGGCATGTTCAGCGCCTGCATCGCCTGCTGGAAGGTACCGTCCCTTTCCACGGTTTTGACAAAGATCCTTTCCGGTTTCTTGTTGAGCTTGCTCTGATCGGTCAGCGACCTGAACCCGCCTGCTACTGATTTGAATGTATTGAAGTGGGTGTTGAAGTCGCTTTGGTAGGCCATTCCATGCATAACGTACATGGCACCGCCGTATTGAATGATCCAGGTAGCGATCTGTACGGTTGTTTTGGGATCCTGGGCTGTGGTTTGTCCCTGTTGTTGTTCTGCCTGCTGCTGGCTGATCATGACGAGCGCAGGATTACCGTTTATGGTCTGCTTGGCATTTTCAAGTACTTTGAAGTTATATTGCTTCACAATATTCTGGGCGGCTTCATCGAGTGTATTACCCGAGCCCAATGTCAGCATCATCATTGATTTGCCGTCGCTGGGAGCCATTTGAAACTGGATAGGCGAGTTCTCATAGCGCCAGCCTTTAGGTACCGGAAACTGGAATTTCAATTCGGGATGATAGAAGGCATTATTTTCGACATAACCCTGTCTAGGATCTTCACCGTAAATAATTCCGTTGATCATTTTAAGATAGCCGTCGCGGTTGACCGAATAGGTGCCCGGGTGATTGCTCTGGTAGGCTTTGGCCAGTTGTTCCACCTTGTCGTGGCGGTCGCCCGGATCGGGGTGGGTAGACTGGAAGGTCGGGATGGACTGGCCGCTTTTGTCGCTGAGCCGCTTCAGCGTCCCGAAAAACTGCGCCATCTCTTTTGCGTCATATCCTATTTTACTCGAATAGGTCACACCGATCTCGTCAGATTCGGTTTCATGGGCACGGCTGTAGCTGAGCATCAGCATCTGCAGGCCCTGTACGGCGCTTTCTCCCATGGCACGTACCTGCGGGGAAAGGATCATACCGGCCATAAGCACTCCCTGTCCTAATATCTGCGAAGTCTGCTGCCTGGCCGAATGCCTTGCAGTGACGTGGCCGATTTCATGGCCCAATACACCTGCAAATTCCGCTTCATTGTTGAAATGCGCCATGATGCCCCGTGTAAAATAAACGTAGCCGCCGGGTACGGCAAATGCATTTACAACCGGGGAATCAACGATATAGAACTGGTAGGGGAGTTCGGGACGGTGTGAGATGGCTGCCATCGCTTTCCCTTTGTCGTTTATGAAAGACTGTAGTTTCTTATCTTCATAGAGCCCCATTGTAGCGACTATGGAAGGATGAGACTCGGCTCCGAGTGCTATTTCTTTTTCCTCCGACATAA
>CAZLTN010000015.1:0-18297 GCA_964562455.1 uncultured Cytophagales bacterium
AATCTACTGATGATGAAACTCAATAATCAGTTATCTATATGTGTTTAACAATACCCAAATATCTACAAAGAGCAAAATAAGGTAGGGAAAGGCTTTGCGAATAGTGCAAAATGGACAAGAGACGATTTATTGTCTAAATATTCTAATAGCATTTTGACCTTTGACACCATATTTTTAATTGAGAGAGTTGCTGAACCAACTCTAGAAGTCTGGAGCAATATTTGGACATCAAAAAGAGATTTTGTTTATGAATATGAAAGAGATTCAGATACATCCAGGGATACTATTCTGAATTATAAAACCTGGCAAAATCGCTATAGGAGTAATGTCGAGCGGTTCGACACAACAACAATAGACAAGCACGAGATATTAGGGGGCTATCGTACCTTTATGACGCAGGTTATTGGAGGTAAGGAAGTTAAGACCTTTTTCTTCCATGATTCCTGGTCATCATTTGACCAGCCCAGCTTTTTAAAACCGTAACAGCGAAATCCCCGGCACTTACGGCTCTTTGTAGAACATGTTCCAGGACGGTCTTTGTGAAGGTGACGATAGGGCATTGCCCGACGACATCCTGATTCGAACGGAGCTGTATGATACGCCGAGTGACGAGAAAGCTACTTTTAATGTGGGGTTAACCGGGGATATGACTGAAAGCTTTGGATTTAAAACGGGGATAAGTAGGGAATTTAACAATCAAGGACGAATGCCCCCTACATCAAAATCCCAGACGACGAGTTTTACTTTTGGCTTTCCTCAAATTGTAGGCCTAGAACTTAAATTAGAAGTCAAGACAAGAGAAGAAGAAAAATGATAAAACCTCCTAAATGGTTAATTAACCTACTCGTAATAGGAACGGCAGCAATCATGATTGTCTCTACATCAATCTTTATGATAGCAGGATTGCCATTAAATGAGTTAGCATATATATTTCTCTTATATGCTGTCGGTGCAATTTTACTTTATGCAGTATACGTCTTATTTAAGATGCTTTTAATTAAATCTAACGTAAACAAAAATTCTCGGCCGCGCTAGGGATTTTGTCATATCGAATACTTCAAAAATCATAACCAATTATAAACATTTATGTCAGTAGAAGATAAAAATACTGTGGATGCTTTCAGTATTACACCTGAAGGGAAAGTCCGCTTGCTAATTTCTGATCACTTGGAATGGGACCAAGAGAACAAACATCTTTTAACCCTTCAAGAGAAAATTAATACTTATTTAAGAGTGATAGAAAGTGGCGAAATTTATGAAGTTTATCCACAATCGGAAGGAAAAGAGTTTATTATACAAATTATGATGAAGTATTCACCCAACGAGACTGCTTTAGAATTTTTGAACAGAGTAGAGGGAATGCTAGACAAAGCAGGTTACGAGTTCCAATATAGATACTTCGATCCGGAGGAATTAAACTATACATAAAGCAGCCGTAACCGTTTGACGGAATGGTTTCATGCTGGCAGCAGAACGGCGCTTATCCTGAGCCAGGCACAAATATTCCAATGGCAGCAGTATAGTAAAATACACCGGGGCTTTTGAATATAGCAATACCAATGTAGTAAAACAGACCGGTGCAGCGCCGGGGCGCCGTTTTAAGATGCCCGGCTTAGATCTCCATAATTTAAAATACAGGCAATAATGAAACACATGCTTCGAAAAGTGTTTTGGCTGGCGTTGGTTCTGATGCCATTGCTCGGCTATTCGCAGGGAAAGAAAAAGGAGATCCGCGTCATGCTTATAGACGGCCAGAATAACCACAAAAATATGTTCGACGGCTCAAAGTTTATGAAGCAGGTGTTGGAGGAAACAGGGCTGTTTAAGGTGGATATCGTCACTACTCCGCCTGCAGGGGGCGATATGACCGCCTTCCGGCCTGATTTCAGTGGGTACGATGTTGTGCTGTCTAACTATAACGGGGACTCCTGGACGGAGCAGACAAAGCTGGCATTCGAGCAGTTTGTTGCCGGTGGAGGCGGCCTGGTGGTGGTCCATGCCGCCGATAATGCCTTTCCGGAATGGGAGGCCTATAACCTGATGATCGGGATCGGAGGCTGGGAAGGTCGTGACGAACGTTCCGGTCCGTATCTCTATTTTGATGAAAACAAGAAAGAGTTTATCCAGGATATTACGAAGGGAGTAGGCGGCAGCCACGGTATACAGCACGAATTCCTGGTGACCACGCGAAATGCCAGGCACCCGATTATGAAAGGATTACCGAAAGAGTGGCTGCATCAGAAGGATGAGCTGTACGACAGGCTTCGCGGACCTGCTAAAAATGTAACCGTCCTGGCTACTGCCTATTCAAGGTCCGAAACTAAAGGCTCGGGCAGACATGAGCCCGTGCTGATGACCGTCGGGTATGGAAAAGGAAGGGTTTTCCATACTACGCTCGGTCACGAAAATTACTCCCAGAAGTGCGCCGGGTTTATTGTAACCCTCCAGAGGGGCACGGAATGGGCCGCAAGCGGTAAAGTGACGCAGCGTGTGCCCAAAGATTTCCCGACAAAGGAGAAAGGGAGTGTCCGGTAGCAGCCGTGCCGGTTTTACAGGGATTGCCTGACCAGGTTTTTCATACTTACAGGGCCGAGACAATTGTCAGCGCGGGAGTTGCCTGAGGTATCGGTAGTAACCTGGTTCAGGCCTTCGTTAAATTTCCTGAGCCATACCAGCCGCCCGTCGCATGTCCAGTGGGAATCGCTGTGAAGAAAAGCTTTCCTTCCTAGGGCCCGGTATTCATCGATAACGCTGACGTAGGGTACTTTCAAATCCGGGTGGGACTGTACCCGCTCGATAAGCCGGTTGTATACGCCGTACTCAGGCATCACGATGGTAGACTTGTTGGGGATTACAGAAAAAATGAAATGGTCAAATCCCATGTCGAGCAGTTCCTGCCTGGTTGCGTTCAGGGAGTTGACTACCGAATCGATCCTGGATTCGGATATCCTGGAAAAGCCGGAAGTATGCGGAAAGTTAAGGGTATCCGTATCCAGGTAATAGACGATGTTCCTGCCGTCTTTGGAAATGGTTACACTACTTTCGGGGCGGTCAAAAACGTGGTAGTTAAGCGAAGATTTCAGCTCTGTAAATTTCAGCCCGTAGGAATTCCCCATCAGAAGCAGGCCGATCTGGCCACCGACCCTGCCCGAGGATATGAAATTGTCGATTTTTCCCATCCAGGTTCTCGGCATCGTCCATTTCTCCACAAAGTTTGCGGTATCGGGTTTGAAGCGGGCAACCGGCGGAGCTTCGAAATGTTGCCTGAAATGCCTTTCAATACTTTCGATGAGCACTACATTGACAGCGGAAGTATCCAGCTTGAAATGCATGTAATTCTCCCATTTGAAAAAATAGTATTTGTCGGCAATGAAATCGGAGCTGTCTACCCGCTGAGGTTCCAGGAAGCTGTCGCCGAGAACATACAGGTGTACAGGCCTGGGAGATTGTTTTGAAATGGTAAGCTCGCTCCTGCATTTCACCATTTCTTCCTTGAATTCGGGCAGATGTGACAGGTTGAAAAGATCGCCATACCGGTATTCGTCAGTTATAATCCCCCAGCGGTAGAAATAAGGATAGACGGTATCGTAATCTGCGAATCCAAGTCCCCAGATTGCTGAAAAAAGTATAATTACCGTTATTTTGAGAGCTTTCCTCATAGCTTCACTGACCAGATCTGGATCTTGTCTTCTGCCTGGCTGAAAATACTCAGCTCTTTCCGGGCTCCTTCATAGTTGATGCCTAAAGCTCCCCGGCAGGGGATCGGGGTATCGCCTATCCGGTTTCCGTTAAAGTCAAAAATAGAAATAAATCCGCCCGAAACGACGGAAATGAAGCGGTTATCGCTGCCGAAATAGTGATATCTTATTGTAAAACCGGGCCTCAGGCCTACGATTTCGAAAATTTCCCGGCCCTCTTTGCTCAGTATCGCGGCTTTACCCGAAGTCTGCCGGAGCAAGAGCCAGTCGAGCGTGTTTTCATCGTAAAGGGTCCTGAAGGAGGAGCCTGCTTCCGGTAATAAAAGCTGCTTTCTTACCGTAAGCTGCCCGTTCAGGTCAATTTGCGAGAACTCTCCCTGCCGGTTGACACCCGCAACTTCAATTTCTCCTGTAGCGGGGTTCTGCGCGGGTGCAAAGGGACCGCCGATACCCGACAGCATATCTACCGGGAACCCGGAGGAGGATTTTCCTTTTTCGTCCAGCACAAAAATTTTACCGTTTCGCTGTGTTGCAATGTAAAGATTGGAATTTCCTTTTGTCAGCGATACGACGGGGCTCAGCAAGTCATCGAAACCGGCCCTGGCATTTAGCTTCGACGGGATTACTCCTGCCGTTTTCCATAAATACAGGCTTTGGTCGCCTGACTTGATAACAAAGCTGGCGCCGCTTTCGAGTGAGTGGTTGATTCGATAAATCGAGGTAACAGCAGAGGGAGCAGGCTTAGAAAGAAGTGTAAAGATACCGTTATCATCTTCATCCAGCACATACAGGAACCGGGCAGTGCTAACAATTCTCTGTGGGCGGCCGATATTTAAAAAATCGGCTTTGAAAGCCTGGCCGACCATCGGGCCGTCGAGCCTGGCCAGTATCCGGAGCTTGCCTGACGCACCGTTGTCTATCCCGATTAACTGGTACGACTTATCGGTAAGGATGATTTCCGAAGTTCCCTCTCCTGGATTGGGCATTACAGAAAATACCGGTGGAAATTCGTCTTTCCATTCGAGGTCCGCTTTTAACTCGGTCTTATTTTTCGACCTGGAGCTTGTCGCGTAGTTCAAAGCCAGGCTCACGTCTGCATACCTGCCTTTCTGGTTGTACTCTACCAATATAGTGGCTACATTGTCAAGGCTCGATTTAAGCGTCGTCCTGTTGACGGAGGATCCGGCTCTGGCTTTGCTCATATTGGTGATCAGCGAGAGCTGGGCGACATTATTCTTCTTGAAAAGAGAGCTGTCGAGGTCCGGGGAATGGGCCCAGGTGAGCTGGTTTTCGTAGTCGATCAGGTAATTTTGGACAGCTTGCGGGCTATTGCCTACGATTAGGTAAGGCGGGATAAAAGTAAAATAGGATTCGCGAAACCCCTTAAATAGAGGCCCGAAGACGGCTTCCATCAGGTCGGGTATCAATACAGGATATACTTCGTAGCCCTGGAAAGAAGTAGTTGCCGCTGATCCGCTGCCGGTTTTATCGGCTATCTGCCGGATTATTGGTTTTATTTTTTCGGAATTTTCATACCTGACCAGCATTACTTTGCTGTCGTTGATCCCGCCGCTGCCTTCATTGACGCACAGGATTACTTCCGGGCCGATTTCTCCGAAGAAAGTGTCCTGCGATTTACCGGCGAGCTGATCGAACCTGGCAAGAGCCGGAAGAGACCGGCGCCCTTTAATCCATTTCAATAGCACTGAGTTGAATTTATCGCCTTTTTCAACGGCCAGTCTTATCAGGTGAGTGGTTTGCTGGGAAATATAACCGGCTCCGGTAAAAGGAACACCTTCCTGGCCGTCGAGCAGCGAATGGTAAGGGTTTTCCCGCGAGCCGACGTCTTCCGACTCCATTACAAGCTTGTTCGGGGACGATGAAGGGGCGAGGTGGATACCATGCCGTCCCGGCAGAATATCCAGGAACGCCGAAACGTTCGGTTGCATGCCCCCGGGGAATACAAATTCCCGCCAGGCTTCTCCGTTGGTATAAATGCTCAGGTCGTGTTTTCCTTCAGGGAGCGAGATCTCTTTCATCGGATTGTCGCCTGCCCGGCTGCTGCCCGATCTGGCATTCCTGACAACATCCTCGATTAGTTCTCCATGCTGGCTGATAATCAGGTAGTTGTTCTGTAGTATATAGGAAAACAACGCTTCAGACCGCTCGTTGGAAATGTCGGTGATGACGTGCCCCTGGAAGTTATGGGAGCTCACTCTCAGGGAGCTGGCTTTGGGATTACCAAGCCATTTTTCCTCCAGCTCACTTTTCACGGGCAGGTACATGACAATCCCCAGCTTTCCTCCCGCAAGAGGATGAAATGCGTAGGTGATTGTTTTGCTCTTGAGAAAAGTGTAGATCTGTGCTTCGTCCTGGTTGAACCATTTCATCAGGGAAAGGTTACCGGCCGCAAGGGAAACCAGCGGAAGGTCGCGATAGGCCGAACGCGTAGTATCGTCAGCCTGTGTACCGGCAGCGTCGTACTGGTCCTGAAGCTTGTCGGAAGAGATAACTATCGAAGCGGAGCCCGGGATATAGTTCCAGACTTCAGGCGGTCCCGAACTAAACCATCTATACCCGAGATAGCCCGCAACAACAACCAGTATCAGGAACAGGATCGGACGTATTCTCAAGGTAACACTGCTTATGTATTACAAGTTTCCGCGGGCTTAAGCACTTTTGATAGCCCTGATCTTACTATTGAGCTGAAGCCTGAAATTCAAAAGTTCCCTGAAGCTCCTTATACATACCTTCCAGAGATTCCATTTAACTATCGAAACCGTTCCCGAGACGCGCTCACGGTGGGTGATAGGAATGTCGAAGAGCTCCTGTCCCGATTTCTTAGCCATTACCGCCAGGAAAATGTTCGGGGCAAAAGGCGGCGGCTCGGGAAGCTGGTCCATCAGTTTCTTGAGAAATGTTCCTTTGATGAGCCTGAAAGGAATATTGCTGTCAAGAATAAAAGTACCGTATACCATTGCAATCGTGCTCCTAAGGAACCGGGTTATAAAGAGGCGTACTTTGGCATCGTGCCTGATTTCCCGGTATCCGAGTATGAATTCGGACTGATTGCGCTTCTGCCAGAGCTTGTCAAAATCGTCGGTTACGAACTGGTCGTCACTGTCGGTTTGAAAAACGTACTCCGAACCAAGCTTCAATGCGGTTTTATAGCCATTAACAACGGCGTTACCATGCCCGCCGTTTTTCTGATGAACAACCGTCAGGTGGCTGTTGCCGGCTTTCAGCTTGTCCAGGATTTCCCCGGTCTTATCTTTAGAGCCGTCGTTAATAACGATCAGCGTTGTTTTTTCATTAGGAAATTTATTCTTTAAAAAACCTGTCCAACTGCCTACGACCTGCTCGATACAATCTTCCTCATTATAGGCCGGCATTACGATACTCAAGAAAAAAGACATGAATAGGAGAAAATTAGAACAATAACATTTTCAAAATTACACAGAATATCCAGATTTGCCAATCCGCTTCAGTTGCTAAGTCAATTTATCTTTCAGGTCGTTAATCGGTTTTTCCATCAGGTACCAGGAAAGAGTAGCCACTATTACCGTCAGTGAAAAAAAGAACAGCGATTCAAAAAGGAGGTTGTGGGCGACTGCAGGAAGGAATTGCTCTATCTTGCGTAGAAGCCGGAGCGTGGGGTGATTGGCCGGGCTGTGAAAGTGATTGTACACGAGGTTATGATAGGCGTAGAGCCCATAGCTGATCTTTCCCAGGTACAGGACGGCCCTGTTTTCGAGGAAAGCCTTCATGAATCCTCCATAACCGAGCACGCCTTTCCCGATCAGGAAAAAGCAAAATACCGAGCCTGCAAGCCTCTCCCATACATCGGTGGCGATATTTTTGGGTTCGGAAAACGTTTTCGACCAGTAAATCACACCGGCCCACAGCAGGAGCCCCAGGATAACCCAATAGCCGTTCCGGAACAGCTTCCGGTACTGATCCGGCCGAAACAGTAGCAACCAGGCCATAAAAGCTCCCAACCCGAAGGAATCGAGGCAGGCCGGCATCGATACATAGTTTACGATCCAGCTATAGCCCGACAGGAAAAAATACAGCCGGAACAGGATACTGCCCGCAAGCATTGCCACAAAGGTCGGGACGAGCCACTTCCTGGGTATAAAGAAAATGACAAGGGGGAATATGATATAGAACTGTTCTTCGACCGAAAGCGACCAGAAATGATCCACTACGCCCATCCAGGTCTGATGAATGGCCATATACAGGTTAGAGCCGTAAAAGAGGAACCAGGCTATTTTTTCCCTGACAGGCGGTACGTTAAAAATGAACAGCAGCAGGATACAGAGGTAGTAGACCGGGAAAATGCGAAGCGTCCGCCGTATAAAAAATCTCTTGAAATAGTCCCTGAATCCCCCTGGGTTGCCCCTGAACTTTTCACTGCTGGTAATAAGGATGCGGGTAATGAGAAATCCGCTCAGTACGAAAAACAGGTTTACGCCCAGCGGGCCGAAGGGTATTTTGTTGATGGCTGCAGTAAAGTGGTCTGCCAGTACCAGGGCAATGGCAACAAAACGGAGGCCATCAAGCTGTACAAGGTAGTTGTTGGTATGTTGTTTCTGCAGTTGGTTGTCGGCCATAGGTGCTTTGCTGTCTAACTACCAGTTGGTTTTAATTCCTTCAGTTCGGGCAAATTCCGGTATCATCAGCGAATCTTTGTACATCATGATGCCCGTGCTGTCTCCTTTCTGTAAAACCAGGGCATACCGGTAGCTCCCGGGTTTGAGCTCCAGCTCGCCGAAGGTGTGTTCGGAAGAGAAGCCCGGCGCAAAATATTGCTGACGGAAAAAGAGCTGCTTCCTGTTCCTGTTTCTTTCCCGGAAGGTCGGTAGCAGGAAGTACCGGTCCCGGTTGCTTAGAAGCAGGTATACGCCGCTGTCCTGCAGGCGCTGGCTTTGATAATCATTGTTCACGATAGAGATCCTGTTTTCGGTAGCTGAAACCTGCGTATCACGGGCCAGCTCACTGGCATATGACAAGTTACCGGAAACAGCAGAATCGGACAGGTTTGGGATGAGCGGAAGCCACCGTTCATAAAACAATGCCGGCCTGGCTACCAATCCGCGGCTTATCGAGGTGTCGGCGGTAAAGGGATTGAGCGCTTTGTTATCGTAGAGCGAATTGAAATAGGACGTAACCATAAACTTGCGCAGGTTATAGGCGTCCACCAGGTAATAATGATAGGAAAAGACGTTAAAAAGGAGGCATAGCACCGCAACGCCCGAAACGTAGGGATGGTAAAAGCTTCCCCTGATCGGGATCACGATAAAAAGATAGGCGGTAATGAGCAGCAGGAATGAGTAGATTTTGTACCGGCTCGTAAGCAGTACCTCTATCCCTGAGCCCGCCCGCCCCCAGACCACAACTGCCGCTGTCCCGAGAATGAACAGCATTATGCCCAAGCAGAATGCGTCGGTTATTTTGGCATAAGATTCGGAGTACTGGTTCCGGACCAGGCGGAACAATGTGGTGGAGACGATGGAAACGCTGACCAGGAAAAGAATAAAGCCGAATACGACGCTGGTGTCCTGCCGGCCTTTAACCGGGAAGACTTCCGCAAAAGATCCGAGAAAAGCCATAAATCCTTTTACCAGGGCCCATACGCCTGCCGGTGCTTTGGCATTGTAGTCAGGCTGATGATAGGAGCCGAAATAGAGCACAAGCACCAGGATGACCGACACCGCGGCGATGACCCCTTTTTTGTTTTCTCTCGATAAGAACAGCACCAGGGTTATGACGGGCAGGATCAGCAGCCCGTTCCCGCTGGAAAAAGCGGATAGTACGGCTACCAGGATGCCGGCGGTGTAATATCCCCAGGGACCTTTCACGCACCAGTAAACTGCCAAGGCTCCGAGGGCCACCACCCCGAAATTCTGGATAGAGGCCATTCCCCAGTACATGTTCTCCCAATGTGCCAGGGTAGGCCAGATCAGCGCGACCGGAAGAAGCGCAAAAAGGGTTTTACCGTTGTGTTTCAGCAGCCTCCACCATAAAATAATGACACTTAGCAGCAGCAGATTCCCTGCAAACATCAGGTGGCGGTAGTCGAGCTGGCCGTACCAGGAATAATCGAGGATGGTGATGAGCCTGGTCAAAAAGATGCGATGCTCGTTATGTTGAGCGCTTAATACGCTCAATACGCCGGATATCCCGTCGGAGGCAATATAGTCCAGCAGGGTTCTTTTCAGCGCGTGATCGTCCCATTTGGCGATGTTGACCGCGTAATAGTCCCACACCCGCAGGTATACCGCCACAGGGAGAAGAACCGCAACCAGGACGATTATAAAAAGCGAACGCTTAGGCATTTTGACCCGTCAGGATAGTAATTTGGTCCGCGATATGATCGGTATCAAGCCCCGACAGGCGCTGGTGATAGGCCTGGCTGCCGTAAAGGCCGTTAGGGTAGCCCTGTGCCCTAATGCTACGGAAGCTACCGGTTTTTACATTTTTTTCAAGAAGCTGGACGGAAAGCTGCTGGGCCAGCCCTCCTGTGGATACATGCTCTTCGGCTACAATGACGTGGCCGGCCCGCTCTGTAATGGCAATAATTTCGGGGTTGAGCTCAAACGGGAAAGTCAGCGCCGTAATAAGGTTGACCGGCGCAGCTGCTTTTTCCATAGCTTCCAACACGTTGTTCGCCACGGGACCAAGTGCAAATACGGTAACTACAGCTTCATCAGATTGATTTATGATTTTGAAATCACCTGACCGGCGCGCTCCTTCGGGTGTTTTCTTTCCTGCGCCCAGCCGGAGGTAGGCAGGGCTTCCTGCAGCGAGTATTTCCCGGACAAAAGGCTCGACTTCATCAGAGAAAGAAGGTACCCATGCAGTCACATTCTGAAGGCTGCTGAGGCAGGCCAGGTCTTCGAGCGCATGATGGGTGCTTCCCATGATGCCGTATCCGTAGCCTCCGCCGTTCCCGACCAGGAATACCGGTAATTTATGAAACCCGACATCGTTCCTGAACTGTTCCAGGCACCTGTATACAACAAAAGGGGCTATGCTGTAGCAAAATACCTTATAACCTTTGTGGGCAAACCCGGCGGCTACTCCCACCATATTCTGTTCGGCAACTCCGGCATTGATAAAACGGTTGCCTAAAACTGCCTGCAGGTTTTCAAGGGCGTTATACCCCAGATCGCCTGTGATGAAAATGATCGAGTCATCTTCGGCGGCCAGGTCCTCCATAGCCTGGGAAAACTCCTTGCGCATGACACACTTTTTAGAACATCTCTAATATTTATAACCAGAGAGCACTTTTCAGACACCCTCTTAAAATGTGGCACAAGTTAGGACTAAACAATGGTTAATACCAAATAACGACCGGGGTATTGGCATAGCGAAGCGCGATTGAGATAAGCCTACAACCCCTGCATTAAGGTAAGTCTGCGGTAAAAGCCGTCAGGATTTTCGAGTAGCCGGGCATGGGTGCCGCGCTCGATAATCCTTCCCTGGTGTATGACCAGTATTTCGTCGGCATGCTGGATGGTGCTGAGCCTGTGCGCGATAACCAGCACCGTGCGGTTAGCCATAAGCCTGGTTAGCGCATCCTGGACCAGCCTTTCCGATTCGGTATCGAGAGCCGATGTTGCCTCGTCGAGTATAAGTACGGGCGGATTCCTGAGCACTGCCCGCGCAATGCTGATTCTCTGCCGCTGCCCACCCGAGAGCTTCGTCCCTCTTTCACCGATAACGGTCTGATAACCATTGGGCTGATCAATGATAAACTGGTGTGCATTGGCGATTTTCGCGGCCCGATAAACCTCTTCGTCAGTAGCGTTCGAGCCAAAAACGATGTTGTTATAGATCGTGTCGTTAAAAAGGATGGATTCCTGGGTTACGATACCCATCTGGTTGCGGAGCGATGCAACCGACAGCTCCCTGAGATCGTGGCCGTCGATGGTAATGCTTCCCTCGGTGGGGTCGTAAAACCGCGGAACAAGGTCGGCAATTGTAGATTTTCCTCCTCCCGATGATCCTACGAGGGCGACTGTCTTACCTTTCGGGAGCCTGAAACTTATATCATGAAGTACGCGCGCATTTTTATCGTATTCAAAGTATACATTATTTACAGCTATCTCATTCTCAAAGTGTTCTATTTGTATCGGGTTGCTTTTTTCAGGGATTGCATTTTTTGCGTCCAGCAGTTCCAGTACCCTTTCCCCGGCTGCTATGCCCCGTTGTGTATTGCTGAAGGCGTTGGATATTTCTTTTGCAGGTCGCATTACCTGTGAGAAAATGGCAATATAAGTGATGAATTGTTCGGCAGAGAGTTCCGATTCTCCGGAGAGCACCAACTGCCCTCCAAAAAGCAGGATCAGCGCTACTACGAACACACCCATAAACTCAGAAAAGGGAGAAGACATCTCACGCTTGTAGGCCATCGATTTAATGGAGCGCTGGTAGCCTTCGTTTTCTGTTTTGAATTTCTGCCTGATGAAATTTTCCGCGTTAAACCCCTTTACGATCCGCATACCGCCGAAGGCTTCGTCCATAAGGCTGATCAGGCCACCGAGACGGTTCTGTCCGTCTCTGGCTTCTTTTCGCATTTGTCTTACAATAACGGCTATAAAAGCCCCGGAAATGGGTATGACCAGGAAAGCGAACGCCGAAAGGCTCAGGGAGATTTTAAACAGCACGTACAGGAAGCTGATCAGTGTAAAAAGCTCTTTAAAAGCAGCGGAAAAAGAATTGGCTACCGAGCTTTCTACCTCCTGGACATCGGTGACGATCCTGGAAATAAGGTTTCCTTTGCGCTCGGATGAAAAAAAGCCGAGGTGAAGCTGAATGGTATTGTCGAAAACCGCCTGCCTGAGCCGGCCTACCATTTTGACCTTGAACCTTTCGATCAGGCGGGCAGTGAGATACCGGAAAATATTTGAAATAAGTACAGAGGCAATAATTATCGCACAGACGAACTTAAGCGCTCCCCACTCGCCGTACTGCGTCAATATGTTCTGAAAATAATAGTTGAAAACATCTATAAGATAATCTACGCTCAGGCGCGGGTCGGGTTTTACCGTCGCCGCCAGGCTTACGGGTTCACCGCCCTGCTTGAACAAAACTTTTAACAGGGGGATTAAAAGCGTAAAATTGAGAATGCCGAACACACTCGCAATCAACGATGTAAAAAAGAAGGGTACAACGAATCTTCTGAGTGGGCGGGCAAATAAAAGTAAACGCCAATAAGTTTTCATGGCTCAAAGTTAGCACCGGTTCCGAAAATATTCGCCTTTCCCCGTAGCCTGTTTTGGATCGGGCGTACTATATATAGTTAGGTTCGCCGCCCGCCATCGATAAATAAAAGCCGCGAATCGGGAAAGGGGAGTCGAGAACCGGTTTTTCAAACTTTCAACCGCAGCGGCGGCCGCTTTCCATTTTCCACTTTCAATTATTTTAATACAAATGAAACGGAGAGATTTTGTCAGGGCGACCATAGGCGTCCCACTCCTGCCTGCTTTGGGAGCCTACGCTCCGGAACAGGTAGATTATTTTAAAGAAGACGAGATTCCAGGCAGGATCCTGCCGGCAGACCAGTATGCGCTGCACTTCATGGCGATCGGCGACTGGGGCAGGAACGGGGAGTCTTTGCAGGCCGAAGTGGCTGCCGGGATGGGGACATGGGCTGCCCAAAACCGTACACATTTTGTAATTTCTACCGGTGATAACTTCTATCCGAAGGGTGTAATAAGCGAGCAGGACCCGCTGTGGCATTTTTCTTTCGAAAACGTTTACAGGGCTCACTCGCTTCAATGCGATTGGTATCCTGTGCTGGGGAACCACGATTACGGCTCAGATCCTGATGCCCAGATCAGGTACAGCGGAGTAAGCAGGCGGTGGAAAATGCCAGCACGTTATTATTCGAAAGATGTGTCGCTGGGAAAAGGAAAGGGTAGTGCGCTGTTTGCGATGCTGGACACGAATGTCATGATAGACGAAGACCGGAAAGAAGAAAGCGACAAGCAGCTTGCCTGGCTGGAGGCAACATTGAAGGCGGCATCGGAGGAAACGAAGTGGAAAATAGTTGTAGGTCATCATCCTGCCTATACGGTAGGACCGAGAATGGGGCGTAGTCAGATTGATCTTGTCAGGAAAATGCTGGCGGACATCTTCAGAAAATATGGCGTAGACCTCTATTTGTCGGGTCACGAGCATTCGCTGCAGCATCTTAAGGAAGAGGGATTCCCTCATCAGTTTGTTTCCGGAGCGGGATCCGAGCTTACCGGAGTAACCTCCGGAGTCACATACAGCCGGTTTGAAGCTTCGGTTAACGGATTCATGTACGCTTCACTTAGCGCCGGCAAGCTGAATATGAAAGCGATCGATTATACAGGCAAAGTGCTGTATGAAACAAATCTTGAAAAATAGGGGATAGGAGCAGTGCCCGGATCCAGGCTCAGCTAATCCTGTCAATTGATGAGGGAGCCGCTGCGTGATAATCCTTCCTGATAATTTCCGTGTATTTGTCCAGCAGCGCGATCACCCTCTCCCTGTTTTCGGATTGGACAATACAGCCTACATGGTATTCTTCCTGTAGGTGCCACACTACTTCCGGGTCCCGGAAGGGAGACATATCCGGCCATTGGTGCCGGGATAGTGAAATGACAATACCGGCATATTCCTTTTTCAGCTGCGGGAGTGTATAGGGCGTCCCCAGGGCTTCGGCTGTTTCAAGCCGGGCCCACTCTTGCCATAGGTTCAGGCCGGACGAGGCTTCTACCATGTCGGCCAGGTGAGCGCCGCCTACCCGGCAGGAGGTTTCAAGAAAGTAGTAGTGGCCGTCTTCACGGGATCGTATTACTTCAGTATGAGAGGCGCTGTACTGAAGCCCGAATGCTTTCAGCAGATCGACGCTCATGGTTTCCAGTGCGTGCTGCTCCGGCGATCCGAAAGGAACTGTCACAGAACGGAAGATACCCCCGCCGTGAGCGACGTCAAAAGGAGGAGAAAGGTAGACGCTCGACCAGGTAAAGACGACTTTTCCCCCGAATGAAAGACAGTCGACGTGATATACATCTCCGGGCTTGAATTGCTCTACCAGGTATTCGTGGCGTTTGTCTCCCAGTTCATCAATTGTTTTCCACAGCTCTTCCACTGAGTGTGACTTGGTAATGCCTGCCGCAGAAGCCTCGCTTCTGGGTTTAATCATCCACGGACCAGGATACTTCGCGGTGAATTCGTTGATCTGCTCGTCGTTAAAAAGGCTGCAGAACCCCGGGACGCGGATACCTGATTGGGAGGCTTTTATACGCATGGCCAGCTTGTCGCGGAAGTACCCGGCGGTGGTCCTGCCCATACCCGGGATGCGGAACTGCTCTCTTATAACTGCGGCTTTTTCAACATCAAAATCATCCAGCGCTACAACACGGTCTATTTTTCTTGTTCTGAAGACATACGCCAGCCCTTTGATGATTTCTTCCTGGTTATAATTATTGTGCCCCTGCTCTTCGATGTAGAAAATCTCATCGATAGATTCGCGCGCCCAGGGCTTGTTTTCCAGCTTTTTTGCTGTCAGTAGAAATACCCTGTTGCCGGCTTCCTTACAGGCTTTCAGAAAGTCGTTACCTTTAAAATAGGTGGTGATGCAGAGAAAAGTAAGGTTCGCAGACATGGTATCTCGGTTTTGTTGGAGGCCCTGGGATTTCCGTTCATCCTAAAAAACGAAAAATCAGCCCATTATGCAAATATCTGCCATAAATTAACGGGAGTACCGGACGACGGGCAGGAAAGCAGATATGACTATTCCAGGTTTTCAAGAAATTGCCGCAATAGCCTGACCCCAAAGGCCGTGCCGGCCCTGCCGGGTACAAAATCGGTGTCGCCGAATGCAGTCCCTGCGATATCGAGATGTGCCCATGCAGTATGTGCATCGGTGAAAACCTCCAGGAATTTAGCGGCAACGATTGCTCCTGCCATAGGCTTCCCGTGAAAATTCTTTACGTCGGCGATATCAGATTCTACTTCCTCTTTATACTCATCCCACAGCGGGAGGCGCCACAGGCGTTCACCAACGGCTTCTCCGGCTTCTTCAAGATCTTTTGCGAGCCGGTCGTTTTGCGTGAAGAGCCCTGCGGCATGGTAACCGAGCGTCTGGATTACGCTTCCCGTCAGGGTTGCGAGGTCGATCAATATATCGGGATTGAATTTTCTGACGGCATAGCTCAGGCCATCGGCCAGTATCAGCCTCCCCTCTGCGTCGGTGTCGATCACTTCAATGGTTTTTCCCGAATAGGAATCAATCACATCCCCCGGTTTCAGAGCAGCTCCGTCGACGCAGTTTTCGGTAGCAGGGATGACACCTACCAGCCTGACCGGCAGTGCCAGCCGTGCAGCCAGTTCGATAGTCCCGAGTACTGCCGCCGCTCCCCCCATGTCGCTTTTCATAAGATGCATATTATTGCTGCCCTTAATAGAAACCCCTCCGGTGTCGAAAGTCACGCCCTTGCCTACCAGCGCTATCGTCTTATTATAGGACGCCGGCGTATATTCGGAGATGATCATGGCGGCGTCTTCAGGGCTTCCCTGGTTGACGGCCAGTAAGGCGGAAAATCCGAAGTGAGCCAGTTCCGTCTGGTCATAAACCTTTACATGGTATCCGTATGTGTCGCCCGACTCCAATGCCCACTTTGCCAGTGTAACCGCATTTTTTTTATTGCCGGGGGCATTCATCAGGTCCATAACCCTCAACTGAACTTCCGCGGTTTTTTCAGCCCGGCCGATCAGTTCATCGAGTCCGGAGGCTGTACCGGTTACCAGGATCAGGCGTCCGTCAGAACCGAAAAGACTACTTACCGGCGGGCGGTCACTTTTATAAAGACGGATGTCGTAGCCACCCAGTATAACGCCGTTGATGACAGCTTCAATACCCGGATAGTCCATTCCCGAAACTTCGATAGAAACTGTCCGGGGCCAATCATACTTTCTTTGATGAAACAGCTTCCTGACGATTTTCCGGATAGAAGAAGAGGTAGCGGAAGGACCGGTTCCCAGCCATAGCTCATCTTCGTCCGGCCACCAGACCTCCCCCGCTTTTCCTGAAAATACCCGGTGGCCCTGGGGTATATTGCCTTTCCCGAACAGTCTAATGAGCAATGTGCCTTCCTCGTGGGATGATGCCGAAGTGATTTTCATAATGATATAGAACCGGGTTATATAATCGGTCAATTTAGATAATGATACGGAAAATAGGGAATAATTCGGCCTAATTTCGCCCCCGGCTTACGTGAGGGTTGATATTGGCTGGATTATCCGTTAGCTTTGTTTTGAACAAATCTATATACCTAAATTATATATTAATAAGCTATGTCACAATCTAATCCGGCACCAGAGCCCCTATTGATAGAAGATCCTTTGCGATTTGTACTTTTCCCGATTAAGCATAACGACATCTGGCAGTTATACAAGCAGCATGAGGCCTCGTTCTGGACGGCCGAGGAGATAGATCTGGGTCCTGATAAAAAAGATTGGGAGACGCTTACATCAGGTGAAAGGCACTTTATTTCACACGTTCTGGCTTTTTTCGCAGCATCCGACGGGATAGTAAATGAAAATCTTGCCGTAAACTTCCTGAGCGAAGTACAGTATGCGGAAGCCAAATGTTTTTATGGTTTTCAGATTGCAATGGAGAATATACATTCTGAAACTTATTCTCTCCTGATCGATACCTATATAAAAGATCCGGTCGAGAAAGATCACCTTCTGAGGGCGATCGAGACGATCCCCTGTGTGCAGAAGAAAGCAGAATGGGCTTTGAAATGGATTGAGAGCCCGAATTTTGCAGAGCGCCTGATAGCGTTTGCCGCGGTTGAGGGGATTTTCTTTTCCGGGTCGTTCTGTTCTATTTTCTGGTTAAAGAAACGTGGTCTGATGCCGGGGCTTTCATTTTCTAACGAGCTGATTTCAAGAGATGAAGGGTTGCATTGCCAGTTTGCGTGCCTGCTGTACACGCAACATATTGTCAATAAGCTTCCGGAAGAACGTATCCTGGAAATCATCCTGGATGCGGTTGAAATTGAAAAGGAGTTTATTTCGGATGCGCTTCCTGTTTCCCTGATCGGTATGAATGCCGACCTTATGAAACAATATATCGAATACGTAGCTGACTTCTGGCTGGAGCGATTGGGGTGCCGCAAGCCTTTCGGTACTGCAAATCCTTTTGATTTCATGGAGCTGATCTCTCTGCCTGGTAAAACCAACTTCTTTGAGAAAAGAGTAGGGGATTACCAGAAAGCGGGAGTAATGAGTAACAGCAAAGAGAAAGAGTCGTCCAGCAAGATAACATTCGACGAAGATTTCTGATGGGCGGAGCCTCGCAGATACGTGCCGGTTATGCGCGTGCCGTCCCTGCGGGACTGAGTACACCTCATCCCTGGCCATGGGCCGTACCGACAGCTCACGCAGTCGGTTATGCACGTGCCGTCCCTGCGGGACTGAGTACACCTCATCCCTGGCCATGGGCCGTACCGACAGCTCACGCAGTCGGTTATGCACGTGCCGTCCCTGCGGGACTGAGTACACCTCATCCCTGGCCATGGGCCGTACCGACAGCTCACGCAGTCGGTTATGC
>CAZLTN010000015.1:18397-86331 GCA_964562455.1 uncultured Cytophagales bacterium
GTACACCTCATCCCTGGCCATGGGCCGTACCGACAGCTCACGCAGTCGGTTATGCGCGTGCCGTCCCTGCGGGACTGAGTACACCTCATCCCTGGCCATGGGCCGTACCGACAGCTCACGCAGTCGGTTATGCACGTGCCGTCCCTGCGGGACTGGCGCTGTAGAGGCGATACCCCGGCACGGGGGGACAGATGCACTAACCACGGACGAAGCTCTGCGAAGTCCGTGGCTACGTAAGCAGGTATGAGGCTACGAAGCCCCGCAGGGGCGACACTGCCTGCCCTGGTTCCACCTGCCCCGATCTTACCTATACCAGTCTCTCGGATCGAGTTCAAGCTCCATCTCCTTTAGAAACTCGATATATTCATCTCTGAAGGAGATTTTCCTGTGATGCTCTCTCTGCTTTTTGATATAGTTGATAACAGTGTTTTTATCACGGACGTTGCAGGTAAGCGCTGCATATCCTGTTCCCCAGGCTTCGAAGTTTTCGAAACCTTCTACACCTTTCAACCATTTACTGGTTGATGCTTTTAGTTCGCGCATAAAGTCGGAAAGCGCCAGGGTCGGATGAAGTGATACCAGCATATGCAGGTGATCTTCTATCCCATTGACACGGTATAGTACGCCATTTTTAGCTTTGATGAATCCCCAGATATAGCGATACAGCTTCTCGGAGTGCTTAAGGGAAAGTACAGGCCGGCTCGCTTTGGTCCTGATTACGATATGGTATAGCAACTGTACGTAGCTCATGAGTAATAAGTGATATAGTATAGAATTGATGTAGTATCGTTAGTATGTGCCGTCCCTGCGGGACTGGTGAGCCTCATCCCTATCCATGAGACGTGCCGACAGCTCGCGCAGTCGGTTATGCATGTGCCATCCCTGCGGGACTGGCGCTGTAGAGGCGATACCCCGGCACGGGGTGCAGATGCACTAACCACGGACGAAGCTCTGCGAAGTCCGTGGTTACGTCAGCCGGTAAAGGGATGCGAAGCCACGCAGGGGCGACATTAAAAAGTGCCCTCCGGTAGTTCTGGCAGAACTACCGGAGGGCACTTTTCTATTTATAAATCGGGTTCTCCTTGTTTCCTCCTGCCATCAGGAATGCCATGAGGTCCTTAAGCTCTTCAGGATTCAGGCCGTTGATCAGGCCGGGAAGCATCACCGATACGGTAGAGTACGCGGTGGAGACGACATCCTTCTTGGCTACTTTTTGCTGCTCGTCCGGAGTAAACGGATTCTGAGCCACATAATAATGTGTAGCATCTTCATTAGCCAGTCTTCCGACAATCGATCCGCCGTCTTTCAACGAGAAAACGGTTGCAGCATATTGGTCAGAGACTGCTTTGTTGGGATCGATAATGGCTTCCAGGATATCTTTTGAAGAAAACCTCGTAGCGAGTTGAGTGAGGTCCGGTCCTGCATTTTCCCCTTCTCCGGCAATGGTGTGACACTTGCTGCAAAGTACCGCCGAATAGATCAGCTTACCGGTCTCAAAATTACGCCCTTTTAAACTGGCCTCGTTAATAACAGAATCAGCCTGCTCCAGTGTCCATCTTCTGCCCGGTCCCTGGATACTGTATTGCCCTACCAGGTCATTGCCGCTTTGTGAAAGTTTGTCTCCGCCCGATAGTTTGTCATATTTGGCAAACTCGGCTTTGGATACATTGGAAAGGGCTATTTTCCGGGCGCGGTCCAGGAAGCCGACATAGCTGCGTCCTCCCTTATACTTAAAAGCCTCCTGGTACCAGGAGAAGTATTTGCTGCGGCTTTCTTCCGTCCAGCCCGCTTTTTGCTGGCTGAGCGCCATGGCATAGTAGGTATGCTGCGGAGAGGGCATTTCTGCCAACATACCCGCGATATCCAGGCCGTACTGAGGGTTACGCAACACCAGTTCTGAAGAAGAGGTGGCGTAGCTGGCATCCAGTTCCATTTCGTCGGGCGTTTCATCTTTGCCCATGAGAGCCAGTGTCTTTTCAATGACTGTAGGTGACTGGAGATTGACGAGGATCTTGACGAGTAATTTATTTTGATTTGTAGAGGTCGACGGGTACTTACTGTCCAGGAAAGCAGTTAGCTTGGTTTTTTCGGCAGAGGCGGGTACACCATGGCGATAAAGAGCTACTTCCAACGTACGTAGGAAGGCTATTTTCTGCTCCAGGGAAAGAGGCTCGAAATCGATTGAAAGCGCTTTGTCTACAATAAGTTTGAGGTCGGATTTATCCCCTTGCCGGGCAAGCGCCAGCAGCGCGTTGATGGCAGCCGGTGCATTCGGTTCTTCGCTTACCTTCCCTCTCCATTCTCCGACGGGCTGGTTTTCGACGGCAATCCGCGCTGCGTAACGAACATAGCGGTCGGCATGCCCAAGCTGAGGCCATGCGGCCGCGACAGCCCCAGGATCTTGCCTGCCATGGTATTGTTCCAGGGAAACACGAAGCTTACCCTCGGCTGTACGCTCAAACGGCACTACGTTGGCATCCGGTTTAATTGATTTGTGATCTTTATGATATACCCTGTAGACGTCCGAAGCCAGCCTGCGGCCTCCCGTCATAAAGTAGAGGGCGCCATCCGGGCCTATTACCCCGTCTGTAAGCGGCAGAGGCACTCCTGAGAGGAATTCTTCCCTGTCGGCGGAATAGCTGGCGCCTTCCGGTTTTAGTTTCAGAGCATGAACAATTCCAAAGCTCCAGTCGAAAGCCAGCAATGTATTCCGGTATTTCTCAGGGAAACGCGCCTTGTTTGCATAAATAAGGTTAGTCGGGGATCCGTGCCCGATATTGATAACGGCCGGGAGGTTGTCCGGATAGGCCGAAGCCCATTTCTGGTCGCCGGTGCGCCAGCCGAACTCGCTGCCCATAGTAGCATGGTTAATACGTGTAGGCCTGTACCAGGGTTGTCCGAAATCCCACTCCATGTCCGCATCGTATACAAACAAGTCGCCGGCTTCGTTAAAGGCAAGGTCGAACGGGTTCCGGTACCCGGCGCTTACGAGCTTCCAGTTTTTACCTTCCGGATCGATATTTACTATCCAGCCGCCCGGTGCATGACGATCGTTGGCATGTCCCCGGGGATCTTTGATAAGGGGAAAGAGGTTGTCATCTCCCCAGTTCCTGGGAAGTGTATACTCGTTTACCTCTGGCAGATCGGTATGGTTTCCCGCAATGATAAATAATGATTTGCCATCGGGAGAGGGAATGATGCTGTGCGGACCGTGTTCTCCGCTTCCGTTAAATTCCCGGATAGTGGTAATCTTGTCGAACTGGTCGTCGCCATCGGTATCAAAAAGGCGGTATACCCCGCTATTTGTCCTGAAGTTAGGGTTAGGCCGGTTGTTAATAACCACATAAAGGCTGTTAAAGGCATATAGAAGCCCGTTGGCATACCCCATTACCAGGCTGTCCTTATCCCAGGAAATATTCAGCTTTTCAACCTTAACAGAATCTTTAGCCCCGATTTCAGGAATGGTGGTCCTGAAAAGCCCTCCGTATTGGTCTGAAGTGATTAACCTCCCCTTGTCGTCAAACGCCATGGCCACCCATGAACCTTCCTCATGGTCGGAAGGACTGTAAAGGTGCTCAGCGACGAAACCCGGCTGTAATTTTAATTTTTCAGTTTTAGGGTCGGTTTCGGCCGGTTTTTCCGACGATCCGCAACTTTGCAGGAGGCAAAGCCCGACCATTGCAAAAGCGCTCCAACCAATAGAGCATTTGTGAGGCTTGGTTAACATAGAACAAGAGAATGTTTAGCTTTTATAAAGAAATGCAGAAAGGCAATATACTGCCCGGCGAAAGGTAATACCGTCGGAGAATGCATACAGCCGTTCTTTAAACCGGTTATGGTAGTTTACGATAGACAGGAAAAAGAATAGGATTTAGTGGAATAATTATTTCTTGACCGCAACTAGCAATAAAGGTTCGAGCAGTCTATCCTGCGCTATGCTGATTGAAAGCTGTCAGCCGTTTGCCATCAGCTTTCAGAGGCTTCCGAAAGTCAATAGTAAACGGCTGACAATAAGCAGGCTGCCTTAGAAATTGGGGCTCAGGTCGGCCTCTACCGCCGGGAGCGGATAGTAATCGTCAAGAACGGTGAAAGCGTTTGATGGTGGCACCGTTGCGGCATCGGGGTAATAGTATTTTACCGGATCGGCTTTAACCCGCTGTCCGAAGGGCTCAATGAACTCCTTTACCCTTCCTGTTCTCACCAGGTCAAACCAGCGCTTGTTTTCAAAGGCGAGCTCAACACGTCTTTCTTTGAAGATAATCTCGCGCAGGGCGCCGGTGGCAGTCTCGGTGATATCGGCCAGTCCTGCGCGTTTCCTGACCAGGTTGAGATGAGGAAGCGCCTGTGCGCCTTTTCCCTGCTCATTAAGAGCTTCCGCCAGGAACAACAGCACTTCCGAGTAGCGGTATACCGGCCAGTTCTGCCCTGTATTTCCGTGGACGGAATGTTTCCGGGCGTATTTTTTAATGTAAGGATATACTTTGTCGGCTCTGAGGCTCCCGCTCAGGGTTACATAGCCGATAGAAATATCCTTCCTGAGATCGCCCTTTTCGTAGGCTTCAATGATATCCGGCGTAGGAATGTTGTTGTTTTCGCCGGATATGCTTTGCGGGTTGCCGGTACCGGTGATAGGAACGAGCTCCTGGGCGGTGATGGGTGCGGGTATGAACTGGTAAATCTGGTTACCGTTAAGACCCGCTGATCCTTCCATATACTGCACTTCAAATAGCGACTCTGCGTTATTCTTGTTCGAAGCCGTTAGGGAAAAGGCGTTGTCGTAGTCCGGCATGAGTGAATACTGTCCTGAATTGACGATAGCCGTAAGCAGCGCTTCCGCACCGGCCCAGTTTTTCTGTACCATGTAGAGGTTAGCAAGCAGCATACTGGCCGCTCCCGACGTCACCCTGCCGGCTTGCTGCTCCGATTTTGAAGGAAGGAGCGGTATGGCAGTTTCGAGGTCCGATTTGATCTGCGCGTAGAGCTCAGCTGCCTGCGACAGCGGTTTGGATGCCCCCTGGCGTGTCGTAACGGGCTCCAGGTGGAGAGGGGCCTTCCCGAAGTAGCGGACCAGCTCGAAATAGGCGAACGCTCTCAGGAAAAGCGCCTGCCCTTTGATATTCGCTTTTGCTTTGGCATCAAAATCGACCTCGTCGATGCGCGAAAGGATTTCATTGGTACGCGCAATAATGACGTAGTCCTGGCGGTATTGCTGGAGAACGTTGTCGTTGGTAGTCAGGTTGTTGGACACGGGTATGCAAAAGTCCGCGAGGTTCTGGGTATTATCTACCGCGCCAAACAACCGGTTTCTTGCGTAGTGCGTATTGTCGGAGTGCATTTCCCCGAGCTTCCACGCCCTGTCATTAAAGATGGTTCTCAGCGGCACGTAGGCTGCGTTGACCGCCTGTCTGAAATCTGATTCGGTTTTAAAGAAGGTGGCCGAGCTCAGTTGGGTTTCGGGTACTACCGATAGAAACCCCTCCTGGCATCCTGTTGCAACCAGCGTTAGCAACCCGACCGCAATAATATATCTTTTCATACTTGTCAATATTTTATTTCTGAACAGACTAACTGATCCTTACTGAACTAAAAATTAAGGTTGAGACCAACGGTGAAAGTTCTCGGGATAGGGTAGTTGGAATAATCGATACCCTGGCTGAGATTTCCTCCATCGCTGTTCCCGGCGTTATTGCCACTGGTTTCCGGATTGTTGCCTCCCCAATATTTGGTAAATACATAAGCCTGCTGAACGGAAGCATAGAGCCGGGCAGACTGGAAGTACCTTGTTTTGGCGGGAATCGTATAGCCCAGTGTTATATTTTTGATGGTAAAGAAGGACGCATCGAATACGAAGTGGCTGCTGGCCCAGTCACGCTCGAGGCCGGTCAGGTTACCGTCGCGGCGTGCAGTTTGCCCGAAGACACCCGCACCGGGAGTGATCATGGTGTAAGTTCCGTCAGGATTTCTCTGGGCCCTGAAGCGATCATTTGCTTTTCTGACCATGTTGAATACACCGTCGAGGTTGGCTGTACTGTAAAGGTGGCGCATCCATAGCTCGTTACCCTGAGAACCGGAACCGGTAATTTCAAAATCCCAGTTTTTGTATTTCAGAGAGTTGGTGATACCGTAAGTGAAATCAGGGAAAGGATTACCGATAATGGTCCTGTCATCTTTATCCCCGCCGTTGGTGATTACGCCGTCGTTGTTCATATCCCTGTATTTGATACCACCCACAACCGATCTTCCGGGTACAACAGGTGAACTGGTCAGCTCGCTCTGATTCATATAGTAACCGTCTTTTACCAACCCGTAAAATTGCCCGAAAGGCTTGCCTACCTGGGTGATGTGGAACGTGCCGTATACCCTGTCGATACCGTCGGCAAGCGCTACGACGCGGTTCCGGTTGAAAGAGATATTAAAGTTGGTAGTCCACTTGAAGTCACCTACAAAGTTTTTACTGGTAATCGAGAACTCATGACCCCAGAATTTAAGCTCACCAATATTGTCGTTGAAGTTGGCGAAGCCCGATTCCTGGGGAAGCTGCACTGCATAGAGCAGATTGGTGGTGCGTTTGGTGTAATAATCGTAGATAAACTGGATGCGGTCGTTGAAAAGCCCGAGATCGAGGCCCATATCAAACTGTTTCGTTGTCTCCCAACCGAGGTTGAGATTGGCAAGCGAGGTAACGGCCGCCCCGGTATTGACCTGTTCGCCAAAAGCTGTATTGACGGTGTTGTTGATCAGGGCATATTGCGTGTAGTTACCGATGTTGTTGTTCCCGATCACGCCGTAGCTGGCCCTGAGCTTTGCAAAAGACACCTGCCTGACAGGCTCCATGAATGTTTCATCCGAAAGCACCCATCCTGCGGAAGCCGAAGGGAAAGTTCCCCACAGGTTGTTGGCGCCGAACCTCGACGACCCGTCCGCCCGGACAGCGGCAGTGAAAAGGTATTTTCCTTTGAAGTTGTAGGTAAGCCTGGAAATGTATGAAGCCAGCGTCCATTCATTGATACCATTCAACGTTCCGTTACGTCTGATATTCAGCGCGCCCTGTATGGTCGGAAGACGGTCGTCGGCATAAGTATCGCCTTCGATACGATCGAACTCCTGCCTGTATCGTTGTTTGGTAAATCCGCCCAGGATCTCGAAATTATGGTTACCGATGCTTTTGGTATAGGTAATCATGTTTTCATTAAGCCATCCCATGTTTTCCAGGCTTTGCCTGATGCTTACCGCCGTGGTCGGAACCGGGACGTTCATCGCACTTGTAGCAGTCGAAGGGTTGAAGAAAAACCATTTCCGGTTGAGGTATTCGATGTTGAGGGAAGACCGCAGCTTCAGCCCTTTGATGGGTTCATACTGGATATAGGTGTTCCCGAGCAGGTTGATATCCCTGGTTTCGTTGGTCAGTTCTTTTGCCGCCCTTACCCAGTTCGGATAATTGAATATGTTTCCGGTATTGCCGGGGAAATTATTATAGAGGGTCAGCTCGCCGTTCTGGTCATAAATAGGCATTACGGGCCAGGTATGGAGCGCGTTGAAAAGGATACCGGTTCCGCGATCGCCGTCAGTGCGGGGAGTATTGTCGAATACATATTGCGGGGCTACGTTAAAGCCGATCGATACTTTGTCGGAGACATCATATTTGTTGTTGAGCCTCAGTGTATATCTTTTGTATTCGTTGTTGATCACGATCCCCTGCTGGTTGAAAATACCTGCTACGACCGAGGAGCTCATATTTTCCTTGTGCGTGGTGACCGACAGGTTATAGCTCTGAATCGGCGCCCGCCTGAGTACTGCATCATACCAGTCGTTATTTTTGTCGCGGTATTGAGCGGGGTTCTGAAATTGTTCCGGGACCGCATCGCCTGCATCTTCATATGATTGCTTTTTGAACAATGCAAATTCTTCCGCGTTCATCATTTCCAGCCGTCCTTTTTCAGGGACTTTCTGGGTACCTACATAGGCGCTGAAGCCGACGGTTGTCTTTCCCGGCTTTGCACTTTTTGTAGTGATCAGCACGACCCCGTTGGCCGCACGCGAACCATACAGGGAAGTAGAGGCGGCGTCCTTGAGAACGGAGATATCTTCAATTTCATCGGGGTTCAGGTTCCCGATATTCCCCGTGATGGGGAAACCGTCCACTACATACAGCGGATCGCTGCCCGCGGAAACCGATACCTGGCCCCTGATACGTACTGTCATTCCTTGCCCGGGTTTCCCGGTAGCCTGGTTGATTTGCACCCCTGCCAGACGGCCCTGCAGTTTCTGAGTAACCTGCGCTACGGGCAAGTCGCGAAGCTCGTCAGCCTTAATCGTTTGTACGGATCCTGTAACTTCTCTTTTCAACTGGCTTCCGTATCCTACAACCACTACTTCCGTAAGTGACTGGTTGTCTTCTTTCATCGCGATTTCGAGAAAGCTTCCGGAGCCTATTGCGACATCCTGGGCCAGATACCCGATAAAGGATACCGTCAGAGTGGTAACCCGGTCGGGGACAGTCAGGCTGAACTCACCGTTATGATCGGTGGATGTTCCGCTATTGGTCCCTTTGGCGAGAACGCTTACCCCGATCATTCCACTGCCTTTTTCGTCCGTAACTTTTCCCTTTATGGTACGATCGGGCGGCGCATTGTTAAGAAGCAAGGTCTCATCGGCCCTGGTTTTGTTTGACTTCAGCACGATACGCCCCGACATCACATTATAGGTGATATCAAGCGGAACAAACAGACGGGTAAGTGTAGACCTCAGATCTTCGTTGTCTGTTACAATGGAGATCTTCCGGTTTGCCTTGATATGTTCCTGGCTGTAAATGAACCGTATACCCGTTTCGGATTCGAGCTTTGACAGGACGTCTTTAAGATCAGCGTTCCTGAAATTCAGCGATACTTTTTTTTTCATTAAGCTTTGCCCGTAAATGCCGGTGCCGAACGACAGGTTTGTACAGAAGGCGATAAGAGCAAGCTGAGTGAAAGTGAGTTTCATAAGATAAAGCAATTGACCGTGCAATTGTTTAGATCTACACTTGTACATAGATTTGTAAAGTTTTGTTTGAATTGAGAAAACGGACAAGACTTCATGCTTCCGGGAAGAAGCATGAGACTAATCAGCCGGCGGTATTAGGACTACCGCCGGTTCTTTCGAAAGCGGCGTATACTATCTACATAGGGAAAAACCAGGAATAGGATGAATAATGAGTTGCTTAACACAACTAAGTCGTATTGTATGCGGCAAATCCTAAACCGGTTAAATAAAAAAAATGAATATTTATAATTTGCTACCGGACGGCCGTCCGGCGCTACAGGCAGTTCCCGCTGATAATCAATGCAGTTTCCCGGATTTCAAACGACATTCCTGTAGAGAAACAAATGATTTCAAGTTTTTCCAGGAGGGGGAGATCGTTAATGTCGCCTGTAAACGTGCAGTTACCTGTTTCCGGGGTATCCAGCCGGATGTCGAGGTCATACTGAGCCGAAATGACATCGAAGACTTTATCAAGAGGGGTTTTATCGAAAAGATAATTGAAGCGGATTTCCTGGTTGGCAGTGCTTACTTTTTTAATGGAGGTAATCCTGGGGCCTTCTACCTGGCTTTTGGCTGAGAAAGATGCGCTTTGATTAGGTAGCAACGTTACGAGAGATATTTTTTCCGGCTTGCTTTGCTCTTCTCCGGCAGGTTCATTTTTGAATACAGATACCTTACCGGTTCTGACAATGACTTCTACGGATTTTGATTCAGAAGACGATCTGATCCAGAAACTTGTTCCCAGGACCTTCGTGACGATTTCCTCACACAGCACCGAAAAAGGGAGGTCCGGATTGTGTGATATTTCGAAAAAGCCGTTTCCGGCCAGCAGGGTTTTCCTGTGTTTTTTACCGAATCCTTCCACACAGGTCAGCGAGCTGCCGGGCGAAAGCAAAACTGTCGATCCGTCATTCAGCAGGATTAACCTGTTGCTGGTACTGGTATTGGTAAACAGCGTTTCCTTATGGGTGGTTGGTGCAATTTTCTTTGCCAGCGGAGTTTCGGCTTTTTTGCCGTCATACATAAAATAAAAGATCAGAGCTCCCAGAATGAGCGAGGCAGCGACGGCGACCCGGTACAGGATTTTCTTTGAGGTGCTTTTATACGAGCTTTTATGCAGGGGCATATGGGCCGTTTTTTCTCCCAGAATAGCGGCCAGGCTCCTTTCTTTTCTTTCCAGTATTTCTTCAGACGATAAATCTTCTTTGTCCTGAGCAATGTTTTCAAACCAGGTATCGATCCTGCTGATTTCTTCAGGAGTAGCGAGACCCTTACGGAATCGTTCAAGAAGTTCAGAGAATTCGGAGGGGGTCATAGTGTGATTTGTTTTGGAACAGGTGATAAGCGAGTCTTTAACTATCAGTCGCGTAGGCTGGCCAAACTCCTAAATAATATTAAAGAGAAAGAGATTTTCTATGTGTTGCTTTTTTAAAAGGAAATGTTTTTAAGATACATTTTTACGGTTTTCAGCGATTTGGTAAGATGATATTCGATTGCTTTTTCTGATAGCTGAAAATACTCGGCAATAGTTTCTTTCTTCCAGTCCAGAAAATGATTGAGCCAGAATATCCGCTTCGTGGTCTCGGAGAGTTGCTCCATCCCCTGCTGTACAAGTGCAGGAATATCATTATAGTCAAGAATATGCTGGTCTGCACTGCTGATTTCTAGGAATGCCTTATGATATTCCAAAAAGTTCTTTTGTGCGGTCTTATGTCGTATATGATCGATAACGGCAAATTTAGCAGCCGCAGAAAGATAGTTCTCCAGGTTCTGAATGCGCTCTATGTCCTGCTTTTCCCATAGATCGGTAAAGATATCCTGTACGATTTCTTCTGCTATTTCCTTATCCTGGAGGCGCCGGTAAGTTATTTGGAAAAGCTTATGCCAATATCTCTCATATATTTCGACAAATATTTCTTTTTTAGATCGCTTTCTTTCGCAGCCGGTTGTTCCGGACACATTGTTCTCGGCAGGTTCGGTATCTGAGTATGTCATATTGAGCCATTCGAATGGGTAATATTATATTATGCACTCGAATAAGCTAATTTTGCAATACGTTTAAACTTTGCCATCCTGCGCTATGCTGATATTCGTGGATTGGCCTCACTTCTGCAGATTCCCGGATGAAGTGCCGCCGACACCCCGGATCCGTATCAGTTCCGGATAGTCCTCGGTGCAATCGGTGTGACGTCCAAACGGCTGTCGTCGAGGGTTTTGATCTGCTCCGGGCCGTTGTCAGGATCGTTTTCGTTCCTGATACGCTCGTTTTCCGACTGGCTGATACGCCAGAGGCCGTTCCGGGCCGGAACATACCCCGGGTTGATCTCGAGTTCCTTTTCATAGTATGATTTCGCCGTATTGAAGCGCCACATCTTCTCCTGGCAGAAGCCTATCAGGTAGTTTATGGCGGTGTAACCGGGCTTTTTCTGCTGAATGTCTTCGTAGATCCTCAGCGCAGCCCCGTAGTTTCTTGATTTTGTATAAAGCGCTGCCATTTCCGCGAGAATATCCGTGTTTCCTTTGTCGGCCTGGATCGCTTTCGTATAGTATATCAATGCACTGTCCGGAGCAGATCGTTCGCTGTACAGCCTGCCCATTTCTATCAGCAGCCCGGTATTGGAAGGAAAATATTGGAGCCCCTTACCGAGGATGCGCTGCGCATTCCCGAAATCGCCTCTTTTGGTATAGATTTCCGAGGTACGCTGGTATGCCCTGAAGAACTCCGGGTTTAATTCCAGCGCTTTTTCCATAGAGAGCACGCCCTGCAGTGTATCTCCTGTCCTGGTTTGCAGCATCCCCTGCACGTAATGTACCGATGCTTCGTAAGGAGCCAGCGCCAGGACGCCGTTTATATACCGGGCAGACTCGCTGTATTTTTTATTTTCCTGGAGTATGTCCGCCATCAGTATATACAGGCGCGGGCTCTTCTGCTGTAGTGCTTCGGCTCTTTCAGCATCCAGGAGGGCGTCGTCGAGGCGGTTTAGTTCCCGGTTGACTATCCCGCGGAGCAGGTAATATTCGCCGACATTATCTTTTGCGGCAATCGCATGATTGATATCATCGAGAGCCGATCCGAAATCTCCTTTTTCCAGGTAAATTTTCGCACGTTTGTAATAGCTCCCCGATAGGTCGATTTTTCTCCTGATACAATCGGTAAGGAAAGCCAGGCGGTCATTTTCCTTCCTGTTTTCAAAATCGGCAGAATAGGGCGGAGGGATATGCGCGTTGTCATGATCGGTGCCGTTGCAGCCGGAAAGCAGCCGGATCCCGATCCAACACCACATTATTGCTGGTATAAAAAAAGGCCGGCGCATGTCGTTCAATGATCGGAAAACCTGAAAAAGATGCCTAGAGGAAGCTTGTTTTCACTTCTGTCGCGGAGAAAAAGTTCGCCGAACTCTTTATTAGGAGCATCCGGAAAATGTGCCCTGAACAGGTTTTCCAGGATCATGGCGGAGAAGCCGAGCGAATAGAGATTGATGACCAGGAAGAAGTTCTCTTTTGTCAGAAGCTGCACCGATAGCTCCAGCAGCTCGTTAATGTGCGACTCAAGAAGCCA
The DNA here is from genome assembly GCA_964562455.1 of uncultured Cytophagales bacterium. GTDB lineage: Bacteria > Bacteroidota > Bacteroidia > Cytophagales > Spirosomataceae > Ravibacter. The sequence continues at coordinate 30,978 of CAZLTN010000015.1, forward strand.
TTTTTCTCCTGCAGGGCCCCGTCCGTAGGCCGGCGGGTCGAGTATAATCCCGTTGTACTGTTTGTTCCGCCGTACTTCCCGCTTAACAAATTTCAGCGCATCTTCAACGACCCATCGGATGTTGTCGAGCCCCGACATTTCCATATTGGTGCGGGCCCAGGAAATAACGGGTTTTACAGCATCCACGTGCGTTACATCGGCCCCCATTTGTTTAGCGGCCAGAGAAGCCATACCGGTGTAGGCAAAAAGATTGAGGACCGAAGGTTGCGGGACCTGCATCGCCGGGAGTTTCCTGCCTATGTATTCCCAGTTTTCAGCCTGTTCGGGAAACAGCCCAACATGTTTAAAAGAAGACAGGGCAAGCTTGCTCTTCAGGTCGAGCAGCCCGGATTTATAGCTGAAAACCCAGTTGTCGGGCATGTTTTTATGCAATATCCACTGCCCTTTTTCATCCGAGTTCTTGTCGCGCCTGAACACTGCGTCCGCGAGCTCCTGCCATTTTTCTTCAGACAGGCTCTTGCCCCATACCGCCTGCGGTTCGGGGCGCGCCAATACAAAGCGGCCGAACCTTTCGAGCTTCTCGAAGCCTCCTGTGTCAATCAATTCGTAGTCGCTGAGCGTATCGGGTGTAATCAGTTGCACTTTTTTCCAGGTTGCTGTTCCTTACCGGAAGGTAAGCTTATTCAGGTAGAAAATATTGCGGCGGCCCCTCGTGGAAACGTCGCCGGTTTGCGCGTTGGCTATTTTTTGTTGTCCCCAGGCGAGGTAATACGGGCCGTACCAATGGCATACCTCGTCGGTTGTCGTGCTTCTTACCTTATCGCCCTCCTGTTCGGTAGGCAAGGCAATGCTGCGGTCTTCCTGTATGGTAATGTCTCTCTTTACAATCTTTGTCCAGACGGTACCTTTATTTCCATACACGATCTGCGTTTCCCCGTCGGGTTTCATCGTTGCGGTGACTTTTTCCCTTAACTCGCTGCTTTTGACGTTGTCGAAAGTAATGCTGTTGTCCCACAGGAGCTTCCCCGAAAAATCTATGCCGGCCACGATAGCGTGGGTGTATACGAATCCGTCGAGGACCTGGTTGCTGTTGCCATAATACCTTCCCGCCCCGTAATAGGGGTTGAAGAAATAAGGGTTGTATAAGCCATAGCCGAACCCGGAGCCGAACAACCAGGGGTTACCCCAGTAGCTTCTGGCCCCATAGAGGTTGTTATTATATTTATATTCGGGATAGAACGCTTCGGCTACTATCAGGTACTGGTTGCCCGAAGGTATGATGTCGTGTACCAACAGGCGGTAATTGAGCTTGAGATCTCCGCCGTCTTCCTTTTTTTTCTGGATCTTCCGCTCCATTTTCTCGAGCTGCCTGCCGCTGAGAAAATCAAAAAAGTGCCTGAAGTCGGTAAAGCTGTGATACTCGGTGAACTGCTCCTGGTCGTTCACGAATTTGGAGATATAAAGTCCCTGGGATGCCGCTGTTGTCGAGCTCTGCCGGTCGCTGTGCCCGTAGGTGCCTATCAGCAGTTTTTCCGACTCATTGAGGATCTGGAGCCGGCCGTTAAGCAGCGAATACCCGTCCTGTGGCTCACTGCCTACTTCCGATATGAACTGGCCGGCTTCGTCATAAGACCGCGCCACTATTTTAAGCGACCGTTTGGTCTTGATCGCCATACTCACGTTTACCAGATGATGGGTAGTATCGACTTCAACAGACTGGATGGATAAAGCTCCTTTTACAGCGGTAGGCAGTACTTTCGACTGGCCGGTCTGCAGGTTGGTATGGATCAACACGGGCTCGTCGCGCAGGGTACCCGCCATAAAGGCAGAGTAGCCGAGGGTTTTGAAGTCGGTGATGAGGAACCGGTCGATGGTCTGGAACATAAAATTCTCGACAAAACCCGGTCCGGCGCTTACTTTCACCACCTGGTATTCGGAGCTGCGGTAACGGTTGAAAAGCAGGTAGACGGACGAGCCGTCATATGAAGCTGCTGCGAAATCGAGATTAGAAAGGATATCGCCGTCGGTTGACCATTCTTCCCCGAGATCGGTATTGAATTTCTGTATCCTGTACTTTCTTTTCTGCGGTTTGGAAATAAGGGCCACTCCTTTTGCGCCGAGCGGCACGGTATGATAGGAGTCACTTTCTCCCGGGAGAGGCAGCTCTACGCGGAACTTATCCTGGCCATTCCCGGGGAAAAAGCTGAGGATCCCCCAAAAAAAGACAAACAGCAGCTTCAGGTATTTATTCATGTGCCATTCCTACGATAATATCAAATTCAGCTTTGCCGATAGGCTGAACCGAAAGCCTGGATTGCGTTACCAGCGGGATATGCTGCAGCCTGCTGTCGGCTTTTACCTGTTCGAGGGTAACCGTTTTGGGGAATTTTTCGACCGGAACAAGCTCCACTACTACCCACCTCGGATCGTCGGTCGTAGGATCGGGATAATGCTCCTTTGAAACCTTTGCCATACCAACAACTTCCTTGCCTTCATTGCTATGGTAAAAAAGCACCAGGTCGTCAAGCTTCATGGCCATCAGGTTGTTCCGTGCCGCATAGTTCCTTACTCCGTCCCACACCCCGGTCTTTTCTTTTACAAGATGATCCCACGAGTACTTAAAAGGTTCGGATTTGACAAGCCAGTAGTTCATTTTTTTATTGGATGATGTGATGATGTGACGATGTGATGATGTGTTCCGATAGTTAGCGGGAGTTAACTATAGGGTTATGGGAATTTCGGGAATTTATCGAAATCCGGCTTTCTTTTCTCCAGGAAGGAATTGAAGCCTTCCTTGGCCTCATCGCTAAGGTAGTATAGAAGCGTGGCGTTCCCTGCCAGTTCCTGGATACCTGCCTGCCCGTCGAGTTCGGCATTAAAGGCACTTTTGAGCATCCTGATAGCCAACGGGCTCTTTACCTGTATCTTCCGGCACCATTTTATCGTCTCTTCTTCCAGTTGTTCAAGTGGGACGACCTTATTCACCAGCCCCATGTCAAGGGCTTCCCGGGCGTCGTACTGATCGCATAGGAACCAGATTTCCCGCGCTTTTTTCTGCCCGACGATACGTGCCAGGTAAGAAGCGCCGAAGCCTCCGTCAAAACTCCCTACCATAGGGCCGGTTTGCCCGAACCTGGCGTTTTCGGCTGCTATCGTCATGTCACATACCACATGCAGCACGTGTCCTCCGCCTATTGCCCAGCCGGCTACACTTGCAATGACGACTTTAGGAATGGAGCGGATCATTTTCTGAAGATCGAGCACGTTCAGCCTCGGTACGTGATCTTCTCCCACATATCCTCCGTGCCCGCGGACGGACTGGTCGCCGCCTGAGCAGAAGGCTTTCCCGCCTTCTCCTGTCAGGACGATCACCTGGATGCGCATATCTTCCCGGCAGATGTGCATGGCGTCGATCATTTCCTGCACGGTTTGGGGAGTAAAGGCATTGTGCTTATGAGGCCTGTTTATGCTGATGCGGGCAATGCCTTCGTGGAACTGGAACAAAATATCATCGTAGGTCCCGATGGTTTCCCACTGAATTTTTTCTGACATAATCAACTGGATTCAAATGATCGGCTTTATTAACAATCCTGCAAAGGTAAAAGGATATAGCGAAGAATCCGCCTATTTTCCCTTTCTCTGGAACACCAGCAGGACGGTGCGGGCGATGAGCCAGAGGTCGGTTTTCAGGCTCGGGTTATCGACGTATGTCAGGTCGTAGTTGAGCCTCTTTACCGATTCCTCGGCGTTGTCGGCATATCCCACTTTTACCTGACCGATGGAGGTGATGCCGGGTTTTATAGTCAGGGCGCGTTTGAATTTGGTAGGGGATTGCTTCATGAGCATTTCGACGTCGTACCTGGCAAGCGGGCGTGGGCCTACGATGGACATGTCTCCGGCTATTACGTTGAAAAACTGCGGGAGTTCATCCAGCCGGGTTTTTCTCAGGAACATGCCGAATTTGGTGATCCTTTTGTCGTGGGTTCCGGTAGAATGCATTTGCGCAATTTTGTCGGAATCGGGCACCATGCTTCTGAACTTGATGATTCTGAAAGGCTCTCCCCACCGCCCGGAGCGTTCCTGGACGAAAAAGACGGGACCCTTCGAAGTGAGCTTGACAAGGATCGCTATAATTACAAATACCGGGAACCCCGCTATTACGACAAGAAGCGAAAACGTCAGATCGAATACCCGCTTGAGCACCTCGGTCCTTACGTTCGAAAACGCTTTGGTGGTAATGCTGATGACCGGGATATAATCGTGGTATTCAAGAGTAGCATCATTAGTAAGGAATCCCCTGAAGTCGATTTGCAGCATAATTTTGATTTTATGCTTTTCGCCCAACCTGATGATGGCCTGGAGGTCGCGGTTATCGAGGTACGGCTGGCAGCAGTAGATATGGTCGATGCGTTCATCCATAATATACTCTTCCAGCAACTCGAGGTTATCGTACCATGATTTCACCGAAGGATTCAGGGTATTCTTGTCAAAATAGCCTTTGAATATGTATCCCATCTCGGGATTCATTTCATAGTAGTTTTTAATGGTATCGGAAAGCTCCCCATACCCTACAATAATATAATTGCGTTTGTTGAAGCCGCTTAGCCGGTACCGTTTAATCAGATAGGTGGCGGCAATCCGCCAGGCAATACCCAGGAAGGCCAGCATCGCGGAAGAAAGAATCAGGTGCCCCCTGGAATAGTAGTAGCCCTTTACAGACACCCAGAATGTAACGACCAGGGCGAGGTGCAGTACCAGGATCTTAAAAAAAGAAGATAAAAGAGTATTGAGGTTAAAGTTATGCCTGGAATGGTGGTATGGCCTTAAAATAAGCACCAGGATAATCCAGAGCAGGTTGTATACAAGCCAGAAAATCGTATAGCGCAGCTCGGGTACAGGCAGCATGTTCTGACCTATCCATACAAACCGGAGCCAGAGTGTTCCGAAAAATGCCAGGTTCAGAACGACCAGGTCCGAAACCAGTTGTATGGCGGGAAAGTAGGAGGAGTACCGGTGACGCATGTTCGGGGGAGGAACTGGTGGATTTTTGTATCTTTTTCTGAGTGTGGAATGTTGAGGCGGATAGTTGCAAATTTAAGATAATTCCGGGTGCAACCGCATGTTTACAACGAATTTACTAACTTTCCGTCGTGTTTGATAAGGGGTCCGTGCAGCAGATATATTGTTCGTGTTTGAGTTAACAATTAATTATAAGCCAAAAAAATGAAAAGACTTATCTGGGCAGCGATGCCTGTTGCCGCATGGGCTGTGGTTTCATGCGGAACAAACCCTGAGACCCAAAATGCAGAAACAAAACCGGACAGTACCCTGGCGCCGGTAGAAACCAGGGACGCCAATACGGACTATAAGCCGGCATTCGAAGGGCAGACCAGGATAGCGGGGGTGAAAACTTCAACTCCGTTTGAGGTTTCAGTGCTGACGAGCGAACTTAAAAATCCGTGGGGCATTGTACCGCTGCCCGACGGACGGTTTATTATTAACGAAAAAGGAGGTACGATGAGGATCGTTACTTCTGACGGAACCCTGGGAGAACCTATTGCCGGAGTTCCGGCAGTGGACACCGACGGGCAGGGAGGGCTGCTTGGAATCACGCTTGACCCGTCTTTCAGCGAGAATCGTATGCTGTACTGGGTTTTTGCAGAAAAACAAGGATCCAAAGGGAACCTGACCTCGGTAGCAAAAGGGAAATTATCGGATGATGAGAAAAAGCTGGAAGGGGTTACGGTAATTTACAGGGCGACGCCGGCCTATAAAGGAAAGCTTCATTACGGAGGACGGATATTGTTCGACAAAAACGGCAACCTGATCGTCAGCACCGGCGAGCGTTCAGATCTTGAAACCCGGCCCCAGGCCCAGGATCTCAATTCCGGATTGGGTAAAGTATTGCGTATAACAACCGATGGAAAGCCTGCCGGCGGCAACCCCTTCGAAGGCCGTTCGGATGCGCGCGCTGAAATTTATTCCTACGGTCACAGGAATGTACAGAGTCTTGCCTTTCACCCCGTAACAGGTGATCTCTGGGAAGCCGAATTCGGACCCAGGGGAGGAGATGAGCTGAACAGGATCGAGCCGGGTAAAAACTACGGCTGGCCGGTAATTACCTACGGAATTGAATACAAAGGCGCGAAAGTAGGAGACAGCATCCAGGTAAAGGCGGGCATGGAACAGCCGGTTTACTATTGGGATCCGGTTCTTTCACCCAGCGGAATGACGTTTTACAGCGGAAGTAACATCCCCGAGTGGAAAAATAACCTGTTCATAGGAGGGCTGAGCGGATCCCACATCGCAAGGCTGGTTATTGAAAACAATAAGGTAGTAGGAGAGGAAAGGCTTTTAGCTGACGAAAAACAAAGATTCAGAGATGTTAAAGAAGGACCTGACGGCGCCCTGTACGCAGTTACCGACGGTGGACGGTTCTATAAAATAAGCAAGAAGTAGCAGGGAGTATTCTCATCTATCGCGTCAACAGGGTTTTACTCTGGTAAAAGCCGGAACTTTGATGGAAATTTATCAAAGTTCCGGCTTTTTTATTGGCAAGATTTTCAAATCAGTTTTTAAGGCTTTAAAGAGAAAGGACGACCGGCAAATAAAAATGGTCTACCGTAAGTACAGTAGACCATTTCGTGTAAACCCTCCTCTATCTGTGATTGCTGGTTTGCTTTTGACTGAATAGCCAGGTAAGCAAACCTCACACTTCAAAGATAGTATGAAAAACGTTCCAAAGAAAATATTAATTATTAACAGGCTGATAGTCAGTAGAAAAAGAATTTTTTTCAAAAAGCAGTTGTGGTATTTCGTGTATCTAAATCCCCAATTATACTGTCCTGTTATTCATCATATACCACAACTTGGCCCCCGAACGTTTGATGAAGGAAGAAGATTTGAGGTTGAAAAGCCTGAACATTAAATAATGTTAAAACTCTTTCCGATTTAAAACTAAACATTTAGTTTTGTTGCATTATGATCCGCTGGGAAAACAATCCGGCTTTCATATGCAACCTGTCGGGGATAATATCCGTCTTTACAATGTTTTCGTATATCACTAACTGTTAACCATGAAAAAAAATCTTCTTCTGTTTTTCCTGATCTTCTTTTATGAGGCCCAGGCTCAGAGTGACAGGTATTCTATAAGGGCTACCGTAGCCGACACGGTCGGCGAGGCTTTGCCCTTTGCAACTATCATGTTGCTTAACCCGGTAGATTCGGCCCTTATTACATACGGAAGAACGACAGATAAAGGATTATTGGAATTCAGGAATCTGAAACGGAGTACCTATCTGCTGAAGGTCAATTATGTAGGGTATCTGCCGTTCCAGCAGGAGGTAACTCCTCCTTCCGGAGCCGTGGCCGACCTTGGTACGATCAGGATGAAGCTCCTGAATAAAGACCTGATGGAAGTAGTGGTCAAAACAGCCAGGGCGCCGCTGAGCATAAGAGGCGATACGGTCGAATACAATGCTTCGTCGTTTAAGGTTCCGCCGGGATCGACGGTCGAAGACCTTTTGCGCAGGCTGCCGGGGGTTCAGGTTGACCAGGAGGGAAACATAAAAGCCCAGGGCCAGGATGTAAAGAGGGTGACGGTTGATGGCAAGCGTTTTTTTGGTGATGACCCGAAAGCAGCTACACGAAACCTGCCGGCAGAGGCGATTACGAAAGTACAGGTTTTCGACTCGAAGACAGAGGAGGCCAGGCTTACCGGAGTTGATGACGGTACAAGGGAAAAGACGGTCAACCTGGAGCTTAAAGACAGCCATAAAAAAGGAGGCTTCGGGAAGGCGACAGTGGGCCTGGGAACCGACAAGCGGGCCCAGGGAAAGGTAAATTATAACCGTTTTGACGATAAAAATCAGCTTGCCGTGATCGGTATGGGCAATAATGTGAACCAGACCGGGATATCGCAGGATGACTACCAGGATTTCAGGGGCAGCCAGGCGTACAGATGGGGCGGGGGAGATTTCGGTTTCGGCGGCGGTTGGGATTACTATGACGGAATCGACGTTGACTGGGGCGGTAACCGCGACCGCGGCTTCTCCGAAAACTGGGCCGGAGGGGTTAATTATAACTACGAGACCAAAAAGACAAAGTTCAGTACCTATTATTATTACAACCAGACCAGACAGACACTGGATGCCTTTACCGAAAAGGAGAATTTTCTGAACCAGTCAACCTATTTATCGGAGGACCAGAACAGCAGGATCAACCGTAACCGCAATCACCGTACTTCTATCCGCTTTGAAAAGGAGCTCGATTCGCTCAATACTATTGTGATAGAAAACCAGATACGGATCGGGAACGGCTACAACCGGATGGACGGAGTGCAGCGATATTATCCGGGCGGGGACAGGCTTGGTACTTACTCAAAGATGAATAACCTGAGTGATTTTAATTCGTTCCTGATCAACACAAAATTACTGTACAACCATAAATTCCGTAAAAAGGGACGCAGTTGGGCTGCCAGCGCACAGTATAATGTGAATAATTCGTCCAACCTTGGTGATCAGTTTTCCCGGAATATTTTCTACGGGATAGGCATGGCAGGGGCTGATTCCGTTTATATACTGGATCAGAGCAACGATACGCGAAGCCTGAACAACCAACTTAAAGCCGGGACGCAATATGTCGAACCTCTCAGTAAAAAAGTATTCCTGGAAACGTTTTATAATTTCAGCGTATCGAGGACCGATGTTGAAAGAGAAGTATTCGACGAAGGCGACAACGTAAAGATCCCGAACAACTTTCTCAGCCGGGCCTACAACAACGAGTTTTATTCGAATCGAGGCGGAACACGTTTGCGCTATACCAACAAGGGCTTCAATTTCAGTATGGGGCTGGCTGCCCAGCATTTCGGGCTGAACGGGCATTTTTCCGGCCTGCATGACGGTACTTCCTATAAGCTTAACAAATCTTACTTCGGCTGGATTCCCAACGTGTCGGTCAGCCACCAGTTTAAGAGTAGCATGAGAGGGTCCCTGAATTATTCACCGAGTATGAGATTGCCTAATATCATAGACCTGCAGCCCGTAGTGGATAACAGCAACCCGATATTTGTCAGGGAAGGCAATCCCGACCTTTTACCGGAAACCGTTCACGATGTCTACCTGAACTTTCACTATTCCAATCCCGGTACCTTCTTCAATATAGGGGTCTGGGGGAATTATAATTACAGGAAAAACCAGGTGATATACGCACAGGAAGTGGACGAGAATCTGGTCACGCACACCCGTCCGCTGAACATGTCCGGAGGCAAAGCAGCCAATATTAACATGTACAGCTCCATGCCTATTATCAAGACCAAGCTGAGCTTCCGGCTAAACGGGGGGATTACCAGTATGTACAACCTGACGCCTATCAACGGGATAGAAAATGAAACACGTACTTTCGGGGTTCCGGTTGGAATAGGTCTTGACATTACGCCCAGTCAGAATTTTACGTTTTATCCAAGTGCACGATGGAATATCAATAACACAAAATATTCGATCCGTACTTCTCAGAACCAGAGGATCTCAAACGTGACCTATAGCGGCGAAATGAACCTCAGGTTACCCAAGGAAATCTATTTTAACGGGGCTCTGAATTATAATATTTTCAAGAATCCCCGGCAGGGCTTCTATCTCGATCAACCCATCCTGAACCTGGCTTTGTATAAGCTTATCCTCAAGAATAAGCGTGCTGAAGTGAGGGTAACTGCCTTCGACGTCTTCAACCGGAACCAGGGAGTAAGAGTATATACTTCCCAGAATTTTGCTTCCCGTGAGCAGGTACAGACATTAGGGAGATACTTTATGCTCGGACTTACCTATAACATGCGCGGCATCTCGGCTAAAATGCAAAGAAACAATTATTTCTAATAAGCTACAGGTGAGATGAGAATGGGTGAGGGGAAGGCTTTACAATATTTGAAAACTAACAACCTGTATTTTTCTAATGAACGTTTGCAGATTTTTTTGGGCTTGTTTGCTTTTTTTACCGGTTGGCCTGGTGAACGCCCAGCCTGTGGAAGGTGTGATTACCTATGAGCAGAGTAACTACTGGACGCGTATTGCCTCGCGCCTGGAGTATCTGAGCCAGGAAGAAAAGGACCGTATCAAACTGACGTGGGGGACTAACGATAAGAATACTACGGACATGAAGCTCGTCTTCACTCCTGATAGAAGCTATTATACATATGTGTCCAAGCAAGGGCAGACTGACGACGGGCGATATAGCTGGAAGCTTTCAGAATACGTGATTTACAGGGACTTTGCGAAAAATATCCAGACAGACTGGATCGAGATGCTCGGGCGGATATACCAGGTAGAAGATTCTATCCGGGCGCCCAAATGGAAAGTAATGAATAAAATAAAAGATATCCAGGGGCATGTATGCATGATGGCGGTAACTGAAGATACACTTAAAAAGCAAAGTATAGTTGCCTGGTTTGCAGACGATATACCTGCGTCGGTCGGGCCGGGTTTGTACTTCGGACTACCCGGCGCCATACTGGAGCTGGAGGTCAACGAGGGAGACATTGTCATATCGGCAAAGAAAATAGAGCTGAAGCCGGTGGGCGAGGAAATACAGCCTTCCAAAAAGCTGAAAGGGCGCAAAATAAATCTCAAAACCTACGATACGCTTCTTTCAAAGCATTTTTCCGACAGTATAAAATCGAGACGCAACCCTTACTGGTCCGTTCCGTTCTAAAGTCTTAAGTACGCAGAAAGGACTGACGACATCTTTTTTTCGGTATATTCCGGCAGCAGAAAGCCTAAAACTTTCGGTTGCCGGAATATTGTTAATATTTCTGAATGAATTTCCTGATATATGGGCAGGGTTCCTTATCTTTGTGCTTTATATTTGCAATTGGATAAAACTATTTGAGTGGTCGGCTTTGCCGGCTGAAGTATTTTTAATTTAAACCTCTTTGTAACATTAAAAGCTTTAATCTTGAGAAAATTTATGCGTAGTATTTTAGTAGCAGTTCTAGCTGTTTTTATGTTGGGTTCTTGCGTCAGCAAGAAAAAAGCTCTTTCGCTGGAGAATGAGAAGAGCGAACTTCAGGCTGCACTTGACAAAGCCAGGACGGCTTTAAGTGACTGTGACTCCAGGGCGACTAGCCTGTCTTCCGAGTTAAAGAAAAAAACTGACGAAGTAGAAGCGAGAAATCGCCGTGTGAAGGAGCTTGAAGATCAGATTGACTTCCTTAAGAAGCAGAACCTCCAGGTGCTGGATCGTTTCTCGGATCTGTCTATCGTAACCAAAGCTGGTGCTGAGAGCATCAAAAAGTCGATGGAGACTTTGAATCAGCAAGGAAGGTATATCCAGGATCTGAACCGCCAGATTCAGCAGAAAGACTCTCTGAACATGGTATTGGTGAACAACCTGAAGCGTTCCCTGTCTGGAGTTAGCGAAGAAGATGTTCAGGTAGAAGTGAAAAAAGGCGTTGTTTACGTTTCACTTTCCGACAAAATGCTGTTCCGCTCCGGAAGCTCGATCATCAACTCACAAGCTGAAGGTGTAGTAGGTAACGTAGCTAAAATTCTTAACGACTACAAGCAGATCGAAATCCTGGTTGAAGGTCACACCGACAACGTACCGTTCTCCAGCGAAAACCTCGTAGACAACTGGGATCTTAGTGTTAAGCGTGCGACTTCAGTGGTTCGTCTTCTTCAAAAGAAATATGGAGTTGACCCTGCTCGTCTGACAGCCGGTGGCCGCGGAGAATATGCTCCTAAAGCCGGTAACTCGACAAGCGCTGACAGGTCTCTGAACCGTAGGACAGAAATCATCATCACTCCGAAGATCGATCAGTACTTCAACCTGTATACTGATCCTGATCAGAACAAATAACCCGGATACGGGAGGTAAAAACAAAAAAGCGAGGATGGCCCAGGCCATCCTCGCTTTTTTTATGCCGTGATGCTTCGCCCCTTGTCCGGCAGATGCTTCGGTTACATTGCGCTGCCAGCAGATTTAGCCTCTGTAATGAAGGCGGAGCATGTTTTTACAGGAAAAAAACTAAAAAATACACTTTTCGATCGCGCATATATTGCTATATTTGGGATACCCGAAAAGGATCTGCCGGTTCATCCGCTTTTATATTTTGATACAGGATATTGCACATAATCTCAAGGTTATTCATCATCGTATGGAGGAGGCCTGCCGGAATAGCGGCAGACCGGTCGACGCAGTGAGGTTATTGCTTGCTACTAAAACAGTTCCGGAGGAAAAGCTTCGTTATGCGGCTTCGCAGGGGGAATTGCTATTTGGAGAAAACCGGGTGCAGGATGGGAGCCGAATGGCAGAAAAGATTTCCGATCTGCCTGTTGAGTGGCACTTTATCGGTCATTTGCAGACCAATAAAATTAAGGAAGTGCTCCGCTGGGCAACCTGTATCCAGTCTGTAGACAGGCTTGACCTGGTAGAAAAGCTCGACCAGCGTCTTCAGTTTGAGCAGAGAAACATCGATGTTTTCCTGCAGGTAAATACTTCCTATGAAGAGAGCAAGTTTGGTGTGGCCCCCGAGTCAGCAATCGAACTTGTCAGATCCATAAAGAAATACGACACGCTTAACCTTAAAGGGTTGATGACCATCGGCCTGTTTTCTGAAGAGGCGGAAAAAGTGAGAAAGTGTTTCAGGTTGTTGAAGTCCCTCCGCGATGAAATCCTCTATATGGGTTACGATAATCTCGAGCTTTCTATGGGTATGAGCGGAGACCTGGAGGTGGCGATCGAAGAGGGGGCTACTATCGTAAGGGTGGGAACTGCCATCTTCGGCCAAAGGATTTACCCGGATTCGTATTACTGGAATGAAAACCAATCAGATAAAAACATAGTCACCTGACAAAAATTTACATCCGTTACTTAACCGTAGAACATTCTTTAATAAACTTTAATCTTCATAGCTGATATAATATTATGTCTGATCATAAAGCGGAAATAATCCTTGATGATGAAAAGTACGAGTTCCCTACCCTTGAGGGCTCTGAAGGTGAAAAGGCCCTCGACATCGGTAAGCTAAGAGACCTGACCGGTTACATCACCCTCGACAGCGGCTACAAAAATACAGGCGCAACTAAAAGCGGCATCACCTTTCTTGACGGAGAAAAAGGAATCCTCCGTTACAGGGGCTACTCGATTGAGGATCTGGCAGAAAATGCTACTTTTCTTGAAGTTGCCTATCTCCTGATATACGGGGAACTTCCCACTGAGGAAGAATACAGCCATTTCGAAAATAAGATCCGCATCCATACGCTCGTAAACGAGGATATGAGGAAGATCTTTGAAGGGTTTCCGGTCAATGCGCACCCGATGGGCGTTATTTCATCGCTGGTGAGCGCAATGAGCGCATTTTATCCCGATTCATACGATTCCAAACAACCGGACGATACCGATCTCCATATCATCAGACTGTTGGCAAAGCTTCCCACTATTGCTACATGGTCTTATAAAAAATCACAGGGACATCCTGTAAATTACCCTAACAATGCGCTGGATTATTGTTCCAATTTCCTTCATATGATGTTCGCGCTTCCGGTCGACAAGTATGAGGTAGATCCGGTAGTATCCAAAGCGCTCAACAAATTGCTGATCCTCCATGCAGACCATGAGCAGAATTGCTCTACTTCTACGGTAAGGCTCGTTGGATCGTCACAGGCTAATTTGTATACATCCATATCCGCCGGGATCGGTGCGCTCTGGGGCCCCCTGCACGGAGGAGCAAACCAGGAGGTGATTGAAATGCTGGAAGATATCAAAGCTGACGGCGGCGATACCCGGAAGTACATTGATATGGCCAAGGATAAGAACAGCGGATTCAGGTTATTCGGGTTCGGTCACCGGGTATATAAAAACTTTGACCCGCGTGCAAAGATCATTAAGAAGGCTGCAGACGAGGTTCTGGGTAAGCTTGGCGTAAAAGATCCGGTGCTGGATATAGCAAAAGCCCTTGAAACCGCCGCATTGGAAGATGAATACTTCATCAAAAGGAAGCTTTATCCCAATGTCGATTTCTATTCCGGGATTATATACCGCGCGCTCGGCATTCCGACCAATATGTTTACGGTGATGTTTGCTATAGGCCGTCTGCCGGGTTGGATAGCACAGTGGCAGGAAATGAGGGATAATAAGGAGCCTATAGGCCGTCCACGGCAAATCTATACCGGTCCGGTGCATCGCGATTTTGTCGATATGAAAGACAGGAAGTAGAAGCGGCTTTTATAAACGTCATTTTAATCAGGAGGGATACTTAAGGGTGTCCCTCTTTTTCCTTAGATTAGGTACAAAAAGTTGCGCCATATGGCGCAGTCAGTATATAAACAAACTTATAATTCTGAAATGAAATCATTTCCAGCTCAAACTGAGAAAAGCGAAGTTTTCGGTTACGTAGAGAACTATATCCGTGATCTGGGTTTTTCGATTGTCAATAAAGATCACGGCAGGCCCTGGGGAGGATTTTTGGTTTTGGATGAAACGCAGGCGCCTGAATTCATCGAAACTTTCTTCTCACATCTGTCTCTGAGCGATTTTGAAGGTTTTGACAAATTAAGCCCCAAAATCCTTTTGGTAGCTCCCGGCAAAAGACTGTCGTGGCAGTATCATCACAGGAGAGCTGAGATATGGAAGGTGATCGGGGGAAGCGCTGCAATAGTAGTGAGTGATACGGACGAGGAAACTCCCGCGCGTAGCCTGGCGACCGGCGATGTGGTCAGCCTCAACAGGGGAGAACGCCACCGGCTGATCGGTGTCGACGAGTACGGTGTCGTGGCCGAGATCTGGCAGCATACCGACGCGGGCCATCCTTCAGATGAAGAGGACATCGTACGTGTCCAGGACGATTTCGGAAGATAGAAGAATAAAAAAATCCGGGAGCCGTCAGTATCAGATAGCTTCCAGGATCCTTTCCAGCGAGACCTCGTGGCCTATCTTTTCTTTCAGTTGAGAGATGGGCAGTCGCTCCTGTTGGGTGGTATCCCTGTGCCTGATGGTGACGGTGTCGTCTTCCATGGTCTGGTAGTCGACCGCTATACAGAACGGGGTTCCGATCAGGTCCTGGCGGGTATAACGCTTGCCTATGGCTGCATTATCGTCATATACGGTCCTGAACGAAGACTTAAGGGATTTTACTATTTCCTGCGCTTTTTCAGCAAGCCCGTCTTTTTTAACCAGGGGTAAAACCGCCGCTTTCACCGGCGCAAGGGCAGGGTGGAATTTGAGATATACCCGCTCCTTGTCGCCATCGGTCTCCTTAGTGAAGGCATTGCAGAACACCGCCAGGAAAAGGCGATCGGCTCCTACGGAAGTCTCTACAACATAAGGGATATAATTCTGGTTGATTTCAGGATCAAAGTATTGCTGCTTCTTTTTAGAAAGTTCCTGGTGATTTTTGAGATCGAAGTCGGTACGCGAATGGATTCCCTCGATTTCCCGGAAGCCGAACGGAAATTGAAACTCGATATCGACGGCTGCATTGGCATAGTGAGCCAGCTTTTCGTGGTCGTGATACTGCAGCTTTCCCGCAGGCAGCCCGATGGCCTTATGGAACCTGAGCCGCTGCTCCTTCCAGGATTCATACCATTCCATTTCCGAGCCGGGCCTTACGAAAAACTGCATTTCCATCTGTTCGAACTCACGCATACGAAAGGTGAACTGGCGCGCAACGATCTCATTCCGGAAGGCTTTTCCTATCTGAGCAATTCCGAAAGGTACTTTCATCCTGCCGCTTTTCTGGACATTCAGGAAGTTTACGAAAATACCCTGCGCTGTCTCGGGCCTCAGATAAATAAGGCTGGCGTCTTCCGCTACCGATCCTACCTGGGTGCTGAACATAAGGTTGAATTGTCTTACATCCGTCCAGTTGGCCGTTTTGGAAACCGGGCAGACGATACCTTCCGCTATGATCAGCTCCCTGACACCGTCGAGATTTTCGGCTGAGAACAGGCGCCCCATTTCAGCCAGCAGTGCAGAGGCTTTGTCTGCCTGGCCGGCATTTGCATACTCTTCAGCCTTCCCTTCAAGCAACTGGTCGGCCCGGTATCTTTTTTTAGAATCTTTGTTATCGATCATCGGGTCGTTGAACCCGTCGACATGCCCGGAGGCTTTCCAGGTAAGCGGATGCATGAAAATAGACGCATCGATTCCTACGATGTTATCATGCAACTGCGTCATAGCTTTCCACCAGGCGCTCTTCAGGCTGTTTTTCAGCTCAACACCATTTTGCCCGTAATCGTAAACGGCCTGGAGACCATCATAGATTTCGGAAGAAGGGAACACGAAGCCATATTCTTTGGCGTGAGATATAATATCCTGAAGAGAGGTAGCAGGAGCCGATGACATAACCTGTAAAACTTATTTCTACTTTTTGACTGAAACTCTTTGCAGTAAAGCAATTTGCTGTTTAATGCGGTGCAAAGCTAACCATTTTTTCCTTAGTTTTGAGCGTCGCTATACTTTAAGCTTTTCCTATGTTTTACCGGATAATCCGTTTCCTGCAGGATTTTTTTTCAGTTTCCCCTAAAGAAGCACGCGGCATTGCCGGCCTGCTGCTGATGTCGGTAATGGTTTTGCTATTCCCTGTATTTCTTAAACGCTACCTTTTTCACAGGTCGCAGCAGGAGATAACGGAAGAAAGGATTTTCCTGGATAGCCTGTTGCGGGCAGTCAGCTATGACAACAAGAACAGGAGCAGCGCAGGAAAGGAGCCTGAGCCTTTGCAGGAATTCGTGGAGCTGAAGGATTTCAACCCCAATACAGCTACCGCAGACGAAATGACAAATCTGGGTATCCCGGGTTTCATAGCCCGCAGAATTATCAATTACCGGCAAAAAGGCGGGATATTCCACAGGAAGGAGGATCTCAGGCGTATCTACGATTTTCCTGAGGATTTATATCAAAAGCTGGCCCCCTATATCAGGCTTTCGGGCGAACGGGCAAAGGATTCCGGCACTGCCGGAGGATATAAGCCCGCTCCTGCGGGATCGGGAGACAATGGTTACGGCCAGGGGAAGAAAAAGCCAACGGCATTTGAAGCCGGGCACCCGCAGGTAGTAATTGTTCCTTTTGATATTAACAAAGCTGATACCACACAATTGAAGAGACTGAAGGGGATTGGTTCGGGAAGGGCCAGGATAATCATAAATTACAGGAATGCGCTGGGAGGCTTCCATTCCGGGAGCCAGTACCCGGAAATTTACGGACTGGATACCCTGGCCCTCGCAGAGCTGAAAAGGTATGCACGGGTACTGAGCCTGCCTCGTAAGATACCCGTCAATACTGTGTCGCGGGAGGAATTGCTTATGCACCCTTATGCGAGAAAGCATCGCAGGCTTTCTGAAGCGATTATCCGGTACCGGGATCAGCACGGCCCCTACGGGTCGCGGGAAGACCTTGAGAAAGTGATCAATATAACACCCGGTTTTCTCGACCTGATGATTCCCTATATAACATTTGATTAAAAAGATGTTTGATTAAAAAGATGTTCTAAAAAGCGCCAAAATGCAAGGCGTTGAGGATGAGGACGAAGGAGTATACCTATAATATATGACTGAGACCGAATTCCGAAAACAACGCAGCAATTTGTGTGCTTTTTAAACATCTTCATAAAGCTATTTTTCCTTTGAACATAATTGGAAGGAAATACCGGAAACGTTTGAATATATTCGTCTTCATTTAACCTTAATCACGAAAAAATATGTTAGTAACGACCACTCCCAATGTCGAAGGAAGAAAGATTGTCAGGTATATCGGCCTGGTTAATGGAGAAGCTATCATCGGCGCCAATATCGTAAAGGACTTTTTTGCCGGGATACGCGATGTGGTAGGAGGGAGGGCAGGCTCTTATGAACAGGGCCTCAGAGAGGCGAAAAGCATTGCTGTGAAGGAAATGGTCGAGCAGGCTCAGCGGTTGGGCGCTAACGCGGTAATAGGTGTAGACCTCGACTATGAAACTATAGGCAACAACGGTTCGATGCTGATGGTAAGCGCAAACGGAACTGCTGTTCAGATAGAATAATCTTGGGGAGAGTCGGTTACGGGATCGGGGAGCGGGTCATCACCCAGCAGGATGGCCAGGGCTTCGCCGCCCTTGACCTGGTCTGCAATGATGCGGGCTATCGCCATATAGGGTACGAAAAGGATCATACCTGCCGCACCCCACAGCAGGCCGCCCAAAAAGATAGCGACAAGTGTACTAAGCGTGCTCAGGTTGATGCGCTGGCTTACCGCCCAGGGAAAAATGAGATTGGCTTCCAGGTATTGTACAAACGTATAGATCGCTATGACCCCCAGCGGATAGTAAATCGAGTCGTACAGTGTCCAGGAAATAATGATGGGGAGCAGTGCTCCGATCATGATGCCGATATATGGGATAAATGTCAGGATAGATGCGATAAATCCGAAGAAGATCGCATTGGGAATGCCGAGAATGAGAAGGCCTGTACTGTTCAGTATACCTACGATCAGGTAAACTGTTGCCATTCCTTTGATAAACTGTACATAAGAGCTTACAGCTTCGTGCAGGATCCCCTTGAGCCGGCCTTTCAGTGAGGCAGGGGCCAGCAGCTCTGCTACACGGACAAGCCGTTCGCGCCCATAGAGGATAAGAAAGCTGTAAACCGGGATAATAATCAGCAGCACAGTCCCGGAGACGGATGCCTCCACCGTGTTACGGGCAAAGCTGAAAATCGATTGTATGGAATTTTCCACACCCTGCGTAGCCCATATGCGCCATTTGCCCTTTTCAATCCCGAAGGTCTGCTCCGCATATATACTGATTTCATTTGCCAGCCCAAGCAGTTTGACCTGCAGATCAGGGAAGTAATCGCGCAGGTTCAGTACCTGCAATACCAGGAGCGTGATCAGGAACGCAATGGGTACCAGCAGAATCAGCAGGCTGACAATTATTGCCGCCGCTCTTCCCATACCTTTTCGTTCGAGCCAGCTACAGACCGGGTAAAGCAGCAGGCTTATAAAAAGCCCGAAGCTGATCGGGACCAGCACACTTCTTCCCAGGTAAAGAATCAGCGATGAACAAAGAATGATCAATAAAATCTGGAGCAGGCGGTTGCTGGGCATTCGTCGGTTATTCGGGAATTATGACGCCGGGCTTTCTCCGGGAGCTTTTTTGCCTGTGATATTATTGAGCAGGTCTCTCAGGAACTTGTCCGCATCCGGGAAATTTGTTTTCAGCGTTTCCGCGCCTTTGGTCTTTAGTTCCTCGAAATATTCAGGGGCTTTGTCGAGGGCCTCCTCGGCTTCTCCTTTCAGGTCGTTCGCTTTGGATTTAAGATCTTCCAGCAGCTTTTCACCGTCTTCTGTCTGCAGGTATTTATGTAGCGCTACGCCGGCAGCGGCTCCTATGATGAACGTAGCCAGATGTTTTGAATTAATACTCATGATCGTGAAATGGTTAATTTGAACTGTCGTTAAAAGTACGGAAAATAAAGCGAAACGGGATGTTTCCCTCTCTTAAATATGGTAACCGGTAGCAACGGCTTATCAACGGGATTGGAACGCGGCGAGAAGCGCTTCTTTCACATTCCCTTCTGCCAGGAGCTCTTTTACCCTGATGTGAAGTAGCTCATTGAAATTTTCACAAGCTCCCTCTGTCTGTTCTTTGAAGCTTGCTATCGTCGAATGATAGCCATATTGCCTGATCTCGTCCGGATCGGGGATTTCCGCAGCGCTGCCCAGTATTCCAAGATCGTTGCCGGTCAGTATAGCCGAACACTGTACTGAAAAGGGTAATGTATCGATACCGATGCCTTTTACGGGGCGCTGTACTTCAAACAGCGTTTCTTTGCCCGATACGCTGTACCAATCGCCTCCTGCACGGCCCACCCAACGGGTTTTGAGCATGTCTATGCGCCCTTTGGCGTCGAGAATCCGCTCTGAGAAATGTGCCAGTACCACCTCTGCGATCACCAGGCTCATGCTTCCGATTTCCTTTATATCAAGTACCCTGCACTCCAGGTGACCGGGCGATTCCTGTACCCGGGGAGGAGTGACGACCAGTGAGGGGATAGGGGTGAAACCTGCTTTTTCAAACTCGTTGACACCTCTGTCGTATGCTGATGATGAAAGGGATACCTGTTGCACCATGTTCACGTCTACAAGGTTAACAACAGCTTCAGGCACTTCTTCCAGGTTCAATACCGTATCCTTGTAAGAGTCGTCAAAACCCCTCTTATTGGGAGCAAATACGACGATGGGAGGGTCTATCCCTACATAGTTGAAAAAGCTGAACGGGCTCAGGTTGGCATTTCCCGATTTATCGGTTGTACTGACCAGCGCGATAGGCCTAGGGGCTATTGCGCTGGTCATGTATTGGTAGAAAGACCTTGCGCCCGCATCTTCCGGTCTGACGCTTTTCATCCTGAGCGGTATTTACTGAAGGTAAGCTCCTTCCTGGTCCGGTTTGCTGAGAATAACCTGCACGTGTTCGTTGATGGTAGTGCTGAGGGAATACCCTACATAATCTGCAGAAACGGGATACAGCCTGTGACTCCGGTCCACTACCACCGCTACCTGCAGCTTCCTGACGCCTTTCTGGAGAAAGGGCTGAAGCGAGAATGTCATTGTCCGGGCGGTATTCAATACCACATCGGCCACTATTACCACATGATCTTCCAGTACGACTTCGTCGCTGCCGAAATCGATATAGCTCTGTTTCGGAGCATGTACGTCAAAGCGCAGTTCTATCAGCCTGACTGCCATTGGGGAAATGCGGCTGATCTCTGCCGACAACCGTTTGGCAAACTCATAGCCTTCGCCAACAATCCCGGCAATTACAATTTCTTTTTCCGTAAAATTACGCTCATACACCTCGTAGGCCATTCTCCTGATCTTCTGTTCAATCTGCAGAGGCGTAAGAATTTTTAGCGGTTCTTCAAAAGCTGACATAGGCTAATTCCTTTTTTGCAAATTACTGAAAAAATTGACAATCCAGCCAGCCGTGGCAACTTCGTCTGTTGGCAGGCTGAGACTGTCGACCCCCCTTGCTACCTTTTCCCCGCCAATCCTTTCCTGCCGCAATTCCATAAGTGCCCGGTTATAGGAATGCGGGAATTCAGGATGAGCCTGTACCCCAAGCATGGTCTGCCCGACCATCATCATGGCGTTAGGGCAATCGGCAGCGGAAGCCAGCCTGGTAGCATTTTCAGGCAGCTCTATCACCTGATCCTGGCACATCATGAGCAGGTTAAGCTTGTCCTGGTACGGTTCCATCCACCTTTCCCGCGAAAGTATGGTCAATTCATGCACGCCGACACACCAGCCGCCCGCAGATTTATGAACCTTCCCGCCCAGCGCATATCCCAGCATCTGGTGGCCGAAGCAGACTCCCGTGTAGGGAATTGCATCCCGGTTTAGCGCCCTGACAAAGTCTGCCAGCCTGTGGATCCAGTCTTCGTCGTCATAAACTGAAAAGGAGGACCCGGTACACAGGTAACCGTCGCATTCATTGGCATTTTCGGGAAAGACCCCGTTGACGACGTCATAGAAGCGGAATTCAATGCCGGAAGATACCTTGTTGAAAAGGGTAGGGAACATTTCCCGGTAGTCACCGGCTATGTGCCGCAGTTCGGGCCGGACATGATCGCATTCCAATAGCCCTATCGTTAAGGTTGATTCCATTCGGTTCATTCGATTTAAAATCTCATACCGGAAAGATCTGCGAGTTCGAGGTCTTCACCTTTCCGGTGCTGCCGCAGGATGATCTTGTCGATCCTGACCGTGTCCAGTACCTGCACATAACGGGCGTCTTTCGGCAGGTAGAGATTGGTCAATTGTGCATCCTGCACTGAAAACGACAGGAAAGTACGTCCCATTTCATTGAACGGCACCACGCGGGGAGCGCCGTAAAATACGGTATCGCCGGGCTGGTACAGCTTAATGATTTCTTTTGCGGCCTTGTAATAGGGATTAGAAGGCCTGGGCTCGCTGAAGTAGCCGTATTTTTGGGAACGGTCCTGGTAGAATTCTTTCAGTCTCAACCCGACAAATCCCGATTGGATAAGCATGACTATGGCGATCAGCGCACGGAAATCGGCTTTCAGCGTAACAACCAGTTGGGCAAGCAGAGCCAGCAAAATGATAACGTAAGGAAAGGAAAAACCCGAATACCGCTGAGTCAGGCCGTAGGTATGCCCGTTTTTGAAAGCAAATGCTATGAGAAAAAGGGTAGGTACTACCGACATGATGTAAAGCAGCCAAAGCCGTTTCTTTTCTGACGGCGAGGCCCGTTTGTGTACGATCGGGAACAGCGAAATGAGCAGCATGGACACCGAAAAGATCACAAACTGCAGCTTGTTCTGAGAATAGAAAAGCATTGGAGAAAAAGCCGCAATGCCCAGCACGATACTTCTTTTTTTCAGCGACCAGGAGTTGAAGACACGGCTGTGGAAAAGAAGGATCAGGATCATTCCCGAAATCACCGCCAGGATGATGTTCTTCTTGCCTGTCAACGCATCGCTCAGGCCGTTCATGAACGGGAGAAGGTCCGTGAAAATGGGAATTGATTTTTGAATCACGTTGGCGGGAGTAGCAGGGAGGACAGTGCCGTACGGGTTGTTGTAGGGCATTGTTTCGGCTACCCGCTTATATTCCTTTGCCTGGTAATCGAGGGTGTACAAAGTCCATTGACCGCCGCCGTACATCAGCCACCACGCGAGGCCCGTCATGGCCAGCCCGCCGGCCAGCAGTAGGCGGAACCAGTACCTGGCTTTCAGGAAAAAGAGCGCGTAAAGGCCATGCCCGATAAAAACCGAAACCGTCAGGAAATGAGAAAGAGGGCATAGAAAGGAACTCACGATATAACCCGCATAATCACCCGGGCTCCGGCGTCCGACATTCTCATTTTCCACTATTTTCAGGAAGTAATAAGTGCTGAGCAGCGTCAGGAAAAAAGTGAGCGAATAGTTTCTTGCCTGGTGGCTGTATGCAATAAAAAAAGGTTCGACAGCTACGATCGCTGCGGCTATCAGCGCGGTAGTTACGGAAAAATGCCGCCTGGCAAAGGCATAGGTAAGAAGAATGATCAGTACGCTGAAGAACGCAGAAAATGATCTTGCCGAGTAGTCGGATATACCAAACATGTCCATCCATATATGAAGAAGCAGGTAATAGAAGGGGCTGTTCCCTATGTCGCTTCTCGTCATGGCTTCGTAGTAGTCGGCCAGCGTTTTGGGCGCCCAGAAATCGGCAGGAGTAAAGGAGGGTTGGGTAAATACTTCTTTCTGGTTGGCTCCCTCAAGCACAATTCCCTGGCTGATTACCATCGTACTTTTTTCGTCGAAAAAAATACTGTAAGTGTCAAGTCTGTAAAACCTGAGCAATATGCCGGCTAAAATGATCCCGCACAGGATTAGTGAAGAGCGGGCGGATAAAAGATCTTTCATTCAACTGAGGTACACGAAATGAAGTGTCAAAGCTAGTAATTAATAATTTTCAAATCTTCAGAACCGTCAATTCCACCCTCCTGTTCTGCCTGCGGGAATCTTCCGTAAGGTTGTTGGTAACCGGTCGCGAGGAACCCCAGGCTTTGATCCGGATGCGTTCCGGCCCGATCCCTTTTGATTCGAGGAAAAGCTTTACATTCTTTACACGTTCCTCAGAAAGAGCGAGATTTTTGTTGAAATCACCCTGGTTATCGGTGTGCCCTTCGAGCAGGATTTCCATGCCGGAATATTCTTTCATAAGGTCCACCAGTGCCATCAGCTCCTGCTGCGATCCGGCTTCCAGCCGGGAGCTGCTCTGTGCAAAACGGACCTGGTTCAGCGGAAGCCGGCGCCCGCTCTTTACGGGTACCAGGGCGATATTCCGGGTAGCCGTCATGTCCGCGGACCTGGGAATCGTTAGTTCTTCATAGTAAGGGAAATAACCCGGGCTCGTTGCCGACAGTGAAAGCGTACTGTCATAAGGCATCAGCAGACGGTATTCCCCGGTTTCGGCCTCCGGCACAGCGTCGGCAATGGTCTTCGATTTGTCTGGGGTAAAAAGCCCTACCTGCCCCGCTATGGCTGCCCCGGTTTCCTTGTCGGTAAGTTTCCCGTTCAAGGCTACAAGGACCTGCGGGCTTATCGACGGGTAGAGTGGTATCCGGTAAAGGTCGTCTGACTGGCTGGCCGGGTTAAAAGAGCTCATATAGGCATATTCGCCGGAGGCAGGAATGGAAAAAAAACTATCCCAGCCGGATGAATTGATTGCAGGGCCGAGATTGAGAGGTTTGGACCAGTTCAGCCAGGTATCGTCCAGGCGCCGCGAAACGAATATATCCCCGCTGCCGAACCCCCTGTGCCCCGCCGACGTGAAATACAGCGTTTTGTTATCGGCTGCAAGAAAGGGAGCCCCTTCGTAGTCGGCAGTATTGATAACGGGCCCCAGGTTTAAGGGGATGGTCCAGGAACCCGCTGCTTTTTTAAAGCTGACATAAAGGTCCTTGCTGCCATACGTGTCGCGGCGCTGAACCGACAATATGATTACGTTTTCGGCCGGAGAAACGGTCATTTCCGTGTTTTTCGGGCGCTGGTCGTTATAATGGTCTTCAATCTGGAAACTCACCGGGAACGACCATCCTGACCTGGTAAGAAACGATTTCGAGAAACCCTCTACCATACTGCCGTCTTCCTGGTAGGCGTTCAGCAGGTACAGCGTTTTCCCGTTTGCGGAAATGCCCAGTACGGCGTTGTCCCCCGTATTGTTTATCGGAGGACCTATATTTTCCGCCGGCCCCCATTCTCCGTTAGCCCGTTTCGAGGAAACCCAGACATCCTGCCTGCGTGAATTCCCGATGTTGTCAGGGTGCTCCCGGGTAAAATAAAGTGTAGAGCCGTCAGGAGAAATGACAGGCGCAATTTCCCTGCCTTTCGAATTGATAGCCGGTCCGAGGGGTGTTTTCACCATCCCGGGGGGAAGATCGCCGGCAACTTCGACGCTGATGTCGACCGGCCGGTCTGATTCGGTTATGCCGATAGCGTCGATCTGGTTATAACCTCCTACAAGGGAAGCATTCATGACCAGTTTCAGCGCATTGATCCTGACTTCAGGTGCAAGGCCCGGAGTGAGCGTCAGGAGGCGGCCTGTCTCCCGGTTCCCTTTCAACTGGCCCGGCGAAGCCACCATGTGTTCCTTACCCGAAGGCTCGTACAGGTAAACGGCAGTGAGTGCGCCGGGATTGAAATTCTCGACGATCAGTACCTGGCGGGGGTATATGGCACGCGCGAAGCCCACTTTTACCCACTCTTCGGAGTTTGCGTCGGCCTCGGCCGGGCTCCACGCGTTGGGGCTGTCCCCCGTGTGAGGAAATTTTTCCGGTTGCCCCAGTAGCTGGACTGCCCGGTACTGCCGGCCATAGGAGCCGGGACGATGTTCAGAAGAAAACCCCAGCAGCTTACCGGCCCATAAAACGTCCTGTCCATTTGAACGGCATACAAGCCCAAATGAAAAAAGCAAGGTCAATATGAAAACCCTTGAGGACAATAATGGATGTCTTATTAATGGACTGGTATGAACCTGAGGTGATTACAATGCGGGTGTGATGGTAATGTTGCGGTATTCAACAGCTCCGTGGTCACCCTGGATCATAAGAGGCCCGGGAGCGCCTTCATTGCTGTCGAGAGCTCCGCCCGTTATACCCGGAATTTCCTGTGGATGTATGATCGTCTTTCCGTTCAAAGCAACTGTTACCAGCCTTCCCGTAAGTGTTACGTCGAGCGTCTGCCATTCCCCGGCAGGCTTGGCCGGTAGCTCCACAGGAATGATGAAGCCATAGATAGCTCCCAACTGGTCGTATTCAGGCTCTGCTCCATAGCTGTCCGTAACCTGGATTTCATAGCGGCCTCTAAGGTAGATACCGCTGTTGCTTCCTTTCGGGATACGGAATTCCAGGTGAAGCTTGAAATCCTCGAATTTGGATTCGCTTGCCAGGTTGGCTCCGGACTTGGGATTGCTGAGAACTCCGTTTTTAACTACCCAGTTATTGTCTTTGCCAAGCGCTTTCCAGCCATCCAGGGAGTTGGCTTTGATGAGCTCCACCGGTTTTCCCCATGCGGGAGCTTTGTCTCTTTTCAACTTCGGCGCCCTCTGGCCGGTCCAGTTATAAGTTTCACCTTCCGGAGAAACCATCGTGCCTGATATTTTATCTCCGTCCACTTTTCCCGATATCCTGACATCTTTCTCACCTTTTTCCCATTGAGGCGGAATCGAGAAGCTGAACTCCCCGTCCTTGAAATGAACTACCGAAACCGGACGGGCGCTACCTGAAGTGCTGACAAATTGCCCGATCAGCGTGTTATAACCGGAATGCCGTACCTCCAGCCATGAAGGAAGCTTTGTGCCTTTCATGTCAATGGTTATATCCCAGCGGCCTTCGATCGGCGGCTTTGCTCCTGCCGGAGGCGTACAAAAAAACAGGCTAAAAACAGTTGCTAACCCTACAATGTTCCTGGAGAAATTTGTCATCATGATTTTTTGGTTTAATCGGCTTCCGGTACAGAATTTATGAAAGTGTCTGAAAAGCATTTCTTTTTTAAGATCTCTATCTTCCTTTTTCCGGATTTACAAATATAGCAATTGACGGGAAAGCTTCTTTACTTCCCGGTCGGCGCAACCGACAACTTATGGCTATGTCATACATTTTTTTTATGTTTGTTATGAGCTACTCATCAGACTGTCAGGGTGTACTTCAGCGGCATCATATCGGGTTCGGGAATGTCGCCGGCTATCGCCGGAACGATGTTGTTTTGTCTTGCGGTTATTTTTAGCGGCATAGCAAAAAGCCAGTCTTTTGAAAAAAGTGAAAAGCAGCTTTCTGCCCTGTTACCGGAATTCAACCGGGCTTTCGGGGAGAATAATCCTGCCCTCCTGAAGCAGGGCAGGTATCTGAAAAAGCTCAGCAGGCTCAGGCGTACCTTTTCCGATTATCATGCATCTGCTTACCTGGCGGAAGATTCGGTTGCGCGCCTGCATAACGAATCGATACTCATGGCTTTGTCGGGGCTCCATCACAAAGCCTCACAGCAGATGTCCTCCGTCAACGGGGGAACGGAGCAGGCCCTCGTAGCCTATCACAGGGGGCTTGTCAACCTTTTGTCGGGAGATTTTGCAAGCGCAGTACACGATCTGGAAAACAGCAGTCAGCCCAATGCAGCGCTGAACAATATGGTCGCGTCGGGCAGGCTGCCGGGAATAAAAAGTACAGCAGCCCTTACGAAAGGGGCTCTTAATTCCGCTGATCCTAAAGGGAAGCTGAGTTATAACAGAGGGGTTTTGTTGTCGCGGGCCGGAGATAGTCATGGTGCAATTGCAGACTTTACCGCCGCAATTGCCCAAAGCGATCAACCGGCATACAGGATGGCAAGAGGAGATGTCCTGATGGCCGCGGGAAAGGCTGACGAAGCCCGTTCCGATTTTAAAATGCTCGCCGGGAAGCACCCGAAAGCGATGGTGAGGCTCGGCAATACGCTGGTCCGGCAGGGCGAGTTTTCACAGGCCCGGCAGACCTTCCGGGCTTATTTGAAAACAAAAGACAAGGCTCACAGGAATGAAGCGATTTTGGGGCTTGCGAATGCCCTCTACGGTGAAAAAGAGTATGCTGAGGCGAAAAAGTATTATGAAATGCTGGCTTCGTATAAGCCCCTGGCTGCTGCGGGGCAGCAGGGTATGGCTAACATTGCGCTTACTGAGCGCCGCTATGGAAGGGCAAAAGCCATCTTCGAAGGACTGATCTCGAAGGATCCTGCCGGTAGCGGGTCCGCTTACCTGGGGAGGGCAGTGGCCAGGTATGGCCTGGGCGATTACAGCGGTGCCCTTGCCGATTTTTCTAAAGCCGATACCTTGATAGATCTATCACGGAAGGAAACGGCCGATATCCTGGTTTGCCGTGGATATTCCAATTATTTTCTCGGCCATATCGATGCGGCCGGAGCAGATTTTGAGCGCGCGGTAAAGCTGGATGCCGGCAGGTATGAGGCTCTCGCCGGGCTAGGTAAGATAGAAATAGACCGGCGCAAATATGCCGAAGCAGGAAAATTCCTGAATGCAGCCCTGGGTTATGAAAAGAATTATGACCGGCTCTGGACCAACTACGGGAACCTTCTCATGCATTTCGGTATGTATGGAAAGGCGTTCGCCGTATTCAATACAGCCGTTAAGCTCAACCCGGTCAGCCTGAATGCCCAGAACGGCCGTGGTATCACCCTATTGGAACAGGATATGCTGGAAGAGGCCAGATCGCTGTTCGACAGTCTTGTGAGGACCAACCGTGCGCGGCCTTTCCTGTTGAATAACAGGGGTATCGTGAATGCATACCTGGGGAACAGGTCCAGCCAGTACGGAGAGCAGAAAAGTGCGGACAAGAGCTATAAGCTAGCCGGGAATGATTTTAATCTTGCGCTTGATGCCGACCCGGCCAGGAAATTTTACCATGTGAACAAAGGGAATGTTTTCAGGTACTGGCAGCAATATGATGATGCCAGGCTGAGCTACCAGTCGTATCAGGATAAGAGCGCCCTCAATAACACCGCTGTCATGTATGCGGGCCTGGAACGCCTGAAAGATGCCAGATATTATATGGGGGTAGCGCTGCAGATTGATTCTACCCATCGTGCTTTCAGGTACAATATGAATATGCTGGTCCGCGACGGCGGCAGGGCAAAGGAAATGGCCCGGTTTGTAGCTTCTGCGAAGGATACAGGCCCTTATTCGGAGATCAGCCTGAAGTACAGCCTGGACGGGTATGTCACCCTATATCTTTACGACTATGAATATGAAAATATGCTTTTCCCCGGCAGGCATCACCTGCCGGCGCCGCTGAAAGAGATCACGGAAGATTATCTTATCCCGGAGTTCGATTTCCGGTTTCTGCCCTATACGGACAAAAAAGCGGAGGTTTCCAGGAAAAAAACGGTCAGGAACCCCAGGGTCAGACTAAAAGGAAGAGGAAGGAGCGGTACGAAGTGCCCGGTACTCTTTTAGAATCAGATCGTTACCGTGGTGTGGTGCGCTGAAGGAAGGAGCAGGAACAGCATCATAAAAAACAAGGCGAGCCATAGACCGCCGATAAAATGCCAGTATATGCTCAGTAACCTGATACGGATGAGATTCGGTCCGTTTACACTGTATACAAAAGCATCGATATAGGTAGTGTTCCGGAGTGCTTCCGTCAGCAGGATTCCCAGGAAGCCCAACCCACCCAGGATATGCAGGAAGTGTAACCCGGTGATCAGGTATACAAAAGAAAGTGAAGATTTGTTGGAAACGGATTCAGCCATTTCAAACAGCTCCAGCCAACCTACCGACTGCGTTATGGTAAAAATAACGCCTAAGATAAATGTAAGCGCCAGGCAGATACGGTAGTGCCTGAAACGCTCGGTCCTGAAGGCAAGAACGGCCTCGAAAAGCGTCACGCTGCTTGAAAAAATAAGAAGCGAGCTAAGCCAGAAAGCGCCTGGCATGGAAATTTCCGTCCATCCGAGTGATTCTCTCCGGATAAAAGAAATTGCTATTAAAGTAATAAATATCAGTGAACTGCCTGCAAGGCCTAACCACATCATGAACTGATAGGGCTCCTTCTGACGGGTTAACAGCCCGCCTTTGGCCTGCGTTGAGTAATTAGTAGACACGTGGTTTATATTGGAATATACGTTTCTTTATCAAATTTAGCTTAATTCTCCTTGCCAAACGAAACAGTTTTTAAAATTATTGTCAATTTCCGGCATATTTTCGAAAATTCCGTAGACTGACGAACCCGAGCCGCTCATGCTGGCGTATAGCGCTCCTGCTTCATACAGATCCGATTTGATCCTGGCAATGGAGGGGTATTTTGTAAAAATTGTCTGTTCAAAGTCATTTACCACTGCATTTCTCCATTCCGGAACAGGCCGGGCTAATATCGTTTTCAGGTCGGTTGCCGTTTCAAAAGGTCTTATTCCCGCATAAGCTTCTGCCGTCGGGACGTGGATACCGGGGTTAACGAGACAAAGAAAACGGCCTTTGAGAGAAAGGGTGATGCCCTCAAACTGATCGCCCTTCCCGTAGCAGTACATGGGCTTGTTCCGTATAAAGAAAGCGCAGTCACTACCCAGCTTCCGGGCATAATCTTCCATCTGCGTGTCGGAGAGTTTAAGGTGAAAAGCCTTGTTCAGCAGCTTTATCATAAAAGCGGCGTCTGAAGATCCACCTCCCAACCCGGCTCCGATAGGAATTCCTTTAAGCAGGTAGACGTCCAGGCGGGGTATTTGAAAATCTGCCGCGAGCAGATCAAAGGCCTTCGAAACGAGGTTTGGCTCATCGTTTGAAATTCCCTGCCCGCTGGTGTAAAAAGAGCCCTTAGCGGAAGGCATTGCCTCCAGTGCATCGCAAAGCATCACCGGGTAAAAGCAGGACGAAATGTCGTGAAATCCGTCGGGTCGTTTGCGAAGGATGTTAAGGCCTATATTTATTTTCGCGTTCGGGAAAGTCAGCACGGCTACAAAAAGTGGTAGTTAGGTTAATACTGGCACGACAGGTCATTGGTCCCACGCCCAGTCGTTTCCCAGGATCAGCGCATCTTTCAATCCCTGGCTTATCATAAGATCCCTCGTCTCGTCCGGTAGCAATCTCCTGGCGGGCAGGTTTTTTCCCGACGCCAGCGCGTAAAGGTACATTGACGTCACGCGCACTGTTTTCTCTATTTCAGCTTTATTGACCAGGTCGAAGTGATCGCAGTCAGCATGATAGCAGGAAAGCGCTTTGGGAGGCAGAGACCCGGAAAAGGCCAGAACCGGTATCCCGTTCACCATAAAGGGCTGATGATCGCTGTGCAGGCCGGCGGCGTTGTTGATTTTGTTTTTGTAGGTGGTATCCAGGCGTGCGACGGCCTCTCCGACATTCCTGAAAAAAGCTTCCGTTTCGGGACGGCCGTAGGAGATGATCCCGTCGGGGTTATTCGTCATGTCCAGGTTGATCATATAGCCTGTTTGAGCGAGCTCGTTGCGCCGTTTCAGCTCGCGTACGTAATGCCTTGAGCCGAGCAACCCCTGCTCTTCACCCATAAATAAGACAAACTCGATTGTTTTTTCCGGTTTGATCCTGAGCTTCCGGAAGGTTCTTGCAATATCGAGCACGGCAAAAGAGCCGATGCCGTTATCGATTGCTCCCGTCGCCAGGTCCCATGAATCCAGGTGGCCTCCTATCACAATTTTTTCCGGGGACTTGCCTTTAAGCGTAGCAATTACGTTCCGGGCAGTTGCCTTCCTGGAAAAATTGGTCATTTCGATTTCGGCGATCATCGGGCTTTCTGCCTCAGCCCAGGCCCGCAGCTCTTTCCCGCTTGTGTTCGAGATGCATAAAGCAGGGATCGCGATCAGCCCGCCCGTCACCGATGCCGTACCGGTAAGGAGCACATTACCGGGCGCGCCGTTGATGAAAATAATACCTGCGGCTTCGTAACGGATAGCAAGGGCGGTCTTTTGAGAACGGTGGATATTCTGTTTGCCGGGAGCATTGGAAAGGTGAAGATTGGCCAGCACTACTTTTCCCCTGATCCTGTCGCCTTTCGCTTCAAAATCTTCCGCCAGACCGTTGCCGACGTCTATGATCTCACCTTTTACCTGGGCCGAAACCGGGGAATGGGCCAGCGAAACAGCAGGTACTTCCCGGTAATTATCGCTGTTGCCGGGAGCTATGCTCAGGATCACAGTATCGCGGGACCACGCTTCCAGCTCGAACGGCTGGTATTTTACATCGCGGAATCCGTATTCCTTAAACAGGTTGAAAGTATATTCTTCGGCATGTGAGCCGTGATCGGTACCGGTAAGACGGTGCCCGACGGTATTGACCACATCGCGGAGCGACTCATAGATCCTGGAATGCTGGGAGACCTCCCTATCTATTTTCCGGAATACCGCTTCATTCGGCTCTTCTCCTGCCATCGACATCGATACGGCAGGGAGAAGGAAAAGAGAGTATAGTTTTTTTTTCATTTAAGTGTGGCATTTCAATAAACGAAAGTACCATGTTCGCTCACTATTGAAACCTGCTTTTTATGATATGCTTCTACATGCCCGATGACCCGGGCTTCGATACCAAAAGACCGGGAAAGCGCAACAGCCTTTTCCGCCGTTTTTTCCGGGAGGTATAGTTCAAGCCTGTGCCCCATGTTGAATACTTTGTACATTTCTTTCCAGTCGGTCTTACTTTCATCCTGGATAAGACGGAAAAGGGGCGGGGTAGGTAACAAATTGTTTTTCACTACATGCAGGTTATCAATAAAGTGCAGGATCTTGGTCTGCGCTCCGCCGCTGCAGTGTATCATGCCGTGGATGTCGCCTTTGTGCTCATCCAGGAAAGCTTTTACAAAAGGGGCATACGTACGGGTAGGAGAGAGTATAAGCTTTCCTGCGTCCAGCGGCGAATCCTTTATAGAGTCGGTTAAGTGCCTGGAGCCGGAATAGATCAGGTCCGGATCGATGTCCGGGTCATGGCTTTCGGGATACTTGCTGCCCAGGTAGCCCGCAAGGATATCGTGCCGGGCGGAGGTAAGGCCGTTGCTGCCCATCCCACCGTTATATTCTTTCTCATAAACAGCCTGCCCGTAGGAAGCCAGCCCTACAATGACGTCGCCGGGCCTTATATTGGCATTGTCGATCACATCTTCCCTTTTCATGCGGGCAATCACCGTGCTGTTTACCGTGATGGTCCTGACGAGGTCGCCGACGTCAGCGGTTTCGCCGCCTGTGCTGTAGATTTCGATCCCGTAGCCCCTCAGCATCGCCAGCACTTCTTCCGTACCGTTAATAATCTCTGCAATAACCTCGCCAGGGATTTTATTTTTATTCCGGTCTATAGTAGAAGAAAGCAGCATAGGGCCTACTGCTCCTACGCACAACAGATCGTCGGTGTTCATTACGATCGCATCCTGGGCAATACCTCTCCATACCGACAGATCGCCGGTTTCTTTCCAATACAGGTAGGCAAGTGAAGTTTTGGTCCCGGCACCATCGGCGTGCATAATCGTGCAATAGGATGGATCACCTGTGAGCGTATCAGGTACTATTTTGCAAAAGGCTTTGGGGAACAGGCCTTTATCAAGTTTTTCAATAGCTTTATGGACGTCTTCCTTGGAGGCGGACACACCTCTTTGCATGTAGCGATCAGTCATTTCGCGTGGATCTTTTTCTGTTTATGCCGTAAAGGTACGAACCAAAAGGATCACAGGAACGATAGTACTGCGTTTTCCTGCGCACTTCTGAAGGCGAGATCGATGACTCTGGTGGTGCGTATTATTTCCTCCGGCTTCACCGCCGGCTCCGTTCCGTTCACAATGCTGTCGTATACATTCTGATAGAATGGGGTATAATTGCCTTGTTCGCTTTCAATAATACCGGTAAATTCGTCGCTGTACAGAGTGCCCCACCGGTCGGCGGGTTCGCGGCCCCAGTCTTCTCCGGATGGTAATACGTCTTGTCTCAAAGTTTCTTCCTGGGCGTCAAGGCCTCCTTTCGTGAAGCTGCCTTTGCTGCCGTGCACGAGGTAGCGAGGTAAATTGTGATAAATTAAAAGGCTTGATTTAAGCGTCACAAGCTTGTCGCGATAGCCAAGCAAAATACTGAAATAGTCGTCAATCGCGCTTCCTTCCCGCACCGTCCTTATTTCAGCGGTGACGGTTTCCGGGGCGCCGAAGAGGACCAGAGCCTGGTCGATAAGATGAGGGCCCAGGTTATAGACATTTCCTGCGCCCACCCCGCCCTGCTCCTTCCAGGTATTGGCTACCGGGATGGGCCGGTAGCGGTCGTAACGGCTTTCAAACTCGATTATTTTGCCGAGTCTGCCTTCAGAAATAAGACGTTTTACGGTCAGGAAATCAGAATCCCACCGGCGGTTCTGGTAAGCTGTGGCTATGAGCCCCTTTTTCTCCGCCAGGGCAAATATTTCGGAAGCTTCCGCCTCGTTGTTGGCAAACGGTTTTTCAATCACAATGTGTTTGCCTTTTTCCAGGGCTTTGATCGCGTAGTCGTAATGTGTGTCGTTTGGCGTGCAGATAAAGACCACTTCTATAGTCTCATCATCCAGGAGGCTGTCGAGGGTACGGTGATTTTCAATCGACGGATCGAATGCCTGCGCCTCATTTTTGGTGCGCTCAAAGACTCCTTTTAGCCGGAAACCGGGGATGACCGACAAAAAGGGCGCATGAAAATATCTTCCGGACAGACCAAAGCCTATAAGGCCTGCATTGATGGTTTTTAGAGACATATTTATTTGTATGAATGATTGTCTGATACAGACCGTAAAAATAATAAACCGTTGACAAGCACAGCCTACCAACGGAAGATTATCTCTAAAGCAATTTATTTAGAGCTATAGCAATAGGCTACGGCCGGACCAGCTTGTATGTTTCCCTCCGACCATCGGGGTGAAGTATGTCGACGAAGTAAATTCCAGCAGGCCATCCCTGTACATCCACTTTCCTGAAGCTATCCAAAGCACGGTCTGAGAACATAACCTGTCCGAGACGATTCGTGATTTTTACCCGGGTGTTTTCAGAGTCGATATACACCGGTCCGGTAGAAGGGTTCGGAAAAACCGGTGATCCGGCGCGGGAAAGAGAGGCTGCAACAATCCCGCTCAATTCATAAGAACCGTCCAGGTCGAGCATTTTCAACCGGAAGTATCTTCCCCCGCTCCGGTCGGCGACAGGGAAGGCATAGCTGCGGGGTTTATTGCCGTGGTTACTGCCCGGCACCATGCCTATGACGGTCCATGCAGAGCCATCGGCACTCCGCAGTATTTCGAATCTGTCGAAACCGGATTCGTATGTAGTGCCCCATCTCAGGATTTGGCTGCCGGCCTCATCGCGGATCCCGATATGGGAGAGCGTTACAGGTAGCCCGCCCTGCGGAATACAAGGATGTTCGAAGCTGAAAGGGACTGTGTTCTGGGCAAGATTTCCTCCCAGCACGACCCTGCCGTGGATACTGCCGGTTGACAGGAGCTGGAGATTGGCATAGGGAGCCAGAACCGATCCGTTGATGTCGAGGCCGATTACTACAATCTGGGTCGCATCAGGGAAGTTAAGCAGGAGCCCTTTGCGATAATCGCCGGTGAAGCTGCCTGTACCCAAGTTGTTGAAGAGATAGTTGCTTCCGGTCAGGTTCAGCGTTATCTTGCTGCCCAGGGGGATATTGACAAAATTTATACCGCTGATTGCGGTTCCTGCGGCGTCAAGCGTGAATACATAGTCCTGGGTTGCGCCGGTACCGTTGAGTGTGATGACGCCGCCTGTAATGCCAGCGGACGCGCCCGGGGTAGCCGGCAGCGCGGCATAGTCGGCACTCATGCCCTCGAAATAGGTTTTAAGCGTGCCGAAGGAGATCAGGTCGGTTGAAAATGATGCATTGCTGCCTTCCCCCGGCGCGTGGACGGGTAGGTCAGACGCGCTTGAGTTCAGGCGATATCTGAAGTTGCCTCTCACCTGTACAGGGCTGTCGCCTGTATTGGAAAACTCGCCGTTTACGATAAAATTATCGGTATTAAACGGATCGCTAAGGCTGCCGCCCACTATGTAGGGATCTGCCTGGTGGCTGAAGGTGAAATGCCCTCCTACCGCTACTTTCCCTTGTATGGTCGCCGCTGTGGCGCTGTAGTTGCCGAAGATCAGCAGGTTGAAATCGCTGTCGCCGCTATAATTTTCATCGACGAAAGAGTCGGGGACTACCAGCGAATGCAGGCATTGAGCCGTGCTTATCCCGCTGTTAAGAACTAAAATACCGGGTAACAGCACCTTCAGCGAGCGTCGTACGCCCGGAAGCACGTTACTGAATTGCCTGATGGTTAATCTGCGCATACGTTGAGTAAGTTAAAGTGTCATGACAAATTCAAATCATCGCCAGTAGGGCATCTGAGCATCATTTTTGAGCAAGACGCGTTTCCTGTTCAATAAATCGATCGTATAGATGTTGTGGACTGAAAAGTCGTCGTTGCTGGTATTGGTGAAGATGACAGTTCCGCCGTTTGGCGCAAATCGCGGGTCCAGGTCGTTGGTGCCGGAGAGTTTGTCGGCCGACAGGTCTTCCCGGCTGCCCGACTGGAGATCGTGCAGGAATATGCGGGCGTTTAACTGCCTTCCTTCTATATTCCTGAAATTTTCGATGTCGAAGGTGTAAAGAATTTTCCTGCCGTCTACAGAGAAAACAGGGTTGCCGGTTTTTCCTTTGAGGTCGGTGATAACAGGAGTGGAAGCCCCGATATTGAGGTCGATCAGCATGATTTCATTTTCATATACAGAAGTTGTCGTCAGGCGGGCAACGATTTTATTGCCTTGCGCGGTCCAGTCGGCAGATGCGAAGAATTTGCCAACCGGGGCCTGGTAGATGACCCTCAGGCCGGTCCCGTCTGTCCGCACGCTATAGAGCTTATCATAGCTCGGAAAAACCAGTTGTGTCCCGTCCGGAGACCAGCAGAATGACAGTTCCGTAGCGTTGGCTACCGTCACAACGGGGATGCCGGAAAGCCTCGCCACGTTTTTTCCGTCGAGGTCGGCTATGTACAAATGTGGTTCTCTTTCTTTATTGGAAAGAAATGCCAGGCGATTGCGCAACGGGCTGACGACCGGTCTCCAGTTGTTGGCGCCCCCGGTGAGCTGTACTTCCAGCGAGCCGTTAGATGCGAAAACCTGGAAGTTCTCTCCTGCTTTCCGGGAAAAGTAATAGGGCATGTCAGGGAGTGGCTGTGTACGGAAGGTCCAGATTTCACTTTTTACCGGCGCGTTACGCCCGTCGCTGACCACTACCTGCCAGTAGTAGGTAGTGTTGAAGCTGAGGTCATCGACGACCACGCTGTCGGCAGGGACAGAAGAAGCGATGAGGGTGCCTTCCGTTTCTCCCTCCTTAAAAAGAAGCACGTCGTAGCTCAGTGTATCTTTATCCTGGTCGGAAGATTTCCAGGCCAGGACCAGTTGATGTGCATTACCGGTGCTCCGGTGCGCCGGCTTCACGACTTCTGCCGGAGAAGGCGCCTTGTTCTGGCTGACATCGGGTGCAAGGTAGATTGTGATCTCTGCATTCCTGTTCTCCTGGACCGTAGCAGTGGTCAGGTCATTTTTGTATTTTTCCAGGCTCGTCATAAGCGTATAATTACCGGTAGGTAGACTGTCGGTTTTAAAATAACCTGACTGGTCGGTTGTAACCGCTTTTGCGGAGGGGCTGATCCGGACGACGGCATTGCCGAGAGGCTGTTTGGTATCCTGGGAAAGGATCCGGCCCGACAGGCTGCCGTAGGTTTCGGGAGTGACATAGGATTCTTCTACGCACCCGGGAAAAAAGAGCGTAATTGCCAGGACGGCCAAAACAGAAAATGTATATCTGAGGATAGAAAGGCTCACTTTAGAATAGTATTTAAGGTGATTCGACTCTTAATGGTTTATTGCCGGGGACTGTTTCCGCCGAAGTAAAAAGTCAGGCCGGCCTGCGCTTTCCAGTAGGAATCATTAAAGCCGCCGGCTTTGATACCGTCAAATTTGTCGTTGATAAAATAGCTGTGCTGGCCGAATGCCTGCAGGCCGATATGCCGGTTCAGGGCATATTCCAGGCCTAACCCGGAGTTGACCGCACCAAATTTTTTACCTGAGAATTCGAACCAGTTGCTTCTCCCGTTTACCCAGCCGTAGCCCAGGGACATTATAGGGGTGATCCGCTGGAAAGGCAAAACCTTGTATTGCAGGTTGAGGGAGCCGGCCGAGATATCTTTCCGGAAATACCCGGTGGCGGCCATCCTGCCCGAGGCCAGGTCCCCCTGCAGGCTCAGGAAGGAGGTCAGGCCTATATTCAAGGCTATACCGAAACCGCCGCTTATTGCCGGCGGACCGTAATCGCCCTGGTATCTGAGGAGCGATGCATAAGGCGAAATATGGAAACGCGGCCGATGAATATTGTTTTTTGCCCCGTACACGTCAGTCTGGCGGGCATCTTCCAGTTCCTTTTCGTAGCCGCCGATAAGAGCTTTGACCGAATCGGCGCTGACTTTATTTCCCGCTACCCAAAGACCGTCGCGGATCCCTTCTACAACCAGGGCATATACCGACTTTTCGATCGCTTCGGTAACCGCCAGTTGAGAGGGTTCGTTCGTGGTGTAGCCGGTTTCTGTTTCCAGGAGCCTCTTGAACTTGACGTACCTGAAAAGCCCGACATCTACTGCCTGTGAGAGGAGCGTTTTGGAAGTATAAACGGTTTTAAGGACTTTCCCTGTTTTGGTGGCTACTGCTCTCAGGTAGACGGTGACGCGGTCCTGCCGGTATTTTGTCGATCCGCCGGCCCCGAAATAGCGAAGCCCGGCTCCTCCCGTTATGATGTTGGCGTCGTAGGAAATAATCCCCCCTTCTAGGATAATACCACCGAAGAGAAGCGGCGGGAGGCTTTCGCTTTCTCCTTTGAACTGGGTCATGCTCGACCTGATGATCTTGCGTTCGTTCAGGAGATTGCTGACGTTTTCTCTCTCTATAGTGACAAACCAGTTGCTTTCTTCGAGCGCTTTCAGCAGGATGTTGGTCGCGCCCTGGGTGACGGCGGTAGAATAGCTGATACCGTTGTCGACCTGCTTGTACTGCCCGGTCTGATCACGGAATTTATAAACTGCCGCGACCAGCTTTTCCGTAGGGGCAGGCAGGCTCCTGAGCTCGGAAGATACCCGCGTATCTTCTCCGATCCGTGCTTTTTGCTGTGTTACCGGTTGGTTGAAGTACCGGCTGCAACCAAGCATTGCAAATAATAATACTCCCTGTAAGATCCTGTTCAAAAAATGCATCCTGGTTAAAGGCTCGTTAAAAATGATAAGTATCGAAGCTTCGGGCGCTGATGAAAGCTTAAGTTTCAGAATTAGTAATATGGCACGGTTACCGAGGTCTCTCCCCCTTTTCCATCGGTGATCCTGATGATAAGCCCTTCTGTCCCGGGGGCTACGTCGACCGTGAGGTCACCGAATTGATAAAGGCCTTCCTTAAGGCCGTCTTCGCCGAATTGAGAGGTGTAAAGTGTCCTTGCGAGCGTATTCAGAAGCTGGCTGTTAAGAGTGGACTGAAAGTTCTGCAGGGCGTCTTTCTCTCTCGAAGAGGAAGTCGATGCGTTAGGATCCTTTGTTTTATCCTGGGCCTGCGCAGAACTGAAAAGCCACGTGTAGTTATAGCTGTCGCCGCCAAAGGCCGGGTTGACCGGCTTGTATACCATAGACTGGGCGGAGGCGGAAAAGGCAGATCCGGTTAGTAGGAGAGCTAATAGTAGTTTTTTCATAAGAATGTCTTAAAACTCAGAATATAC
Organism: uncultured Cytophagales bacterium; assembly: GCA_964562455.1. Lineage (GTDB taxonomy): Bacteria > Bacteroidota > Bacteroidia > Cytophagales > Spirosomataceae > Ravibacter. Next base: position 70,253 of record CAZLTN010000015.1, read on the forward strand.
CGGTTCCGGATTGATCTTCGGAACCGAGCTGCTGTCGGATTTGCTCATAGCTGCTCAGGTACTGGAACAGGAACCAGGCAGCTTCGCTGATCTGTGCTTCCCGGGCTTCGGGACGCAGCTGGATAAATTGCTGCCATACAAATTCATTGTCGATCTTGATGCCGATAATGCCGGTCAGTCCCGGGTACGGCAGCTCTTCGACTTCTATCGGGATTTCCTGGTCGGCCAGTGCCTGGCGCGGCAGCGCGGCTGTCGTATCCTGCTGAAGGGTAAGCCACATACTGAACAGTCCTTCATAGAAATCGCTTCCAAGCTTTGTTTTTGTATTGTTGATAATAAACGATACGGCGGTTTCCTCGTCGAGCAGGAGGTCATCGAGACGGTAAAGGTTTGTTTCCATGCTTTCTTCGAGCGAAGAATCGACCTGTCCGTAGAGGTTTGATATACACAGCAAAAAGGCAAGGATCAGGATTGTACGCATAAATCCGGGGAAGCGCTCATCTTACATGGTAGCCCGAAGGAGAATCGATAATCAGGCGCATACCCCCCCGTTGCTCGATAGTTATGGAGGGCAGAGCCCCGCTTTTGGCGCCGTCAATTTCGAGTGAATTAAAGTTGTCTGACTGGCTTGCCCGGAAAGCAGATCCGTTGCTTACTATTTCTGACAAGACCATACTGTTAAAACTGCCCTGCTGAGACAGCACAAGCTGACTGTCTTCTCCTCTTACATCGAGATCGAGACGGTTGCCGTTCCCTGCCTGCAATGCCATGATGGTGAGCGATCTTCCTGAAGCTGCAATGTTGGAAATGTTGAGGCTGCCTGTTTGCTGCAGCTTCACGTAATTGGAGGCGGTATTCAAGGGTACGAAGCCCTGCATTTCCTGTCGTATGACCGCCTCGGAATTGTTTTCTGAAACCAGAAGCTGCCGGAGCCTGCTATCGGGCCCCTGTGCCGATACCCGGGCTGTACACGACATCGTCGCAATCCACAGCAGGAGTAAAAGATTCTTTTTCATACAGGTAAATTTTAGTCAGTCGGATATGCTCAGCATAATATGCAGGGCATCGTGTACCGGGTCTTTCTCCCGATACACGATACGTTACTTTTATCCCGGATTTTCTCCCCGGGAGGGATCAAAGCGACTTCCTGCTAAGGATGCACCATGCCTCCTGTCTGGATTACATTGGCAATGTTTCCGGCTCCGTTCTGATCTACATTCGATACGTTCGAAAGGCCGGTTTGCGAAATGTTGGCATAGTTTGCAGAACCATTCTGACCGATGGTTGAGATGTTGCTGATCCCATCCTGGAGTACGATAGCCAGGTTGCCGAGAAGGCTTGACGATTGTGTAATGTAAGACTCGTTCAGGTCACCGATCTGATCTACATCTGCGTTGTTGCCTACCAGCCCTGTCTGATCAATTTCGGAGTGGTTTTCATCGCCGGTCTGGTCTACATCCGCGGTGTGGTTGATGCCTGTCTGGTCGATTTGAGAATAGTTTTCGTCACCGGTCTGGTCTACCGTTGCTTTATTACCGGCGCCGAGCTGTCCGATATCCGAGAAATTGTCGTCGCCTGTCTGGTTGACGGTAGCTCCATTGCCGACCAAACCGTTTCCGTACTGGTTGATGACCGATTCATTATCATCACCCTTCTGGTTAACATTGGCTTTGTTTTTTCCGCCGAGAAGCCCGTCCTGGATGATTTCGGAATCGTTGTTCTCTCCATTCTGATATACATTAGAGTAGTTATCGTGGGAGGATTGCTCGATATCAGAGTCGTTATCCTCGCCGATCTGCTCCACGTAGGCCTCGTTCCTGTTGCCATCCTGGTCGATATCAGAATCATTATTGTCGCCGGTCTGCGTTACTTCGGCTTCGTTCCTGTTCCCGTCCTGGTCGATATCAGAGTCGTTATCGTCGCCGTCCTGGTCAGCAGAAGCGACGTTATTGTTGCCGTCCTGGGTAATGTCGGAGTAGTTGTCATCTCCCTCCTGCGTACTGGTTGCGTCATTATCGTCGCCATCCTGCTCCACGTAAGAAGTGTTGTCATCGCTGTTATTGCCGACTACCTGCTGCAGGGAGGTGTTGTCATCTCCGTCCTGGTCGGCTTCAAGGTAGTTCTCGTCGCTTCCGTTTCCTTCGATAAGCTGGGTGGCAGAATTCCCTTCGCCATCCTGATTGATGTCGGTTTCGTTTTGTGAATTGTTCACTCCCGCCTGGCCGATTTTAACCAGAGCGCTGTTGTCCTCTCCGTCCTGGGTGACAGAGGAAGAATGCCTGTTCCCGTTTTGCAGGATGTCAGATTCGTTGTCCTCTCCGTCCTGGTTGACGGTAGCCTCATTTTTTCTGAATAACTGTAAAGCGGTGATATTGCTGTTTTGAGTCACCAGGGATTTATTGGCGGAGCCGTTCTGAGTTACATTGGCGTCGTTCCGGATCCCGGTTTGCTGAATGTTGGAGTCGTTGGATTGAGCGAAGAGGCAGGCGCTTGCAAGGAGCGCCGCGCCGGTGAGGATTACTTTTTTCATTTGTTTTTTGGAGTTTGAGTTTAAAAGAAAAGATTACAGATTAGATTATGGATTTTGCTAATTATTCTGATTGATGGTAGCCTTGTTGCCGGTCCCGTTTTGTTTCAGCAGTGATTGATGCATATCCCCGGTCTGGGAAACGCCGGCTGCGTTATGGTCCGATATCTGCAGGGATCTGGAAACGTTCAGGATTCCGGTCTGAGAGATTTCGATCTCGTTGAAGTTACCTATCTGCCCTGCTCCCAATATGTCGGGCTCGGGGCCGGCTATGCGGTTGTCGTTGCCTGCCTGAGAAAGGCTGGCGCTGTTGTTGTCGCCGAGCTGATAGATCAGGACATTGTTCCGGTCGCCTGCCTGGCCGGCGGCACCGGGTAGCAGAAGATCAGGACCTCCGATCGTATTGAGATTGCCATTTTGCGTAGCGTCGAAAACGTTCGAATTCCCTTCGGTTCTGACTGAGGAAAGATTCTGGTTTCCGTACTGTCCGATGCTGCCCGTGTTGTTCCCGCTCGAATAGCCGTCTATCCACTGGTGCGATTCATTCAGGTTCCCGACCTGGTCGATTTTAATATGATTCAGAAAGCCTTCCAGGGTTTGTTCCAACCTGTTGTTAATACCGTTCTGTTTTCCCTCGCCGATCGAATTTCTCGAGTTCGCGGCGTTCTGAAATGCCGTGTTCTCATTCAGGAACTGCCGGATATCCAGCTTTGTTTCTGCTGCATGTGTTCCCAGGATGCTTTGGTAAGCCTCGTTGTCGTCTCCCCGCTGGTCAGCATAAGTAGTATTGCGGGTATTGGGAGCCGTCGATTCACCGATTAAAACTTCAATTTTATTATCGCCTTTCTGAAGCACCTTCGATTCATGCCTGGTGCCGTACTGATAAATTTCTGATTCGTTTGAAAACAGCGCACCGAGGTTTTCCTGCCGGACCTCAGCCAGGTTTTTACGGCCGGGGCCGTTCAGCCCTTTCTGGTAAATTACCGAATTGTGCTGTGTGCCGTTCTGCACTACGTCGGCATAGTTCCCGGTTCCTGTTGCAGTGGCGTTGGATACGTTGTCCTGTGAGTACGCAGCACTGTAAAGTAATAAAGCAGGTAAAAGGCTGCTAAGGAATGTTTTCATAATATTCTTCGTGGATTTTCGCGGATAGGCTGCAGGATAGCCCGGCCGGCGATCTGCAGGAGACACGGAAAATGTTAGGCAATGAAATACCAGCCCGCTTTTTACACTGACGTTTATAGGTAAGTGTAATCTTCGGAGTGCCTGAAGCGCAAAGTTTTCCGGATAGCGGCTAAGGTGACTGGAAACAGGTATCGGTTAAGGTTTTCATCACAGTTGAGTTTGAGGTTATTCGTAATTGGATAAGATTTTTCAGGAAGGGTTTATGTAGTTAGCTTTATTATGGTTAAGATTACACGAATTCTGGATAAGGTCTCCTATTAGTCGTAAAAGTTTGATTAAAATTCCATGTGGTTACATTTTTTTTCTGAAAAATTTCAGAAATATTTTTTTATCGCAGTAGGCGGTTATTTCTTAAAATGAGGCCGGGAGTATCTGTGCAGGCTTTTTTTACCGTTAAATAAAATATTTTTTTGTAGAAAATATTTGAATGGTTTATGTGGTATTAAGTGCTATGTTTGTATGTTTTTCTTTTTTTAAACATAGTAATAATTCTGATTATTAGTGTTTTCCCTACTTTTTTATATTTAGAAAACCTGCTGTTCCGCTAACCAGGGAAGGATGCCTACGGTTTCCTGGTCTGTACGGGACAGGCCTTTTGATAATTGCCCTTACTATCGCTACAGCAGGTGATACCCCGCTTGCGGTTATTATTTACCCCCTCTCTATGCGTTATGGTTATCAATACTAAACATTTACCTGACATTGAAGAAGAAATCTATAGCCTGGTCGATAGGGGCCTGGGCAGCAGAAGCGAAATCCTCAGGCGGTTTATTGATCTGAACAGCGGCTTCGTCAACAGATTTTGCCATGAAACCGGGCTGGACGAAGATCTCTTGCATGATATTTATATAGATTCGGTTCTTCTCGTGTTTGAACATGTTGAAAGCGGCAAATTTAAGCGCCAGAGCAAGCTTTCTACCTATCTTTTCAGGCTTTATTATTTTAAAGTGATCGATGAGATCAGGAAGAGCGGTAGCGGGAAAGTCATTTATACGGACAAGCTTCCTGAGTATCCCGATCCTGTTCTCAATGCTGCAGGGACGCTGGAAGGGCTGGAAACGATGAAACGCGTGGTCAGAGTGCTCGATAGTATGTGTCTGGAATGTAAGGAGCTTATCCTGGATTGGGCATACATCGGATACGACCTGGAGGAAATCCGTAACCGTATGGGATTCGACAGCCCGGCCAGGTTCAACAAGTTCAAATTCACCTGTCTCAAAAAATTCAAGGCAATCTGGGAATCTCTTCCTCCCGAGGACTAGCCGGCAGGAGGGCCGGTAGCTTTGAGGAGAGGCTAGGCCTTCTCCCACACCTCTTTTGCCTTCGCAAGATCGCGTTTCATAGCCTCATAAACGGTGTTAGGGTCAGATGTAAGCCTGGTTGAACCGCTCTCGGCGCCACCGATGGGATATTCCAGGTGTAGGCAGAAAGGGACCCGGACGTTATTTTTTTTCAGTATTTTGAAATAAGCGTCCCAATCCACCATACCTTGCCCGAAAGGTACATTCTGGGTAACCCATTTTCCTGACCGCTGGGTCCATATGAAATCTTTCAGAACGATTGTTTTGATCCTCGGCATAATGAGATTCAGACCGTTCTGCCACGATAGACCTCCTTCAACGGTTGCATGCCGTATGTCATACTGCGATCCCATATTTTCAGGCGGAGCTTTCTTTAACAGCTGGTAAACCTCCCAGATAGAAGAGCCGATCAATATTCCGGCATGGTTCTGGTAGCATCCTGTCAGCCCCAGCTTTTTGTTCAGCTTGGCCAGGCCCCCGATCTTGTCGGCAAAGCTGTCCAGCGCCTGGGGCATGCCCTGGTTGTTCGGGTAGCGATACCAGTTCATCCTGTAGTACCGGAACCCGAGCCTGGCGGCTGTTTGCAACAACCGTACATCAATGGCGTTAACAGCGCTTTCTACCGCAGTACAAAACAGCGACGGGGTAAATCCCGCCTTCTTCATGGCGTCGACCGCTTTCGGAAGATCCTCTTCCACTTTTTCGGGCAGTACGTGCCCTTTAGGCCGGACAGTCAGGTCGATACCGTCGAAACCGATTTCCCGGGCAACCTCCGACATTGCTGTATAGTCCAGAAATTGCAGGTGCTTGGAAAAGATATGGATTTCCGGAATGGGGACATCCTGCCTGCCTGCATTTGTAAAAAGGTCGGCCGGTACAAAAGGAGCCGCAGCCGATAGTATCGAAGCATTTTTGATGAAAGATCTCCGGGAAACGTTCAGATTGTCCATTCGAAGTGGGATTCGTGAAAAAGAATTGCTGCCAAGTAAGAAATATCGGGACAATTATAAAAGCCATAACTGTAAAATTTTAACCCTGTAGCCGAATATGAGCCAAGTATAGAACTACGGGAAGAAGCTTTGTTGGTCATGAAGACTAACGATTACAAATTAAAAGAACATGACAGTTAACAAGGATTTCCTGATTGCACGGGTAGAGTTGTTTAAGGTGCCGCCGAGATGGCTCTTTCTGAAAATTACGCTCAACAATGGTTTGTCCGGCTGGGGTGAGCCGGTCGTGGAAGGGCGGGCAGATACGGTAAAAGCGGCTGTTGAGGAGCTGACTTCCTACCTGGTCGGGCAGGACGCCCGGAGGATAGAAGATATCTGGCAGGTATTGTACAGGGGAGGGTTTTACAGGGGAGGACCGGTATTGATGAGCGCTATCTCGGGAATTGACCAGGCTTTGTGGGACATCAGGGGGAAATCGCTGGGAGTCCCTGTTTATGAGCTGTTGGGAGGGGCGGTGAGAGACAGGATGAAGATCTATAGCTGGATAGGAGGGGACCGCCCGGAAAATGTCGCCGAAGCGGCCCGTTCCAGGGTGGCAGCGGGCTTCAAGGCCGTTAAAATGAATGCTTCTTCTGATATGGAATGGATCGACACTCCCAGGAAAGTAGACGAGATTATTGAGCGGGCTGCCCTGGTAAGAGAAGCTGTCGGAAATGAAATAGGGATTGGGCTGGATTTTCATGGCCGTATTCACAGAGGGATGGCGAAAACGATTATGAAGGAGCTGGAGCCGGTAAAGCCAATGTTTATAGAGGAGCCTGTCCTGTCAGAGAATAACGAATCGTTAAAAGTACTGCAGCAGATGACAAGTGCACCCATTGCGACAGGGGAGAGGATGTTCAGCCGGTGGGATTTTAAACACCTCTTTGAGGACAGGTCGGTCGATATTGTCCAGCCTGATCTGAGTCATGCCGGGGGGATTTCTGAAGTCAGGCGGATAGCCGCGATGGCCGAAGCATACGATGTAGCGATCGCCCCGCATTGTCCCTTAGGCCCTGTATCCTTCGCTGCTGCGCTTCACCTCGATTTTGTGAGTATTAACGCCTTTATCCAGGAGACGAGCATGGGGATCCATTACAACGGTGAGATAGACCTGATCGATTATGTCAGGAACCCTGAGGCGCTGAAAGTGGAGGACGGTTATATCGGTTTGCTGGAAAAGCCCGGGCTCGGACTGGATATAGATGAAGAAAAAGTAATAGAGATGGCAAAAACCGGTCACAACTGGAAGAACCCGATCTGGAGGAACGCTGACGGGTCGTTTGCGGAGTGGTGAGCAGGATTAAGGGTGATTGTCCGGGATTTTTCCCGGGCGATAACGACGATACCCGGCCAGCAACCAATACAGAGAGCACATGACCAGGACTTGCTTGTACAACAGGTCCAGATAATGGCCATAGCGGATATGGTATATGGCAGCCTCACCTGGTATCAGGTCTCCAAGGTTTTGTGCCCCGACCCTGTCCGGGGCAGATAGCACTAAGACTACAGATAAAGTAAAAATGTATATACCTCGCATCATTTCCGGTGTTTTAAAAAGGGCCTGTGCTTATCGTGGTTTCAGTTATAGAATAGATTCTACGATGCGCATATTTTATTCTACAAATACCGGTAAAGTCGCAAAAACAGAGGGGGGAGAATTTTCTCAATAAGGGGTGATATTTGTAGCGGGCTGATAACTTTACAAGTAATTCTGCATGTATGGTGCAAAAAATGGTGTGTCCGACTTTTTACCTGCGATGAGGCTTTCTTTGTTTTACCTGTTTTCTGCTGCCGTCCTGTTGGGTAACCTGAGAAGCGAGGCACAGTCGTTTTATCATTTATCGGAAAAAGGAGGGCGGTTTTCCGACGCTGCGTTGGGTATTACCCAGGACAGGGAGGGGTTCATGTGGTTTGCAACGACTTACGGACTCCTTAGGTATGATACAAGATCTTTCAAAAGTTACTATCATGATCCTTCCAATAAAGGAAGCTTGCCGGGTAGCTATCTGTCAGGAATTTTATGTGACTCTCAAAACCGGATATGGATTGGCAGCTGGAAAGGGCTGGCTTTACTGAACAGGGAAAGCGATACTTTTACTACCTTCAGCCACAACCGGAACGACCCGGAAAGTATAGACAATGACACTATATACTGTGTTTTTGAAGATAGCCGGAAAAAACTGTGGGTTGGGACTGAAAGGGGGCTGAACTTAGTCCGGGAAACGGGAGAAGGAGTGAAGTTCGAACGTTTTCTTATAGATGAGAAGGACGAATATGCGAACATAGTACGTGCAATTGCAAATGACAAAAACGGGGATATCTGGCTCGGAACATTGGGCGGATTGGTCAGACTGAAAAATGACGGAAGTCCCCCCGAGAGGTTCCTGGTTAATCCCGGCAGCCAATACCCGCAAGAAAATGACGTAGTAGCTTTATATTGTAGCGACGATGGTAAAATACTGCTGGGTACCCGGGCCGGTGGAATGAGTCGCTTTGACCCGGTTAGCAGGCGTTTTGAGCGGATGTCGCTGGAGGCTAGAGAAAACGGCCGGAACCCCATCATCTCGGGCTTCTATCCCGATAAAAACGGAAGATTATGGATTCCGACATGGGAGGGGCTGGCTTGTTATGATCCGGCTGCTTTAAATACGGTCTGGTATATCAATGAGGCATCAAATCCGTCGAGCTTAGCCGATAATACCCTTTTCAGCGGATACATTGACAGACAACAGGGGTTGTGGCTGGGTAGCTATAATGGTGGCGTCGATTATTTGTACGCCGGTCCGAAAGCATTTTTTTCCTGGTTTTCACCTGACGACAGCGAACGGTATGAGAGATTTGCCGACGGCTGGTATGGAATAGGTGCTGAAAATACGCTGTGGAGTATTTCAGATAACCAGGATCTGCTATTAATCTTCGACGACAAGCGCAAGGTCGTTCAATCCTACAAGCTTGAGCTTCCGTCTTCGATGCGGTTTAACCGTTTTTTCCTGGATCATGGCCATGTGCTATGGTGCGGGGGAGATACGGTTTTCAGCCGGTTGGATCTCAAAACCGGGAAACGCGATGATTACCCGTTGCTTGAAAATATAGGCCGGAGGGGGCATGTTCGCGGTATTCTGGATATCGGGCAGGATAAACTTCTGATGTTCGGATCATTCGGCATACTGACTTTCGATAAGCGCAGCGGTAAAACGCTTCCCGGTTTAAAAAAAACAATTGTAAGTGCATCGCAGGATTCCAAAGGGAATATCTGGATGGGTGGAAAAGGAGAGGTGTTTTTATTACACAAAGACGGCGGGAGGTTGGAGACTTTTCAGCCGGATATGTCTCGGGAGGGTGGAAATATCGATATATGGAGAGTTTCGGAAGACAGCCATGGCAGGATATGGTTTGTCTCCGGTCTTGACTTATGGTTATTGGATGGGCAATCCCGTAAATTTCTCCGTCATACGAAGTTCGGCCGGGATGAATTCCTGACTGACATTATGTGTGACGATGCGGGGTTTTTGTGGTTAAGCGCGGGGGCGAAACTGATCCGGTTTCACCCGGAGGAAAAAACGACTCAGTATTTCGGGGAAGCAGACGGTTTGCCGCGTAGAGCGATGTTACGTGTTGATGCAGCCTTCGGAAGCGGGGAGGGTACGTTTTATTACCCTACCAATAAAGGCGCATTTCTGTTCAGGCCCGGAGACGTGGCTTTGAACGACAGCCCGGAGGGGATAGTGGTCAATTCGCTCAAGCTATTCAACCGAAAGGTAGAACTGACTGACAGTACCGGGATTTTCAAGAGAGAAATCAGTATGGAAAAGGAGCTGGTTTTTCGTCATGACCAGAATATTTTTACGCTTGATTTTGTTCATCTGAGCTATTTTAAATCGGATCAGAACCAATATGCCTATAAGTTGGAAGGCTTTGAACAAGACTGGAATTATGTCGACATTCCAACCGCTACCTATACGAATCTCCCGGCTGGTCAGTACACATTTATGGTGAAGGCTGCCAATGGCGATGGTTATTGGAGCCCCGAACCGTTGGCGCTGCAGATAACCGTGCTGCCCCCGTGGTGGAGGACCTGGTACGCGTATATATTATATGCTTTATTACTGACCGGTATCGTATATGCAATAGCCCGTTTCTTCTGGCTGAAGCGGATTGTAAAGCAGGAAAATGAGTTGTATTATGCCAAACTCGATTTCTTTACTAACGTTTCCCATGAAATACGCACCCATTTATCGCTTATCAGCGGGCCATTGGAAAGGGCCTACAACTCGGTAGAAACAGGTAGCGAAGTCAGGCACTTCCTGACTTACGCTAAAAATAATGCCGGCCGTCTTATGCTGCTGGTTAATGAGCTGCTTGATTTCCGGAAACTGCAGAATGGTAAAATCAGGCTTCAGGTAAGCGAGCAGGAGGTGGTAAAGCTGCTCAAAAATACATTGGCTGCATTTGAGCACCTGGCTTCGGAAAAGGAAATAGAGATCAGGCTGCAGGTTCCCGATCATCCTGTAAAGCTTTGGTTGGATGTGAACCAGGTCCAGAAAGTTTTCTACAACCTGATGGGCAATGCGTTCAAGTTTACTCCCGAAGGGGGCATCGTTTCAATCGTTGTAACCGAGCAGGACAGAGAAATATTAATTGATGTAAAAGACACAGGGCCAGGGATAGCGCCGCAGTACCTGGATCACCTGTTTACCAACTTCTTCCAGGTATACGAAAATAGCCGGAACAATACGGGATACGGTATAGGGCTTGCGCTTTCAAAAGAAATTGTGGGGTTGCACAAGGGAGATCTTAAGGTTGCCAGCAGGTTACGGACAGATGACAGGGAGGGAGAAACCTGCTTTACAGTAAGGTTTTTAAAGGGGAAGTCGCATTTTCCTGAAGGTGATGTAGCGATACCGGAAATTAAAAAGTCTGCAGACCCGATCCCTCTGACCAGCTTCGATCCCCATACTGACGCAGGCGTACCGGATACGCCTCAGAAATACTCCCTGTTGATTATTGAAGACAACGACGAGCTAAGAGGTTTTGGCGTTGAGATCCTGCGGGAGCGCTATGAGGTGCTGGAGGCAGACAATGGCAGGGATGGGTTGGAACTTGCCAGGGAACATATGCCCGATTTGATTATATGCGACGTGATGATGCCGGAAATGAACGGGCTCGAGGTTTGTAAAGAACTAAGATCACATTTTCAGACCCGGCATATTCCGGTTATCCTCATGTCGGCCCGCAGTACGACGGAGCAGATGGCAGAAGGATTCCAGGCCGGGGCAGACGCTTACCTGATAAAGCCTTTCGATTTTCGACTGCTGGAACTGCAGATTACCAACCTTATCCGCATGCGGGAGGGGCTTAAAGAAAAGAATAGCCGGGCAGTATTGACGGAGCCGGGGGAATTGGTAGTTGGCAACCCTGATGATGAGTTTATCGCCCACCTGCGGAACCTGGTAATCGGGAATATTTCAGACGAAAGCTTTGGAGTGAATGAAATGGCTCATCAAACCGGTATAAGTGTGTCGGTGCTGTACAGGAAACTTCGTGCGCTTACCGGCATGACTGTAAACGAGTTCTCGAAGGAACTCCGGATGAAAAGAGCTATGCAGTTACTTGAGCTCGGGATATACAACGTTAACGAAGTCGCGACTATGGTGGGTTTTGACGATAGCAAGTACTTTAGCAAGGAGTTCCGGAAAGCTTTTGGCAAAAATCCCAGTGAAGTAAAGAGAGGTTGAGGCGTAAAAGGAGGGCTTGCCAGCCCCCCTTACTTTTTCCGCTTCTCAACCAGTTCCCTTATCGCATCGGCCGAGTGGTAAATGCGCTGCCCGGCACGTATCCGGGTACGTATAAATTTCGGCCTCTTTTTGGTTTCTTCAAATATCTTGGAAATGTACTCACCCAGGAAAGAAATGCCCAATATGGTCAGTCCTCCAAAGAAAACGATCAGTATAATGACCGTGCTCATGCCTCTCGGTGTGTCGGGGAAGAAGACAAACTTCGCCAGTATCTGCCATATGATACCGAGCATCGATGCGCCCGTAAGCAGGAAGCCGGCGTAGCTCATCATTTCCAGTGGTGTAAAGCTAAAGCTGAAAATGGCTTTCCTGGCCCAGCCGATATTCTTTCGCCAGTTATTGGTCGAAACGCCGAACATCCTTTCCGGCCTGACATACGGTACGCCTGTTTGCTTAAAACCAACCCAGGCTCTCAGTCCCCGCAGGAACTGTTCTGTTTCCGGAAGCGCTACCAGCTCTTTGACCACCTTCCGGTCGATCAGTGAAAAATCACCGGCGTCTCTGGGGATAGGGATGTAGCTCATTTTCTGGAAAAGCTTATAAAAGAGCTTATAAAATACATGCAGCCAGGGCTTCATTTCACGCTGAACCCTCACCCCGTACACTACATCATTTCCTTCGATCCACTTGTCGTAAAACTGCGGGATGATCTCAGGCGGGTCCTGCAGATCGCCGTCCATCAGCACAACAGCATCGCCGGTAGCAATTTCCATTCCACTGAGGAAGGCGGATTGTGAACCGAAGTTCCGCGAATGGCTGATGCCTGTCACGTTGGGGTCTTTCTCACAAAGGACATCGATGACTTCCTCCTGGTTATCGGGCGAGTTATCATTGACAAAAATGATCTCGTACCGGACTTTCAGCTCATTGAACGTCTTAACGAGCCTTTCGTACATGTAAGGGATCGCCTGGGCATCCTTATAACATGCAATAATGGCGGTAATGACGGGGTTCAGCTTGGGATTTTCAAAAGCAGGCAGGATTTTGTCCTCGTACCCGATTGCGTCCTGCCAGTCCTTGTAACGTGTCAGGCCTTCTTCCAGAGAGGTACGCGCCTTCCACCCGAAATCCGAACCGATATGCGTCGGATCGCCGTACCAATCGGCAAGGTCCCATTTCCGGTTGCCCATGCTGCCCCATTTGGGCTCCTCCCTGATCGAAAACCGTACGCGGCTTAACTCGATGAGGTCGCCTATAGTCGTTTTACGACCTGTGGCTACATTATATGAGTTTCCTGCTGTTGCCGGCCCGACCTTCAGGGCTACATCGATGAAAGCTTCCACGCAATCGTCGATATACACAAAATCGCGGCTTATATCCGGCGAGACCAGGGAAGGCAAACTGTTTTTACGGAGATGCTCCACAAGCCTCGGGATCAGCCTGTCGGGCTCTTCCCATTTGCCGTAAATGGAGTAGAGCCGCAGATTGACAGCCGGGACCTGGTAGGTTCGCGCGTAAAATTCGATGAGGTAAGAAGCCGATACCTTCGATACGGCATAGTGGCTGTTCGGCTCGACTTTGTCGTCTTCTTTCGGAGCGGTACAATTCAGGCCGTATTCAGAGCTGCTCCCGGCGTGAATGTAGGTGATCCCGTCCCTGCATTGCTCGAGTAGGTTGACCGTCCCGATTACATTCGTTTCGTACGTAAGGCCGATATTATTCTGCTTGCTGTATGCGCCGTAAGCCGCCAGGTTAAAGACGGTACCTGGTTTATACTTGTCAAAAACTTCTTTTACGGAGTTCGGCGAGACAATGTCGCAATGGACAATGTTATCGAAGGGAACATTCAGGAGCTTTAACCGCCATGCCTTGGTGGCATCGTGTGTAAGTGCGTAACAGTCCTTCCGTACCTTAAAAATGTCGTCAAATAAATTGGCTCCTATAAAGCCGCTGGCGCCAAAAACAAAAACAGGGCCTTTTAACCGGGCAATTTTATCACTATAGGCGGGTAAGCTTTCAGGCATTCGTTAGTTCGTTTAAATAGGCCTCCGATATTTCACGTACGGCCCCTTCGTATTGCTGGGCCGACATCGGCAGGTAGTGCCATTCCATTTTGTTTTCCATGTACGACACCCCTTTTCCCTTCACTGTGTTGGCTATTATCAGCTTGGGTATGCCATTTTTCCTGGTTTTCATGACTTCAATCACCTTGTGAATCTCCCTGATATCATGCCCGTCCACTTCGGCCAGATCCATTCCTATGGCCCGCCATTTATGGCTATCTGCGGTTACCCCAAGTACATCACCGGTGTATCCGAAGCCCTGTAAGCCATTTCTGTCAATAATAACGATGAGGTTGTCCAGCTTATTCTGAATAGCATAATGGGCTGCTTCCCAGGATGTGCCCTCATTGGTTTCGCCGTCCGACATGACTACATAGGCGTAAGAGTCTTCGCCTGACAACTTTGCAGCATGGGCGATGCCGGAGCCGATAGGGAAGCCGTGTCCCAGAGAACCGGTAGCAAAAGGGATGCCCTTGAAATGGCCCGCTCCCGGGTGCGCAGGCAGGCTGGTACCTTCCTTATAATAGGTTGCGAGGATCTCATCGGGTATCTCGCCCAGCCAGTTCAGAGAAGCATAAAGAGAAGCGGCGGCATGTCCCTTCGATAAAATAAAAGTGTCTTTCTCCTTTTTGTGAAGAAAGAGGACTGAGATGAGTATGTCTGCACAGCTTAACGAGCAACCAATGTGACCGGCATTCGCCTTATAGTACATTTCCAGTATTTTCAACCGCAGGCGCCCGCTGATGGTATGTGGATTTTTTAGTATCTCCTCGATTTGCATGCTACAAAGTTAGATTTATTTTACATGCCTGAAAACTGCCTCAGTCAACTTACCTCAATAATCGTGCCGGAACACCCGCTGCGGAACACTATTTAAGGAGATCTGTCAGATCTTTTATGGCTTCCTGGAAATACGCTCCTTTGTAAGGGCCGAACCAGTTCATAGCGACCGTTTCATATTTGTCGAGATTGTACCACTTGTCTGCCGTAACATAGCCGATATAGCCGCCGTTGAAGCTCGTTACGATCAGGTTGAGCCCCCTGGCTTTGGCATAGCTGTCCAGCGGAGCCATAAGCTCTCCCGAAAAATCGCAGGGTACACCCACCATCAGGATATTGCCGAGCCGCAGTGCTTTGATCTCGTTCGGGTATTCGCCGAATAAACGGTTAAAAGCCCACGATCGCAGCGCCCATTTCGGAGTCAGCCGCGGAGCAGGATCTCCGAGAGGCAACGGAAGCGTGAGCATAGCCACCACCGGCCTTGTGACAATCGAGTCGGGGGCAGCCTTCTTCAGCGCCTGAAATACCCCGTTTCCCTGGTTGGCCATAGCGTCCAGGTCGGTAGCTCCCTCGCTGCGAGGCGCCATACTTCCCACGGCACCTGCAAGATACATACCCGATTTCAGCTCTCCCTTGTTGAGAGAATCGATCAATACGCCCGGCCAGTCGCGCGACAACAGCATAGTTCCCGAATTCAGAACCGTGGAGTGAGCACCGAAAGTGACCAGGGTAAGCTCTCTGCCCGATTTTCCCTGCAGGTCAAAAGCCCTTATTTCGGGATCGACACTACCCTCGTCGCCGATCAGCCGGTTGTTGATATTGGCCGTGTTATAGGCTTCACGGTAAGTCAAAGCAGCGCTTTCGACGTGGCGCTGCGCCTCGCGGAGCGATTTTACGATGGCCTGGGCCAGATATTCCTCTACTTCGGGATTATAGCTGCCTGAAAAGAAGAGGCCTGAAATTCCTCTGCCCCATCCGCCCACGCTATTGTGCGTATGGGTAGCACCGAGGTAAATATGATCGTAAGGAATATCTGAAGGGGTGAGCAGTTCTTTGAGCCGCGCGGTTACGGTAGGAGGGATAATGAGCAGGTCGGCGCTGATGATGGCTGCCCGGGTCATGTTATTTTCCAGGACGAGCGTACGTACAAAAACAGAATCGAGCACCCCGACAAAGGGTTTACCACGCCGTTTCCCATAGCCCGCCATCGGGCCGGGAGTCTCCGGGGTGATGTTAACGCTGGCCCATCCGGCTTTCAACGAATCGGCGATGAGTACCGGTTTTATAGCCGGATTGCCTGCAATCTCTTTCCATTGTTTGTAAAAAGAAGTGCTTTCCAAAGGCGTGTTGTCCTGGGTAGTAATCAGAGAGGCAAGAAGGATGATGAACAATACCAGGACGGCTGCTATTAGTTTGAGAACTCTCTTGATCCATTTCATGGGGTGATGTGGTGATGTGGTGATGTGGTGATGTGGTGATGTGGTGATGTGGTGATG
>CAZLTN010000016.1:0-84119 GCA_964562455.1 uncultured Cytophagales bacterium
ACGACCATTGGGACCACCTGGATTATGATACGATGCTCAAACTGAAAAACAGGACAGGAAAGGTAATCTGCCCCCTGGGCGTGGGGGCACACCTGGAGTATTGGGGATTCGATCCGGCTATCGTTACGGAAGTCGACTGGAACGACCATCTGCAGCTGGAGAGCGGTATCCGGCTGACGGCTCTGCCGGCCCGTCATTTTTCGGGAAGGGGACTAAGCTCCAATCATTCGCTTTGGACGGGATACATGCTGCAAAGCTCGTTGGGGAACATCTACCTTTCGGGTGATACGGGCTACGATACGCATTTCAGGAAAATCAAAGAACAATTCGGTACCATCGATCTGGCCATCATGGAAAACGGGCAGTATAACGACGATTGGAGGTATATCCATATCATCCCTGAAGACCTCGTAAAAGCCATTGAAGAGCTGCAACCGAAGCGGCTGATGACCATTCACAATTCAAAGTACGCATTGGGCAGGCACGCCTGGTACGAACCGATGGAAAAAATTGCCAGTGCTTCCGAAGCACATTCTTTTAATCTTATCACACCAATGATCGGAGAGCCTGTTATGCTGAAAGACAGCACACAAGCTTTCACAAAATGGTGGCAAGCGGAGAAATAAACCCTGTTTCCTGATCTTTACCCGAAACCGCTCAATAAATTTATTTTCGCGGCAGCCCATTATATGCTTAATATTGGGGAATAATTGATTAACCCTCTTTATTTACATCCTGCATTTATAAAGCCCGGCATGGCCTGTCATGTCCCCCTGTGGCATAGCTTACAGCCTGGCAGCATTAGATATGACAAAAAAACTCTACCGCATTATCCCGATGCTTTCGTTCGTCGCGATCCTGCCGGAAGCTGCTCCCCTCCGCGGGCATCATACGGCTATTACCTTCGTTCACGAAGCCGGGCCGCGAAGCAGCGATACCATTGTAGCAGTCCGTGAAGCTATATTGCCCGTCCGTCGGAAAGCACTTGCCTCCAATTATCGCGTCATAGCTTTCGGCGGCGGCCTTACCGCAGGCTTTCGAAATGGCGGACTGTTCCGCGAAGGCCAGCAATGGGCCTATCCAAACCTGATCGCCCGCCAGATGGGTGCACCATTTGCACAGCCGCTTTTCAGTAAAAGCAGGGGAAACGGTACCGGTTATTTTACTGCTCCCGCAACATCCTCCGCTTCCGGACGGGGAAAAGTAAGCAATAATCTCGCCGTCTCGGAAACGGACGGAAGCCTTGAGCCCTATAACGGAACATCCGTAAATAATTTTGCAGTTCCTTATTTCAGCAGGAGAATGGACCTGTCCGGGCATCTCAGGACTTATGCACTCCCGTTTATCAGCAGGATAAATCCCGGTGCGTCAAAACGCGCGCCGCTAAGCCAGCAGGAATGGATATCATCCCTCGATATACATTCCGATCTGTTTGTATTTGAAGCCGGCTTCGACGACCTGGTACACAGCATCCGTAATGACGGCGGCGGAATTTCCCAGATAGCCTTTGAAACCCTTGACCGGACCGATGAAATGAAAATGATCGGCGAACTCGTTAAAACAGGAAAAAAGGGATTGCTTCTGAATGTCCCCGATGTTTTATCCCTCCCCTACTTTCAGCAGTACAACTGGGACAAAATAAAAAACTACCAGGTCAGGCTCATGGTAAAACGTTCTACTTCAGTCGAACCGGTAGATTTCGATCCTGAAACCGACCAACTGCTTCCGTGCGAGACGGCTGAGAAAATAATCACCGGGAAACTAACCGGAACGATCTTACTGAAAGACAGCGAAGTGATTTCCCGCGATCCTTACGATAATGAGTTTCTCGTTGCCGATCCTGCCTCTTTTAACCGCTTCAAAATAGGGCGCGCTGCGCTTCAATATGGCCTTGCAATCACAGACCTTCACGAAATTTACAGGAAAATCATGGCCGGCAACTACACTACGCACGACGGTGTACAAATTGTACCATCCTGGCCGGCAGGCAATTTCTTCTCGGCCGACGGAATCTATCCTACAGAGCTGGGGCAGGCGGTAATTGCGAATGAATGTATCCTGACGCTAAATCGTCACTATGGCCTGTCAATTCCGCTGATCGCTACGAAAGATGTAAGAAAATAAACCGGGGTGTCATGCGACATCAGTGTCTACTGACCTCCGCCAAGGTACTGACATCCCTATCCCAGGTTGAAAACGGGGACTATGAAATATGTCGGGACTGCCTCTCTAAATAATGAAATATAGTCAATACCAGTTTATGCAAATAAAAGATACCTTTCATATATATATCCTGCTGCTTGCAGCAATCCTTTTTATCAGCCTGTATCCCGCCTCAGGTCAGTCCATTGACATCAGCCTGCCGCTTCACAGGTCGGTATACCAGAGGGACCAGACGTCGAAAGCTACAGTTCCTTTGGCTGTCCAGTTTAAAAATTCCGATGTCCGGAAATTCAGCTACAAGGTTGAGAAACTGAATATTGTAACCGGCGAATCGCCGATGCCTGAAACGATCGAAGTTCTGAACGTATCCGAAAACGGCCTTTTCCAAGCTGATCTCCAGGTAAACGCTGGCTGGCACAAACTGACGATCCAGACCTATGCCGTCGACAATTCCCTCCTGGAAACAAATGAAGTGAAGTTCGGGGTAGGTGAAGTAGTCTTTTCTGCCGGACAGTCCAACATACAGGGGATCGAACTAGGTTCGGAAGGGTCGCCGCTTTTACCCGGCAGTACCTACGACGGCCTGAGCCTGATCAACCAAAACTGCTTCTGCAAAAAGACATTTCCTTTCCCGGTCTTCGAAAAAATGGAAAGGGGGACCTTCGATACACAGAAAAAAATAGCGCCGAACGGTAATCAGAACCTCTGGTGCTACGAAGTGGCGGCCAGGAAGATCTCCGACGACAACGGGGGAATTCCAGTTATCTTTTTTAACACTGCTTCTACAGGCACCTCCTTAATGAACTGGTCGGAAAGCGCCGATAACCGCAATGCCATTACGAGTAGTCCGTGGACTATCAACTGTAATCCGGATGTAGGACAATGGGGTAGCGAAGGTGCGGAAGGGCATCCTTATCTTACGCTGAGAACAGCGCTGAATTTCTATGGAGGCATGTTCGGCGCCCGCACCGTACTATGGCACCAGGGCGAATCGGACAAAATCATAGGCACATCCAAAGACACCTACCGGGAGGGCCTCGTCAACGTCATCAACCGGTCACGGCAGCATTTTAACTCCGGTCTGGCCTGGACCATCTCGAGGGTATCCTACTTCCCTCCCGGAACCTCCGGAGCTGTCATACAGGGACAGGAAGAAGCGAAAAACAGCCTCTCCAATACATCATGGGGTGCCTATTATTCGGACGATTTCACCGGATCAGGCGTTTTCAGACAATCCGATAACCTCCATTTTAACCAGGCAGGCCTTGTGGCGCTGGGAAACCAGATCGCAACAGGCTATTATACGCCGTACGGTCTGCCACCCGGTTTTACCCCTCTGGCCGACCTGGCCCCGGTACCGGCTCTCGCCACCCCGGGTATCAATGTCACCGGGGCTGACGGTACGTACACATTGACGGTCAACGGGAACCACCAGTCGTATTGCTGGGTAAACCAGAACGGACCGATCAATAACTGCCAGTTCACGACACAGTCCATCACGGTCAGCTCGGGTAAGTGGAGATGCTACGTAACCCATACGGACAACGCGCCTGTCGCAGGTCATGAACAGCAGAATATTTCCCTCACCCGGAATGTTGAGCTCCCGTTAACCCATTTTCAGAACAGCCTGGGAACCGGGTCTACGGCACGGATTATTGAGTAACAGGAAAAGCCTGGCGCGCCTTTTCAACCCAATCTCTGACTACACCCTGATCAGGCACTTTCTCCTCTATTTTAAACTTCTTCCTGAGCCCGCCCAGGTCGTTGAAAATCTTATTAGGGTTGGCCGCTTTTATGGAATCGATCGTCAGGAAACCCATTTTCTGTAATACGGGAACCCAGACTTTATCTATCCCCAGTGCAAGGTAATCAGCCTCAGATGCCACTTCCACCCGCTTTTCCGGCCTCATCTGCGGGAAGAATATCACCTCCTGTATGCTGGCGTTGTCAGTCAGCAGCATTGTCAGCCGGTCAATTCCGATCCCTATCCCTGCAGTAGGAGGCATCCCGTACTCGAGCGCCCTGATAAAATCGTCGTCCATTTCCATCGCCTCTTCATCTCCCCGCTCTTTCAGCCTCAACTGCTCATCGAAGCGCTCCTTCTGATCGATAGGATCAGTCAGCTCGGAATAGGCATTGGCGATTTCTTTCCCGTTTACGAAAAGCTCAAACCGTTCTACCATACCGGGTTTCGCGCGGTGCTTTTTAGTCAGCGGGGACATTTCGACGGGATGATCCGTGATGAAAGTCGGCTGGATGATATGCTCTTCTACTTTTTCACCAAAAATCTCGTCTATGAGCTTTCCTTTCCCCATGCTGTCGTCTATTTCCATTCCCCATTCCCGGCAGCGCTCACGAATAGCTGCTTCATCGAGCTCATCTACATTGAGGCCCGTATATTTTTCTATAGCGTCGGTAATGCTGAGACGCGGATAAGGACCTGCGAAGTTCAGGGCCTGGTCGCCGAAACTGGCTTCCGTAGTGCCGTTTACCGCTAAGGCAACCCTTTCCAGCAGGTTTTCGAGCATCTCCATCATCCAGTTGTAATCCTTATAAGCCACATACAACTCGACCGTTGTAAATTCCGGGTTATGCGTCCTGTCCATACCCTCGTTCCGGAACAATTTTCCGAATTCATATACGCCGTCAAAACCGCCCACAATCAGCCGCTTCAGGTGAAGCTCGGTAGCAATACGGAGATACAGATCGGTATCCAACGCATTATGATGCGTTTTAAAAGGCCTCGCAGCAGCGCCTCCATGTACGTTCTGCAATACGGGTGTCTCTACTTCCAACCAGTTCTGGCTATCGAAATAACTTCTCATGGTCGTTATAATCCTGGCTCTTTTGATAAAGATCTCTCTTACATCAGGATTGACGATGAGGTCGACATAGCGCTGCCTGTAGCGAAGCTCCGGGTCTGTAAAGCCGTCATAAACATTTCCCTGCTCATCCCGCTTGACAACGGGCAACGGCCGGAGCGCTTTACTGAGAATGGTAAAACGCTGTACATGAACAGATATTTCGTTGGTCTGAGTGGTAAAAACAAACCCGTTCACACCAACTATATCCCCGATATCGAGGAGCTTTTTAAAGACGGTGTTATAAAGCGTTTTATCCTCATCGGGACAAAGATCGTCCCGACGGAAATAAAGCTGGATACGGCCTGTAGCATCCTGCAGCTCGGCGAAAGCGGCGCTTCCCATGATCCGGAAGCCCATCAGCCTGCCGGCCAGCGAAACATTTTTATAGTCGATCTTATTGTTCCCGTAGTTTTCGAGAATATCCTTTGCGGTAGAATTTACTTCAAATGTTTCGGGAGGATACGGGTTGATATCCATCCTGATCAACTCCTCTCTCTTTTGTCGGCGCAACAGCTCCTGCTCGCTAAGCAACATATTGATATGCTATGGTGAAAAAACACTCTTAATACCTGTAAAAACAGGGGGCAAAATTAAAGAAAAGCCGGGGACCGGCAAAATCGATAAAAGTGATAACCACGGAGACACGAAGTAACGCTCTTTCCCGTCTCCCGACGGTGAAAGAGCGAAAGCCGGTCTCTGACCGACAAAGAGATCAGTTTTTATCAGGTCAGAGACCTGATAACGCCCTCCCTTCGTCAGAAGACGAGGGAGAGCCTCGGTGTTCTCTGTGCCTTGTGAAATTCAGCTATCGAAAGCCCTCTTAATAAAAGCACCGATAAAGCTTCCCGCAAAAGTCAGCCCGACCGATCCGATCAGGCTGTGGTACTCTATCTCCGGCACCGGCGCGCTCCTCCCGGTTACCAGCACACCCACTACCAATACGACAGACTGGATAAGCGCCGCGATCCAACCCCGCCGCGGATCGATCAACCCGAGGATAATCCCTGCAACCGCAGCAGCGAGAAGGGGGATGTGGACACCGGTAGTACCGTGTATCAGCCATGCTGTCGCGGCCCCGAGTATGAAAGCGGCTACCGCCCCGACCAGGTAGACCGACGGCTTTTTAACACCTTCCATCTTCTATACCAGCTTCCTGTACCTGATCCGGGTGGGCTTGGCTTCATTGCCCAGGCGCTTCTTCCTGTTTTCTTCGTATTCGGAAAAGTTGCCTTCAAACCAGTATACTTCCGAGTTCCCCTCGAACGCCAGGATATGAGTTGCGACCCTGTCGAGGAACCACCTGTCGTGCGAAATCACAACCGCACAACCTGCAAAATTTTCGAGGCCTTCTTCCAAAGCCCTCAGGGTATTGACATCCAGGTCGTTGGTAGGCTCATCGAGTAACAGGAGATTGCCGCCCTCTTTCAATGTCAGGGCCAGATGTACACGGTTGCGCTCTCCTCCCGACAGGTTTGCGATCTTCTTCTCCTGGTCGGCGCCTGCAAAATTGAAACGGCTCACATAAGCCCTTGCATTACTTTGCTTGCCTCCCAGCATGATCCATTCATTCCCTTCAGATATGGTCTGGTAAACGGACTTATCCGGGTTCAGGTTATCGTGCTCCTGGTCTACATACGACCATTGAACGGTTTCGCCTACTTCAAAATGCCCCCTCAACGGCTCAAGCTGACCGGTGATCAATTTAAATAAAGTAGTTTTTCCCGCACCGTTCGGACCGATGATGCCGACTATCCCTGCGGGCGGCAGCGAAAAGCTCAGGTTTTCATACAGCAGCTTATCGCCAAACCCCATCGTAATCCCGTTTGCTTCGATTACCTTATTCCCTAAACGGGGGCCCGACGGGATGAATATTTCCAGTTTCTCCTCTTTCTCGCGGCCCTCTTCACTCAGCAGCTTCTCGTAAGCTCCGAGCCTCGCCTTTGATTTTGCCTGCCGCGCCTTAGGCGCCATCCTGACCCATTCGAGCTCCCGCTGCAATGTCTTCTGCCGCTTCGATTCGGTTTTTTCCTCTTTCTTCAGTCGTTCCTGCTTCTGGTCAAGCCACGACGAATAGTTGCCTTTCCACGGAATCCCTTCCCCGCGATCGAGCTCCAGTATCCACCCTGCAACATTATCAAGAAAGTAACGGTCGTGGGTAACGGCGATCACAGTCCCTTTGTACTGGCGCAGATGCTCTTCAAGCCACAGAACCGACTCGGCATCCAGGTGGTTGGTCGGCTCATCCAGAAGAAGTACGTCGGGCTGGCGAAGCAGCAGCCGGCAAAGCGCTACCCTGCGCTTTTCACCCCCTGAAAGCGTCGATATCAAATGATCGGACGGCGGGCATCTCAACGCATCCATCGCCACTTCGAGGCGGTTATCGAGATTCCACGCATCCAGGGCGTCCAGTTTTTCCTGGACGGTACCCTGCCTTTCGAGAAGCTTGTCAAAATCGGCATTTTCGTCTCCGAAAGCTTCATTTATCTCGTCGAACTCCCTGGGAAGCCCATCAGCCTGCCGGCCAGCGAAACATTTTTATAGTCGATCTTATTGTTCCCGTAGTTTTCGAGAATATCCTTTGCGGTAGAATTTACTTCAAATGTTTCGGGAGGATACGGGTTGATATCCATCCTGATCAACTCCTCTCTCTTTTGTCGGCGCAACAGCTCCTGCTCGCTAAGCAACATATTGATATGCTATGGTGAAAAAACACTCTTAATACCTGTAAAAACAGGGGGCAAAATTAAAGAAAAGCCGGGGACCGGCAAAATCGATAAAAGTGATAACCACGGAGACACGAAGTAACGCTCTTTCCCGTCTCCCGACGGTGAAAGAGCGAAAGCCGGTCTCTGACCGACAAAGAGATCAGTTTTTATCAGGTCAGAGACCTGATAACGCCCTCCCTTCGTCAGAAGACGAGGGAGAGCCTCGGTGTTCTCTGTGCCTTGTGAAATTCAGCTATCGAAAGCCCTCTTAATAAAAGCACCGATAAAGCTTCCCGCAAAAGTCAGCCCGACCGATCCGATCAGGCTGTGGTACTCTATCTCCGGCACCGGCGCGCTCCTCCCGGTTACCAGCACACCCACTACCAATACGACAGACTGGATAAGCGCCGCGATCCAACCCCGCCGCGGATCGATCAACCCGAGGATAATCCCTGCAACCGCAGCAGCGAGAAGGGGGATGTGGACACCGGTAGTACCGTGTATCAGCCATGCTGTCGCGGCCCCGAGTATGAAAGCGGCTACCGCCCCGACCAGGTAGACCGACGGCTTTTTAACACCTTCCATCTTCTATACCAGCTTCCTGTACCTGATCCGGGTGGGCTTGGCTTCATTGCCCAGGCGCTTCTTCCTGTTTTCTTCGTATTCGGAAAAGTTGCCTTCAAACCAGTATACTTCCGAGTTCCCCTCGAACGCCAGGATATGAGTTGCGACCCTGTCGAGGAACCACCTGTCGTGCGAAATCACAACCGCACAACCTGCAAAATTTTCGAGGCCTTCTTCCAAAGCCCTCAGGGTATTGACATCCAGGTCGTTGGTAGGCTCATCGAGTAACAGGAGATTGCCGCCCTCTTTCAATGTCAGGGCCAGATGTACACGGTTGCGCTCTCCTCCCGACAGGTTTGCGATCTTCTTCTCCTGGTCGGCGCCTGCAAAATTGAAACGGCTCACATAAGCCCTTGCATTACTTTGCTTGCCTCCCAGCATGATCCATTCATTCCCTTCAGATATGGTCTGGTAAACGGACTTATCCGGGTTCAGGTTATCGTGCTCCTGGTCTACATACGACCATTGAACGGTTTCGCCTACTTCAAAATGCCCCCTCAACGGCTCAAGCTGACCGGTGATCAATTTAAATAAAGTAGTTTTTCCCGCACCGTTCGGACCGATGATGCCGACTATCCCTGCGGGCGGCAGCGAAAAGCTCAGGTTTTCATACAGCAGCTTATCGCCAAACCCCATCGTAATCCCGTTTGCTTCGATTACCTTATTCCCTAAACGGGGGCCCGACGGGATGAATATTTCCAGTTTCTCCTCTTTCTCGCGGCCCTCTTCACTCAGCAGCTTCTCGTAAGCTCCGAGCCTCGCCTTTGATTTTGCCTGCCGCGCCTTAGGCGCCATCCTGACCCATTCGAGCTCCCGCTGCAATGTCTTCTGCCGCTTCGATTCGGTTTTTTCCTCTTTCTTCAGTCGTTCCTGCTTCTGGTCAAGCCACGACGAATAGTTGCCTTTCCACGGAATCCCTTCCCCGCGATCGAGCTCCAGTATCCACCCTGCAACATTATCAAGAAAGTAACGGTCGTGGGTAACGGCGATCACAGTCCCTTTGTACTGGCGCAGATGCTCTTCAAGCCACAGAACCGACTCGGCATCCAGGTGGTTGGTCGGCTCATCCAGAAGAAGTACGTCGGGCTGGCGAAGCAGCAGCCGGCAAAGCGCTACCCTGCGCTTTTCACCCCCTGAAAGCGTCGATATCAAATGATCGGACGGCGGGCATCTCAACGCATCCATCGCCACTTCGAGGCGGTTATCGAGATTCCACGCATCCAGGGCGTCCAGTTTTTCCTGGACGGTACCCTGCCTTTCGAGAAGCTTGTCAAAATCGGCATTTTCGTCTCCGAAAGCTTCATTTATCTCGTCGAACTCCCTGAGCAGGTCGACAATTTCCTGGACTCCTTCTTCCACTACTTCCTTCACCGTCTTGGACGGGTCGAGCTTCGGCTCCTGTTCCAGCATGCCTACAGTATAACCAGGCGAGAAAACGACCTCCCCCTGGATGTCCTTGTCAATACCGGCTATTACCCTCAGCAGCGTCGACTTCCCCGAACCATTCAAGCCCAGAACGCCAATTTTAGCCCCGTAAAAAAAGGACAAATAAATATTCTTAAGAATCGTTCTATTAGGCGGGATCGTTTTACTTACGCCCGCCATAGAGAAAATTATAGTTTCGTTACTCATTTTTTGTTTAATTTGTAAACTTAGGCAAATATCGTTATTTAACCCCCATTGTAAAAGTTGAATCAAAGGAAAGATGGAGAACATCACTTTAATGGAAGAACACGGCTATATTAAAAATAGCAAAGTATTCTTAAAAGGCTATTTAGAGTACCCTGACAGACAGATTGGAGAAGTCAAACGCACCGAGCAAGATGCTATTGATTATTTTAAGAATCGGTACACTATCGCAGAAAGTAAGGTCAGTCAACTGGAACAGGAGGTAGAAGAAGCTCAGAACAAGGGTTCGTATCTGACAAAATTATTGCAGTTGCGTCAAAAATTACTGGGTTTCGATGCTATCGGCGATTTCCCGGTTTTGCTTGCCAGGCTTGATAAGCTTGAAGGCTACCTCACCGAGTTGATCCAGGTTAACCAGATTAAAAATCTAGAAATCAAACGGGCGCTGATCGAAGACGCCGAAGAAGCCGCCAGGATAGAAGACTGGCAGCAGGCTACCGACAAGCTGCAGGAAATCAAAGCGAAATGGATTCGCACCGGTTCTATCGACAAAATTTACGGCGACGAGATAGAAACACATTTCCAGTCTATACTGGATGATTTCTTCCAACGCCGCCGGGAGCATTTTGCAGAGCAGAACCAGATGATCCAGCAACGGATCGATGCCTACGAAGATCTTATCAAGCAGGCCAAGACCCTTACCTGGATGAGCGATCTCGACGAAGCTTACAAAAAAGCCCGCGAGCTTCGCTATGCATGGAACAACGTCGGAGAGGTGCCGCCGAAGAAATTTTTCAAAATCAGCAAGGCCTACCGCCACTTCGTAAAGCTTTTCTACGACAAGTATAACAACGCCAAAGGCATCGAGCCTAAGGTGAAGGTAGATCCCCGGATTCTTGAGCAGCAGAAGATACTCGCCCAGGCAGAGTACCACCTGAAAAACGATACGATCGAAGTAGCTGCAGAGCAAACCAAGGTGTTGCTTAGTAAATGGAGGGAAATCAGGCTTCCGTTCAAGCTGGCTGATAAAGAACTTGCCGAGAAGTTCAGGAACGTTTGCGATAAGGTATTCGAGCTCAGTTACCTGAGAAGGGTGCTGCTCCGGAAGTATCCTGCATTCGATCTGAAAAGCCGCGAAGAGCAGATCCGTACAAAGATCAAAGAGATGGAATGGCTGGTAAAACGTGAAAAAACCGACCTGGAAATCGCAATACAAATGCTTGAGACCAACCCGCCGACCGACGAAGAAAGCCTGAAGCAAAGAAACGGCAGTATCAATATACAAAAACGCAAGGTCGCTATGAAAGAGCGGATCCTGCGCGAATTCGAAAGAGAGTTGCTGTCCGTATAGAAATAATTTATTTCATTCAATTTTGATAGGGATGGGCTTCATGCTCATCCCTATTCAGTTTTATTGAGGCTGTCTTTTTTTCCGGCGCTCAAGAAATCACGGATCTCCTGTTCTGAAAGGCCGCCGACCACATGGAGGTCCGGACGCAGGCGCCGCAGTTCGGCTATTCCCGAATCAGAAACGGCCGATTGCCAGAGATAAATGCTCCTCAGCCCTTTTAACCCGGCTAT
This sequence comes from uncultured Cytophagales bacterium, assembly GCA_964562455.1. Lineage (GTDB taxonomy): Bacteria > Bacteroidota > Bacteroidia > Cytophagales > Spirosomataceae > Ravibacter. The sequence goes on from CAZLTN010000016.1 coordinate 11,567, forward strand.
TTTGCCGATGCTCGCGTCAGAAACTTTCGTACCTATAAGATTAAGATACTCCAGGCCTGGCGGGTTTCCCAGTTGGGCGATGCCTTCGTCAGTAATGCCGGTATGGTCAAGATACAATTTATTGAGGTGCTTTAACCCGGAAATGTCTTTAAGCGACTTATCGGTAACTGCAGTTCCGCCGATTTTGAGCCATACCACCTGATCGGACAATTTCTGAAGCAACGCCATATGCGTGTCCGAAAACCCGGGCGCATTGACAGCGCTTACTTCCATGATATTCTGATCTTTGGATACCGGCGACACAATGAGATTCAATTTCCTCAGCTCGGAAATGGCGTTCTTATCCGGCTCAGGAGCCGTAATCTTACTTAAATCGACACCCGGAGAGGTTGTTTTTCCTTCACCGCCGGGATCTCCTCCGCCCAGCGCCAGCAGGTTGCCGGCTATTTCATCGCTTTTCTCAAGGTCGGCCACTTTCTTATCTTGCGGAGCACCCTGGTCGATCCACCAGGTAATCAGCCCGATCTGCGCGGAAGTGAGCTGCGGCTTACCCTTGGGAGGCATGTGTAGATCGTCCTCAACCGGCAGAAGGCACACTTTTACAAGCGCGCTCTCTCCTCCCTTTCCCGGTAAAAGCACCGGGCCGTTTTCACCGCCTTTTTCGAGGTGGGCATAGCCATCCAGGCGCAGGTCTCCTTTCTGTTTGGAGCTCCCATGGCACTGTACACACCGCGTATTCAATATAGGCTGCACTATTTCCGTATAAACGACCGCCTGGCCGACATCCGCCAGCGGCTTTATTTCTCCCCCGGCAGACGATTCTCCCTTCGGGGGCAATCCTGCAACGAACCTTATCGCATCAGGCGCATACTGCGTCAGGTAGCCATCTCCATGCGTAAGCGTCCCTCCTATATGCCCGGCGGAAAGCATAAGTATTGCCGAAAGCCCGAATGCCGGCATATACAACGCCGGAAGCCAGCTTAAGGCAGAGTTCAGAAATCTGCTGTTGGCCAGCCAGGCAATCCATGCAAATACAGCCACTCCTATCCCCTGCCATTGGTGACTGCTCAGCGTCTCTTCCTCATACCCGCCTCCCGAAGCCAGCAGAAGGCCGACTATACAGGATAATGTGGCGCCGATCGCAGCACACAGCAATATAAATGTCTTTGTGCTTTCGGTCACGGAAAGCTTTCCGGTGCGTTGCCCTATTTCGAGAAAAAGCGCTATAAGCAGAAATCCGATAGGAAGATGTACCAGCAAAGGATGGAACCGCCCGATAAAAAGCCCCAGGTCAGAAACTTCAAGCAAAATAGTGAGAGTCATTAAAATCTTTATTTAATACTTAAAAGCCATTTTCCGGGTATTTATAATATCCTGTACGCTAAGCTTTGGAAAAAAGGTTAACGTTTTATTACAAATTCGTCAAAGTTCATAACGGTACTCACCATTATGGTGGTAGCAGCCAGTTCGGCAGAAGCAATCGACCGGTCAACAGGAAAGTCTCCTACACTTAAAAGCTGCAGCGCCTTTTCGGGGCTTTTGCGGAAGTTTTCGCATTCTTCCGCAAACAAACCGGTCAGAATCGCCGCTTCTTCTCTCCTTGCCGGACGCCCCGCCAGGGCCATAAAGGCATAGTCAATACGTTCTTCCGGTGTCTTTCCTTCCCGGATCATCTGCTGGGCCAGCACCCGCGAAGCTTCTACAAACTGCGGATCATTCATAATCACCAGCGATTGCAGCGGGGTACTGGTCTTCTGGCGTTTCACGGCGCAGAAATGACGTTCGGCAGCGTCAAAGTTCAGCATCATCGGCGGCGGAGCGGTCCGTTTCCAGACGGTATACATACTCCGCCGGTAGAGCGTGTCGCCTTTTTGCTGGCGGTACTTCCCGTAGTTCGAAATTGCCTCCCATATGCCCTTGGGTTGATAGGGATATACACTCTCTCCACCCAGCCTGCGATTTATAAGCCCGCTGGCGGCAAGCGAATTATCCCTTACCTGCTCAGCGCTCATCCGGTAGCTGGGCCCTCTCGAATAATAGCTGTTGTCAGGATCGGCCTCTACCTGCCCGGAAGGGCCGTGGGAAGCCTGCCTGTAAGTAGCGGAAGTCACAATAAGCCGCTGCAGCGCTTTTACATTCCAGCTTCCGGAAACATCGGAGCGCATAAATTCTGATGCCAGCCAATCGAGCAGCTCAGGGTGAGTAGGCAGGCTGCCCTGGTTTCCAAAATCACCGGCAGTCAGTACCAGCCCCTTACCGAAATACTGCTGCCAGAAACGGTTTACCGTTACGCGGCTAAAAAGCGGATGATCTTCATGAAGCAGCCATTTTGCAAGCCCCAGGCGATTTTTAGGATAACCTGCGGGAATTTTAAAAATTCCATCCGGCGTATCGGCCGATACTTCTTCTTTGGGCGCATCATATACACCCCGGTCCAGGATATAGGTTTTCCGGGGGTACTTCCGTTCCTTCATGACCATCACATCGATCTGTGTATTGAGCAGCTCAGTTTCCTCTCCGAGCTGCTTCCGGCTACCCTCCAGGCTTTTTTTATAGTCTGCGGCAATATTGGCAAAATAATACTCACGAAGCTCGCTTATTTGCCGTTCCGTCCTTTTCGCCGGTCCTGTTTTCAAAGCTTCCGCTACTTCATCACGCTGAGAGTACAGTCCCCGCATTTCAAGCGGCGTCAGGCTGCGGGTATAAATTTTAAGCTCGTCAACATCGAAATTTTTGGTATAGACGTCATTCTGCCTGCCAATCTTTAAGTTATTGACCGCTATATTGGTCTTGTTTTTACCGTATAACAAACTCTGGGTAAGATTGTTGTTAATTACTTTTACCTCTGCACGTTCCCCGTTGATATAGACATTCACTCCCTCTGCCTTGCTAAGGCCGTCATAAGTAAAAGCCACCTGTGTCCACTCGTTGACCGGTACCGGCTGAAGCGTCTGCAGCTCGATGCTGTTGTCAGGCCATACATAACTCAGCAGCACCCTGAAAGTGCCGTCTTTTTCCCGGAATATATTCCAGCCGCGATAGCCGCTGGTAATGTGATTGGATTTATGGATCATCGGGCCGCTCAGCGATTCATCCAGGATATTCAGCCAGATACTGATGGTAAAAGGCTGATTACGCTCGAAGTAGGCAAATTCTTTGCCGAAATCGACGGCATTTTCCCCGAAAAGACGACGGCTCAAACCAAACTTCCCGGGCCGGGAAGCAGTGTCGGAAAGGCTCTCATCACCTTCGCAAAGCGCCTCATGCTTTGGGTTGGCAAGGTTTTTAAGCACCTTTCCCCTGGGTTCGTCGAAGCTGAAATGACCGTACAACCCGTCACCGGGCTTTAGCATGTTTTTCCCGGGGTTATCCACCGCCCTGGTAAGCCATTCGCCGAAAGGAACCGAAGAGGCAAGAATCCGTTCCCTTTTTTGCACTTCTTCTGCAAGATATTTTTTTATCGCATCCAGTTGCTCTTTTGCCTTTGGATTGGGCAGCGTAATACTGGGGCTGGCTTCGCCGTTGTAGGGGATCTGCCCGTTCTCGTTGACATTATTGAAAAAAGCGAACAACGAAAAATAATCTTTCTGACTAACAGGATCATATTTATGGTCGTGGCAACGGGCGCATTCCGTAGAAAGCCCCAGGAAGGCCAGCCCGAAAGTATTGACCCGGTCGGCTACGTATTCGGTCCGGTATTCTTCTGAAATAATACCTCCCTCCATACTCTGCTGATGCATACGGTTAAAAGCAGTAGCCACAAGCTGTTCGGTTGCAGGGCCAGGAAGCAGGTCGCCGGCCAACTGCCAGGTGACGAATTTATCGTAAGAGAGATTTTTATTAAAGGCATTGATCACCCAATCCCGATAAGGCCAGGCTGTGCGCATCATGTCGTCCTGGTAGCCATGCGTATCTGCATAGCGGGCCACATCCAGCCACGGTACGGCCATGTGCTCCCCGTAATGAGGCGAATCAATCAGGCTGTCTACTACATTTTCGTAAGCATCGGGAGAGCTGTCATTCATAAACCTGGTCACCTGTTCAGGGGTAGGCGGCAGGCCGGTGAGATCCATATACACCCGGCGCAGCAGGGTTGTTTTATCAGCTTCAGGGGAGGGATTGAGTTGTTTTTGCTCCAGCTTAGCCAGTACAAAATTATCTATTTCGTTCTTTACCCAACTTTTATTTTTCACGTCAGGCAAGGCGCTCTTACTGATTTTTGTAAATGCCCAGTGAGGTTTGTATTCCGCTCCCTCTTCTATCCACCTGATCAAAACAGCCTTTTCCCTGTCTGTCAGCACCAGGTGCGACTCGGGTGTAGGCATCATTAAATCCGGATCTGAAGATAAAATACGGTGAGCGAGCTCGCTTTTCCAGGGTTTCCCGGGTACTATCGCCACCAGCCCGTTGTCACCTTTCTTTTCGTAGGCTACTTCGGCCATGTCCAGCCTCAGCCCGCCTTTTACCTTATTGGCATCCGGCCCGTGGCATGCAAAGCAGCGATCTGAAAGAATAGGCTTTACATCATAAGTGTAGTCTACCGGTCCTGAAATCAGTTCCAGTTCTGCAGCCACATTTTCAGGCAGCGTCAGCCTGTTCCCGCAAGCAAGGAACAAACCTGACCAAATCAAGAGAAAATACCTGCACAGAAACCGTATCATACCGGGAATTTACACCTGTCGTCTTACTTCGGGGCCATCCTGATAGCTCCGTCGAGTCTTATCACCTCACCGTTCAACATCGGGTTGCTTATGATAGCCGTTACCAGATTAGCGTATTCATCCGGCCTGCCAAGCCTCGACGGGAACGGCACCTGCTGTCCGAGGGAAAGCTTCACCTCCTCCGGCAGGTTCTGCAGGAGCGGCGTTTCAAAAAGGCCCGGTGCTATCGACATCACCCTGATGCCCAAAGGGGCCAGATCTCTCGCAGCAGGGAGGGTCATGCTCGCGATAGCGCCTTTGCTGGCAGCATAAGCTACCTGCCCGATCTGTCCTTCGAAAGCAGCAACAGAAGAAGTGTTAATAATGACGCCGCGCTCCCCTTCCTGATCGGGCACATTGGACCGCATCGCAAAAGCAGCCAATCTCATCACATTAAAGGTGCCGATGAGGTTTATATTGATAACCTTACTGAATAAATCCAAAGAATGCGCCCCATATACTCCCCCTGTCTTTCCCACTGTTTTGCTTCCGGCTACTATCCCGGCGCAGTTCACCGCTATATGCAGGGCACCGGATATCCGGCATACCTCATCAATGGCAGCCTGAACTTCCTGCCCGCTGGTAACATCCGTCATCCGGAACCTGGCTTTACTTCCGAGCTCTTTCGCAAGTTGCTCTCCCTTTTCCTGCTGGATATCGGCTATCCATACATCACAACCGGAGGCAGCCAATCTACGGACAGTAGCTTCTCCCAGCCCCGAAGCGCCGCCTGTTACCAGGGCTGTTTTGTTGTTAAAGTCCATTTAGTCGGGTCAAAAATTTAATCCGGCTAAATATACACATATTAGCGTTTTCCCAGCACCATCAGCACAACCCCTACCAGGATCACCCCTCCGGCTACGATCGACTGTCCGTTCAATATCTCTCCTGCAAAAGCCCATCCGAGGAACATGGCTACTACCGGGTTGACATAAGCATAGGTAGACAGCAACTGCGGAGAAGCATTCCGGGCCAGCCAGGCATAGGAGCTGAAACCGATGATCGATCCGAAAAACGCCAGGTAAACCATCGCTCCCAAAGCTTTGCCGGGAGCATCCAGTATACTTAAAAACGAGACGGGTTCGAAAAGCAGGCTGATACACAGGAGGAATACACCTCCGGACAGCATCTGTACAGAACTCGATATAAGCTGGTTAGGCAGCTTCATCCGTGATGAAAGCAGCGTTCCCGTTGCCCAGAAAACATTACAAAATAAGATGATGACAATACCTACCCAGCTATCCGGCGAAGTTTCTTTAAAGCTCCCCGGCTGGACCAGCAGTGCAATCCCTGCCACACCTGTCAGAAGTCCCGCCATCGCCAGCACAGTTGGCCTCACTTTAGCAAATGCAATCCAGTTGATGACAATGAGAAACAGCGGCAGTAAACCGGCCAGCAGCGCCGCAATTCCGGTCGGGAGGTACTGGATCGCAATGCTCATTCCGCCCATCGAAAATCCCAGCAGCAGTACCCCGATGATCCCGGACGAAACGGCCTCCTCACGACTGGGCCGTGGGTACCCGTTGAGCCGTGCAAACGGGTAGAGAATAAGACCGGCTACCAGCACTCTCCAGCCGGCCATGTACAGAGGGGGCATATCCTCCGTCATAAAATGAATAAACAAATAGGTAGAGCCCCAGATAAAATAGACTGAAATCAGGTTAAGCAGCAACTTGGAATGCTGCGACCAACCACCCTGTGCCGGCAAAAAAGACATTGTGCAAATGGACTGAATTTATTGCATTATCAACAATTCAGGAAGCCATATGGTTCCGGATATAACCCTCTTATCTCCGGGGTTGAAAGGATTAATCTGAAAAGGTAAGGGCTTGCCTCCCGGCTTTTACGACTGATCCCTGGTTATACTACCAGAAAAAACAAAAGGGAAGACCTGACGTCCTCCCTTTCCGATATTGTAACCTCTATATCGCTATTCCCTTCTGCCCAAAAGGATCATCAGGTAGTAAAGCAACGTTGCCAGAGAACCGATTGCCGCTACCAGGTAGGTCCTTGCCGCCCATTTCAGGGCATCTGCAGCCATTCCATGCTCCTGGTTAGTTACTACTCCCTGGCGGTCAATCCAAGCCAATGCGCGGTTGCTCGCATCATATTCTACCGGCAGCGTAATAAAGCTGAAAAGAGTAGTAAGAGCAAACAATGCCACTCCTATAGCCAACGGCACCGGAGTCGTGTTAAGCATGAGGATACCTCCTAGTATTATCCAGCTCATATACCTGGAAGATACCGTCAGGACGGGCACAAGCTTGGAGCGGAACTGCAGCCACGAATAAGCTGTAGCATGCTGCACTGCATGGCCGCACTCATGGGCTGCTACAGCAGCCGCAGCGACACTTCTGCCGTAGAATACATCCGAGCTCAGGTTGACCGTCTTATCCTGGGGATTATAGTGGTCGGTCAGCGTCCCTTCCACCGATTGAACCCTTACATCGTAAATTCCGTTATCGCGAAGCATTTTTTCGGCAATTTCCCGGCCGCTCAGGCCGACCCTCAACCCTACTTCCGAATACTCCTTAAACTTGCTCTTTAATTTCCACTGTACATACCAACTGACCGCCATTACGATCAGACCTATCAAATAAGCTCCTGCCATCGTGTTTCTTCAATTTGGTTTAAATTATTTTCCAGCTAACGAAAATAAGAAAATTCAGTTATAAGCTGCTCTTATTTTCTCAATTAGTGAAGAGGTAGAATACCCTTTAACCAGCGGGATAGTTTTTACCTCTCCTCCATTAGCTATCACAAAATCCGCGCCAACAATGTTTTCGACTGAATAATCGTCACCTTTTACCAATATGTCAGGCCCGACCGCCTCAATTAACTGCAAAGGTGTCGGCTCGTCGAACAAAATGACAGTATCTACAAACGACAGCGCCGCCATCAGGCGGGCCCTGGCACCCTCGTTTACCACCGGCCGCAGCGGCCCTTTCAGCCTGCTTACCGATGCATCGGTGTTCAGCCCCAATACGAGCTTGTCGCCCAAAGCACGGGCTTTTTCCAGGTAGTCGACATGGCCCAGGTGGACGATATCAAAGCATCCGTTGGTAAATACCACCTTTTTTCCTTCGTCGTGCCACCGGACTACCGCAGTCCTGGCTTCCTCCAGGGTCAGAATTTTATCTGCTGTTTGCTCCATGTTGTATTCAACGCGTATTTGCAGTTATCAGTAAAAAAATGATGCCGTGGGCAGGAATCTGCCCACGGCATCATTTTCCGTATCCTGCTATTTCTTTTTCTTTTTATCTTTTTTGGCCTTTTTCCCTTCCGGCTGGACAGGCGCAGGAGCAGGTTCCTCTTTATGAGAAAGGTCCTTGATCCTGATATTCCTGAATTTCACCTCGGTACCGTGGCCCAGGAAACCGATATGCCCTGTCTTCCTGAACAGTCCAGGGTGCTCCTTTTTATCGAGCGTACCATTTTTGCCGGCTTCCTCCAGGTCGCCGTCTACAATGGTCGTCCCATTCAGGACCACTTTCACTTTAGGTCCTTTCAGGTAAACCTCTTCGTAGTTCCACTCGCCCAAAGGTTTCAGATAGCCTCTTTTGGCAGGAATAATACCATATACCGATCCGTGGTACTGGTAGGGCTCGAGCTTGCTGTAGATAGGGGCCGTATCGTCCAGTATCTGCAGCTCGGCAGCTCCCGAATAGGCAGCGTCACCGTTTAAAGGAGCACGTATTCCGAGGCCATTATTAGCTCCCGGCGTAAGCTGGAACTCAAACCGGAATACAAAGTCGGCATACTCATCCTTGGTATAGAGGTTGCGGGTTCCTGACGACTTACCGCCTTTTGGCCTTACGACCAGGTTACCTCCCTCAATGAAATAATCTTCGGTATTCCCCACCCATTCGTGCATGTTGGTACCATCGAAGAGCACTTTAAAGCCTTCTTTTTTCTCTTCCTCCGACAACCGGAAAGGTTCTGCCCTGGGCAGTTCCTTCACATAGATATCGCGGTAGTATACTTTGGTACCGTGCGCCTGAAGCTCGAGCTGCTCCACCGGGAAAATCGGTATACTGCGGTCCCAATAGTTCTCCAGGATCACGTTGTCGACGACACGTTCGCCGTTGAGATCGACCGTCACCCTGTCGCCAACCATTTTGACATAGAAAGTATTCCACTCTCCAAGCGCATTGTCGGCTACCTTATCAGGCGTGCTTTTATGAACCTTATTGTTGTACAATCCACCCGATCCTACCTGGGCTCCTACCTTAACGCGGGAAGTATCCCAGATCTGAACCTGGGGTGTACCGCGAAGATAAATTCCGGCGTCACCGTCTTTACCATCGGCATCCAGTTTCCAATCGACATACATCTCGATATCCCCGTACTCTTTCTTAGCCACGATGTTGTCGCCTTTACCTGTAAAGACCAGCACTCCGTTCTCTACTATCCATCCGTTCCTCATTTTCTCATCCGCAAGCTTTTGCTTATATGCAAGCGAATCGGCACTCAGTTTTCCTCTTTTAACCGGGTTGTCTACCAATCCCTTCCAGCCGGTAAGGTCTTTTCCGTTGAAAAGTGAAACAAACCCTTTTTCGTCAGGTAGCAGCTCGGACAGGTGTTTCTTTATTCCTTCTTTCTGATATTCAGCATCGGGTCCCTGTATCACCTGCATGGTTTTTGTCAGCAGGCCACGTACCAGCGCTCCATCAAACCGGGTATTACCCATCGCGATGTTCATCACAGCATGGGCAGCAGTTTGCTGCAGTTCCGGATCGTCGAGATACTTCCCGGCAGTTACTAACGCCAGGAATGTCTTGTTTCGCTGAAGCTCGGTCAGGATTTCCTTCCTGCCATTGACGCTTTTCGCCACTTCCAGCGCTTTCCTGAGCAGGATTACCTTTTGTTCAGGATTTGCGGAAGAACGCTTCACAGTCGCCACATAACCGGCAATGGCCTCATCCCTGTAGCCGGCGTCCGCCGTATTTTTGGCAATATTGTATAGCTCGCCCAGGCTTTTGTCGTCAGACCACTGGCTGAGGGCCTGGATGGCCGATTTCTTTTCTAGCTCTGTTCCGTTGTTGAAAGATGAAATAGTAGCTGCCAGCGCCTGGGAACCGCCAAGGCTTGCCAGTACAGGCAGATAGGCGGCTTTGTTGCCGGATTGATTCATATTGGACAACAGCTGGGACACCTGCTGGCTCCCACTTCCCTGGCTCCGGATGGCAGATTTCACCGCATCCTGAACTCCTGCCAGGTTAGCGCCGTCTTTGACCGAGTTGAGTAGGCCGAACAATTGAGGCAGGTCATTTCCTAAAACCACTCCTTTCAGAGCCGAAAACGCAGCGGACTTAACAGCGGGATTGTTGCTGGTCAGCAGCCCTGTTACAACGCCGAGCTTACTTTCGGCCCGTCGGCTTGCCAATACATCCAGGAGCGCTACCTTCGCCACATCGCTCACTCCGGGTATAGCCGACGCAACCTGGTCGATAACTGCATTACCTTTAGTGGTAAGCAGAACCGATTTTACAGCTCCGACTACCCCCTGATCATTGCTTTTCAAGAGCGGAAGCAGCTTCATTATACCCGACTCGCCGCCCAGTTTACCGAGTGCTCCGATCGATGCGATCTTTATGGCCGGCGATTTGTCAGCAAGCCCCCTCGTAATAGCAGGCAGGGCAGCTTCAGTACCGGAATTACCCAGGAACGAGATTACATCGGCTTTCACAGCCGGAGTTCCGGTTGTCAGAACCTTGAGAAGCGCGGCGGTCGTAGCCGGTCCTGCAAATTTTCCGAGGTTTGCAAGGGCGCTTCCTCTGAGCTTGGCATCCGGGCTTTGCGCAGCTTTTGCCAGTTCGGCAACCGAGCTTTCTCCTTTCACATCGGCGAGGATACTCAGCGCAGCAGCCTTCGTATGTGCCTGACCCGAAGAAGAAGCTTTGCTGAACAACGCCTGCGCGGACTTCTCTGCTAAAGCCTGCTCACCATTCTGACTAAGACGGGTCAGGTACTGAAGATAGTTTGCCGTTGCGTTGGTTTCGTCATAGATGAGCCCCGACTTTTCGGCCGCCTTTCTGAGGATACCTTCCGACGAAGGCGCCGCAATCCTTGCCAGCGCATACTGGGCCACTTTTCTTATATCTTTATCGCTCCCCTCGGCGAGTTTTTCTATAGCCTGCGCAGCTGCCCTGAATTTCATGTCACCCAGCGCTTCGGCCAAAAAGATCTGCCTGTTGCCGGAAGCGTTGCCCAGCGATTTGAGCAATGCATTTCCCGCAGCCCCGGTGCCGGAAGCAGCCAGCGCTCTCGCCGCCGGACCTGCCAGGTCGCTATCCTCCAGCAGAGGAGTTATGGCTGCAAGTCCCTCTCCTTTGTCGATCTGCTGCAACTGGAACAGCACAAAAACCTGGTTGGTTTTATTGGTCAGTTTCGGCAATGCTTCAGCATAAGCCTCGGCTGCCATTTTCCGCCAGGGCTCACGACCGGGCTGGTTAACAAAATAGGTAAAGCCTCCCACAGCATATTCTACCGCGGCATTCTGGCCTTTCTCAGGCGCAGCCAACCTTGATACCAATTGACTTATACCTGCTTTTCCGAGTGCTGCCACTTCGCCGGCATTTCTCTCCAACGATTTCTGGTCGCCGGCGGGGGTCTGCGCAAGCAGGTCGGCAATCCTGGTCTCTACTGTCCTGGTATCTGCCCTCTGGGCCGTGCTCCATCCGAAGGCTGCTCCTAACAGCAGAATGGTAAATAGATATTTTTTCACTGTCTGATCAAAAATAATGAAGGTCAAATGAGTATTATAATGTATACGGGCCGCGCATAGGCTGGTCAATCAGACGGTTGGCTCCGTCATCATCGATAAACAACTGCCTGACAGGATCAAATTTCAATGAGCGGTTAAGCCGGAGCGCTGCAAGGCCCATATTCACGATAGTACATGACCTGTGCCCGTTTTCCTCGTTCAAGGCAAATTTCTGCCGCTTTTTCACAGCCTCTACAAAATCGGTAACCTGCGGTTGCGGGTCGGGAAATGCAGCAAGTTTCTTTTCAAAATCAGGAATATCGCAACGGAATCCGTTGTATACTTTCCCGAGAGGACCTTCTATGTAAGCGGCGTTCGTATCTTTTCCTTCCCCGTCAAGGATGATCTTACAGCCATCGTCGTAGGTATATTCTATCCTTCTCCAGGTACCCACCGCATCGGTATGCTGCTGCGGAGCATCAACCTCCACACTGATCGGGCTGGTATGGTCTTTCCCCAGGAAATACTGAACCGGATCCAGGTAATGCTGCCCCATATCACCCAATCCACCACCGTCATAGTCCCAATACCCCCTGAAGGTACCGTGCACGCGGTGCTTGTTATAAGGCTTATACGGAGCAGGCCCTAACCATTTTTCATAGTCGAGTTCCTGGGGTACGGGCTCAGGTTTCAGGTCAGTACGGCCCACCCAATAGAATTTCCAGTCAAAACCTGTATGGCGGCTTACGGTCACTTTCAGCGGCCATCCGAGCATCCCGCTGTCTACCAGCTTTTTGATAGGCTTTACGGTAGTATTCATCCCGTAAAAATTGCTGTCGAATCTGAACCAGGTATTCAGACGGAATATCCGGCCGTGTTGCTGAACTGCTTCCACAACGCGTTTTCCTTCACCTATCGTCCTGGTCATCGGCTTTTCAGCCCATATATCCTTCCCTGCACGGGCAGCATCGGCCGCCATAATGCCATGCCAGTGGGGCGGCGTTGCAATATGTACGATGTCTACCTCCGGCAACTGGATTAGTTCCCGGTAATCGGTAAGGGCTTTGGTACCTTTAGGAAGCTTGGCAAGCGTACTTTTAAGGTGATTCTGGTCAACGTCGCAAATAGCCACCACGCGGGTTCCGGCATAGGCAAGGTGGCCCTGCCCCATTCCTCCTACCCCTATAATTCCTTTTGTAAGCTGATCGCTGGGAGCCAAAAAACCTTTACCCAGCACATGGCGGGGCACAATCGTAAAGCCGGCCAGTACTGCGGCCGACCCTTTCAAAAAACTCCGCCTGGAATGCCGGGCGGTTATTTCTTTTTCCATTTTCATTTAAAATAATGATTGTCTCTACAACGTTTCTACGTGCATTCCTGCCGTCTACGATTTATAAATTTCATCCATTTTTTCTTTGATCACTGTCAGCCGCTTGCGGTCACCGCCGCCTACCTCTGCAGACCCCCACCCTGAATACCCGGCTTTTGCGAGAGCGGCATTGACTGCCGGCCAGTTACAATCTCCTTCCAGCAGCTCTACACCAAAACCTTTCCAGAGGCCTTCATCGTTCATTTTTTTCAGGCTGAACTCCTTGATATCAATCTTGAAGATCCGTTTTCCCAATACCTCGATCCAATGAACCGGCCATCCGTAACGCAGGATATTTCCTACATCAAAATACCAGCCGACCAGCGGATGATTAAATTCGTCTACATAGCGGGCCGCTTCGATGGGGCTTAGTATAAAGTTATTCCAGACATTTTCAAACGCGATCTTGATACCGGTTTCTTCAGCCACCGGGATCAGCTTCTTTACCTCTGCAATCGAGCGATCCCATGCTTCCTGGTAAGAAGTTTCCGCATTCACCACGCCGGGCACAAGCAATACAGTGGTGCCGCCATATTTTTTGGTATCGCGGAGCGCCTGCACCATTGCATCGGAGCATACCTTTCTCTTGGCCGGATCGGGGTCGCTCAGGGGCGACTTCCAGTGGGCCGAGTTGACGGTCCCGGGCAGTTCAAGGCCTGTTTTATCACGGGCATTCAATATCTCTTTCATCGGGAGATCGTTGGGAGAATCAAGTTCTACCCCGTCGAACCCGATATCTTTCAGCAGCTTGAATTTGTCAAGGACGGAAAGATTTTCTTTTACCATACCCCATTTGAGGCTCTTTTTGACCAGAGGTTTGGCCTGCATAGGGTTTACGCCCGATGAAAATACTTCTGAGGCTCCGAGGCCGACTGCGGCGGCGGCCATCGCGTTGGATTTAAGGAATTCTCTTCTGTTCATAAAATAAGATGTCTACCACCCCAAACTTTTCCCAAGCAGAGATGGTAGACTTTTTAGTTTTACATTTAATAAGCCACCTGACTAGCTGAATGCGGTGAAGCCGGGCTTAGCCACTTCCGCCACAGGAACAGCCGTATTCCAGGTATAGACATCAGGACCGAGCTTCTCTGTAGAATTCAGAGCCTGCTCCCAGGTGATTCTCTTCCCGGTATAGGCAGCCATCCGGCCCATAATACCAAGCAGCGTACTGTTGCACATCCACTCTCCGTCGTTCATGGGCTTGCCGTTACGGATGGACGCAAACAATTCGTTATGCTCAACCTGGTACATATCGGTGGAAGGCCCGCTGTATTTCCACGGATTGGCTCCGTAAATCTCATGAACCCTCCTGGAACAATCGACCATCGCCCTTCCTTTACTACCCAGGCTTTCTACCAGGTAAGAAGTGTCGGTATTGGCCTGCTGCCTTGAAAAATGGAAACCCTTCGCGCCGTTGGCATATTCATAGGTGATTCCGAAATGGTCAAAAATATGGCCGAACAAAGGATCGGTACGAACCTGGCGTCCTCCTATTCCGATAGCGCTTACAGGCAGCTTATCGCCAAAAGCCCACGACATCATATCGATGCTGTGTATGGCCTGCTCCACAATATGATCGCCGGAAAGCCAGGTATAATACATCCAGTTACGAAGCTGGAATTCCATATCGGTCCAGCCTTCCTTGCGAGGATAAGACCAGAGAAGGCCGGTGTAGTAAGTATTGTATACGGTACTTACTTCTCCGATAGCTCCGTCCAGAATTCTCCCAAAGCTGGCCCTTTTCGGCTCATCGTAACGCCAGCAAAACCCTGACACAAGAGAAAGGTTCTTTTGTTTTGCCAGCTTCGCCGCTTCCATCACCCTTCTCACTCCGGGTGCATCGACTGCCATCGGTTTCTCGCAGAAAATATGTTTCCCGGCTTTCACGGCCGCCTCAAGATGCTGCGGGCGGAAATGAGGCGGAGTAGCCAGAAGCACTACATCTACACCGGAATCAAGCACTTTCTGATAAGCGTCAAACCCGATAAATTTATGTCCTTCATCCACTTTCACCTTATCCCCGTGTACTTTTTTAAGGCCGGCAAGCGAATTCTCAAGTTTATCACTAAAGATATCGCCCATCGCGTGCAATACCACATTCGGGTCTGCACTCAATGCCTGTTTGGCTGCTCCCGACCCACGGCCGCCGCAACCGATCAACCCTACTTTCAGAGTCTCGCTATTAACGCCTGCAAAGGTTTTGGAAGGAATAATAATAGATGGGAAGCTGCCCCCTGCAAGCGCAAGGCCCGCAAGCTTCAAAACATCTCTCCGAGAAGTTGCCATATTATATACTGATTATTGATATTGTAAGCTGCTAATATACTCCTTCACCCCCTAATGGTCAAGATAAAAAAAGGTTTTTTCAAAAAAATAAAAAAGTGTTACGCAAACAATTCATCATCTCAGGCTATCAGCCGGCGGATATCTCTATTTCCCCAATGAAATAAGATTCACAAAAAGCCTATAAGCCCCGGGAACTCCCGCCGGCAATTCCCGGAACCAGGACAGGCTCGAGTAAATATAATACCCCTTTCCGTATCGGGTATACAGGATCCCGCTGTCGAGAGGCGCGCCTCCCGGATCATTGGATGAGATCACCACGCGGTACCTTTTATCCCAGTTCTGGGGAAAATACAGCCCCCGTTCCTGGACCCATCCGTCAAAATCGGCTGCTGTGATCTTATTGGGGCCGGTCAGTACCGGACTTTGCGGATCCAGTATCCTGACCTCCGCGTCCTCAACGCTCACACGTTCTCTCGATATATCGAAAGGATACGGTCCGGGAGCGGAACCGGGTTGCTCCATCCCTGTATTATATTGCACGATCAGGTTTCCTCCCTGGTTTACGTATTCTAGAAGGACGGCCTGTTTCTGAAGCAGCGCCGGGCGGGTATTGTAAGCCCGCACTCCCAGGATAACCGCATCAAAATCCTTCAGCGAATGCAGCCCGATATCACGGTCTTCGAGAACGGTCACCTGGTAACCTACTTCCTGCAGCGAAGCCGGTACCGCATCGCCTGCACCGTGGATATAGCCTATGCGATGCCCTTTAGTCGCCAGGTCGAGCCTGACCAACCGTCCTTTGCTCTGCGGGAAATACACCTGCCGCGGGATATGTTCGTAATCGATCACGCCCAGGCCCCGGTCGGATTCCTCTCCGTTTATCTCTGCGATTGCCACAACTTCCGCCTCCGCGGTCTTTGCCGGTGGCGTCACAACAAAGCTTGCAGTCTGTGTACCTCCCCTGCCTGCTATATCGAAATCCGCATAGGCGGGCGCAGACTTCCAGCCGGGCGCAAGCTTCAGCCGTACCCTGCCTTTACTCTTATCCTCTGCAGCGGTAACCGTAACGGTAACAGTCCGCGGCTTCTCATCCCTGAACATATAGACGTCATTACTGAGCGAAGTATACACGGGAGGTGAAATCACTACCGGCTCATATACCTCGCCTCTTACAGGATCTCTCTTCTTAAAAACAACGGGAACCTGGTAGCTCAGCTCCGTTCCTCCAACCGAAAGCCGCAGGCTGACAATTGCCGGCGGGGTATTTTCAGGTACTCCGATCTGCTGCTGATCACTGACCTCGAACAAGCCGGCATAACCTATGTCCCTGGTCAGCCAGTAGGGCTGCGACATCGGCTGATCCCGCGGCACAACCGATGCAAAGCCGGTCTTGAACCCTTCGTTTTCCTTCAGCTCCCTGTTTACTGCACTATCCGCCCGGGCGAACGGTCCGGACCACGATTTGAGAATTACGGGGTACCCCGACCGGTTGATCGCCTCGAGGGAAACATCGAATACCTGGCCTGGAGTATACAGGTTGCGCCCGGCAACGGCTTCCAGGTATAGCCCAAGCATATCCCCGGTCAGCGCGTCCGTCTCTGCCAGTTTTACCCCTTTCCAATAGCTATCGGGAAGAGCGGAGATTGCGGCCCTGACCTTCAGCAGTGCCGGGACAGCAGCAGAGGGATTTCCCGCATCAAATTCCTTTTTTAATGCATCGATAAGCCCGGGTATATGCCCGGCCCCTTCTACCCTTTCCCATGACGTATTTACCCCGTCCAGCAGGTCGGAACCGGCCTTTTCTCCTTTTACATGCTCAAAATACTCTACGTCTGTCCCACGGCTGCCTACCGCTCCGAATCCCTGGCTTTTATGCATGCTCCTGCTGCGCGCCGCCATTTCCCCGTAAGATGACCCCAGCCGCGGGTTATACTTCCCGATATCCAGCTTTATGTAATTGCCGGCATTCCGGACATACTCCTCCCTGTTCCTTACCGACCACATGCTGATGTTCCACATCAACCTTTTGGGCTTCCAGGTTTTCACATATTTAAGCTGGCCCGGGAACCTTCCCGGATCGCCCGCTGCTTCAAAAGCCTCTGCGGCGAGCATCGCGGAAGCGGTATGGTGGCCGTGCCCCGCCCGTGCATCCGGAGGAAACCTGGTGACGATCACATCGGGGCGTGTTTTCCTGATAATCCAGACGGCATCGGCCAGGACCGCCTCCCGGTCCCAGATTTTCATTGTTTCTTCAGGGCTCTTGGAATACCCGAAGTCGTTTGCCCTTGTAAAATACTGCTTTCCGCCGTCGATCCTCCTGGCCTGCAGCAACTCCTGAGTCCTGATCATACCCAGCAGCTCCCTCATTTCAGGTCCGATAAGATTCTGCCCGCCATCACCCCTGGTCAGCGAAAGATAAAAAGTCTCATACTTCCTTTCATTGGCCATAAAGGCAATAAACCCGGTATTTTCGTCGTCAGGATGGGCAGCAAAATAGAGAACGCTTCCGAGCACGCCAAGCTTATCGATTTTTTGAAGAATCTCTGAAGAAGAAGGCTGGCGGGGCGGATTCCCGAAAACAAATGCATTGAGAAGAAAAAGAAAGCCGGCGATCGCCGGGACTGAAAACTTTGAATTCATGATCCGATGTTGGTAAACAAAGATTTGAATTTAAGAAGTTTTGGGAAAGGTTCGGCAAAACCGAGCCATTATGAATGCATCCCCGCAATTTCACATCGGGCATATGCCCCCTCCCCCACCAACGCTTTGAAGAATGCAGAACCGCACAGACAAATAGGTATATTATTTAGCGATATCATTATATTTGTCAGATCAAGGTAAACTTTATCAGGAAATACCCCCTAAGGATCAATCTATTAAACGCAGGAATCCCATGGAGGAAATGCTGAGGATAGCAAACGGAGACGAACAGGCTTTTTCCGGGCTGTTCCATCGTTATCGGGACAAAATTTATTCCGTGGCTTTTAAGCTGACAGGCTCCTCTTTTGTTGCCGCCGAAGTAGTGCAGGAAGTCTTCCTCAGGGTATGGACGCGGCGGCAAACGTTACCCGGCATCAACGACTTTGAAAGCTACCTTTTCATCATGGCACGCAATTGTGTATATACATACCTGCGAAAGGTTGTCCGGCAACAAAATACGGAATCGGACTGGAACCTGATGGTGGGCGACACCGAAATCAGTCCTGACAACCGGTTTATTGCGAATGAATACACCTCTTTGCTTCAGGAGGCTGTCGATACGCTTCCCTTTCATCAGCGACAGGTTTACCTGCTGAGCCAAGAAGAAGAAATGACGCGCAGTGAGATTGCCGAGTTGCTGCAGATCTCACCTGAAACGGTCAAGAGCCACCTTGCAAGGGCTTCCCGGACAGTCAGGGCATTTTGCGCATCGAGGCTGGGAATTACCACCTTTCTGCTATTGATCTTCCTTCTTGCCTGATATCTTGTCAGAACCGTTATTTGTCGGAACCATTAAGAGATTAAGAGAATTAAGTCTGCACGCTCTTAACATTCTTAACTCCTTGGTTCACTTTCTATTCTTTAATCATTAACTCTTTTTAATAAAAAATTTCAATTTGCTGCACCCGGCTTGCCGTTTTCCGAGTCTTTATTGAAAAAGAGTGGAATCCTGATCGTTAAGAAAGCCGGAAGATGTCGAAAGAACGCGTCAAGTACTTATTTTCCCAGCACTTCAAAAGGGCTGCATCCGCAGATGAGCGGGATGAGCTGAAGGCATTGATCCGTTCCGGTCAATACAAGGACGAGGTAAAGCAATGTATTCTGGAAATTCTCAAAAAAGAAAAGGGAGATTACCAGCTTTCTGAAGATAAAGCCAACCAGATCCTCTCCTCGATACTTGTAAAACCAACCGACGTACCCCGACAGCATGCTCCTGATGAAGGCGATAACCGGGAATACCTGCCTGCCGCAAAGCTCAAAACTGCCCGGGAGCTTTCATGGGTGCCGAAGCTGGCCGCAGCATGCCTGGTCATTGCAGTTTTAACATCCGGCTATTATTTGTTACGGAATAATATTTTCAAAGAAGCCGATACGGCAAGCGGGCTCACCCTGGAAGATGACCTTCCTCCGGGCAAAGACCGGGCCTATCTTTCTCTTTCTGACGGGACAAATATCGACCTGGAGAACCAGGAAAAGCAGATATTGTTAAACCGTCACGGGATTTCGAACGACATCAAAAAGGGCGAGCTGACGTATCATACTTCCAATTCCTTTTCTGGTTACAGCACGCTTACCACTCCGTTGGGCGGGCAGTACAAACTGGTTCTCCCCGATGGCTCAAAGGCCTGGCTGAACGCCGGATCCACACTGAAATTCCCGAACACTTTTGATCGGGACCGGCGTTCCGTTGAAATGACCGGGGAAGTGTATTTCGAAATTGCTACAGACCCGGAAAAACCGTTTATCGTAACGGTAAAAGGCGCCGGAAACCGGGAAGAAACCGAGGTTAGGGTATTGGGAACACATTTCAATATTTCGTCTTACGCAGACGAACCACAATTAAAGACCACGCTACTGGAGGGTTCGGTCGAGATAAAACGCGAAAACATTACGAAACGGCTGAAACCAGGCCAGGAAGCCTGGATAGGGCAAAATTCGAAAGATCACAAAATCAGTATTAAAAATGTAGACGCGAGCGCTGCCGTAGCCTGGAAAGACGGGCGCTTCGAATTTAACGATAACATCAAAGACATCATGAGGCAGATCGCCCGGTGGTATGATGTGGAAGTACAGTACGAAGGAGATGTTGAAGACAAAACTTTAGCCGGCTCTATTCCCCGTAAAAACAACGTTTCTGAAGTGCTCAGAATGCTGGAGTTCACCGGTAAGATCCGCTTTTCCATCGAAGGGCGGACGATTATTGTAAAAGCAGCACCGATTTAAAACTATTAACTAAACCTCAGATCTGAACGATGACCAATTCTACCTGAATCACTGTCGGACCGGGTATCAATCCAAAAAAAGCCGGATACGCTCGTAACGCATCCGGCCGTGTGGATTATACCTGACATCATTTGGCGAAACGATTGTAACATTCTAACCCAACGATCAAATTTATGAATTTTTTATACATGGTCAAAACCGGCCAACGGGATACGTATACACAATTCCGTTTAGCCCGAAAAGTGTATTGCAGCACTGTTTGGGACCCGGCACACTTCAGGAAACTGCTTCTGATAATGAGACTAACGAGCATCCTTTTAATGCTGGCTGTAATCCAGGTAACTGCTGCCGCTTCGGAAGCGCAGAAAATTTCCTTTCAAAAAAAGGACGCGACATTGCTCGAGGTGCTGCAATCCGTAGGGCGGCAAACAGGGTATTTTTATGTTTGCGATGCAGAACTGCTCCGAAAGGCCTCAAAGGTGAATATCGCGGTTAAAAAGGCCGGCATCCATGATGTTCTGACAGCAGTTTTTAAGGATCAGCCTCTGACCTATACGATTCACGACAAGGTGATAGTAGTAAAGGAAAAGCCCCCAAAAAGCCCGGTTTCCAAAGAAGAAACCCTTGTAAGAGACCCGAACCATTCTCCGTCTCTCCCCGCTATAAATGCGTTGGGAACCGGTAACCTACTGGAGCGGATTAACCTTAGCAGCGCCACGGACAGGAAGGTCAGAGGTAAAGTTACGGATGAGAAAGGCGAGGGCCTGCCAGGCGTGAGTGTTGTCTTAAAAGGAACGCAGAGAGGTACCATATCAGCAGTTGACGGAAGCTTTGAACTGGTTGTTCCTGACGGAAGCAACACCCTGATTTTTTCATTTGTCGGGTACCTGACCCAGGAAATTGACATTTCCAGCAGAAGCAATCTGAACGTCATGTTAAAAATTGACAACAAGGCATTGGAAGAGGTAGTGGTAGTCGGATACGGTACGGTAAAGAAAAGCGACCTTACCGGTTCAATTACACGGGTCGGGGAAGAAGCTATCAAAGCGACTCCGATTGTTGCGCTCGACAGGGCCCTCCAAGGGCGTGCGGCAGGTGTCATGGCGACAGCCAGCTCGGGAGCACCCGGGGCATCCACTACCATCAGGATACGGGGAACCGGGTCCGTTAACGCCGGGAACGATCCGCTATATGTGATCGATGGTTTCCCCACAGGAAATCTCAATACGATCAACCCGAATGACATCGAATCGATAGAAATCCTGAAAGATGCATCCGCGACAGCAATATACGGCTCCCGGGGGTCGAACGGTGTTGTCATCGTAACAACAAGGCGGGGAAAAGCAGGCCAGTCGAATATCAATTTTGAAAGCTATTACGGTGTTCAGCATGTAAGAAGAAAAATCCCTTTGTTAAATGCGCGTGAGTATGCCGCCTTCTTTAACGAAGCAAGGGTAAATGCAGGTGCCGCTCCTTATTTCGACGGCTCTACACCGCAAAGGCCTTTGCCCGAAACATTGGGAGAAGGCACAAACTGGCAGGACCTGGTTCTCCGGTCCGCCCCGATTCAAAACTACCAGATTACGTTCTCGGGCGGTGAGTCAAAAACCAAATACTCGATATCAGGAAATTACTTTAACCAGGAAGGCGTTGTCATAAATTCTTTTTTTAAAAGATTTACAGTGAGGGCCAATATTGACAGGGAAGTTAAAAGCTGGCTGAAAATAGGTCTTTCATCCCAGGCAGCACATTCCCGGTCGAGCAGTTCGTTCACTCCTGCGCAGGGCGGATTAGGCGGTGGGGTTATCAATGCCGCTCTTAATTTTGCCCCTGTATTCCCGATATACGCTGCCAACGGGGCCTACTACCGCGATTTCAGCTCACTCAATGGAAACCTGGTGGATAACCCTGTCGGACTCGCCAATGAACGGACGGATCTGTATAACACCATCAGGCTTCTGAACAATTTCTTCGCAGAGATCCGGTTTTCGAAAGACCTGGTATTCAGGACCAGCTTCGGCGCGGATTTATTTCATGGCAAAAGCAATCTGTACTCAACCCGCCTGATCGAGCTCGGAGCCGGATCGAATGGCGTTGCTTCCGTTTCAGCCAGTCAAGACCTCAATTGGCTGAATGAAAACACACTGAGCTATACACGCACTTTTGCCGATCGCCTCAGCGTGAACGCCCTGCTCGGGTATACAACGCAATCCTACTTAAACGAAGCAGTAACTGCAAATGCAGCCAATTTCAACAATGATTTTGCTTCCTATCATAACCTCGGATCGGGGGCAACCCTGCGTGCACCGGGATCTTCCGCAAGTCAATGGGCATTGATTTCCTATCTCTCGAGAGTCAACCTGGGTTGGGAAGACAAATATCTTCTGACGCTCACTGCCAGGGCAGACGGCTCGTCCCGCTTCGGCCCGAACAGCAAGTACGGATTCTTTCCTTCCGGAGCTCTTGCCTGGCGGATCATCAATGAAGATTTCATGAAAGATCAGTCTGTGTTCTCTGACCTCAAGCTGAGGGCTACCTACGGAGCCACAGGAAACCAGAGTATCGGCGACTACGCTTACCTTTCCAATATTGCGGTTAGCACCGCGGTGCTGGGCGGTGCTAACCCCGTATTACAGACGGGAGCCGTTCCCGGCGGCATCAGCAATATGGCGCTGGGCTGGGAAAAAAATATCCAGCTTGATGCCGGCGTCGATTTTTCTTTTTTCAGGGACAGACTTCAGTTTACGGCCGATTATTATGTCAAAACTACTTCAGACCTTCTCTTCCAGGTAAACGTTCCTCAAACAACCGGATACAGCAGTAGTCTCCGTAACATCGGAAAAGTCGAAAACAGGGGGCTGGAGATCTCTTTCAAGTCTTTCAATATCAACAGGAACGATTTCCAGTGGAACACTGAGTTCAACATAGCTTTCAATAGGAACAAAGTATTGCGATTGGACGGTCGCCCGGAATTTCTCTCGGGAAGCGGCATAGGGCATCTCCAGATTTCAAATACCGTTTTACTCCGGGTAGGGGAAGCATTGGGTAATTTCTACGGAAGAGAAATGACGGGTATTTTCCAGACTCAGCAGGAGGTCGACGCGTCTGCGCAGCCGACAGCCAAACCCGGTGATATCCGGTACAGGGATATTAACAACGACGGAGCGATCAATGACAGCGACAGGACAATTATCGGAAACGGGATACCGAAATTTTTTGGCGGGATTAACAATACATTCACCTATAAAGGATTTGACGTGAACTTCTTCTTCCAGGGTAGCTTCGGGAACGACATTCTGAATTACGGGCGCTTTGACGTCTTCAGCCTTAACGGAAATGGAAACCAGTCGAAGGATGTACTTGACCGATGGACGCCGGATAACCCCAGTAACGAAATTCCGAGAGCAAACGCTGCTGGAGGAAGGATCCTTTCGACATTCCACATTGAAGACGGATCTTACCTGAGGCTAAAGAATTTCACGATCGGCTATTCACTTCCCGGCCAGATACTGCAGAGAATCGCTGTTAAAGACCTGAGAGTCTATCTGTCTGCCCAGAACTACCTGACGATTACCAACTACAAAGGATTTGACCCGGAAGTCAGCCGCTTCGAATCAAGTTCAATAAGTCAGGGAATGGACTTCGGCGGATATCCGACGACTAAAACCCTGCTTGTTGGCCTGAACTTCAATTTTTAAAAGACATTTTCCATGAAAAGAATATTTTTAACAGCTTTTGCATCAGGCTTATTGCTGCAGTCATGTGTTCCTGACCTGGACCTCTCTCCGCTTTCATCGCAATCTGTCAATACCTATTACAAAACAGCCGAGGACGCCAATGCCGCAGTTATTGCGCTGTACGGACAGTTGAGAGCAATGTACAGGGACGAAGTAATTGTTACGCCAAACATCGTTTCCGCCGACGACGGCATTCCTTTTCCTACAGGAAACGCGAACCGTATCGCGATCTGGAACTTCGATATCACAACAGAGAATACCTTCGTCGGACAGATCTGGAGCAACGCCTATACTGCGATCCAGCGATCTAACATCGCCATTAACCGGATTCCCGGTATCGACGCAGGTGAAGCTGTAAAAAGAGCTTATCTCGGCGAAGCCAGATTTCTCAGGGCTTTACATTACTTTACCTTAGTACGCTTTTTCGGAGGTGTTCCGCTCGTTCTGACGGAAACCACTACGCTGAATGACATTGAAGTAGCCCGGGCTTCTGTCGATCAAGTTTACGAGCAGATCCAAAGTGATCTCACCGAAGCGATATCTTCGCTTCCTGCAACTTACACCGGCGCCAGTGTCGGCCGTGCGACAAGCGGCGCGGCTAAGGGACTACTCGGAAAAGTGTACCTGACAAGAGCGGGTACCGATCAGAATTCCGCCTATTGGAAAATGGCGGCTGATATTTTGAAGGAGGTAATCTCCTCAAACTCGTATGCGCTATGGGATGATTATGCCGATGTATTCGCGCTTCAAAACCGGGGCGCCAAAGAATCCCTTTTCGAAGTCATGTATCTAACGGATATTGCCGGTAATAATTTCTCAACCGGTTATGCACCGCGCGGAGCTCCTATCGTCCCGGGTTCAGGCAGCGGCATTCTCCGGCCGAGTAAGGCGCTTTTTAACCTCTACACCGAAGATGATCTGAGAAAGCCCGTTACTTTTCTTACCCGGTACATCCACCCCACAACAGGACAGACTGTCACGCTTTCAGCAGATGATCCGGATCCCGCCCGCGCCATCTCGTTCTGGAAACTGGCGGATCTGACCAACGCCACTTCCGGCGGTTCGGCCAAGAGTTTTCCGATACTCCGGTATTCCGATGTTCTTCTCATGTACGCAGAGGCATTGAATGAAGCAAACGGACCAGTAACAGAAGCTTTTGATGCGCTTAACAAAGTACGTGAGCGGGCGGGACTGGAGCCGCTCGCCGGTCTAGGCAAAGAAGCTTTCAGAGCTGCTGTCTGGCAGGAGCGACGTCTCGAATTATGCTTTGAGGGACACCGTTGGTTTGACCTGGTTCGGACCGGCAGATTAATTGCTGCGGTACAAAGTGAAACAAGCTTTTCACGAAATCCGAAAATTGCGTCGCATCATATCCTCTATCCCATTCCGCAACGTGAAATTGACGCAAATTCTGAATTAAGACAAAATGATGGTTATTGAAATAAAATGCCGGCTTCACGCGCCCGCCGTGCTGGCCTCGTTACTATTGCTTTGTTGCATCGGCCAGGTCTCTGCCCAAAAGCAATATGACATTGTGGTGTACGGCGGATCTTCGGGAGGATTTGCCGCTGCTGTCCAGGCCGGTAAAATGGGAAAGTCCGTGGCGCTTCTCGAACCATCCAACCATGTAGGGGGAATGAATGTGGAAGGGCTCGGTGGAACCGACATCGACAATCACCCGGAATTCCGGAACAGCCCGGCAGTCGGCGGCATGGCCCTTGAATTCTACAGGCGCATCGCCCGCGCTTACGGGAAAACCTCCGAGTTTGAAGAAATGCTCCGGGCAGGTACAAAAAAGCCCGCCCTGTGGAGGTTCGAGCCGCATGTAGCACAAAAAGTGATCGATGACTGGCTGGGCGAATACCCGATCGATGTCTTTAGGGGAGCACGATTGCAGGAAGGGAAAAAATCGGTTGTCAAAAAAGATACCCGCATCACCGCCATCCGTACCAGTAAAGGTACCTTTCAGGGTGCCGTCTTTATCGACGGCACAATCGAGGGCGACCTTCTGGCCGCTGCGGGTGTTTCGACAGCCATCGGCCGCGAACCCAACTCACAGTACAGCGAGACTAAGAACGGTATCCGGGCAGAGACCACGCACAACCAGTTTGCCGTTAAAGTAGATCCCTACCGAATTCCCGGCGACCCGGGAAGCGGCGTCATTACAGGCGTGACCGACGAGCCCTTCGGTGAGCCAGGGGCCGGTGACCACCGGCTACAGGCCTACTGCTTCAGGGTATGCCTTACCGACAACCCGGAAAACCGCGTACCCCTGCCAAAGCCCCACGGTTACAACCGGAAAGATTACGAGCTGTTTGAGCGGTACGTAAGGGCCGGCGGGAAGCTATACAAACCCTATGCATCCCTTCCCAACCGGAAAACCGATTTCAACGGCGGAAGGGATGTTTCCCATAATCTCAACGGGATGAACTTCGGGTATCCCGGAGGAAGCTACAAAACACGGAAAAAGATCGTGGACTACCACCGCAGCTTTACTCAAGGTCTGTTTTATTTCCTGGCCAACGATCCCGAAATCGGCAGGCTCGATCCGCAGCTTCAGAAAGAATGGGCACAATGGGGACTCACCAGGGATGAGTTCACAGACAACAACGGATGGCCGCGAATCTTCTACGTCAGGGATGCAAGGAGAATGATTTCAGACTACATCATAACAGAGCACCATGTCAGAAAAGACAACCCTGTCGCTGTGGAAGACCCGGTCGGCATGGCCTACTGGCCCCCGGATGTGCACAATGTCAGGACAATCGTGAAAGACGGCCACGCATATAACGAAGGTTTTGTGTTTGGAGGAAATGACTGGATCCCTTTCGGGGTATCCTACCGGGCCCTGGTCCCGAAGGCCTCGGAATGCACTAATCTCCTGACGCCGACATGCCCGTCGTCCAGCCATATCGCATACGGAGCTATCAGGATCGAATTTACCTTTATCGCATTGGGACAGGCGTGCGGGGCTGCCGCCGCGCTAGCAGCACAACACAACACTACCGCGCAAAATGTCCCTTATGAATTGCTGAGAAAAAAACTCCTGGACGAAAAACAGGTACTGGAACTGTAAGAAAAGGCATAAAAAGCCGGCAATCAGTACAAAGGACCGCTGGCATATGTTTTCCATCATTAAGAAACCTATTTCAACCCGGCCCGTATAAACTTCAGGCTTTCGACCAGGTGATTTTTGGCGGTATTGGGAGATATACCCAGCGCCTCTGCTATCTGCTCCAGGCTAAATCCTTTTTCCCTGCTCAGCTCATACACTTCCTTTTGACGGGGAGGCAATGTGCTGAGCAGCGCCGCTATTTTCTGTTCCAGCTCTTTTTTATAGATCTCCTCGATGACTGCATTGGTATGGCGCTCCATTTCCTGCCATACCATCTCCTGGTATTTTTTCTCTGTGGAAAGCCTGCGGTAATGATCCGTCAGGTGATTACGCGCAAGGGTATACAACCAGGCATCGATGCTTTCGACCGAATCGGCATAGTCCTTATTTTGCCAGAATTTGATGAAAACATCCTGCGCGAAATCCTCAGCCAATGAAGGAATTTTAACGTGCCTTATAAAAAAGCGGTAGAGAAATGCTCTGTATTCAGTATATACCTGTTCCATTTTCACGGATCTTTTGGGCACCCTGTGAAATGAGGAATCACTGACTTGTTTACTGCGCATTGCAAACGTAAAGAAATTCTTAGATTATTTCAACAACAGGAAAATTTTCACTACACGGCTAGTCCTGAAAACGGAGTTATCCGTCAGTGTCATAAATCGGCAAGTGGTGGGGATAATTGACGATGTAACCTGCGCGCAAAAAGTTATGTTGAACCCAGACTTTAAACTGATTTGCTGTGAGTAATAATGATCGCTTCATGCGGCTACTGGAAAAATACCGGAACAATACGTTGTCCCCGCAGGAATACCGTGAGTTCCTGGAACTCGTCGGCGATCCGGCTGCTTCCGAGGTTATCGACCGGATATCCGGAGAGGACTGGAAGGAGTCGAAAGACATTCTGCGGCGTACCGAAACCGATCCCGTTCAACACAGGGAAAGACGATTGCCTTTGGTCGGACTTTTGTGGGGAAGCGCTGCTTCGGTGGCGATACTGGTTGCAGCGCTTCTTATCTGGCCCAAAAGCCGGATAGCAGAATCGCTGGCCTACGAGACCGGGTACGGCGAAACCCGGACGATCCTGCTCCCCGACAGCAGTACCGTGTTGCTGAACGCCAACTCGCGCATGGTATGGGATGTAGACTGGCAAAAAGAAGGCAGGAGGCATGTAAAGCTTGAAGGTGAAGCTTTTTTTGACGTAAAAAAGGCAAAGGGAACGGAGTTTGTGGTGCAGTCAGATCATATGAAAGTCAAAGTGCTCGGCACCACCTTCAATTTCCGGAGCCGCCACGGCCTCTCCCACGTGTTCCTGGAATCGGGCAAAGTCGACCTGGAAATACCGGAACTGCAGAAAGACCCCGTTGTGATGACACCCGGCAATGCAGTACAGTACGACAGCCAAAAGAAGGATCTCAGGATAGAATCCTCGTCCACGCTCAACCGGAGCGCTTCCTGGGTGGAGGGAATGCTCGCATTCGAAAATGCCTCACTGGGGGATATCCTCGATCACCTGGAGGGACTGTATGGGAAAAAATTCATTACCGAAGACACGGCCATCCTCGAAAAGCGGATGGACTTGTCGCTGCCCTACTCAAACTGGGACCTTATCAGGAAAGCGCTTGAGATTTCGCTGGATGTGAAATTTACTGAAAGTCAGGATACCATTGTCGTTCACTAATTAATTGCCGGTTAGGGATTACTTAAACCTTTATTCAATATGAGAAAATGTCTGCAGATTATTGTATCTGGGATCGTACTGTGCTTTGCGCTTTCGGCCTATGCCACAGAAAACCCGGAAGAGACTTTACAAAGTGAAAGTCTGCTGAATATCATCCGGGATATGAACAGGCGGTATAATGTCCATTTCACATATGACCGTGAAATCGTTGAAAAAGTCAAAATAAAGAAACACTATAACCCCGAATCATACCAGGATGTAAACGAGGCGCTGAGCGCTGTCCTGCGGGAAACAAATCTCAAATTCCAGGTATTGGATAAAAAGTATGTGGTGATCTATCGCGATGATCAGAAAGGGATGGAGTCGCTGCAGAGAATGGTCAGGGTTTTGCAGGAGATTATCGACCAGAAGGAAGCAGCAAGCCTGCAGAACCAGCTATCTGAACAAAAGAGTGATCATCCGAAAATTGAAAATTTATCGGTGCCTGGAAGTCGTATAGACAGGGCCGTCAAAGGGAAAATAACTGACGAAAAAGGTGAGGGATTGCCAGGCGTCAATGTTGTGCTAAAGGGTACGCAGTTCGGGACGGTAACTAATGTGAACGGCGAATATGAAATTTCAGTACCTAATGACGAAGCTGTGTTGATTTTTTCTTTTGTGGGTTATGTATCGCAGGAAATGCTGATAGGAGGAAGAACGTCGCTGGACATTTTGTTAAAAACGGATGAGAAGGCATTGGAAGAGGTTGTAGTGATTGGCTATGGAACTCAGAAGCAAAGGGAGGTAACAGGGTCTATTTCCACGTTGGAGGCGGGAAAGCTTGAGGATCAACCTGTCGGGCAATTTGCGCAAAAACTTCACGGGCGCATGCCCGGCGTCCAGATAAACCAAGCTTCCGGGACTCCGGGAGGCGGGATGGCCATCCGTATCAGGGGCGCCTCCTCCATCAATGCTGGGAATTCACCGCTATATGTGGTGGACGGATTCCCGATCGTGGGGGATATAAACAATATAAACCCGAATGAAATCGAAACCTTCTCCGTTCTGAAAGGTGCTTCTGCCGCATCGCTTTACGGATCAAGAGCGGCCAATGGCGTTGTTCTGATCACTACCAAAAGAGCAAAAGCAGGAGAGACTAATATCCAGTTTTCGGCCAGCTACGGGGTTAACCAGATCCCGCAGCAAGGGAGAAGCAAGTTTATGGATGCAAAGGAGTTTCTCCAGTTCCAGAAAGAAATCTACGAAGACAAGATCAGGTATGAAGGATATACAGGCGGGGTTCCGGAGCTATATCAGCACCCCGAACAATATACAGGCAAGAGTACCGACTGGTCGGATGTTATCCTCAGAGACGGTGTAGTTACGAGCTACAACCTGAACATATCGGCGGGAAAAGACAAATTCAGCACTTCCACTATCGCCGGTTATTTCAAGGAAGAAGGGGCTGTTCTGAATACCGATTTCGAAAGGTTCTCATTGCGGTCCAATAACGAATACCGGTTCAATAACCGCTTCCTGGTCGGCGTAAACCTGGCGCCGACCTTCCAATCCAGCCAGAACTTCAATACCGACGGTCATTCAGGAGATGCCATCGTGATGGCCGCGGCTTCTACGCCGCCCATTTTTTCGCCGTTCGACACCGATGAAAATGGGCAGCTGGTGGCCAGCTATTCCGGTCCGGGGATATTTACTCAACCCAATTGGTACCGAAACCTGATGGAATCTACTAACAGGACAAAAGCTAACCGGTTGCTCGCCAACGCCTTTGCGGAATTGAAATTCCTGACCGATTTTACTTTTAAAAGCTCGGTCTCCTTAGATATCCTGGGTAGCAACAGAAGGAAATTCCAGCCCTCTACTTACGGTGTTTCGGGCAACGCCCCGCTCAACAGAGCCCAGGCTGAGTATGCGACCGAATTTTACTATTCCTGGCTAACCGAAAACACCCTGAACTATAGCAAAACGTTCGGATCGGATCATAACGTTGATGTCCTGCTGGGATATTCGGCGCAAAAGTTCATACAGGAAAATAACATCCTTACCGGTATTGATTTCCCGGATGACGAAGTGCAATGGATAGATGCGGCCGCAATTAAAAACGGGAACAGCAACGTTGGAGAATGGTCGCTCCTGTCTATGTTCAGCAGGGTCAACTATAATTTTAAGGGGAAATATCTCTTGTCGGCTTCGATAAGGCGTGATGGCTCGTCGCGTTTCGGAGCGGATAACCAATGGGGGGCCTTCCCGGCGGTTTCCGCAGGATGGATCATCTCCGATGAAGATTTTTTTAATACTTCCTCACTTTTGAACTATTTGAAAATCCGTGGCGAATATGGCTATGCGGGAAATTTCAACATCGGGAACTACAGGCAATTCGGGAATATTTCCTCCACCAATTACGTAATCGGAGGCGCTATCGCACAGGGCCGGAGCCCCGTCTCAATCGGCAACTCGCAACTAACATGGGAAACTACGAAGGGTATGGATGTCGGCGTGGATTTAAGCCTTTTAAGAGACCGGATATACTTCACTGCTGATTACTATAACAAGACTACAGAAAATATGCTGTACCAGGTGGATATCCCGACTGCCGCCGGCTTCCCGAATATCCAATCCAATATCGGGGAGATCAATATCTGGGGATATGAATTCGCGGTCGGCCACAAGCTGGTGAACGGGAGCTTCAGGTGGAACAGCGATTTTAACATTTCATTCAACCGGAATAAAGTAATAAAGCTGGGCACCAACAATACGCCGATCGGAGGTATCGGTGAGCAGGGATTCACCTCTTACTGGAAGACGGAAGTGGGCAGACAAATGCCGTTGTTCTACGGGTATGTTTTTGACGGGATCTATATGACGCAGGAAGATTTCGACCGCAGCCCGAAGAACATCACTTCGGCAGTCGGCACCACAAAATACAGAGACCTGAATAATGACGGCGTCATTACAAGCGAGGATAAAACTTTTATCGGTAACCCCAACCCCAAATTCACCTTCGGGTTCAGCAACTCATTCAACTACAGGAACTTCGACCTGAATATTGTCATGTCGGGCGCTTACGGGGGAGATGTTTTTGCATTCCGGGGCTGGCATACGATCCTGGACGGAAACTTTAATGTTATAAAAGAAGTGGCCGACCGGTGGCGGTCCATCGAAGATCCCGGTGCAGGGTTTCACGCAAGGACCTTGTCGGGTACCACCGCATTCGGAAGGTTTACAAGCAGCAAATGGATACATGACGCATCTTACCTGACGGTCAAGAATATCACCCTGGGGTATACCATACCAGGCATCAATAAGTATTTCTCCAAAGCCAGGATATATGCAAGTGTCCAGCAGGCGCTTATCCTTACGAATTACCCGTACGGAAACCCGGAGGCAAGCCTGAGGGGCCTGAGCAGCCTGGAGCTGGGATTTGACGGAACGGCCTATCCTGTTCCCAGAACCTATGCACTAGGCCTGAACCTCAATTTTTAATGCTTCAAATTGGAAAAGATATGAAAAAGTCAGCTTATATAGGTATCATCTTCCTCGTAGTATTGCAGGCGTGCTCGGACGAATTCCTGAAAATACCTCCGCAAAGCTCCGTTACGACGGCTAACTTCTACAAAACTCAGTCCCAGTTTGAGCAGGCGCTGATCGGGGCATACGCCTCTATCAGGGAGGCAAAGGGCTCAATTGCCTCCTGGGTAATGGGAGAAATGCGATCGGATAATACGCATTACGAATACAACAACCTCAACCGGGGAACCGCATTGCTGGAAAGAGAGGATACGGCGGGCTTCCTGGACAACAATTCAAGCAGCTACGTCTCCAGCAAGTACAATGCCTGCTATGTTGGGATAGCCAGGGCAAACCAGATACTCGATAAAATTGAAGATGGTGATTTCAGCCAGCAGTTCAGGGATAGGGTTTCCGGTGAATCCAAATTCATAAGGGCTTTGCTGTATTTTGACCTGGTGCGCTATTTCGGCGGCGTTTCTCTTCACCTGCATGCGGTAGAAGGTGCGACGCAGGCCTATCTTCCCAGGGCATCGGTAGCGGAGGTATACCAGGCAATCGAGTCGGATCTGCGCGATGCCATTCAAAAGCTTCAGGCAGCGAGTTTTCCCCAGAATGGCAAGGCTACAAAGGGAGCAGCCCACGTCCTGCTGGCAGACGCTTATCTGACCCAGAAGAAATATGCCGAAGCCGAGACCGAGCTAAAGGCGGTGCTGGCGATGGGGTATTCTTTATTGCCAGATTACCGGTCGGTATTCAGCACTACCAACAAAAACAGCAGGGAGTCGATCTTCGAGATCCAGTACCAGCAAGGCAACCAGGGGCAGCAAAGCGATTTCCTGTATCATTTTTTGCCTTTGTCGGCTGATGTAAGCCGGGTTACCGGTATACAATCGCAAAACAGGAATGCCGGCGGCTGGAACGTGCCGACCCAGGAAATGATCGATACCTACGAGCCGGGTGACTCCCGGCTGCCGGCTTCTATAGGTATAATAGAAGGCACCGGACCCGTCGGAGCGATGGTGATCGAATCTGTTGTAAACCCGGTAGGCTATACTACGCCAGCCGGGAAAAGGTCGTACCCTTTCATCAGGAAATACCTGAACCCCCATAGCGTCCAGAACAACACTGACGATAATTTCCCGGTATATCGGTACTCGGACGTACTTTTATTACTGGCGGAATCCTTAAACGAGCAGGGGAAATCTGCAGAGGCGTTGGTACATCTTAATAAGGTACGGGAAAGAGCAGGGTTGTCACAGTCTACCGAATCGAACCAGGATATTCTTAGAGATATTATCCTGCACGAACGGCGGGTGGAGTTTGCGTTTGAAAACAAACGTTGGCTTGATCTGGTTCGCACCAACAGGGCAATCACGACAATGACCGAGCACGGGAAATACATGAAGGCGTTGTATCCCATCCTGAGAGATGTAAGCTACAACGTAACGCCCAACCGCCTTCTATTTCCCCTTCCGCAAAGGGAAATCCTGATCGGTAGTCTTGAACAAAACCCCGGATATTAGTATGAAATTCTACATTCCCATTCTTCTTATCACTTTGGCCGCCGCTTCCTGCGGTAATTCATCAGAGCGGAAAAAAGAGGAGCCGCCCGGAAATACCGGCTTCCGTAACGTGGTCTTCATTATAGGAGATGACCATAGCACGAAAGTCCTGGGAGCTTACGGCAACAAAATCGTAAGGACGCCGAACCTCGATAAAATGGCGAAGCAAGGCGTATTGTTCAGCCATGCCTATGTGAATTCGCCGGTATGCTCTCCGTCGAGACAGTCGATCATTACGGGTAAATACCCGCATGCTTCCGGGGTATCCCTGCTGGCCACTCCTTTTCCCGAAGAGCAGGTTTCGATCGCGGATTACCTGACGCCTTTAGGCTATAAATCCGCGATTATCGGAAAAAACCACTTCAACGGGGAATCCAACCATGGGTTTGAGCTAAAAATCCAAAGGAAAGATTACATGGAGCATATAAAAGCGCATCCGCCCCGGGTCGCGCCCGAATCGGTACGATCGCGACCCCAATGGAAGCCTTTCAGGGACCCCGCCAATATCTGGCTCAATGCGGAGGCCCTGCCCTCGGCCTGCTATGACGAGGACGAGCCGGGTACGTTTTACGCAAAAAAAGCAGTGGAATTTATCAACACCAACCGGAATGACCCGTTCTGCCTGTGGCTCGGCTTCGAAGAACCCCATTCTCCCTTTAATTTCCCGATTGAATATGCCAACAAATACGATCCCGAAAAGATGCCGCTCCCGACCGGCAGCCCGGAGGATGATCGTTGGATACCCGCTATTTTTAAAGACCTGACGGACGAAGAAAAGAAGGGCATCATCTCTGCCTATTATACCTCGGTGGAATACCTGGACAAAAACGTCGGCCTCGTTTTGGATGCTCTCGACAAGGCGGGTTTAAGTGAAAATACCCTGGTGATCTACATAGGGGACCACGGTTATTTATTAAATGATCACAAACGATTTGAAAAGCACATGATGTGGGAAGAAGCCGTAAAGGCCCCGCTGATCGTCCGGGGAGGAAAGGCTTTTCAAAACGGGAAGGTTGAATCGGCAATGACAGAATTCGTTGACCTGTTCCCCACTATCGTAGAGGCACTGGGGGAAAAGCCGCTGGCTGACATCCACGGAAAAAGCCTGTATCCCCTTTTGCTCGGGAAAACTGACAAACACCGGGACCACGTCTTCTCGGAATTTTTGCCTGACAACAAGGTGATGATCAGGACTAAGGAATACAAATACGTATTTTCTACAGGGAAAGAGGACCTCGCAATGGGATATGCTACCGGTTTCGGCCCTCCCGGAATTACGCATCAATTATATGATCTCGTACGTGACCCCGGAGAAACCACTGATCAGTCCCGGAACCCAGCTTATCGAAAGATTATGGCCGAATTGCAGAAAAAGCTGCTGGACGTCTTTGAAAGCACTCACCCGCTCGCCGGGAAGCTGCCGGAATCCTGGAGCCTGGAGCAAAAATTTGTGGCCTACTGCGAGCCGCCGGAGCTGAACAAATGATCGCGATGTCAAAAATAGCCGGTCTCTTTACACTATTGCTTGCGGCTATTTCCCCTGTGCTTTGCCGGGAAGGCCGGAGACCGCCCAATTTTCTGATCATCTTTACCGACGACCAGACCTATCGCGCAATAGGATACAATAACCCGGAAGTTTTGACCCCCGAGCTTGACGGTCTGGCAGGCAAGGGGATCATTTTTGACAAAGCGTTTACCGCAACGCCGGTCTGTGCCGCGAGCAGGGCAAGCATCCTCACGGGATTATATCCCCAGACACATGGCACCGTTGCGCTGGATAAAGATTCTTTCATCCGGAATATAGTGAAGGAAAAACGCTATCGCACGGTTGCGCATTTCCTTTCCGACGCCGGGTATGCTACTTATTTCAGCGGGAAGTCACACCTGGGCGATCCGAAAGACTACGGGTTCCGGTTCGGAGAGGAGTCACTTGATTTTGACGACAAAAGGGCATTTGATGATGTGTCCCGCTTTATTGAAGAACCGGCTTTTGGCGACAAACCATTTATGATCTGGCTTGCACCCAGGCAGCCTCACGTGCCGCTCAGGCCCGCTCAAAAGTGGCTGGACCTTTACTCAGCCAAAGATATTTCGCTTGGAGAGAACTTCCTCGAATCGCCACCGAAGGAAAGCGTTTTTAACCAGGGCCTGCCGGACGAGAACTTTTACCGGGATTCCGATTATACCGACAATTACCGGAACTTACCCTCCGGCCCGCCCAGGTCAGCAGAAGTGGTCAGAGAATTTTCCAAGGCCTACTATGCCACTATCAGCCATCTCGATTCCCAGGTAGGAACGTTGGTAAGGCAACTGGAAGAGCGCGGCCACCTGGAAAATACGGTTATTTTCTTTCTCTCAGACAACGGGTATTTCCTCGGGAATCATGGATTGGGCAACAAGCTTACCATGCATGAAGAGTCCGTCCGGGTGCCTATGTTTGTCTGTTGGGACAAACTTAAAATAAAGCCGCATAGGTCGGATGCCCTTGTTTCCAGCATCGATGTGTTTCCCACAATACTCGACCTGGCCGGTTTACCGGTCCCGGAGTATTTGCAGGGAAAATCAATTTTGCAGTCCCTTCTTGGTAATCCGGCTCCTGTCCGCGACTACGTGGCTGCTGAAAGTGTCGGCGTAGGTGGGAAAACCGGGATGGGGCACCGGATGATACGGTCCCTTACCTGGAAGTATATATTAACGGATATAAATGACGAATTGCTTTTTGATCTATCTAAAGATCCTTTTGAGCAAAGCAACTTAATTGACCATCAAAAATCGCAGGCAGAGCTAAAAATACTAAAGAACCACTATAAAAAATGGAGTAACCTGGTTGGAGACAGAAAAACAGGACCATAACCCTTCTGCTAATATCTTTTACCCGTCTGGACAAACCGCAGTTGATCCGAAGACATGAAATATAATTACTAATTGAGAAAAACAATTTTAAACTACAGATTTGCATGAAAAACAATTACAATAGACTATTACTCCGAATTTTGCCAGCGCCAATATGAAAATATCGAATCCCTCCCCGATTGCACGGGCTTTTAGCCATGCTGTCACCCTGCTTTTTATTTTGGGGCTGTCAGTATCCCCTTCCCCGGGACAGCAGCATAAAACGCTTATCGTGATATTCGACGGGATGCGGGCAGATTATATTACGCCCGGGCTGATGCCTGAACTGTGGGCATTTCGCGAAAGCGCGTCACGGGCCGAGAGGCACCACAGCGTTTTTCCTACTGTGACGCGTGTCAATTCCGCTTCGTTCGCTACGGGGTCTTATCCGGCTAACCACGGATTGCTGGGCAACGCCGTATATTTCCCTAAGGTAAACCCCGGAAAAGCAACCGGCACTTCGCATGGCGACCTGGTCAGAATAGCTGCCTCCGAATCGGGAAAGCTGCTGACGGGCACATCGATCGGGGAAGTGCTGGACAAGCATGGCGAACGGATGATGGTGTTTAGCTCCGGTACTTCCGGCCAGGCATTTCTTCAGAACCATACAGTGGGAAAGGGCGCCATCGTGAATCCGGGATTGATCCTGCCCGAGTCGTTCCGCGCTAAAGTAGTGGCAGATCTCGGAGCGCCCGAAACCAATGCGACCGGGCTCAACAAGCACAAGTGGATAACCGACGCCCTGATCCGGTACAGCCTGACGGCAGGCGGCCCGCTGGTCAGCACCATCTGGTTTTCCGATCCCGACGGAGCAGGGCATAAAGGCGGTATCGGGTCCGATGAGCTGAAGGAAGCGCTGGCTTTTGTAGATGCCCAGTTCGGGCGGATTATCCGGCACCTGGAGGCCGGCGGTCTCAGAAATCAGTACAATATCATCGCGACCACCGATCACGGGTTCGTGACCTACACCGGAAAGCAGGGCCTGACGGATCTGCTGATCGGAGCAGGGCTGAAAAAAGATAAGGATTCGGACGATGTCGTGCTGGCAGAAGGAGCGGTTTATGTAAAAAACAGGGATCAGGCCACGATAAAAAAGATCATCGAAGTATTGCATAAAACACCCTGGGTCGGGGCTGTATTCACAAAAGGCGTCCAGCCGGGCAGTATGCAGGGGTGGGTGCCGGGTACTTTCTCCTTTGAATCTGTCCATTATCATCATACGGAGCGGACGGGAGACATCCTGGCAGCTGTTAACTGGAATGACAATCCGAATGAATGGGGGTATGCCGGAAGTGATTTTTCGGTCGGAACCGCCGGGCACGGTGGTTCAAGCCCCTACGAGATTGGTATCCGGTTGTTTGCGCAGGGGCCCGATTTTAAAAAAGGATATGTCAGCGAATTGCCGTCATCTATTATCGACATCGTGCCCACTGTCCTGAGTTTTTACGGCTATAGTATCCCGGCAGATATGAACGGGAGAGTGCTTTACGAGCTCCTGCAAAAAGGTAAAAGTGAAGATACGGTCCCGAATCATGATGTGCTCACGACGGAGGCCGACTATCCGTGGGGTACCTATAAGCTCAGGCTCGACATATCCTTTCTCGGAAGATCGCGCTATTTTAATTTCAGCGCCACTGAAAGGATAGTAAAGTGAGAGGAGGATAAATGCGCATCTATGCGCCTCATTCGCCGTCGGTTTGAATTTTTGCTCCTACTTCGCCCGCCCATTTCCGGTACATTTTTTTCAATTCGCTGACCCGGGCACGGTCCGTGGCAGAAAGGTCTGTACTTTCGGAAGGGTCTTTCACCAGGTCGTACAACGCCCAGTCTTTATCTTCTTTGTCTTTGACGAGCTTCCATTTACCTTTCCGGACAGCCTGGTTGCCTTCGTGTTCCCAGAAGTAGGTACGTTCCGTCGGTTGTTTCCCGTTCCACAGGAAAGACAGGCTGCTTCCGGGCAGATCTCCTTTCGGTAACCCGGCCAGTTCCATGGCTGTCGGCAGCAGGTCGGTCACATAAGCAGGCGCAGGGTGGTAGCCTTCCTCCGGTTTTACACGGTCAGGCCAGGAAACAATACAGGGAGTGATAATTCCGCCTTCATGCAAAAAGCGCTTGTACTTCCTGAAGGGCGTATTCGACACATTGGCCCAGGGCGTATCATAGGTAACATAAGAGCCGGGCTGACCGATTTTTACGGACGGGTCATTAAAATTGCGCCGGGCAACGTTTTCAGCACAGGCTCCGTTGTCCGACAGGAAAACGATCAGCGTGTTATCAAGTTGCCCGTTTTCTTTCAGTTGTGCCAGGAGCCTCCCGATATTCTGATCCATCCGATCGATCATCGCGGCATATACCGCCATCTTTCTAACCCACTCCTCTTTATCCCCTGCAGATTCCCAGGAAGGTATATCGTCCGGTCTGGCCGGAAAGCTGAAACGACCATCCACCAGGCCGAGCGCAACCATCTTTTTATATCTTTTTTCACGGATAACATCCCATCCCTGGCGATAAACAGCTTCATACCTGGTCACGTCTTCTTCAGGAGCGTGCAGGGGAAAATGGGGAGCCGTATAAGCCAGGTACAGAAAGAACGGCTGCTGAGGATTTTCCTGCCTATGCATGTTCAGGTACTCGATCGCATAGTCTGTAAAGGCATCCGTAATGTAAAACCTTTCCGCAGGAGTATCGAATTCCTTGTCTTGCAGGACGATGTGCCGCTTGCCCTTTTCCTGAGGAATCACTCCATAGTAACCGGTAGCGCCGTTGATCAGCCCGAAGAAACGCTCAAATCCTCTTTTCAGCGGCCAGTGCGCGGGCCGTTCTCCCACATGCCATTTGCCGGTCATGTAGGTGCGGTACCCGCCTTGCTTCAGGTACTCGGCTATGGTAGGGAAACGGCTGTCGATAAACCCCTGGTAAGGACCGGGCTTTACTTCGGCCCCCTCCGGCGTTACCATGTGCCCCATCCCGGCTTCATGCGGATAGCGGCCGGTCAGCAGGCTTGCCCGCGTCGGACAGCATCTGGCGTTATTGTAGAAACCGCGGAATTTTATCCCGCCGGCTGCAAGACGATCCAGGTTGGGAGTACGGACCTCGCCCCCATAGCAACCCAGGTCGGAATAGCCCATATCGTCTGCCATGATGTAGATGATGTTAGGCCTGGAACGACCGTCCCCCGAAAAGCTGCCTGCAGGCGATTTCCAGGGGAATACCGTCGCCGCGAGGATAAAAAAGGTATATAAAGCTGCGTTGCGTTTCATCTGAATAAAATATTAATAAGCTGCTAACTAGATCATTGGTCTTCGCCTACTCCATAATTCTCCAGGAAGCGTTTCACTACGTTTTCTTCAAGCCTGACGCGGTCGCCTGTCCGGGACATAACAGCTTTTAGCTTCACTATAAGCCCTTCGAGCAGATGCTCATTTTCCGGGTTCAGCGCGAGATTCCGGGTTTCCTCCGGATCTTTCTTCAAATCATACAGCTCAAGAAAAACCTCCTCCCTGAACGTATCCACTATCAGCTTGAGGTCGCCGTCAACCAGGCACCGCTGGGCATTCCCCAAAGAGCCATTCCCGTCATATTGTATAAAGATGGCATCGCTCCTTTTGTCACTACCGGACAGCAGGGGAAGCAGCGACTTCCCGTCTACCTGTACCGGAGACGCTGCTATGCCATTCAGATCCAGTATCGTCGGCAATACATCTACCAGGCTTACGGGCGTAGCAACGCTCCTGGTTTTAACCGGGTATCCTTTCGGAAGCTTTACGATAAGCGGTACACGTACGGATTCCTCGTACATGCACATTTTCTGCCAGAGCGAATGGCTGCCCAGCATCTCGCCGTGGTCAGATGTAAAAATGATCAGGGCGTCATCATACATTCCTTCTTCCTTTAGCGTTCTGATAAGCCTTCCGACCTCGTCATCAAGCAGCTTTACCAGTCCCAGGTATTTCGCCCATATCTCGTTCCATTGCTCACGGGTATAGCGCGAACCGATAAAACCGGTAAGACTGTACATCTGGAGCGGGGATTGCCCCGGATACCAGCGCCCTACATTTGCCGGCAGGTAGAAATCGCCGGGCTTGTACATCGAGAAATAAGGATCGGGGATATGAAACGGCGGGTGCGGCGCGAGGTACATGGTATTCAGCAACAGAGGCCTGCTCTTATCTCTTTCTTTAATAGCCCTGATACTTTCATTAGTGATGTAACGGTCGAGAAAATAGTCCATCCCTTCTTGATACAGTTCTGTCTTCGGAGTCGAATAGGATCTTAGCCTGGTAAAACTGCCCGATACCAGCTCCGGCGCATCGGCTTTAAATCTCTTCCCACCCGGCTTGTTCTTTTTTTCTCTGCCCATCCACCGGGAATAGTCCTCCTGTGTAATCCATTTTGTCCCCTGCTCCGCCCTCCTGTCGATCTTTTCCGTTGTAAAAAAGTGCTGCTTACCGACATGCCGGCTGTCCCACGACTTTTCCATCATCGTATATAAGCTGGGTATCCGCGGCTTTACGGTCCCATATACTTCGTCTTCTTTTGACCACGGATTGATCATTGACCCGGTATGGTTAGGATACAGTCCCGTAAAAAAGGACGCCCTGGAAGGAGCACAGAGCGGAGCGGCGCAGTAAGCGCGCGTGAATTCGACGGCTTCCTTTCGAAGCGCATCGATATGCGGAGTCTGCACTCCCAGTACGTCTGCTCTTAGCTGGTCGGCCATGATGATAATCACATGCCCTGGTTTCCGGGCTTGCGAATAGCTGTCGATCATTCCAAAAATCCCGGCCAGGATCAAAAGGTGTTTCATGGAAAAGTAAGATGCGGGTTTGTTTTCCGGATATAGCTGAAAAGGCGTTTTTCCATCATAGCAGCCCTTGCTTTTTCCTTGTCGCGGATATTGCGGATTTCTCCGGGATCTTTGGCAAGATCATAAAACTCAGTAGTACCCGTTTTCCAGAAATGGATCAGTTTATAGGACCCGGAAATGATGGCCGAGTGAGGATAAGAATTATGAAACCGGTGAAAATAGAAATCTTCAGACGGACGCACTACATTTCCTTTCCCGTCATTTTTCAGCAGGGAAACAAAGCTCCCGCCGTCAACCCTGTCGTCTGTAAGAGGGGAATTCCCGGCCAGCTCGCTGAAAGTGGGGAGGAGATCCCAGCCCGCCACCGGTACATCCGATTGCGTTCCTGCCTTGATTCCCGGCCCTTTTACGATAAACGGCACGCGGATGCCTCCTTCATAAAGTGTCCATTTCCCGCCCCGCAATGGAGCGTTCCTCATCGGCTTCGAAAATGCCGACGGCGGGTCCAGCCGGTTACTGACAGGTGGAACAAACTCTACTCCCCCATTATCGGCCATGAAGAACACATATGTATTTTCTGACAACCCCAGCGAATCAAGGGCTTCAAAGAGGCGTCCTATACCCGCGTCCAGGTCGTAGATCATCCCGGCCCAGGCGGTGTTGTCATGCATGGTTCCCTTTTTCTTATCTGCAAATTTGCGGTGAGTCTGCGGCTTGGTTTCGAAGTTAACATGGGTGGCATAGTGCGATACCTGGAGATAAAACGGTTTGTCCGCGCCCGATTGCCTTGCCATAAAGCGGATAGCCCTGGCCGTGAGACTGTCGATCTGCTTGGGATTGTCATGGAGATATTCTTTCAGCCATTTCTCTCCCCTCTCCTGTGATAAATCGCCGTCCCGGTTCCCTGTATCCCCGTCGCTCTGGTCATAGCCCAGGTGTTCCGGGGTTATATCTGCGCGCAGATCCCATTTTCCGAAATGAGCGGCAGCATAAGACGGATCTATGCTTTTCAACGTTTCGGGGATAGACCGTGGCCTCGCGGTAGCATTTTTGTAATTCCCGGCAAATTCTTCGTCGCCCTGGTGGAGGGAAGTCTGGCCGAACTGGATGCTTCTCCTGCTTGGCGTACAGATCGGGTCGGGGGCATAACCCCGCGAAAAACGCATTCCCTCCCTGATCATCCTGTCTATAGCCGGTGTTTCGTGGTAGTCGCTTTTCGCCCCTGCGATATGACGGTCCATCGCGGAGGATAGACTGCTCCACCCCAGGTCGTCGGTCAGGATAAGTATAATGTTCGGACGTTTGCCAGGCATGAATCGGGGATTATATTTCCCCCCTTTCCTTAAATCCTTCGAAGGGTCGCATCGGACCGAACCTCGGGTAACTGTCGAATACCTCTCCGCCTCCCGTCACGCGGGGGTCGCCTTGCAGCGTTAGCCGGCCCATCAGCTCTTTTTCCAGTTCCTGCCGGATTTTCTCAGTCGCCTTCGATGAGGCAAGGTTGTAAAGGCAATATGGATCGGCACGTATGTCGTAGAGTTCCTCCCTCCCGCGTTTTTCAAAAGCCATCCTGAACAGGTCCGGATAAACCGCGCGGTGCGTGGTGAGGAATGTTTTGGATGGCGAGCTGTCTATGTCTTCATACCCCTCGGTAATGGGCTTGAAGTCAGGGCCTTCTGCTTTCCCGGTATGATCTCGCGGCGGCGGGTCGCCCAATGGCCATCGTTCGGGAAGAAAATTGACCATATAGAGATAGTCTTTTGTACGGATGGCCCTTGCCGGGTAGCCCACATTGTCGGGCCTGGCGTGGGTATGGCGTTCTCTTCCCGCGAGTATATATTTCCTGCTCTGATCGACATAACCCGACTTCCTGCTTTTCAGGACCGGCCAGA
Organism: uncultured Cytophagales bacterium; assembly: GCA_964562455.1. Taxonomy (GTDB): domain Bacteria; phylum Bacteroidota; class Bacteroidia; order Cytophagales; family Spirosomataceae; genus Ravibacter. Next base: position 54,744 of record CAZLTN010000016.1, read on the forward strand.
GCGAACGCGCAGCCACCCCTTCAAAAACCGGGAGACCGGCTGCTTCGAGAAAAGTCGGGCAAAGGTCGGCCAGGCTTACCAGGTCATCCACTCTGCGTCCCGCCCCGGCGATACCCGGACCACAGGCTGCAAACGGTACGTGAATGCCGTACTCCTGCAGGTTTGCCTTTGCATAGGGAAAAGCCATACCGTTGTCGGCGGTCACCACGACGATCGTGTTTTCCAGCTCACCTATGTCTTCCAGCATGGCCAGCATTTTCCCCAGATGACTGTCAAACCAGCCGATCTCCAATGCATAGTCCAGCAAGTCTGACCTGACGGTGTCGGTATCCGGTAAAAAACCGGGGATTTCGGATTTCGTGATCGTCAGGCCGGCTTTGGCGCCTGACCCCTCTTCGTATCCGCGATGCGGTTCCATTCCACCATACCAGAAAAAGAAGGGCTGGCCCTTTTGTCTTTGCGAGAGAAACTCGCCGAAATTCGACGCATAGTCATTCCTGCTGATACCCTGGGCGGCGCGACTCGTAACCTCGTGCCTGTTAAAAGCCGGGCCTACGGGATTCCGGCTCCTACCGGCTCCTTCGAAATTTCCCGGCCCCCAGGGCTTGCCCGTATAACCGATAAAATACCCGGAGCTCTCCAGCGCGTCGGTGAAGACAGGAAACTTTTTCGGAAAATAGCTGGAATGCGTACCCGCTTCCTCCAACTGCCAAATGTTTCTGCCTGTCAGCAGCGCTGCCCTGGACGGGCTGCATTGAGGCGCAGCCACAAAGGCATTATTGAACAGCACTCCCCTTGCCGCCACATTGTCGAAAGCGGGGGTTAGAAATGTTTTGCTGCCGTATGCCGAAGCATGGGGAAAAGACTGGTCGTCGGCTATCGCAAAGAGGATATTGGGACGCCCCGATTTAATGACCGGCGGGTCATGATCCGGGGATTTTCGTACGGACGCCGCTATCAGTCCCGCCAGAAGGACCAGTAAAAATATCTTTTTCATTTCAAACTGTTAAGAGTACCTGTGCTTCCTATTGATAAACGTGTTTAAAAGTCGCTAATAAAATCTTCTGCTTCAAGAAGCTCATAACCATCGGGGGTCTTTTCCAGCAACTTTGTACTCTGTTCCCGAGGCCCCCTGAAAATTTTGTCTCCTGTTTTGAGCTCATCATCATATAGCGAGAAAATCACATCTTCCGAAACCGAACTGATCCGGAGGGAGGGTGCCAGGTGTCCGGAGAGTGCTGCGCTGATCTTCCAGCCTCCCGCTTCTACCAGCGCCGAACCGTCCGATCCGGATAGGTCTTTGAATGCAATTATTTCGTCATCATTCCTGCTTATCCTGATAACGGAAAGAAAACGCATCACCCGGCTGGGGGTCATACCGGTAGCGGTCAGGTGCCATTGATTATCATTATATTCCTTCCGCGATTTGCCGGGAACACCCCTGTAACTTACGGCAGGTATATCGAACTTATTTTTCAAAGACCATGACAACGGTTCCGATGCCCAGAGTTTTCCTGTCCCTGCTGCGTTTCCGGATCTGCCAACATAACCGCTGCCGCCCGGATCGGCAGACATATGCTCAAGGCTGTGGATCAGCCACGACCACCCGGCCGGCTTCTCCGCTTCAAGTTCGTCGTAAACGATCAATATGCCGGGCTTCAGCAAAACGACATGCCGGAAGAATTTCCTGAGCCCCGGATCTGCACCTTTTTCTTTGCTTTTATAAGCTCCGGATCCATCACCGGATACATAGGCAAGCGATTCACCCTGTAAAAAACGCCGTATGTACCCTCCTGCTTCTACGCTGTAAGGCTGGCCTTCTCCGTTGACAAGGATCCCGTTGTGCGCCTTCGTATGCATGCTCCACCCCAGGCGGTGAGGATCGTTCATCGCTACTTTATAGCCCGTTCTGAAAAACAACCTCTTACCGTCAACCATTACATTGAAAGTATTCTGATCGGCGTGGGCATGCCCGTACGCCCCGTACGGGCTCGCCCTGAATGCTACCATGATATCATTCCCCGGTTCTGACGGATTGGTATGAAGGGAAGCTGTACCTGCCTCCCGGAATACACGTCCCATGGGAAGCCGGGGCGGCTTTTCAGTCAGATTTTTCAGTGACGTACCGGAATGAACCAGTCGGTACCATCTCAGGACAGGTTCCCTGGCAAGGTCGACTTCCTGCAATTCGCGCATTTTCTGCAAGTACCACCGGAACCGCGAATCGTCCAGGAGGCGGCCCATCACATCGGCATAAGCTGCAAAGAAAGGAGGAGGCGACAGCAGTTCCTCGGTATTATCCCCAAAGCCGTCGGCAGATCCTCCCGGCGGCACCTGGTAGATCAGCCAGTCGGCCTGGTTGCGGTACCAGGGGTGACTGCCTATGAAATCAAAACCTGTGTAGCTTTTTATTTTTTCAGGTATATCGACCAGCATGTCTATGTTCATCCTGAAATAGGAGGCCCCTTCCGCCCATCCGCCGTCGATACCTCCCAGTACGGGAGTCCTGCCCAGGAACAGCTCATAAGCATAGCTCAGCCATCCGGTCGCCTTATCCTCGTGCCGGTAAAGGGCCAGGGCTGTTTTGAAAAACTCATTTAGCAGCAATTGCCATACATGCCCGCTCAGAACTTTCGATTCAATGTTATTGATCCAGTGACTGTAAAACCTCGCGGCCCTTGTCTTAGCGGAATTAATCAACCGGGCTTTCTGGTCTCCGTCCAGGTCATTGTAAAAAGTATCGAACACCAGCGCCATACCGTACATCGATATCCCGTCAGTGAAATCACTTTGTGAAGTAACACCGTCCGGATCCCACGCACTGATCTGCATCGCTATCTCTATAGCTTTGTCCCGGTACCGTCGGTCGGCTGTAAGCAGGTATGCCTGGCAAAGCGGGATCACCGTCTCCCTGATACGGTGCCCGACCCTCACAACCGCGTCCTTTTGCAGCCTTCCGGCCTGTTGCTCCGTTAGCCCCTCCTTACCGGCCCTTACGTACAGGTTTTCGCTTTCAGCCTTCATCTCAACCGTCAAAGCCTGCTCCGCTTCTTCGAGTATCGCACGGGCCTCTGCCTGTTTAGCAAGGCTGCGAAAATCCTGACCGGGGCGGTCTGCCAGAATACGTGGATGCCCTTCGGGGATCTTCCCCAGGAACTCTTCCGATGCAGGCGACGCGACAGGAACGGCATTTTCGGGAACAATGAATTTCAGGCGCTCCGACCACTTCTTACCGCTTACCCGGTATTGCCAGTACCAGGTACCTTTCTCAAGAAGTCTGTGCGGGTTGTACATAGCCCCGGGCAATCCGCCGGCATTCCATACCGGCGCACGGGAAAAAAGGCTATCCATAGAAAGGCGGGCTTCATAAGTTACCCCGTCGCCTTTCTGGTAGGGCCATCTCAATACTACGGGATTCACCCTGGCCACGGAACCGTCGACCGGCAAAGGCTCTGCCAGGAAAACGGTCAGAGACCGGGTGGACTGACCATAAGTGCCGGCTGTTGCCAGCGTAAAAAATAAGCATTTCAAAAAGCTACGGCCCATTACAACATTAATTTCTTCAAATCTGCGATAAATACCTGGCGCTGTCCTTTGGGTGCGCCATTAAAGCAAAGCTGCCGGTAATCACGGCTCCAGGCAGGATGCGGATCGAGCTTATAGTGGCTTCCGCCGGAGCCTGCATCTTCAGCCCGGGACTGTTTAACCCCGCCACCCACGTCATTTGGAACATTGCAGAGCCTCACCTCCGTGTCGTCCTTTGTATCCAGCATGCGGATAGCAACCTCACCATTTTCCGAACTGACGTACGACTGCTTGGGATAAGCATCTGCAACCAGGTAACGACCCGAAGACTCCACACTCGGATGCCCGCTCCCGCGGTGCTTTTCGGAAAGGATCGTAAACCCCGAGCCATCGTAGCGGAAACGACAGAACATCATTTCCCGGAAGCCCAGCCAGGCCGGGACGCAGTTCATAATGATATGTTCCCCGTCCGGATGCCAGTTCGGATGGTTCCCCGACCCTCCGGACTGAGCGATCTGGTTCCAGTGCCCGGCCGTCAGGCATTGCGTCAGACCGGTCCCGTTGGTATTCATACTGAAAAGGGATGCATTTCTCCCTTTGTCTCCTACCTGTGCCCTGAAAACCTGGAGGATCCTCGTGCTCTGCCGGTTAAATTTGGAATGAAACAGGTAACCTGTACTTCCGGCATACCTGTCTTTATCGTCCGCCGTTTCAAAAAAGCGCTTCATCGGAACCAGCATCTTTTTAGTATTCGTTTCCAGGTCCGTATGCCATAAGCCTTCCCTTTCCATATCAGCAAGAGTAAACGGAACGGGGCGCCCGCCCGGGCCGTCGGGAACGGCATAACCATACTGATGGATATTCATGTTAAGGAGATTCGGACTGACGACCGACCGGCCATCGGGCGCAACATCATACTTCGATCCTGCAAATACCCTTACCTCTTCATTCTCAAGGTCTATTCTGACGCATACCACTTCATCGTTTATGATGTCATTGGTGTAGATATACCGGTCGGAAACGCTGTCCCATTGCACATTCGCACCAAGTTGAAAAGACCAGGCCCTGGTCCTGTATATTTCCCTGATCCGCCGGTTCTGAAGATCCACCAGGCAGACGCCCGCAGTATCTCCCCAGGCGGGCTTCTTTCCCTGGTAGGGGAGCCGGGTAAGTGCGAGCATTTTCCCGGAGGGGCTCCAGGGACAAACATCATAAAAGGTGTGGATATAAAATCCGTCGTCAGGCGTGACCTTTACAACAGGTACAGGAAACTGCCCGTCCCTGAACGGCCTGAAATCGTAACTCTTCCAGGGGGAGGCTGTTGTTCTCCCGGCAAAAAAACCCTGTGAAAGCAGCGGCAGGTTTACTCCGGCAGCGGCTTTAAAAAGAAAATCCCGGCGATTCATTTCTGGATGGAAAGGCCTTTTCTGATAAGTTTACAGCTACCCGGCTCAGACAGGCAAGACCTGTGCCGAGCCGGGAAATCTCAGATGGCAGATAAATTCAGAGGAGGGTTAATTAGTATCCTTCGTTCTGGCTCATTGTCGGGAACGACAGGTCGATCTCGCTTTGAGGAATAGGGCGCAGGTAGTGTTTAGCGCTTATTTCAGACGATTTTTTTGCCCAGGGATTGTATTTGTTGACGCGTTCTATCAGCTTTCCGGTCCTTTTCAGGTCAAACCAGCGTGTATATTCTCCCATCAGCTCCCTGGCCCTTTCGTCAAGGATCATGTCGATGGAAATGTTGGCGGCGGTAGCCCGGTAGGATGTTGCCTCCAGCGAGGTGACGTTACCGGGTTCGGCTGCACATCTGGGGTCTCCGCCGGCCCCTTTCAAAGCTCTGTCGAGCACTTTATTATAGTAAATCTCGGCGGCCCCCAGCTTTCCGTTCCCGGCGCCTTTCACAATAGCTTCGGCCGCAATAAGATAGGCTTCCGCCGATCGGAATATCGATTCATTGAACGTACCATAGGCATCGCCATAGGCAATTCCTGGTTGCCAGAACTTCCACATCATCGGATGATCGCCGGCACCGAAGCCTGATAATCTTGAATAAGCTCCGCCGTATTCGTCAACGTTTATTACAGCGTAACGCATCTTTCCCCCAACGTCGACACCCCTTTCCTCCAGGGTTGTAGCCGGGTTGTTCCAGGGACGGAAATAACATACGGTGTCACCTTTTACTATATTGATCTTAATGTCTGAGTTGAGACGGATCGGGAGGAAATTGTTTACGTTCGACAATGCATAACCCACTTCCACGAAATTGTGGTCGTAGCGCGCATCAAGTTGCGGATCGAACATCCGGTATACCGCCTGGGTTACTACATGATGGGACTGGTACCGGTTGTAATCGCTCGTCCTGCCGACAGATCCGGCAAACCCCTCTCCGCCGCCTCCGAATATGGAGTGGAGATTATTCCCTCCCGCAGCATCCACCTGGAACGCCGGATCGGTCTTATTCGTAAGCACGTCGGAATTATACTGTACCGAAAAAATAATCTCCGGATTTTTGTCATTCTGAGCGCCGGTATACTGGGTCAGCGGGTTCTCCGAGCGGATCGGGAACAGGTCTTTGTAATTTGCAGCCAGCGGGTACGATTCGATAACCTTATCGGCATACTCCAGGGCTTTCTGAAAATCGGCGTCGCTCCCGCCGAGCACATTGTTAAAATTCCATCCCCTGGTCAGGTATACCCTCGATAACAAAAACCGGGCAGCTCCTTTGGTCGCCCTTCCATAGTTAGAGGCTGTTTCCGGGAGCCTGGCTTCGCACTCCGTAAGGTCGTCGATTATCTGTTTATAAATATCTTTCGAAGGTATCCTGTTGGCCTCTTTGCTCGCCGTGGTGGTTTCAACCAGCGGCATGGGCACATCACCCCACTGCTGAACCAGGTAGAAATAGCAAAGCGCTCTCAGGAACTTTGCCTCGGCTACCCTTATGCCCTTCCGGGTTTCGTCCATCGGCACATCCGGTGCGCGCGATACTACCGTATTGGCCCTGCCGATCTCTGCATACAGGAGCCTCCATAAAGTCAGGAGCTCCCCATTCGCACCGTTCAGACGGGTATCGTATACGTCAAGTGCATCGGGATCTACCTTCTGGGCCGCAGACCAGCCCGTACCCGACGAGAAGACATCTGTCCCATTAAGCACCAGCGTCCTGCTCTGGTGAATATTACGAAGAAGGGGATAGCAGGATCTGACAAGATCTTCAAATCCTGTTTCAGTCTTGTAATAAACGTCGGTAGTAAGCGTCGAGACGGGCTTCTCAAGCAGAAAGTCATCGCCGCACCCGGTGGAGAGAAGGCACAGCCCGAGCAGCCCGAGTGCCGCACACTGCACGCGACGTTTTGATTTCATGCGAAAAGAACTGTTATAATTACGGAGACGTTTTAATGCGCTCATGGGGATTTCCTGTTTTGATTCTTGTCTCATGCTTAGAAACTGATATTAAGCCCGAGGGTATAAATGGCTGTCGGGATATCATCCTGATATATGGATGAATTGAACTCCGGGTCAAATCCTGTGAACTTCGTAAAAACAAACGGGCTGATGGTCTGAACATAGACACGGGCGGTCGACATCTTCCATTTGCTGATCAGGCCGGCAGGCAGCGTATAGCCCGCAGTAATGTCGGAAATACGGAGAAAACTCGCATCCTGGTAGGTAATCGCGTTCCGGTAGGGATTAGGTACCGCCACTCCGAAATAGGTATTGGACGGGTTGTCACTGCGCCAGTAGTCGAGCGAGGCCAGCTTGTTGTAACGGGTGTTGTTCACCTCTCCGAACGTACCGGCCAGCGTGTTGTTACGGTATTGAACACCGTTGCGGTAGTAGATAAACATCGAAAGGTCGAAATTACGGTACCTGAAACGGTTTGTAATCCCCATCAGCCAGTTAGGCAACTGTGTTCCCAGCACGACACGATCGTCTATCCCCTCAGTAGAAGAAATCACCCCGTCGTTGTTCTGGTCTACGACACGGACCGATCCTGGCTGTTGTTTGTACACAGCCGCCTGGTCTTTTTCCGATAGCTGCCAGATCCCGTCGAATTTATAGTCAAAGTTGGCTCTGATAGGATGTCCTACAAAGAGGCTGTTTCCTTTGTCTTCCGTTTGCCCGTCACCGTAGAGCGAAAGCAGTTTGTTGCGGTTCCTGGTAAACGTCAGCGTAGTATTCCATGAAAAATTGTTTTTGGAAATATTGACGGTATTAAGCGTCAGTTCAACCCCGCGGTTCCCGATTTCACCCACATTGGCGATCACCTGGGAGAAGCCTGACGCTGTAGGGATCTTCTGGTTCAGGATCAGGTCTACCGTTTTCCTGTCGTATAATTCAAGCGTACCGGCTATCCGGTTCCTGATAAACCCGAAATCGATCCCGAGGTTCACTTCCTTGCTTCGCTCCCACCGCAGGTCCTTGTTACCGAGGTTTGCCGGGGCGAAACCGTAGGCGGGCGTCCCGTCGAAGTCATACCCGGTATTCAGAAGCGAAGCCTGGGTGCTGTACGGGTTCACCGTGGAATTGCCTACCTGCCCGTAGCTGACGCGTAGTTTCAGATCGGATAGCGCACGGAGGCCTTCTGCCATAAAAGGTTCGTCGATCACTCTCCATGCCAGGGCTACCGAAGGGAAAAACGCCCATTTGTTGCTCTCAGAAAGCTGCGACGCGCCGTCGGAACGACCGGTCACTGTAAGCAGGTAACGGTCGGCAAAGGAGTAATTGATGCGTCCCATAAAAGACAGCAGCGACCTTTCGACAAGCGAACTGTTGTAGCCCGTCACTGTACCGTTGTTGATGGCATACCAGTCGGAAGCAAAAGGCAGGTCTCTGACTGCGATCTGGTAAGCTTCGTTACGCTGGTAGAAGGTACTCTGTAAACCGGTGAAATTGAGCCGGTGCCTTTCCATGTTCAAGCTGTAATTAATAATATTGTCGAGCGTATAGTTGGCCATGATCCGGCTGTCGTACTGGGCCCTGGGCTTGTTCCCGATCTGTGATTTCGACCAGGTGCCACGGTAATCCCCCGCCCTTTCCGAGCTGTAGGAAGCGGACAGGGACGACCGGATGCTCAGCCCGCGGACAGGCAGGAACTCTACGTAAGCATTTCCCATTATCGTGGAAACCGCGGTCTGCAGCTTGGAATTTACCGGGTCGATGTCCAGCAGGGGATTGGGCACCTGCTTGTCATTGATCCCCATCCATACCGCAACGCCATTGACATCAACGTCCTGGTTCTCAGATGGATTCCCTAAATCTCCGTACGACACGGTCCCGGTCGGCCGGGCGCGGTAGGCGCCGCGCAGTGACTCCATCGACCCCAGCTCCTGGTCGCTGTAGGTAACATAAGAAGTAAATCCTGCCTTAAAAAACCTTCCCAGCTTGCTATCAAGACCGGCATTGAGATTGTACCTTTTATAGCCTGTGTGCAGGACATTCCCGTTTTCATTCAGGTATCCGCCCGAAAACCGGTAGGTAGTATTATCGTTCCCACCCGAAACGCTGATATTCTGGCTCATCTGCAAAGCAGGATCGGTGATAAGGTCGACCCAGTCGGTCGTACGCCCGCTTTGTATATTGGCCATCTCGGCCGCAGTGAAAGTAGCAGGCGCAACTCCTTCCAGTACCCGGTCGGTATGTGTAACCTTATAGAACTGTTCGCTGGTCATGAGTTTGGGTAGCCGCGCGGGCGCTTTTACCCCAACATAGCCGTCATAGCTGATTCTCGGTTTTCCTGACGCTCCTTTTTTGGTGGTAATGATAACGACCCCGTTAGCGCCCCTGGAACCGTAGATGGCTGTCGAAGAGGCATCTTTGAGGATGTCCATCGACTGTATGTCGTTCGGATTCAGATTATTCAGGTTGCCTCCCATCAGGCCGTCGATAACGATCAGCGGTTCCGTTGAAAAGTTGATGGTATTTTCGCCCCGTATGGTAATTCCGTAACCCGCGCCGGGCCTGTTGCTCGACTTGGTGACGGTAGCCCCGGCTACCTGTCCCTGGATAGCCCGGGCAGCCATTACCGGGTTGGCCCGCGTAATATCTTTGGACTGGATAGATGCCACTGCACCTGTCAGATCCGATTTCTTCACTTCGCCGTACCCGACGATAACCTGCTCATCCAGCATAAGGTTATCCGTTTTCAGGATAACGTCCAGGCGGCTGTTGGCCTCCACGGCAATTTCTTCCCGGATATAGCCGATGAAGCTGAAAATCAGCACGCTGTTATCATCCGGTACCGGAATACTGAAATTTCCGCGGTCGTCGGTAGCGGTCCCGGCCTGTGTACCTTTTATCATTACGCTAACACCCGGCAGTTCCTCACCGGTTTCCGAAACGACCCTGCCGGTAACAACCCGGTCGGCTTCAGGCAATCCCGTTTCTTCCGTAATAGCGGCATTCCTCACCGGGAATTCGGACGACCTGTTTTCCGCCTGCAGGGCCGGAAACGCCGGGGTATAACCCGGGAGGTCAGCTGCAGCGCCTTTTGCTTTCCCGGAAAGAATGACAAAAGTCTTTTTATCCACCTTTTTCAGCCTCAACCCGGAAGGCTGAAGGATGTGCGTAAGCCCCCGTTCGGCATCGCCGTCAAAGTGAAGCCTGCCCGAGGAAACGGTAATCCCTTCCAGCACCTTCTCTTCGAAAAGGACATCCACCCCGAAATGATTCCGGAACTTCTGGATGGCATCCCGGAGCGTAATCTGATTCACCTGAAGCGGCCCTGTCCCGGAGGGAGGAACAGACTGAAAATGAGCCGACAGCAACTGCGCCCGCAGACCGGGAACGGTAAATATGACCGCCGCCAGCACAAGAACAGACAAAGCACGTCTATTTTTCTTCATAACAATTGGAATTAGTTGAAAGGTCAATAGGTAAGCGTATAAGTAGGGGGAAACCGGTTGGAAGCCGAACTTGGAAACACCCTGATCTCCAGCACATCGGCAAGGATATGGAGCACTTTCTCCGCCGAATCAGCCTCATATGTTCCGCCGATGGTACGTTTTGCCAGTGAAGAATCGGGGATAATGATATTTACCCCGAAAACATCACGAAGCTGCCCGGCTATCGCCGATAAAGAAGTATTATCAAATGTAAACCGGTGATATTTCCAGTCCGTATGCATCGCGGCTTCCTGGTCGTGCTTCCAGGTAAGCTCTCCTTCACCCGACACCATGACGACGTCGCCGGGCTTCATGATCATGGGTCCCGCATCCTGCCTTTTACCGGACGTGAGCTGCACCTTGCCTTTGCTAAGCGCTACCTTGCTGCCTTTCGACCGGCTGTATACGACAAACTCAGTTCCCAGGACCTTTACTTCCAGGTCGTTGGCCGTGGAGACGATAAAAGGCTGGTGCCCGGGAAGGTGGGTAACAGAAAATTCCGCCTCCCCCTCCAGAAAAACCTTCCGCCCCGACTTCCCGAAACCGAAACGGGGAAGCGTTACGGAAGAATTGGCATTCAGGGTTACCCTGCTCCCGTCCGAAAGGTATACTGTTTTTAATTCACCGTATTTTGTACTGAAGCTACGGTTCAGGATACTGTCGCGGAACAGGTATCCCGACAACCCGGATAAGATGAGGACCGACGCGGCAACCATCAGGAAAAACCGGCGGTACAGGGACTTCCCGGCCACGGCATGTCCCGGAATTCCTGTCCCTGAAGCGATCTGCTGCTGCCAGCGGCCGAAAGCTTCGTCGGGATCCATAATAAGCTGGGGATTCCGGGACTCCCATTCTTCCAGCAAAAGAAAATACAGTTCCCTGTATACCGTATCAGACATGGACTCCTCAATCAACGTCTTTTGCAAAGGTGTGGCACGCCCTTCGAACAGAGCCTGCACCGAACTGCGGAACAACTCCTGGTTCATACCTGCGAAAAAATTTGCAATGAAAAAAAAGAAATTAATAACCTGTCGCTCCAGGAGATCGTCGCCGCTATCATAGTGATAAAGCCGTTTTCACGCAGGGAACGCCTTAATATCGAAAGGACTTTCGTGATATGCCCTTCTATCGTTTTGGTCGAGAGGTTTAGCTCATCTGCAATGACCTGGTTTTTCTTACCTTCAAACCGGCTCATAATGAAGACCTTCTGGCTTTGCGGCGGTATGGCTTTCAGAATATCCTCGATCTTGGTCTGTAGCTCGTGATACTGCAGCAGTTGCTGCGGGGAACCGGAATTTTCGGGCCCGTCCGGCAAATCCACAGGCACTGCTACCGGCTCTTTCCCGAACTCGCTTCTCAGGTAGGCAAAAGCAGCATGCCGGACCGTTGTAAAGAGATAAGCCCTGTAAGAAGTTTCTACCGATCGGTAAATTTTATGCTGCAGGAACCGGCTGAACACCTCCATCACAATGTCTTCAGCAACGGCTCTCGAGTAAACGAACCGTACCGCGTGACTGCACAGAGACTGGTAATAGCGTTTAAATAACAATTCACACCCCTTCTGATGATCGGTTTCAAAGCTCCGCCGGATAATCACTTCATAGTCGATTATTCCTCCGGTGCTTCCTCTGATACCGATCCCGGGGGTATTCTCCCCTTCATTTCCCGATGTTTTTGATTCGTTAGGGTCCACTAGCCTGATCAATAAAGTGAATACTGTCCGAGACTTCTGACCTCTATGAGTATTTTTCGTATCCTTTACCCTTGGTCAATTTCGTCTTTTTTTAAGATTTTTTTATAAAAAAGCTTTAACCGCATTGATATGAGGTTTTTTAGCCGGCTTTCCCGGACAGCGTGTACGGAATTATTACGCAATACCGGCTTGTGCGGGCCAGTGAAAAAGCGGTTTGCAGTTCGGCCGGGTTTTTACCCTTTTCAACCAATGTCCCCGGCAGGTCCGCCAGATAAATTTTCAGGCTGTAGGCGAATCTCCTACTTTCGGGCGTTAACGTATATCCACATCACCCAAAGCCCGGGATCAGCATAACGCTATTACCCGCCATAAGGTAATCATCACACGGTGATTTGTTGTTTCTACATACTATAGCCGGGAAGAGGTTCTGTCGCAGACCTCTTCCCTTTTTTCGCGTATGCTGCGGGAAACCCTCAGATACTTTCTGCCATATATATCTATACTTTTTTGTCACTTCCCCCTCGAAAATTCACGTTTTTACGGGAGTGCGGATGATTTCTAAAACGTGAATATTTGCAGCGTCACTATATCCACATAAAAACAGGCATCGGGGCTTCCTTGCGAATCCCGTTGCCTTGCCACAAACATGAAAAAAATACAAATTACAGCCGCTGACGGCTACAAGCTCAGCGCGCTTTTCTCAGAGCCGGCGGGCAGCAGCGCCGGAACTATTGTGATCAGCTCTGCAACCGGCGTAAAAAAAGAGTTTTATATCAATTTTGCTACTTTTCTGGTAGATCAGGGATATACTGTGCTCCTTTACGACTACAGGGGAATTGGTGAGTCCGCGCCAACCGATCTTCGCCAGATGGAGGATTATATGCACGAATGGGGAACCAAAGATATGAACGCGGTGGTCAACTACCTGGTATATGAAAAACAACTGAATCAACTGATATGGCTGGGGCACAGTGTGGGCGCGCAACTGGTGGGTTTTCTTGAAAACCCCCGGTATATCAGCAAAGTGATCTCGGTCAGTTCGGCTCTTGGTTACTGGGGATATTTCCCTTTCCCGATGAAATGGCTTGTCTGGATGTTATGGTATTTTGGCGGTCCGATTATGATCAAATTATTCGGCTACGGAATGATGACAAAGATCGGATGGGGAGAGAACCTGCCCCGGAACATGCTGCTCGAATGGCGCGAATGGTGTCTCAACCGCTTCTATTTTAAAGATTCGCTAAAAAGAATACTTCAGACCGAAAAGTTTTCTAATTTCACTGCCCCTATTACTGCGGTTTATACCAGCGACGACTTCATCGCCAACGATACGACTGTGCCGCTGATGATGAAATTCTTTCCTAATGCTCCACAGCAAATCCTGAAACTATCTATAAAAGGGCGGGTCAGGGGGAAAGTAGGGCATACGGGTATTTTCAGGAAAAAATTTAGTCAGGACTTCTGGCCTTTGCTGCTGGATCTGATTAAAAAATAAAAGTAGTCCGACAGACCAGGACAGGCGATTTCAGATTAAATAAAGCACCCGACTCCGACGCGGGGAACAGAGGCAGACAAGATGCGTTTCAACTGGTTCCTATTCATTATGCTGCTGGCCGGCCTGACTTGCCCTAACGGCACCCTGTTAAAGGCGCAAGACCCGGGCGGCCTGCCTCTTTTTACGAAGAAAAAGGAGGAAGCGCTTGCCCGGCTAAAGAAACAGGCGAAAGCGGATACGGCGCGCGCCAACGCCCTTGTCCGTTTATTGGCTACGGCCACATTTCAGAAAGAGCATGGGGAGCTGCTTCCTTACGGGGAAGAGCTGATGCAGCTTAGCCGCAGGCTCGGGTACCCATTCGGGTTAGCACAAGGATATTTTGCTGCAGCAAATTACCTGAAAAGCACTTCGGAATATGCAAAAGCGTTGTCGTACTATGATTCGACCCTGTCTGTTATCAGCCGTTCTGACGATCCACGCCTTGTCCGGCTGAAGCCTTCCGTTTTCGAACGGCAGGGGATGATCTTTTTTACACAGGAAAACTATTATCCCGCCCTGAATTCCTTCTTCGAAATACTAAAACTGAATGACGGCGTCTCGATGGAACAATTGGAAAGGGCATACAATTTTATAGCCGAATCCTATTATCACCTGAATAATCTGGGAAAGGCCGCCGAGTTCTCGCTTAAAAACATAGAATTGGTGGAGAGCGATTCTTCTTCAGGTAAAATGACGTCCTCGGCTTACCTGATGTACATAAACATTTGCCTGGCCAGAAACGACCTGTCTTCCGCGGGATTGTATCTTGAGAAACTGCAGCCCTATACCGAGGATCCCCGGCAGATACTGGTAAGCTACGGCTACTACCTCAAAAAAGGGCAGCTTTGCTACGACCTCCGCGACTTTAAAAACGCCTATTCCAATTATAGAAAAGCGCATGCCCTGGCAGTTTCCAGCGGACATTCCGGCAGCATATCAGCTTCGCTATCTTTTCTTTCCAGGACAGCCTCCCGATTGGGGCTCCATGAAGAAGCGGGGAGCTATGCAATGGAAAATCTGGCCCTGGCAGAAAATCTGGCCCCTTCTACGCCCAAGATAGAAGCCCTTATGAACCTTGCAACGTATTATCACGCCACGGGAGATGACGGACGGGCCTTCGGGCTGGCATCGAGGGCCATGGAGCTTAAGGATACCATGATAGCGGAAATCAACCTCAGGCAGGTAAACCTGCTGGGGGCTATTTATGAACGTGAAACACAGCAACGCCAGATCTCCGGCCTCCTGCTTCAAAAGGAGCAACAGGAGGCGATGGCAAGGCAAAGCCGTCTTTTTAATAAGGTTTTTGCAGTCTTCATTGTCATGTTACTGATATTCGGCTATCTCGGTTTCACAAACTTTCGCAAAGGACAATTACTCGCACAAAAGCAGCAGGAATTACAGCAGCAGAAGATCATCGAGCTGGAAAAAGACCGGCAATTGGTGGGTGTTCAGGCAATGATGAAAGGACAGGAAGAAGAGCGTTGCCGGATCGCGAAAGACCTTCATGACAGCTTCAGCGGGCTGCTTTCAGGGGCCAAAATGTCTTTTCTGAACGTCAGGGAACGGATAGCCATGTCGGACGAAGACAGGATCCTGTTTGAAAGATCACTTAGCATACTCGACAATACGATCGGCGATCTCAGGAAGGTGGCGCACAACCTGATGCCCGAAGCGCTTGTCAAATTCGGGCTTCACGATGCGCTGAGGGATTTTTGTGACTACATACAGGATACTACGGGCCTGCGGATACTGTTTCAGGAAGTTGGCGGGCCGCAAAAGCTGGACAGCACAGCGGAGATGTTTATCTATCGCATTGTACAGGAACTGGTCAATAATGTCGTCAGGCATGCCGCGGCAAGCCAGGTGATCGTCCAGGTTGCCATGGCTCCCGGAAAGACTGAAATTACCGTGGAAGACGATGGAAGCGGGTTTGACCCGGCCATCCTGGAAACGACGAAAGGCGCGGGCCTGGCCAATGTCCGCTACCGGGTGCAAAGCCTGAACGGTAAAACGGATATCGTCTCGATGCCCGGAAGGGGGACATCCGTCAATATTGAGCTTATAACCTGAGCATATCTATGATCAGCGTCTACATTGTCGACGATCACGCGGTAGTGATAGAAGGCATTTATTCCATGCTTCAGAACGAAAAGGATATTACCCTGGCCGGGTATGCCTCCAACGCGGAGAATTGCCTTCACTTCCTTGGGTACCGGAATACGGATGTAATCCTGATGGATATCAGCCTGCCGGAAATTAGTGGTATCGATCTATGCAGGGAAGTGAAAAAAAAATGGCCCGAAGTGATCGTGCTGGCGCTGAGCACTTTTAGCCAGGGCAGCTATGTCCGGAAGATGATGGAAGCAGGGGCCGCAGGATATCTTTTAAAAAATGCCGGTAAGCATGAGCTCATAGATGCTATTCATTCGGTAGTGGCCGGTAAAACCTACCTGAGCGCTGACGCCCGCCAGGCCCTGAAAGTGGATACCCGCACGCTGAACGCTATGCCTCAGCTTACACGACGGGAAAAAGAAGTGCTCAGCCTCATCGCAAAAGGACTGACCAACTCCCAGATGGCCGAAAGGCTGTTTATCAGTGCCGATACCGTAGACAGCCACCGCAAGAACCTTCACACGAAGCTCAACGTGAAAAATACAGCCATGCTGATCCGTCTTGCATTGGAGAATGGCCTGATCTGATACAAGAAAAAACGCCGGAGACACCCATATTCTACAATTTATCCAGTATTACCGAAATGAAAAAGTTTGCGGTCCTCTTAATCGCTTCTCTCGCTTCATGTACCCACGACTCCGTAGCGCCTGCACCTGAAAGCGTTCAGACAAACTTTTCCCCGGAGACCATTCATCTTGGAGAGGAAGGCCCGGAGAAGGCGGTCCCCATATTGTTTTCGAAAGAAACTCCCGGATCCGGAACTATCGGGATATCGATTTCTTCCGGTCTTGCAGCATACGGAGTGCATTTCACCACCATGCCGCAGGCTGTAAACGGGAAGATCCTGCTAAAAGCTGAAACGGGTAGGGAAAAGGTCGAGCTGACGGTCATTACCATCAATAATACGACGATCGACGGGCCGATAGAAGTAGATCTTACCATAGAGTCTACGGAGGGGCCTTTAAAAAAAGGAGATCTTCTGACTCAAAAGCTGGTGATTTCCGACGACGAAGCGGAGGGGGCCTCAAAGGGATATATCACTACCTGGGAGAACTGGAAATACAAAAGGTTTTTTAGTTACACCCCGGACGGCCGGATAGCCCAGATTTATTGGGAACAGCAGACTCCATATCCTCTCAGCGGACACTACGACTACTATTACAGGGAGAACGGGCAATTGGAAAAAATGAGTTCCCCGGATTTATCCGAAACCCGCTATTTCTACGAGAACGACCGGATCGTGAAAGAAGAAGAATACCGGCACGGCGTTTTGACCCGATTTGCAGATTATGGATACGATCCGGCCGGGAATGTTGCCAGCGCCCGGATTTACCAACGTACGCCTTCGGGGGAAATCGCACCGGTATCGCTGATCGAATACCTGTATTTCAGTGACGGCAACCTCTACAGGCAGCTCACTTATCTGCCTGGCTCTTCCGGGAATCCTGTCCTGCTGTCGGCGCGTACCTACGAAAATTACCTGGCGGCGGAAAATCCCTTCCCATTGGAGATATTACCCAATATCAGCGCGCAGCCCATGTTGCCGGGATCTTATACGCTGGAAGAAAACGGAACAACGCTTCAATACAATTTTACCTATGAGTTTGACTCCGAAGGAAAGCCTGTAAAGCGGATAACTTCGTCCTCTACTGGCCCGGAAGTGTCGGTTTATCGGTATTTCTGAACATAATATTACCTGCCGGCTTCTCTGCCTTTGATAAGAAAATACCAGCCCAATTCCAGCGAATACCGGTTTACATCGTCCTGCGGAACTCCGTCAAAAGGCAGCATCCACCGCATACCTAAAAACTGGCCTTCCCTGATACGACGGCGCAAGGAATAGGATGCCGCCAGGAAGAAATTATTTTCTTTCAGGGTATAAGATTCGTCAATGCCCAGATCAGGATTATATAGCTTTTCCGAATAGCGTTCCAGGCGGATACCCGGATGAAAATGGAACCCGTGCACCCATTTTCTTTCCCTGGTAGTATAGCCTGCCTGGAGCGCCAATACGCTTTCTTTATCATAGGGAAAGCTGATGTTTCGCTTATAACCGTATTTCCGGTCAGGCGCTCTGTACCAGACATTCCTTACGAGAACGGTGCCGCCCAGGTCCCATTGCTTCCATACCGGCAGCGAAAAACTTACTACAGGACCGAGTTCATATTCTTTGTGAAGGATAGCCAGGCCGGGGTTGGAAGAAAGGCCGACAGACAAGGTCAGGGGACGATGCGCCTGTTCCTGCGCCGGAAGATTGGCGGAAACAAGGATAGCTATAAATAGCAATGGCTTCATCTATGTAAGAATAGTTGAGAGTTGAAAGTTGAAAGTTGAAAGTTGAGAGTTGAGAGTTGAGAGTTGAAAAAATGATCTTCTATGCCGCTTTCGCGATGGGCGGGTTGATTCATCGTCGGTAAATATATTCCAGCCCTTCCGAAACCGCCGGGGCGATTACCCCGGAATGGTCTTTGTTACGGTAAACTCCCTCCTGCCAGGTAACACGCGGATAGTACCTTTCAAAAAGTCCGGTAAGATGCCGGCGTGTAGTGTGAAAACCGCCGGTTTCCAGCGAGCCGGCAGCTATGAACACCCTGGCTTCCGGAACGGCACTCTGCAGGCGCGCCGCTGATTCTATTCCAAAAATCGCCTGCTCATCCCACATCAGCGACGGACTGATCAACAGATAGTTGTCAAAAAGTCCGGGCTTCTTTAAAAACAGGTAGGTGCCGAACAGGCCGCCCAGCGAATGGCCGCAAAAGGTCAACGCTCCCGGAGCATTTGAAACGGCGTAATGCGTACGGAGATATCCAAGCACCTCTTCCCGGATAAAATCTGCGAAAGCTTCCGCATTACCGGTACCGACCAGAGCGGTAGCAGTCGGAGAAAAATCCTCTATCCGCCTGTTTTTTCCTTCATAACCTATACCCACCGTAATCAGCGTATTGTCAAGGTCCCTGCTTTTCAAAGCCTTCCCGATATCGGGTTTCATATAGGATACATCCGTATACAGCAACAATGAGTATCCTCCGGGCTTCCCCGCATCATAACTATCCGGCAGGCGAACGTCGATCGTATATCCCGTGCCATAGGAAGCCGTGAGCACATGCGTATCTGCGGGGATATCCGATTCCCGGCAGGAAAGCAGCAGTACCAGGAGGACAAGCGTTCCTATATTTCTCAAAACCATTTTTTTCTTATGCCCAGTTCTCCGCCTGCCGTCTGTGGAAGCAGGTTACCCCTGTCTGCAGCCAGCCTGAAGGTCAGCGACCAGTTTCTTTCCAGCGCCGCCTCGACAGTCAGGCCCCCGGATAGCTGCTGTTTACGTGTACCGCCGGTAAAGCTGTCCGCAGCTCTCCCGTAATTGAGCGAATAAGATGTCATTAACATAGCCGAAATACCCCGGCATTTCGCTTTCAGCCCAACATGCCACATACTCAACCGGTTGTTCATAAAATAAGATGCCGACGATACCTTTTCCTTCAACTCATGCCCGGGTGTAAGAAAAGGTGTACCAATTCCTTTTTCCCTGTAAGACCATCCTTTGTGATATTGACCATGATTGAAATAATCATCATTTCCCTGGTACCACACACCCGGCAGGTAAAAAGACAGGCCCGACTGCGACATGGTGGTCAGATGTTCAAGTGTAATCTTTTCCAGCTCTATCCCTGCCCCGTTCACCGACTTCCCCGGCGACCAGGATAGGCCCCAGAGGCCGTCCGGGAAGTTTTTCCAGACCAGTCCCGATACATCTTCGTATATGTGCTGATGATAGAGCAGAAACTTTTCTCCTGCAACCGTTCCTTCCACAGCAAAATCCTGGCTTCCAAGGTGGTTGCCCATCCTGTAACTGTCGAATGAAGTAAATCCCTGTTTTTCGTACCAGTTACGGGGCGTATAAGCGAAGAATACGTAGGGAAAGAGCTTCCACGACGACGGGAATGCCCCATCGATAGCGATGTCGGGACGTTCTCTCAGGTATCCTGCGTGCCCTGCCCATTGCACCTGGTGGTTCAGTCCGGCATAGAACCTGACCCCCGCCGAAGCCCTGCCGAAGCGCAGGTAGAGGTACTTCTGATGAAGCCTGGCCCCCTGCAGGTAATCTACATTATACCAGCCGTGGGCCAACCCGGCGCTGACGGCCAGATAATTCCGGAACCACTTGACAGGAACAAAACCGGTAGTGGCCAGCTGGACTTTGGGTATCGGCAGGGAATTGCCCGATACCGCATAAAAACCCGAGGTCAGCAACGTATCGCCCAGGCCGGTTACGTCCATTCTGCGACCGGCATACAACTCCACGTTGCCATAGCGCACCTTCACCTGGGCCTCCGGGAGCAGCAGCTTCCCCTGCACCTCCGCCGACCGGTACAGGACCGGCCTGACAGACAGGCCCCAGTCGAACTTCCGGCCCTTCGATTCACCCGGCTCCCGGTACTCTTTGACAAAACGGAACGTAGCCAGAGCTGCGGGTGATCGGTCAGGTACCATTCTAAAACGGTTGGCTCTCAGCCAGAAGGGAATAGCCCGGTCCGATGATACGACAGCCGATATTTGCGCTTCCAGGCTGTACGCCCTTCCTGATGAATCGGGCCGGGCAGATACACCTGGCGCAAACAGGTAAAGAGACAGGAATGCCGCGTATATCACCAGGTTACCCCGGTATTTTGCCCGGTCTGACATCGTAATACAACCTTCCTCCTTAAAGAGGGCCGCCGTAAACCAGGGAGTAAACTGAACTGCCGTAAACGACCGTACCGTCTTCAAGCTCGGCAAACGCCCTGAAAAAGAGTCCGAAAGGATCCACAGAATTTGGAGAGAAGAAATTATTATAAGGATAACTCTGCACATTGATCCCGGCCACCGGCGGGTTTTGAAAGGGAATCACTGTATCATTGAATGTTGGCGTCAGGTCGTCGTCGTAGCCGCCCTTCACCATTACCAGGCCGTAGGATTTGATTGGCTTGTTGCCGAGTTGGATAAAATTTACCTTAAGACTGACGTAATCCTCGCTTTCCTCATCAAACCAATCCGTATCGATTTCTATATGCGGATTGACGGGAGCCGGTACCTGGTGGTCCGTACAGGACAGCAACAGCACGGTCGCTAACCAGACACAAAGAATAGAAGTTGCTCTTAACATTCTTACAAAAGTTAAAATTGGAAAAACAGATCGTTACCCTACATCAGAGAGATGAGGAACAAATCTAGGCGGGTGCAGACTTTCTATTAAAAAGAAATGACTGAAGCAGGGTTCAGCAAAATTAAAGAGGGGCAAATTTAAATTAAACCGTTATCAGCGCATTACTCCGATGGGCTTGCCTTTCCACCCCGGGAACAAGGCTTCACTGTTGTTCACCTGGAGATGCCGGCTGGCTACTTCGCTGAATACGGCCCTGAAATCGGTAGTTACAGGCATGTCCCTGCGGTCTTCGAGGTTTTCCACCGCAAGCGGAGCTACGCTTCCGTGCACCATTCCGCCATTCACGTCGTTACCAAGTATAAAATTGCACGATGCCCTTCCATGATCGGTACCGCCGGTGCCGTTTTGTTTTACAGTGCGTCCGAACTCAGTCATGGTCATGACGATAACTTCATCATGATAAGCATCGATATCTGCCCAGAAAGCAGTGATGCTATTGCTCAGGTCGCCGACGTTACGTGCGAAAATACCGGTATCCCGTCCCTGGTTTAAGTGCGTATCCCAACCGCCCGATTCCGCGAAAGCAATCTCCAATCCGACATCCATCTTGATAAGCTGTGCAATCTGTTTAAGCGAATTGCCCAGCGATGATCCGGGATATTGCGCCTGGCCGGCGGGCTTGTACCCCTTCAAATCTGCCTGTCGCAATATTTTCATGACGTCAAAACTTTCACTACCGGTTTGACTGATCAAATCACCGGCTGTTTCATCATACAAGTCTTCAAACCCTTTGGCTGCAAAATTCACCGCTTTGGGAATGCCGCCCATCTGAATAGCGAAATCGCGGAGGTTGCTTATCGCCACTGAAGGATTGTCGCCATATAAAGAGCGGGGAAGAGATGCCGTCAGACTCACCGACCGGAAAGGCGATACCGCGTCGTGGCCCATCAGGCCGGCGACACGATTCAGCCAGCCGGAGGAAGTATTCTTGTTAAAAGGCGTACCCGACTCCATATAATCCTGTGCATCGAAGTGCGAGCGGGTATTGTTCGGTGAACCGATACCGTGTACAATAGCCAGGCGTTTTTCCCGGAACAATGGCTCAAAAGCGGTCATGGAAGGATGCAGCCCAAACTTTCCGTCCAGGTCGATAAGCGGTTTGCCTGTGGTATTTTTGGCCGGAGACATGAATAACCCGGGCCTTGCTTCTTCCAGGTATCTGTCTGCAAACGGCGTAACTGCCATCAATCCGTCCATTGCGCCGCGCTGGAAAATACAAACCATGATCTTCCGTCTTTTATAAGGCCGGGCGATGTTTCCCCGTGCGGCGGCTTCCGCCAGAAAAGCGGGAATCCCTCCCATAAGCCCGGTGCCAAAAAGCGCCAGCCCGCCTGATTTCAAAAAAACTCTTCTGGTCACCATTTCATTTCTGAATTTATTGTACGGTTAACGTCGCTGGAATTCAGGCGAACCTATAAGCATACCTACAACCTGGGCCAGCACAGCCCGGCTTTCAACTGCCGGAGAAACCTGCGCCTTTTTTTCTCCCTTCACCTCTTTCCCGGCGTTTACGCTCATTTCATCGCTGACCAACGCAGTATCGGGCACGGCAACGGTCTTCTTTTTGACCGCAGCCTCTATTTTACCGTTCAGGTCCGGATCATTCAATAGCGGCGAAAGTCTTCTGACAGTTTCATCCAGATCCCTCCCGGGCATCAGGATCCTGCCGTAAGCGGTCAGGGCTGCGGCAGCACTTTCCGGCTCATGGTAATGATTCAGCGCCAGCAGGTCGAATTTGGCACCCTGTACACGTTGTGAGGCCAGCGCCAGACCAAAATTCATCCTGTTGAGCAGCGCTCCCGTGTTGATCCAGGACTGTGCCTTGTCGGGAAATCCCGTAGGAGCCGGGTAGTAATATACCTTTTGCCCCATCCTGCTGATCCAGCTATATAACGGGTAAGGATTTTCGAAATCGGCACCCAGTCCGCGAACCGCACTGACAGCCAGCTCAAAAGGGGACTTGATCTTCTGCCTGATCGCAGCGTTATCCCAGAACTCCGATGCGGAAACCATCGTAATCAGCACCTGCCTGATATCTCCTTCTGTTTTTTCAAAGGTTTTTGCCATCTTTTCAACCAGGCTTTGCGGCGGGTCGTCGGAAACGAAACGAATAGCCAGTTTGCGCGAAATAAACCTGGCCGTAGAAGGATGAAGGGCGAGCATTTTAAGCAGGTTAACTCCTTCCTGGTATCCTTCATTATGGAATTTTACTCCTAAGACCGTTTTCTCTCCCTGGTCATGACGGTTTGCCGCAAAGAGGAAATCCCCGTCCCTTACGGACCCCCCTTTCACAAGTCTTGCCTCATTGGCTTTTTCAATACTATCATTATCGCTCATCCTGGCAATGGGGTATACCGTCCAGCCGGTTAATACCCTGGCTGCCTGTGTGACGTCTTCCTGGCTATAGCCTCCGTCTACGCCCATGGTATGCAGCTCCATCACTTCACGGGCGTAATTTTCGTTAAGCCCCGGTACCTGGCCGGCATTGCCGGTATTATTGGTATTCTTTGCAGCGCCGGCAGGGCGCGCCCCTGAACTGCGGACGTTGTCGAGG
Source organism: uncultured Cytophagales bacterium (assembly GCA_964562455.1). Classification (GTDB taxonomy): domain Bacteria; phylum Bacteroidota; class Bacteroidia; order Cytophagales; family Spirosomataceae; genus Ravibacter. Next base: position 78,309 of record CAZLTN010000016.1, read on the forward strand.
TAGTACAGCATAGCAGGAGATTTGGCGGTTGCCAGTAGCAGATCACCGAATTTACCGGTCACCCGGGGTCGTATTACATCGCGCTCGTAACCCGGGACATACTCCGCAGAGCTTCCTTTTGCAATCGAAACATTAAAATGATTGAACCAGAAGTCGGTAAGCACTTCTTTCAGTTGGTTGTTGCTGTATACAGCGAGTAGTATTTTATGCTCGATAAGCTGCTGGTAAAGCTCCCCTGTAAGCCGCAAGTCACGTGCCTTCATATAAGTCTCAACAAAAGCTCTGCGCTCCTTCCCATCCAGTTTGTACACCGAATCCCGGGCGATCAGGCCTTCCTCAACAGCCTTCTTTTCTACTTCGCCGACTGACACATACTTTTGCACGATTTGCGCATTACTCAACTGCCGGAATTCAAACCGGCCAAGCCGCCGGCCCAGCGAATCGTCGGGAAGGGAGCCATCCAATTGCTGAATTACCCATTTTTCCAGCCCCGTTTTTACCACCTCCTCTACCTGCCCCGGACGGGCTCCAAATGCGAGCCGGCTGAGTAAATGAGCCGCAGCCTCCTGTTGAGAGAGCCCGGCCTTCCTGTATGGCATCTTAAAAGAATCTCTTTTATCCGGAGCTTCCGTAAAAGATGATTGCAGCAGCAGACTGCCGCAAAACAGGAATATGAGATACAGAGGCTTGACAGCACGCTTCATAACGCTCAGTTTTCATCCCGGTTTTACAAATTAACGTAAACAGCCCGGCCAATATTTGACCGGTATGGTCCGCTTTAACCCATAAAAAATCTGCTTCAGTCGTATTCTCACTCGTCTGGCCTACAAATTATTGTACGTTCCCGTTCCTGCATGCATTTTTCAAGCAAAATGCGATTACCGGAAACCCGGCTTCATCAGCCGATAAATTGTAATTTTACCCCTGCTGCCTGATAAGCGTCCGGCAGGATCTTTTATAGGGTCGTCGACGCTTCCGGTAAAAATTGATTATGTTAAAACGCCTGCTTATCTTTTCTGACATCCTGCTCTGCCTCCTGGCCTGTATGCCCGTTATTGCCCCCGCTCAGACGGCAGACTTCAACATCCAGCTCCTCGACGAGCGCAACGGGATCAGAACCTCCAACATCAGGCGTGTAATGAGAGATAAAAGCGGGTTCCTGTGGATATTGTCGCCGCGCTACCTTCAGCGTTTCGACGGACAGGAGGTAAAGCTGCTCAACGTCAGCGGAGAAGACTTACTGGACATCGCGGCCGACCACTCAGGCGATATATGGGTAAGCACCCAATCAGGCATCAGGCTCTATGTCAACGATTATACGGGATTCGTGGATATCCCTGTGGAATCCGCCCGGGGCACCAAGCTCAACCTGCTCCAGGTTACATCCGACAACAGTGTATGGGTCATCAGCGGGACCGGTCTTTTCCGGCTCGACCGGAACGCCATGTGTTTTAAGCCACATCTGCTTCCGGGATATGAAAAACAACTTTTCTATCGCCGTCTCTTTGCCAGGCACGGCGACGAATTCTTTATCGGCGACACCCATACGATCTTTGCCTATAATCCCATCCACGGCACTTTAAGGCAAATTCCCCTCGAAGCCGCCAGCGTCATCACCACTGTATCGGACGACGTTATCTGGGTAACAGACATACGTAAACGGGTATTTGAGCTAAACTTCAGCACCGGCCGGAAACGCCCGCTGAGCCCCGACCGTTTCCAGCCGGGCCTGGGCTCTCCGTTCCTGGAAATAATCGGTATGCTGCCCCTGGATGCGGGTACCGCGCTGGTAAGCACCAGCCAGGGTTGTTTCCGGTACCATTTTGAACAGGATACTTTTGAGAAGATCACTACCTTTTACTACGGTGCAGAATTTCCCCTCGACGAGGTCTCGGCATCTTATTTTGACGAGAGGGGGACCCTCTGGCTGGTCAACCAGCAGGGAATACTTTTCATGCGCCCGCTGGAGCACCGCTTCCACTGGCTGAAAGACGCAGGCAGGAAAGAAGGCGGAGGGGACAATTTTATTTATGCCATTACCGGCGACGACAACGGGAATATCTGGCTCGGCACCGCCACCGGGCTTGTGAAGTTCGACCCCCGAAAAGGCAAAGGAGAAATGTGCTATCCGCAGGAAAACCGTCCCGGCGAAGCCGTTAACCATTCGGTACGGGGACTTTCATTCGACGGCAGGTACGTGATCTTCGGGGCATACAGCGGGGGGATACAGCTTTATGACCCTGTACATAACCGGATACTCAAGCCCGAATACCCGGCAGGAAAAGACGGTATAACCCTTAAAACAGCTATCGAGAGAGACCATATTTATCGTATTCACAAATTAAAAAACGGCAATCACCTCATATTGGGAGACCTGGGCTGCTATCTGCTCAGCGGCTACCGGCTCAGCCGGTTGAAATTCAGCGGCTCCGATTATATCCTCCAGGCGGCGGCCGAAACTTCTTCCGGGCATCTCTGGCTAGGCTCTTACAAAGGATTGTTATTCCTAAGCCCCGATTTCAAACCGCTCCTGGCAGATACGCTCTTTAGCCCCAACAGGCTGGTTTCGGCGGTCGAGCTGCAAAACGACTCTACGGTCTGGGCCGGGAGTGTGGGGCTATATGAGGTTAGTCTCCATGCGGGAAAGCTATCGAGGAAACCGGTTCTTCCTGAATTGAAAAACCAGCAGATCTCTAATATTTTTAAAGATGCCGCCGGGAAGCTCTGGATAGGAACCGACAACGGTCTTTACCGTTATACTCCCGCTACAGGGAAACTGGAATGGTTCGACATCTGGGATAACGTCCAGAATAAGCAGCTCAACCCCGGCAGCTTTTATTATGCAAAGGACGGGCTGCTCTACCTGGGAGGCAACAGCGGCCTGAATTATTTCGATCCGCTCCGTATCAATCCCAGGGAAGAGCCTTTAAATGTACTGATCACCGAAGTCACGATTAATCGCAACGATTCGCTGTTCCTGAAAGAAAACCCACGTCCCGGCAGGTATGGCGGGTTGCCCGGCGACACGCTTCTGCAATCCGCCGGGCAACTGCAATTGGCATGGGACCAAAATTCTGTGGAAATTCATTTTTCCACTCCCTATTTCCGGAATCCGAAGAAATTGAGATACCGCTACCGTATGGAAGGGCTTGACAGCAACTGGGTTTCCAGTGGGTCGAACAACATCGTGCGCTTTTCTTCCCTTGCACCCGGCAGCTATACATTTTCTGTCGCTACAAGCTACGACGGCATCAAATGGTATGAAACGGCATCCCCGCTCCGCTTCCGGATCGCGCCTCCGGTGTGGCGGCAGACGTGGTTTATCCTGCTGGCCCTGGTAGTCACGGTAGGCGGCAGCTACTGGCTTGTCAAAAGACGCATTGCCGGCATTAAGCGCCAGGAATCACGCGTCTACGCATTACAGAACCGTACGCATTCGCTGGAAAAAGAAAAGGCGCTTGCAATGTACGAAGGCCTTAAACAGCAACTCAATCCGCATTTCCTGTTCAATTCCCTTACGTCCCTGAGCAGCCTTATCCGTATAGACCAGAAGCTTGCCGGGGAGTTTCTCGACGGGTTAAGCAAAACTTACCGGTACATTCTTAAAAACCGGGATCACGAGCTGGTTCCTCTCAGCAGCGAAATCAGGTTTGCCGAGACCTTCGTCAAGCTGCAGAAAACGCGGTTCGAAGAAGGAATGGACGTTGTTTTCAAAACAGGCGATAACGCCGAAAATCTCCTGATAGCTCCCGTAACCCTCCAAAACCTGATCGAAAACGCCATCAAGCATAATATTATCGCTCCCGACTCACCCCTTATCATTGAAATCGTGGTAGAAGGCGATTACCTGCTGGTACGGAATAACAAGCAAAAAAAGAACTTCGTAGAGACCAGCAACAAGCAGGGACTGGCCAATCTCAAATCTCTCTATCAGTACCTTTCCGAGAGGCCCCTGACCATTATCGACACACCCACTCATTTCGCGGTAAAAATTCCTTTGATCACGAAATAGCCCAACCTCAGATGAATAATCTCCGGGCGGAACACTCCCGATAGCAATCGGGACACATCACCTCATCATCACCTCATCATCACATCACCTCATCATCACATCACCACATCCAAAAACGTCTCAATTCCCCTTTTCCCCACTTCAGCCAGAAAGAGTTGAAGGACAATGGGAATACTGCAAAATTTGCTTCATCATTAACCAATTATCTTTTGATTTCTATGCGGGCATGCACCCAGGACCAGATCAGGATTGTGAAAAAGACATGGTCATTCTTTCGTAATATGAGCCCCGAATTTGTAGGAGATGTCTTCTACACCAAGCTGTTTATGGATCACCCGGATCTTGAAAAAAGGTATCCTAAGGAGCCTCAGAAAAGATACGAGGATCTTATCAAAATGTTAAACATGGTCATCAGCCGGCTCGACAGGTCTGAAGAACTGGCCTGGGCACTAACTGAAATAGCGAACCAGCCTCACAGGATATGGGTCACACCGGTCCACTATCACAAAGTCGTTTCAACGTTGATATGGACGCTCCGGAAAGGCCTGGGCAATGACTGGACAGCCGCGGTGGAAGATGCCTGGATGTCGTGTATAAAAATGGTAGAAAACCTCAACGAGACGATTGTAAGCCGGGCACATTCCGGTGCCTGAAATAAAAGTATACTTCTGATATCAAACCATAGCCGCGTCTGCGTGATGGTATCTATATCCTGCCGTGGCAGATATTCTTACAAAAATTGTGGGCAGGAGAGGTAATGCAGTAAGTCCCCAAATACCCGGATATTTCCTCAGAACAGCTTTCATAGAAAAAAATTTTCATCCTGTTTTTTGTCTGACACGCAGTTGATTTCAAGTGAAATGTAGTTGGGCAAAAACGAAGCGAAAACATTAACAACACACTGATTATCAAGCAAAAACACGTTACAACCTTTTTATTTCAGCCCATATCTTCCTCTTATAATCAAACTCATTTTTATATGAAAAAAGTTGTTTTGCTACTCGGGCTTGCCATACTGCAGGCCTGTGCCGACAGGGAGACGGAGACCATTCCTCCCGAGGTAAATTCTACCGGCTTCGACTCCTCGCGGGAAGCAGCGGGCGGAATTACTCTGGTCGATGCCTGGCTGGGCAATGAGCTGCTGGTCGATGGCTGCGACCTTCATTTCCGCATTGGTGATGGCGTCAACAGCAAGTTCCTTGTCGCCTCCGAAGGATCGCTGCGGAAAGTAGCCGAGTACTTCCAGCAGGAAAACCGTGGGCAGGCTTCCATCCCGGTTAAAATTACCTATGTCCCTACCGGCAAAACGCGGAAAATCCGCTGCGGCTGGGGGAAAGAGGTGGAATACCCGGCAGTCGACGTGATCGTGATCACGAAGCCGTAACAAAAAATTCCCGGAATCACCATGAATCCGGGAATTTGCTTATCTCTTTGTTTTTACTATTCTATGCCTAAGGCCTGGAAGGCTGAACAGCTCTTGCCGCACCGTATGTTCCGGAACCGGACCACTTTACGTAAATATCAAAGTGTATCTTGTGGTCAGCCGGTACCGCCTGAAAAGGATTCGCAATCGTATGTGTATTGATCCCCCGTTTAGCAGGAGCTGTGAACTCCACGTAAGGATTGTTCCCGTTGTGATAAATACCCTGATCCAGGAAATCAAGCGGGGAAGTTTTATACACAATACCGTATTCCACAATTTCTCTGGTACCTAACGGGTCTATCTCAAGCGTAAAAGTGACAGTGCCGTCGCTGTTCCATACGAAAAAGGGCTTTTTAGCTATTCCCGGTCCTACATC
>CAZLTN010000017.1:0-79193 GCA_964562455.1 uncultured Cytophagales bacterium
ATCGGGAAAGAATAGTCCGATTTCTCGTCTTCCCATCGGGGCGCAATTGTAAATACATTCGGCATTGTAACGGACAGAAGATTGTCGCCCGGAGCAGAACGAATGCTTTGACTGCGGGAAGCATAAATGAAGAATGCTTTGAATAACTGAAGGTCAGCTTCGAGATGGTACATCGCCGGAAGCATGCCTTTTCCCCGGAAAGTGCCGGCAGGATTTCCACCAAACAGGGTCCTCATACCCTCCGGCCCGTAATCGGCGATAGTTTCCATTTCCCGCTGCGCCATTTCCCACCTGTCTGCCCCGCCTGAAAACTGGTCGGATGAGGCCGTTTGATAGTTAATATGTCCGATATCATTTACGGAGCCCGCCAGCCTCAGCACATAGCCCGGCCGGGAGTCACCCTCGTCATCCCGGTACCAGTAAGAGCCGATTTCATACGAAACCCCCGCATCGAACCCTACACCTTGCCCGTATTTTTGCTTGTCGGTGAGATCCGAAAAGCCCGGTTTCATCACGGGATTGGTATAGCCGGCGCGATAGGAGAAATCATGAAGCGTTACCTGGTTTTCTCCCGTAGCTCCTACCGCTTCAAAGCTGTAATCGCCTACGGAGCCTTCAATAAAGCTGGTTCTTCCGCCGGTAAGGTATTTGACAGTAGCTCCTGCCCTTAGTTTGTGCTCCGGAGAATCCAGGAGCTGGATGCCATATGAAAAGGCAATTTCCGTAAAGCTGTGCTGCTTTAGATGAAAAGGCCCCCAGCTCCCGCTGCCGCCGGCTTCCTTGGGTGTATCAAGCCTTTTGGAATAGAGCATTTTTATGTCGGCAGGAATACCGGCGCCCTGTACAAAACCCCGAGACCGTACTTGTACGGCTAAACCGTGTATCTTATTTACCGAAATCATAAAAGAAGGCAAATGAAATACGCTGCTTACCTGTATCACGTCTTCGTTGGTCAGAGACCCCATCGTTCTCGATCGCCCGTAGAGCTGCCTGGAAGTTTTGGAAGCAAGAGCCGGATACAGCAGTGAGTTCCTTCCGAAGTAAAGAAAATAGCGGTTGGATATGGTACTGTTGATCGTCCCCACGTTGAGTTGCCACTTATAACGCGATCCACCAAGTACGGAAGGATTGTAGGTCGCACGATAAAGGCCTCCGTAATTGCTTGCGGAAAGGCCTGGCAAATCCTGCGCATGCAATAAAGAAGATGTAATCAAAGCAAGAAAAATGAAAAATAACCTCACGGATAAGCCTGATTTAACTGGAGATTTCCCGATTGATCATAGACCAGGATCTCCTTTTCTACCAGTGTATGCAATGCTTCGGCAAAAGTGCTGACTTCCATTTCCGGGAACAAATCGCGAAGGATATTGGGCGGCGCTTTGCCATTGACCGATAAAAACGCGTGAATAATGTCTGAAACCGCTCCGGTAAGATGCTGCCCGGCTTTTTTCCGTTGCACGCAATGATCACAGATATTGCAATATGAGGCGTCTTTTTCACCAAAATACTGCAGCAGCATGATCGACCGGCACTGACCGGGATGACCCGCATAGTGAACGACCGCATCTGTTTTCGCAGTATCTTTTTCCTGTCTTTTTTTTACGGATGCGGCCTGTATCGGCAGGCGGGAAATATCATATCTTTCGGTGAGAAGCTGGATCTGCGGCATGTCGCTGCGCTTTTCATAATCTACTATGTTCCGTGCAGCAAGGAATTCTAAGCCCTTGCTGATCTCGTCAACCGGGCATTTCAGCGATTTAGCCAGCGTTTCTTCAGATATATGGACATAAGATGTAAATATTTCACCACCGTAGAAGCGAAGCAGGCGTTTTATAAAAGGATCGTAATTGAAATTCCGGAGTTGAAAATCATACAGCGCTATTTTATCCACGAGTATTTTTACCCGCGACGGGCTGTCGAAAGCTTCGTTGAGAAGGAGGAAACCTTCCCGTTCGAGGAACCGGATCGCATGGAAAGTTTCATTACGCGGCAGGTCGTAGGTGGCGCAGAACTTATCGAGGTCGAAACCATAGCTTACCAGGTAGCCGCCCCCTACCGGGATCTGGAAATAGTTGGCAAGCGCCTGGTAAACCCTTTTTACGAAATCAGACGGCGGGTATTTCTGAAGTATTGCAGATTGAAGCTGCGCGAGGTCGTGATCATTATAGAGTGCGACCGCATAGGCTTTCAGCCCGTCCCTGCCGGCTCTTCCCGCTTCCTGGTAATAGGCTTCCAGGCTCTCCGGCAGATCCCAATGGATCACCATCCGTACATTCGCTTTATCTATTCCCATTCCGAAAGCATTCGTAGCGACCATTACCCTGATGCGGTCGGCTATCCATTCCTGTTGCCTCCCTGATCTTTCCGAAGGGGTAAGGCCGGCATGATAGGGAGCGGCCCTGATCCCCTGTTTGGTAAGCCAGCCTGCCACCAGGGTAGTCCTTTTCCTGGTTTTGACATAGATGATCGCGCTTCCTTCGACCGAGTTGAGCAGCCTGAGAAGCTTCATTTCTTTCGTATCGGTTTTGAAGACGGAATAGGAAAGGTTACTTCTTGCGAAGGTCTGCCGGAAAACGGCGGCCTCTCTCATGGAGAGTTTATCGAGAATGTCTGCCTGTACTTCTGCCGTCGCGGTGGCAGTCAGAGCCATTACAGGCACATCGGGCAGTAACGTTCTGAAATCGGGGATTTTCAGGTATGCCGGTCTGAAGTCGTATCCCCATTGGGAAATACAGTGGGCCTCATCGATAGCAAGCAGGCCGATTTTCATTTTTTTGGTACGCTCGATCATCACGTCGGTTGCAAGCCTTTCGGGCGATACATATAGAAATGATATTCCGCCGTAAATGCAGTTGTCCAGCACGATATCGATTTCCCGCCGGGTCATGCCGGTATGTATGGCCGCCGCTTTTATTCCCCGCCTTTTTAGCTGGTCGACCTGGTCTTTCATCAGTGCAATAAGGGGAGTTACCACTATGCATATTTTACCCGAAGCGAGGGCCGGGACCTGGAAGCAAACAGATTTTCCGCCTCCTGTCGGTAGCAGTAAAAGCGTATCGCGACCGGCCAGCACAGAACGGATCGCGTCTTCCTGACCGGGCCGGAAAGAAGTATAACCCCAGTGCCTTTGCAGTATTTCGTGTATCTGAGCCATTAATAGCGATTGAGCAGGAATCAATATTACACCAATTTCGGTTACTTTTAGTCATTATTTTCTCCCAACCCGGTTTGATGATCCGGTTAATAGTCAGGAATGAAGGATTTTTTGAAGAAGGCCGCGCTTCTGTTGCCGGCCGTATTTCTTGTTTTCGGGTGTTCTCCATCGAAAAAGGTGATCGGGGAACTGAAAACCCTGGAAGATGAATACAAATATCACCTGGGATTTTCGGTTCTGGATTTCGAAGAAGGAAAAAGTCTTGTAAGCTGGCAGGACAGCAGGCATTTCAACCCCGCATCCAATACAAAAATATATACCTTGTTTGCCTGCCTGAATGCGCTTGGTGATTCGCTTCCGGGGCTTTCATACCGGATTTCAGGCGACAGCGTGCTGTTTGAGGGGACCGGGGACCCTTCTTTCCTGCATCCCGAATTGCCTGAAAGCAACGCGTTCAGGTTCCTGAAGGATTCGGGAAAGACCGTGGTTTATCACGGAGGCAATTACAGTGACGGGCGATACGGCCCCGGCTGGGCATGGGATGATTACAACGACTATTACCAGACGGAAAAATCGGCTTTTCCTATGTATGGAAATGTGCTCCGCCTGACGGGCGATTCGGTCAGTATTCTACGGGCGGAGCCGCCCTTCTGGAATACCTCGCTGAGACCGGACGGTTTGAAGCCGGGGATTATAAGAGATGAGTTTCAGAATATTTTCCGGTTTTCGGGCAGGCCGCTGCCTGTGCAGTTGAGGCAGGATATCCCGGTCAGGGTTTCTGACGAACTTACCTGCCGGCTCCTGAATTATGCTATTGGCAAAGAGGTTGCCTATCGTCCCGGACCCGTGCCGGGGGAGACGTCATTTCTTTACAGCGTTCCGGCCGATACCGTTTACAGAAAGATGATGTATGAGAGCGATAATACGATTGCCGAGCAGTTGTTATATTCCTATGCAGCCAGCAACAAACTGGAGCTGAACTCGCGGGAGTCGATAGAACATGCGCTCGAAAAGCACTTCGGGGGAATGCCCGACTCACTCGTCTGGAGAGACGGATCAGGGCTTTCGAGGTATAATCTTTTTACCCCGCGCACTACAGTGGAGGCCCTGAACCGCATGATCAGGAAATTTCCCAAAGAAAGGGTATTTTCATTATTTCCCAGGGCCGGGAGTACGGGCACGATACGGTATATCTTCCGTGAAAGCCCGATAGAAATTTATGCAAAAAGCGGGAGTTTCAGCAATAACTACAACCTGAGCGGTTACCTATTCAGCAAAAAAGGCAAGCTGCTGATTTTTAGTGTCATGCATAATAATTTTGCTTACCCGATACGCGATATGCAGAAGGTTACCGAGCGGATACTGACAATGGTGTATGAAAAATACTAAACCCGGCGTGTTTTAATCCGTATCACCCTGGGCCCGGGCGTCTTTCGAGTAGTCGTATAGAAGCGTTCCTTTCTCATCCCATTCCTTGACGATAAAAGGCTCAAATTCTTCCCAGCAGGTTTTGGCGTGCTGGGTTTCGGTTTTTCGCTGGTTCCGGTACTGGTAATATTCAAACCAACGGCCGATCCTTTTTCCTTTTTCGTATTTGCCGGTTTCTTTCAGTTGTCCGCCGTCGTAGAATGCCAGATATTCGCCCTCCATGGCACCGTACTGAATGGGAATTATCTCTTTAATTTTTGTCTGAGCCGCATCATAATAGGTGATCTGCGATTCGGCGGGGAAGCCTTTGTCCCAGGTAAGCTTATCGAGCAGCGTGTAATTTTTGTCGTATCTCACCCAACGGCCGTCCTGGGTACCCATGTAGTAGAAACCTTCTTCTACCAGATGACCCGCTACGTATTTTTTGTAGGGTCCATGCAGAAGACGGGCACTTTCCTTGTCTTTAATCAGGGAAGAACTCAGGATCTTTTTCTTCAGGTCGTACCAGCGTGTCTGGGCTAGCCTCACGTAGGGATTCAGGGGCTGCACATCTTTCAGTACGTGAAAGACTTCAATATTCGCCCGGTCACCGCTCCCGTATTTTACGGAGCGTTCTTCCATTTGTATCCCTTTATATTCAATCTTGGCAAGCTTTGCTGCCTTTTTCTTTTTCTTCTTTTCAGACCTGCGGCTTTTAAACTCCTTGACTTTCAGCCCCAGATCGGGAATAGTTTCACCTACAAGCGATGACAAAGTTTCTGTGCGGCCTTTCCCCCCGGGGAGACCTATGGATAGCTTCGGGTCTGCACCTGCGTCAATACCGAAGTCGCCCAGCTTCTTTTGAAGGGAATCGGTTTTAGATAAGGGGTTATTTTTCCCGGCTTTTTCAGTCTGAGCCGAAACGACGTGCCCGCAAGTACCCAATAAAAATAAAACAAGCAGATGCTTATACATGCCTGAGCAGGTGATTTGTTTCGGGTAAACGTTATTTTTGTATCGCTTATTGCGGATTACGTTTACCAGGTTGTAAAGATAACAGATTAAAAATCATTGGAAAAGGAAGCAAAAATCTATATAGCCGGCCACCGGGGAATGGTGGGATCTGCTATTTACCGCAAATTGTCGGCGGAAGGATTTGAAAATATCGTTGTAAGAAGCTCTTCGGAGCTCGATTTGAGAAACCAGGGAGCGGTAGCTGAGTTTTTTGAAGAGCAGAAACCTGACTACGTATTCCTGGCTGCCGCGAAAGTAGGCGGGATTATGGCCAATAATATCTATCGGGCTGAGTTCCTGATGGATAACCTGCAGATACAGAACAATGTAATCGATTCAGCTCATAGGAACGGGGTGAAAAAGCTGCTTTTCCTGGGGTCTTCGTGCATCTATCCTAAAATGGCCCCGCAGCCCCTTAAGGAGGAGTACCTGCTGACGGGCCTGCTGGAACCGACAAATGAGCCGTATGCGATTGCCAAGATTGCGGGGATTAAGCTGTGCGAATCTTATCGCAGCCAGTATGGCTCTAATTTTATTTCGGCTATGCCTACCAACCTCTACGGCCCAAATGACAACTACGACCTTAATAATTCGCATGTCTTGCCGGCCATGATCAGGAAGTTTCACGAAGCACGTGAAGAAGGCAGGGCTGAGATGGAGCTTTGGGGAACGGGTTCTCCTTTGAGGGAATTCCTTCATGTGGATGATCTTGCCGACGCCTGCTGTTTTCTTATGCGGGAGTACGATGGCCCGGAACATATGAACGTGGGTGTGGGAGAAGACCTTTCGATCCGCGAGCTGGCAGAACTTATAAAAAAGGTAGTAGGCTACGAAGGCGGGATAACATGGAATACCTCCAAGCCCGATGGTACTCCCCGGAAGCTGATGGATGTGAGCAAATTGCATGCGCTGGGTTGGAAACATACCATCGGACTGGAAGAAGGGATCAGATCGACTTACGATGATTTCCTTTCTAAAAGACAGGTTTATTCGCTTTAGCGGCGTAGTGAAGCCGGGGTATTAACCGGGCATAGCGAACGCGGCTGATGTCGGGTAACAGAGCTTGTTGTAATAAAGCATGTTTTTGTTGTTATTTGCCCTGTTTGCCTAATGATCAATAAGCGATAGGCCGGTTTTACCTACGATAATTTTTTTATTAGCACTACTATCCTTATTATTTATTGAGAATATTTGGCTTTTCTATCTAATTTTGCAGCAAGTCAAATCGTTAAATAATTATTGGATTCTCGAACATGTCCACCTTGCTGAAACTAGACCATATCGATAGAAAAGTTCTGGAAAAACTCCAGTCGAATGCAAAGATCACCAACGCACAGTTGTCGAAAGATATCGGCTTGTCGCCTGCCCCCACGCTCGAGCGAGTTAAAAAGCTTGAGCAAAGCGGGATAATCAAAAGTTATCATGCACACCTGGATCCGCAGAAGGTAGGATTGGGAGTGACCACTTTCGTGCAGGTTACCCTGGTAGGGCACCGGAAGTCAACTACCGAAAGCTTTGTAGAGAAAGTCGAGCTCATTCCTGAAGTAATCGAATGTCACCACGTAACCGGCAGCGGTGACTTTTTGCTGAAAGTTATTTCGAAAGATATCAGCAGCTACCAGAGCCTTATCCTGGAGAAGATTAATGAGATAGAAGAAGTAGCCAGCACGCATACCATGGTAATCCTGTCTACTTTCAAGGATAGCAAGGTATTGCCTATCCCCTGAGATAGCGTCAGAATATTAACTTTGTGCAAGGCTGTCCCGGGGAGGGGCAGCCTTATTTTGTATTTCTCTGTTTGCGGCGATCCTTTTTCAGGCTTTCGATGGCCTGCTTCGCTTCGGTATATTGGCTGCTTTTTTTCGAAGCGGCATCCATTGCATCTTTATAATAGCCGATCGCCTCTTCCGCTTTCTTTTCGCTCTGGGCTATTTTGCCAAGCCCGATGAGGGAAGAAATATAATACCCGGCCTTTGTGTCGCCGGTCTGCCTGGAAAATCCGATGGCCTGGGTATAATATTCCCGGGCTGCCGCGAAATTCCGGAGGTGGTGATAGTTGTAATACCCCAGAATATAGGCGGCATTCCGTCCGCTTACACCTTCATAGCCCGTTTTTCCCAAAGAGATCTTGTTTAAAATACTTTGAGCCGCTGCCTGGGCTTCAGAAGCTCTCCCCGCGACAAAAGCGGTCCGGCAGAAATAGCGCTCAAAGTAAGGGTTATCGGGGTAAGTTTTGTTCATATACCTGGCCAGCTCAAAGGCTTTTTCATACTGACTTTCCATACTGTAAATCTGGAGCAGGAAATACCGGGCTTCGGTCCGGGTATAGAAAGCCTGGTTAGAGACTTCCTCCAACTGCTTGATGCCGAGTTCTTTATTCCCTTTCGGGAAGAAAACCAATATAGGCTTCAGTGCAGGGTATTCCCTTGGGATCCATTGCGCGTAATAATTATAGAGCCCGTCTCCAAATAGCAGCTCGGGGCTCAGCTCGCCTTTTCCCTTGCATTCCTCCAGGTATTTCAGGGCATTTTTACCCGCAAAAGTCGCTTTTGTCCACTGCTTCCTTTCGGAGTGAAGCCGGCCTTTGAAAGCGTATGATGCCGAAAGAAAAAAGGCAGGCTCCACTTTGTTCTCTTTTTGGGAATGAAGCTTTTTAGCCAGGTAAATAGCAGAATCGAGGTGCATCAGCATCCGGTCGTCATAGAGAGTGACGTCAGTGTTGGGCACTATTTTCCACCATTCGGCAAGCGCCAGCATGAAATGAGGCATGGGATGGTTGGGAAAGCGGTACTTCAGCCATCTGATCTCGCGGTCGGCTTCATGAAAACGAAAGTTGTAGAGCAGGTTGATGGCTTCGGTCGATTCTATTTCTACGCTGGGATTTTTCAAAACCATATCGTAGTTCTTGTCCAGCTCGGCAGAAGAATAAAGCTGGCCGGAAGCGGGATAGCAGCCCGCCAGGAAAGCACAGAGTAAAAGGGGTATGCCGGGAATTCGGTGGCGCATCTTGAAGGTATCACATTATATTCTTTAGTAACGGAGTAAACCCCTTTTCAGTTTACCGGTTGACTTTTTTCTTTAATATGTATCTTGCATGGTTTCCAGGGGGGTAGCCGAGACATCGTACACCCTCCGGGTACTTCAAACTTTTAATACCAAATCTTTAATCTTAAACCTGGCTAAAATATGCGTCTACAGTTTTTTGGGGCTGCACGGGAAGTAACCGGCAGCAAACACCTGATCACAACCGAAAAAGGTACTAAGATCCTGCTCGATTGCGGGCTTTTCCAGGGTATCCAGACGCACGAACTTAACCAGGAATTCGGGTTCGACCCAAAAGAAATAGACTGTGTAATACTATCTCATGCCCATATAGACCATTCGGGACTTTTGCCCAGGCTGGTTAAAAAGGGATTTCAGGGACCTATCTACACAACGGGCGCCACGGCATCATTGTGCCACATCATGCTGCTCGACAGTGCATATATACAGGAAAAAGATGTGAAGCTGCTGAACGAGCGCCGTATCCGGCAGGGACGTCCTACGCTGGAGCTGCTATATTCGGTACAGGATGCCGAGCAGGCGTTGTCGATGTTTAAGACTATTCCTTATAACATGCCGGTGCAGATCAATAACGGTGAGGTTGAATTTATGCTTACCGATGCCGGCCATTTGCTGGGCAGCGCCGCCGTGCACCTGAATATAGAAAATGGAGGAGAATATGTTCGCCTTACTTTTACCGGCGATATAGGGCGTCCGGGAGACAATATTCTGCGTTCTCCGGAACCGTTTCCGCAGGCGGACTATATCATCTGTGAATCTACTTACGGCGACCGGCTGCATCCGAAGGAGCACGATGTACTGTCGCATCTCGAACGGATCGTCTTTGAGACCTGTGTATCAAAACGGGGAAAGCTCATTATCCCGGCATTTGCGGTGGATAGGACGCAGGAGCTTATATATGCACTGGACAGGTTGAGCAGCTCGGGCCGCCTTGCCCGGATACCCGTATACATCGACAGCCCGCTGGCGGTGGAGGCTACGAAGGTAATGAAGCGGAATGACGAATATTTCAACCCGGAAATTCTGGATTATATAGAAAAGGACGGGGATGCTTTTGCTTTTCCCAACCTGCGTTATATTTCGGATGTAGCCGAATCGAAGGCATTAAACGGGAAATCGGAGCCATGCATCATCATTTCAGCTTCGGGAATGGCAGAGGCCGGGCGGATCAAGCATCATTTGCTGAACAACCTTGAATCGGAACGGAATACGGTGCTGATCGTAGGATATTGTTCTCCGCATACGCTGGGGGCCGCTATCAGGAACGGGGAGAGCGTGGTCCGCATTTTCGGCCAGGATGTTAAGGTGGCCGCCGATGTGGAGATCCTGGATTCATTTTCGGGGCATGCCGATTACCGGGAGATGCTGGATTACCTGTCGTGCCAGGATCCGGAAAAAGTGAAGAAGATATTCCTTGTCCACGGCGAATTCGAAAAGCAGATAGCATTCAAGCACCGCCTTCTGGACAAAGGATTTAAGGATATCAGGATACCACTGATGAAGGAATGGGTGATATTACCGGTTACCACGACATCCTGAAACCGATCCCGTGCACGTTGTCGATCTTGACTGACTGGTCTTCTGTGGCCAGGTATTTCCTCAGACGGGATATGAAAACGTCAAGGCTACGGCCCATATAGTAGTCGTCGTCGCCCCAGATTGTTTTCAGCAACTCTTCGCGGCGTACGACTTCGTTGCGGTGGCCCGCGAAATATTTCAAAACCTCCCCTTCCCTGAAAGTAAGCGTTTGGACCTGTCCGTTGCGGGTGAGCGTAAGCTTCTGGAAATCAAATTCGAAATTGCCGATGGTGTAGTGGTTGGCTTCTTTTACGACACCGGGTTTTGCCCGCCTCAGGAACACTTCCATTCTCAGGATAAGCTCCTGCATGCTGAAAGGTTTTACGATATAGTCATCGGCGCCGAGCCTTAGGCCATGAATTCTGTCTTCCTGCAGCGACCTGGCCGAGAGGAAGAGCACCGGCACATCTTCGTTGAATTCACGGATTTTTTTGGCCAGGGTAAAGCCGTCCATGTTCGGAAGCATGATGTCGAAGACGCAAAGGTCGAAGGCATATTCCCTGAAAGTTTTCAGCCCGGAAACACCGTCGAGGCAATGTATGACCTCGTAGCCGGCCATTTCAAGATTGTCTTTTGTCGCAAAAGCCAGGTTAGGGTCGTCCTCGACAAAGAGAATAAGGGGTTTGGGACGTAAGGGATCGGTTTTTTCCATAGAAAGTCCGGGTGAAATCTCACGCCAATTTAGCCAATATTTTGAATTCGCTCCCTTTTCCGGGCCTGCTGTTCAGTTCGAGCTTCCAGTCGTGGGTGCGAACAATCTCTTTTACGTAGCTGAGCCCTATGCCAAAGCCTTTCACATTGTGGACATCGCCTGAAGGAACGCGGTAGAATTTTTCGAAAATCCTTTTCTGCTGGTCGGGGGCGATGCCGATCCCTTTATCCGAAATAGAAATAGCGAGCCTTCGGCCGGTATTGGCAGTGGAAATATGAACTTCCGGTTCGCCGGGCGAATATTTGATAGCGTTGTCAATAAGGTTGCTGATCAACCCCCGGAAATGATCCCTGTCGGCTTCAATGACGGAATTGGACGCTTTCAGTGAAGCGGCTACCTTGCCGTGATACTTATCCAGCACCGACAAAATTTCCTTATGGGCATCCAGTGGGCCGAGCTTCACGTCCAGCATATTCCTCTCCGCCTTTGCGGTGGTAAGCACCAGCTCCACCTGGCGTTGCAACCGGCCGATTTCTTCCTTTACGATGTTGACATACCGGTTGTAACGGTCGGGCTGGGCTGTAATACCGGGGTTCTCCAGGACTTCGGAAGCAATACGGATAGAAGAGATCGGTGTTTGCAGCTCATGCGTCATATTATTGATAAAATCCTTCTGTTCATCGGACAGTTGTTTCTGCCTGAGGATAACGAACAGGGCATAGGCGAAGAAACCGAGCGCTACGATGATGAGGATCGTAGACCACATCCAGCCTTCGAGTTCCCAGGGCAGGGTGCCGGCCTGGCTGGGAAATCTTATCCCGACATAGTAGGGGTATTTGTCGGTTTTGAGCCAGTGGGCGGTCTGCGTGGGGGTTTTGGTCTGGTTACGGGTACTCAGCATCATGCCATACTGCATGGCATTGGTGTTGCAGTCATAGATGCCGATTTCGAAGTCGGTTACGATATTCTGACGGGTAAATGCTTCGCGAAGAAAGTGCTCGAGAATGTCGGGCTGTGTGCGTGCATTTGTATTGATAAGAAAGTAATCGGGCGAAAGCTGCTCGACCGGGTTATTCTGAAGCATCACGTTGCTAACCGCAGCGAGCTCCTCCGCAACGTATTGAAGGGCTACGTGGGCCTGCTGGCTAAATTCCCTGTTCCGGATTTCGATGATCCGCCTGACCCAGTAAAGTTGGGTAATCAATACTCCTATAATAGATAGGGCGGAAAAAACAACCAGCCACTGAATGGTTCTTCTTGACACTGCTCTGAAATCCTGGATGGTTTACTTTTGGGATCCTTACATATTACTCTAACTTAAACGATTTTTTAACTAAAAAAGTTGGCTCGTTATGCAATTTGATAGTTCTTCCCGCCGGGCAGGTGAACGAATTAACAGGACGTTAACAAACGTTTGGGGTTTGTTAACACCGGGATTTTGATTGAAAGCTTAAGTTTGTAGCGTATTAGTTGCGATACATCCTGTTTTTGGTCCAAAGAGTATGAAAAGGAATACAATTTTTACAGTTCTGTTAGCCATGATAACTGTGGCTGTAACCGCTGCAAAGTTTGCAGCGGCCAGCTTTAAGTGGGCAGAGACAGTTCATGATTTTGGGAGGATCCCCCAGGGAACCCCGGTGACTGTCAAATTTGCTTTCACGAACAGCGGCGATGAGCCGTTGATCATCAAAAATGCCACCGGCTCCTGCGGTTGTACAAATGTGGCTTATCCGAAAGAACCGATACTGCCGGGGCAGTCGGGCGAGGTACAGGCTACTTTCAATGCGGAGGCGTCGGGACCGTTTACCAAAACGGTGTCGGTCGAGTCAAATGCGGCGGAGGGCGTTACGATTCTCACTTTTAAAGGAGAGGTGGTTAAATAGCCGCTTTTTCCCAAAGATTACCGGAACGGGTTGTGAAACCCGTTTTTTTATTGCCTTAAATTTCGGATCAATTGTATATTTATGGGTTAACACAGGTATGACCAATTAAATTTTTCCGTTCCAATGAAACGTATACTTCTGGTAGAAGATGACCGGCGGATTGCACAGAATATTTCCAAGGGGCTTAAAGAGGAAGGCCTGGGGGTAGAAGTAGCTTTCGATGGTATTACCGGGAAGCAGTTGGCGCTGGAAAAGAATTTTGACCTTGTGCTGCTGGACCTTAACCTTCCGGGAATAAAGGGGTATGATGTGTGCAGGCAGATCAGGTATTATAAGCCGCTTCTGCCGGTTATTATGCTGACTGCGTACGGCGAAGTGGAAGACAAGGTTGAAGGATTGGCGCTTGGTGCGGACGATTATATAGTGAAGCCTTTCGATTTCCGTGAGCTGATCGCGAGAGTTTCTGCTGCTCTCCGGAGAAGTGATGTGCTCTCGGGAAAAGGGAAGAGCGACATTTTGATGGCCGGGGATTTGTGCCTGAATACTGTGACCAAGCAGGTAAAGCGCGGGGGCAAAGGTATAGATCTGACAGCGAGGGAGTTTGCGCTGCTGGAGTATTTCATGAGGCATCCCGGGCAGGTGATTTCGAAGATGGATCTTGCCGAGAATGTATGGCACCTCAATTTCGACCCGGGAACCAACGTAGTGGAGGTTTACATCAATTACCTGCGCAGGAAGGTAGATAAGGATTTCGATCGCAAAATGATCCATACCCGGCCCGGGCTAGGCTATATGCTGCTGTCTGAAGAAAATGCGGAAGCACCCAAAGAAGAAATGCCTTGAAGATCAGAAACCGCATCGCGCTCCAGTTTACCGTGATCGTTGCTTCGATCCTGGTTACATTTTCCGTGCTGGTCTACAGCATTTCGGCTAACTTCAGGGAAGAAGAGTTTAACGACCGCCTGTATAATAAAGCCATTACTACCTGCCGCTTCCTGGTAATGGTAAACGAGGTGGATGTGGACCTCCTGCACATTATTGACAAGAACACGCTAACGACTCTGATAGATGAAAACGTCCTGGTGTTCAATCGTGAAAACAAGCTCATCTATGCCGGCGGCGACAGCATTTTTCTACAGTGCGACGAGAGCCTCCTGGAAAAGATCAGGAAGGAAGGCGAGGTTAAAATGTACCAGGGTGAAAACCAGGTAATAGGAATA
Organism: uncultured Cytophagales bacterium; assembly: GCA_964562455.1. GTDB lineage: Bacteria > Bacteroidota > Bacteroidia > Cytophagales > Spirosomataceae > Ravibacter. The sequence goes on from CAZLTN010000017.1 coordinate 13,972, forward strand.
CTGTATAGTGAAGGGGACGAGCCCCTCGTGGCGCTTGCCTCCGCAAACGACAGGTTCGGAAATGCAAAATTGCATAACCTCCGGCGAACATTGTGGTGGGGCCTGGCGGTTGGAATCGGCCTTACCGTTTTGCTGAGCATACATTTCGCCGGTACTTCTCTCAGGCCGATTTCTGAAATAAATGATCAGATTTCTTCAATAACGGCCAAAAATCTAAAGCAGCGCCTGCCGGAAGCGAATTCTTATGATGAAATAGGCCAGCTCGCCTCCAACTTCAACGATGTGCTTTCCAAGCTGGAGCAGGCATTTGAAAAGCAAAGAAGTTTTGTCTACCACGCCTCACATGAGTTGCGGACACCCCTGGCCGCGCTGAAGTCCGAAATACAGCTGGCTGAAAAACGTATGGCCGGCCATACGGAGGCAGGCGAAGTCTTCAGCAACCTGTCAAGCGATACGGAAAGGCTGATCAGCATTACAAACAGCCTGTTGCTATTTGCCAGGTCGCTGGAGGACCTGGGGCATGTGCAAATGGAAAAGGTACGGATAGAGGACGTGTTGTTCAGCGCAAAGAAAGAGCTGCAGTTTGCGCGCGCGGGAAGCACCGTTCATATAGATTACGCTAACCTGCCGGAAGATGAAAATCATACCCTGGTGGAAGGTAACGAGGAGCTATTGAAAAGGGTATGCCTGAACCTGATGGACAATGCATGCAAATATTCAGAACAGCAGGCAGTTACGGTGACGATCATGACGGACCGGTCTTATTGCTACCTGCTTTTCGAGGACGAGGGTATCGGGATCCCCGAGGAGGACCTGCCCTATGTTTTCGATGTATTTTATCGCGGAGGAAATGCAATAGGCCATGATGGGTTTGGGATCGGGTTGTCTATCTGTCAGCGGATAGCGGAAATGCACGGGGGGAAGATACAGGTTTCGAGTGAGTTGAATCGAGGCAGCCGTTTTTCTGTTCAGCTCAGACATATCTGACGTTACGGAAATCCAAAATCTTCTCATTTTATTCTAATCTATTTCTAATGGGTAGTTTGCCTGCCGTACTTTATTAATTCAATATATTTGATCACTATGCGCTGTTCCGTAACCGGGGCGGCGCGGTCACTAAATAAAGTGGTTGAAAAAGTCGTGTTATTAACGTAGAAAGCCGGTGTCTTTTGGATGCCGGCTTTTTTGATACAAAAAAGGCGACATCCGATAGGAAGGTCGCCTTTTTACATTTGATTAACTCTAATTAAATATGGTGTCAGAAATTAATGTCCAGGATATTGACGAACTGGTCGGGACTGTAATCCGTTCCGGGGGCAGCCTGTACCGCCTCATCGGGGGACACTGACCCGGAAACTGCGATATTTTCACTACGTTCAGGCCATACACCCATGATCCGGTTCAATTGTTCGGGAGTGTATTTGTTGAAAAAGTCAGGAGTTTTTTGTGTAACCGGTTCCGGAGCGTCCTCAATGGTAAGTGACGGCATAAAACTGTTTACAGTGTGACCTTTGACTTTATCCTCGTTTTTTAATGCTTTATTAGAATAGTTATTTTTTGCTTCTACATGAACTGAGGAGAAAAGCAAAGCAACCATCGCAGCACCGGCTAGAAATGATTTTGTATTTTTCATGGTTTTTGATTTGCTTTAAATTGATAACTTAAATTCTTTTTACTGATGCAAAATTAGGAAAAAATTTTGAAAATGAACAAATATGAATGTATATATCAGAATAATATTTGTTTGATCGGTCTCTATTGTACATGAATGGTGCGATGGTGTTATTGATACTGTTTGTACTATTCCATCTCTCTGCTACTAGAACGAAAATAATGACCCAGTTATTCCAACGTTAGCCTATTGATTTGTTAACTATTGTTAAAGTGCAAAATAGGCCAGATGGTTTCCGGACTTATCCTGATACAACCGGCCCGGAATAGTGTACCTATCCGTCCCGTTTTTTGGGCTCGGCGCGTTTCTATTGCAGCTTTGCCAATTAAAGCCAATGCATTACTTTTGAGGTACTGGCCTGTGGAGAGCATTGTTAACAGGTAAATTGCCGGTTCTGTACAGGATTTTTAGATTTTCATTTAAATTCATTTTACGGTGTCATTGCTAAAAGACAAAGTCGCGCTTATTACCGGAGCATCAAGAGGAATCGGCCGGTCCATCGCTATCAGGTTTGCGCAGGAAGGTGCTCAGGTAGCGTTTACCTATTTATCAAGTGTAGAAAAAGGGAAGGCGCTCGAAGCAGAGCTGGAGGCCTATGGGATTAAGGCGAAAGGATACCGCTCGGACGCCTCGGATTTTACTGCAGCGGAAGAACTTGCGGCTGAGGTCCTGAAAGATTTCGGTAAGCTTGATGTACTCGTAAACAATGCCGGGATCACCAATGACGGACTGTTGCTGAGGATGTCCGAGGAGCAGTGGGACCAGGTAATCAGGGTCAACCTTAAATCCGTATTCAACCTGACCAAGGCAGTAACTAAAAGTATGATCAGGGCTAAATCGGGATCGATCATTAACCTTACCTCTGTAGTCGGGATCCGCGGAAATGCCGGCCAGGCCAACTACGCTGCTTCAAAAGCCGGTATTATAGGTTTTACCAAATCGGTCGCTCTTGAACTGGGGTCGAGAAATGTCAGGTCCAACGCCGTAGCGCCCGGGTTTATTGAGACCGAGATGACGGAAGCCATTGATCCCAAGGCTACCGAGGAATGGAAACAGTCAATACCTATGAAAAGAGGAGGGCGTCCGGAAGAAGTCGCCGACACCTGTGTGTTCCTGGCATCGGACCTATCTTCATATATTACCGGCCAGGTGCTGCAGGTCGACGGAGGAATGCTCACCTAGCGCCGGGAAGAAATGCAGTCGGGCCTCATATTCACTACATCGCCTTGGCTCACGCTCTTATGTGTGGCGACGGGGGCGCTGTATGCGTGGGGCCTGTATGCACCACTTCCGTCATGGAGCCGGCTTGCGAACAGGGCGCTTGCAGCCTTGCGGGGATTACTGGTAGCTATTATATGCTTTCTGCTCCTTGCTCCCCGTGTCAGGCATGTTGAAACTTCGGTTGACAAGGCCCGGATCGTAGTAGCGGTCGACAACTCGATGTCTATGGCCTCCGCTGCGGATTCATCCATTTTAAGAAAAATAAACAGTTTTAAAGAGAGGCTGGAAAATGCAGGCTACGAAGTGGCCGGCAAAACCTTGTCCGGGGCCAACAGCCTGGACTCGCTCAGGTTCGATGAGGGCACTACAGACTTGTCCGGGTTTCTTAATTCGGTCCGGGGTGATTTCGAAGGCCGGCATCTCACAGACGTCATTCTTCTTTCAGACGGCATTTACAACCAGGGCGCCTCGCCGGCTTTTGGGGTATATCCTTTCAGAATTCATTCCCTTGCTGTCGGAGACACGGTCCCGGCCAGGGATATCCGTATCACCCAGGTCAGGGCCAACCAGGTGGCCTTCCTTGGAAATCAATTTCCTGTCCAGGCAGATATAACCGCGCACGGTATGAGTGGCCGGCGGGCTACGATCTCGCTCAGGCAGGGAGCCCGTCTCCTGGCGTCTAAGGAGCTTCATATTTCCCGCGATAACCATTTTGAAACCGTAGAATTTCTTGTTTCTTCTTCCGAAAAAGGAATGCAGCGGTTCACCCTGGATCTGAATGTCCTGCCGGGCGAGAGGACCCAGGCCGGCAACAAACGTGAAGTTTATATCGACATCATAGACGGAAGGGAGAATATTCTCCTGCTGGCGCTTTCTCCACACCCCGACCTGAAAGCTATCCGCAGCATAATCAGCACGAACGAAAATTATGATTTAGATATACACGTAATGAGCATCGGGGCCATACCTGCCGAGTTGCTGAAGAAAAAATACGATCTGCTGATCCTCCACCAGATTCCGGATCTCTACAATATGGGAAATGGCCAGGAAGTAAGGACCCTGCTGGGGGGAGATACTCCGGCTTGGTACATTTACGGCAGCCAGTCTGCCAGCGAGGCTTTTAACAAGGTAAACCGGAATGTAACCATTACGACAGAAGGTGCCCAGTTTGACCAGGTAGCCGGCCGGTTGAATAAGGCTTTCAATACCGTATTGCTGGATCCGGGCAGGTTGAGCCTGTTGGAAAAGCTTCCTCCGATTGCTGTCCCTTTCGGGGAATACGCTCTCGTTTCCGGGACCGAAGTCGTGCTTTACCAGCATATAGGTAATCTTGAAACCCGTAAGCCGCTTCTGACGGTGAGGCTGGGCGGAGAGTCGAAAAAAACAGCGGCTTTCCTGGGGGACGGCCTCTGGCTCTGGCGCCAGGAAGAATTTGCCCAGACCGGTAAAACCGAAGTGATCGACGAAATGATGCTAAAGCTGATCCAGTTGATGTCGGTTAAAGAAGATAAGAGAAAATTCAGGGTTACGCCGGTTGAGCGTGAATTCAGCACCAGGGAGCCGGTTGTGTTGCAGACAGAGGTTTATAATGATGTATATGAAAAAATTTACGGACAGGAAATTACCCTGAAAGTGACGGATGAAAAGAACCGTTCCCAGACCTATACCTACGTCAACGCGGAGGGACAGCCTCATTATCAATTGAGCGGCCTGGCTGAAGGTGCCTACCGGTTTATTGCTTCCACCCGGATCAAAGACAAAACCGAAGAGGTGGAAGGACGCTTCCTGGTACGGGACGTCAATCTCGAACACCTCAATATGACGGCCGATCACGGGATGCTGAGAGAGCTGTCTGCAAAAACCGGCGGAGAATTTCTGTATCCCGATGGGCTCGACAAGCTGCAGGAGGAACTGGTAACTTTAAAATCGCCCGACCGTCTGAACAGCAGGGAGGAGGTGGCAGAGATAATCCACCTTAAATGGCTGTTTTTTTTACTGGTCGCGTTGGCTGCATTGGAATGGGCTACCCGGAAATATCTTGGAGGATACTGACCGTCATTCTTTTGTCTGTTGCGCTGAATATACAGGCGCAGGACGAACCAGGCGGGGAAAACAGATCCGGAGGCCTTCCGGAAACCGGACTTTCCCCTTCTCCGGATTACAGGAAACTGCATGGTATTTTTGCGATACAGTCGGCTGTCTACGTAGGCTCTTTGTATGCTTTGAGCAAAAGCTGGTATAAGAATCCCCTTACGCATTTTCATTTCCGGGACGACCGTCACGTATGGATGCAGGCGGATAAGTTTGGGCACATGTTCACGGCCTACCAGATCAGTCGCTATACTTCAGAGATTTATAAAAGTACCGGAATCAACCGGAAACAAATGATTTTGTACGGTGCGCTGTCGGGATTTGTGTTCCAAAGCCCTATAGAGCTGCTTGACGGCTTCTCTCCTGACTATGGCTTTTCTCCTTCCGATGTGGCGGCGAACCTGGCCGGTTCTGTTTTGTTTGCAGGCCAGATGCTTGCCTGGGATGAGCTTCGGATACTGCCGAAGTTTTCTGTTCGGCCGACGCCTTATGCCGCACTGCGCCCGGAACTGCTCGGGCGAAACACAGCGGAACGTTTTTTAAAAGACTATAACGGGCAAACGTACTGGTTTTCTTCCAGTCCCGGCTCATTTTTCCCTCATCTGAAATGGCCTCGATGGCTTTGCTTTTCAGTGGGGTATGGAATTGAAAACATGATATTTGCAGAAGCAGATAAAAGCGCTTCAATGGGTTATCCGCCCTACAGGCAGTACTACCTGTCGCTGGACATCGATTTTACAAGGATTCCGGCAAAAAAGAAGTGGGTACGTACTGCTGCGCTTCTGTTGAATACGGTGAAGGTGCCGGCGCCCGCGTTAGAGCTTAGCGCAGGCGGGTTGCATTTCCGGCCGGTTTATTTTTGAGTTGAAAATGGAGAGTTGAAAGTTGAAAGTGGTTCTCGACTCTCCACTTTCAACTCTCCACTTTCAATTTTCAACTTTCAATTCTCAACTATCTCACCTCAAAATCCGCAGGTTTTTTCCCTTTCTGGTGCTTTCCGAAGCCAAACATGGTAGGCTGATAAGCGCCGGGAACCGATACGTTGAGGTCCGGCGTAATCTGGTTTTCCAACCCCACTGACCAATAGACGGCATTGACTACCAGCCGTCGCATATCTTCCCTGGTAAACTCGAGCGAAGTTCCCAGCGTAGAGGCAAAAATCCGGTTCTTTTTGCCATTTTCCTGGGTGTATTCCCTTGTCCAGGCCAGAGGCATCACCGACTTTCCGTACGTTAATTCTGAAGAAGGCGTCATGCCCAGCGTTACCTGTCCCCAGAGCAGTACCCCGGCATTGGCCGGCAGCGCATTGATAGTGTATACATCGGTTTCTCCCCAGATATCGTCTACACCCTGCAGGACGGGGTGCTTATGAAACAGGCCGTTTATGAGTGCCCGGGTACCTTCCTTCCCATGATGACCATGGTGCGCCACCCAGGTTTCGCCTAGCACCTGCTTGCCAAAGCCGCCGGGCCATTTCCCGTCTTTGGCATTCCAGGAATAATGAGCAAACGGGCTGGTTTTATTGCGGCTGTACGCAAAGGCGTGGGTGGAGGTGCGCAGAGCTACGACGGGTTTTCCGGATTTCAGGTAATCGTCGAAGTATTTCATGTCCTTATCGGGCAGCTCCCTGAAACGCATCATCATGATGACCAGGTCTGCATCTTCGAGCGTCTCGAGCCCGGAGATATGTGTTTGATTTTCAGGATTAACGATACCTGTTGCGGGATCGGTTGCAAACAGCACGGTGGTATTGAAGCCGTGATGCTCCGCCAACAACTTGCCCATCAGCGGCATCGCCTCCTCCGAGCGGTACTCCTCGTCGCCGCTTATCAGCACGATATTTTTACCTTTGCCCGGTCCTGATTTACCCTTATACACGAGACGGTCGCCTTGCGAAAAGGAAGTAAAGGCCAGGCAGGTAACCAGAAAGAAAAGTGCCAGAATCCGGGTCATATGCTATAAAACTTCGGTTAAATAATGTCTTTGCCAAAGATAATCATAATTTGGACAGAATATTGTCGGGTACTGTCCGGCTTCATTTCCCGGTAGATATTGCCTGGGGATTTCAATGGAACATTCCGCAAAATTTGCCGTCGGTGTTGTCATTTATTCACGCTTTTTAGTAACATTACGTGGGTTTGCACTATACGGAATAATGACCTTTAACTCATTTAAACTCACTGATGCCGACCTGGTTGAAGCGATCAGGTCCGAATCTCCCGACAAGAGACGGGCTGAAAATACGCTGTATAAGCAGTTCGCTTATCTTATAAGGGAAGGAGCCTGGAAGCACAAGCTTACCGCAGATGAGACGTCCATCGCTTATTCGGACACTGTACTTACCGTAATCGAGAGTATTGAAAAAGGGCGATATGAAGCGTCTGCTGCACTTAAAACCTATGTATACCAGATATTTAACAACAAATGTGTTGACCTGATCCGCAGGAATTCGACAAATAAGGCAGCGGTGCATCGTGGGACTTCGCTGGACGAATACGTTTACGAAATACCTGACGACACACGCGGTGTGATTGAGAAACTGATGCAAAGCTATGATTACAGCATGCTTTATCAGCGTATAAAGCAGCTCGGTGACAAATGCAGGGAGATGATCCGGCTATGGTCGGAGGGTACCAGCGACCAGCTTATAGCCGGAGCGCTCGGGTATCAGTCGGCAGATGTGGTGAAGACGAGCAGGCTGCGGTGTCTTGATCGCCTGAGGGCTTTGTATGGACAGTCAAAAGTAAAGTAATCATCCGGGATCGCAGAAAAATGGACAACAGGATAGAAGCATATTTCGGAAAAACACTTACCGCCGGAGAGCGCGCTCAGTTCGAAAGGGAAATGAGCGAGAATGGCGAGTTGGCCGATGAGGTAGCCTTTTACCTGGCTACCCGTAAAGCCCAGGTTGACGGGGAGCGGCAGGAACTGCTGGAGGCCAGGCATGCGGAATGGCAGCAGCTTTTGGAAGAGGAAGTGCCCAAAACCAGGAGTCTCTGGTGGGCTGCGGCTGCCGTTGTAGCGGCGCTGGCGGTCGGGTTGGCCTGGTATCTGAATTTATCCGGTCCGTCGTATGAGCGGCTGGCGCATGCATACGTATCTACGGAGCTTCAGACCGTAAATGTCCGGATGGACGGTACTGCCGACAGCCTCCAGCTGGCAGCCCGACTGTTCAACGACGGCAGCCTGGAGGAAGCCCGCCGGGTAACAGAGGGCCTGCTGGCAAATGACCAGGGAAATGCTGAAGCAAAAAAGCTTGCCGGGATTGTTTCCCTGCGGTTGAAAGACTACGATAAAGCTATAGAGCACTTCCAACAGTTAGGTGCAAGGGAAGACCTGTTTTCCAACCCGGGGAAATTTTATGAAGCGCTTGCGCGGCTGGAAAGGAATAAATCCGGGGATAAGGAAAAGGCGGAGGGGTTGTTGAAAGAGGTGGTAGAGAAGCGGCTGGAAGGGAAGGAAGTGGTGGAGGAGTGGGGAAGATAGGGAGTAACTAGGGGCCTACTTTTTGATTCCATTGGAAAAGCCTTTCCCAAAAGGAGGGCTTCTGATTTATAATGAGAGACGGTATTGCTGCACCCGGGTAATAAACGATCAATGAATCGCCGATAATGGCAGCTCTTGACTTATACATTTCGTTGTAAGTTCCGGTATAGTGGTCTATAAATTTCTTTTCCGACCAGGGCTTCGTACCGGAAAGAACCAGGGTTTTGTCTGCATGGATCTCTTTGTACCTGATTCTCATTTTTTCTCTATAGGCATTTATCCGGGCTTTGGATAACCCTTTTTCTTCTACCAACCTGACATATTTTAAAAACAGGTGCGGATCGTCTGATACTATTTCATTTTGGGTAAGGGCTTCTCCCAAATTACACCCGTGACATTCAATCAAAGAAATAATGAGATTTTGAACCGGGATCAGGGAGTAGTCTTTCTGACCGGAATTACCGGCCTTGAAAGTAAGTTTTTCGTCCTGTGCAGCAAGCGACAGCCAAAAAGAGTTTAAAATGAATGCAAGGAGGAGCGTTCTCATGCGTATATTTTAGGGGATGCGGGGAGTTTCCTGGGGCTGGTACAGCGTATTGGTCAGACAGGCGCAGGAAGAATGCAATGAATTATTTTCAAGGTCTCCTCTGCCGTATTCTATGAGCTTGCTTCGTTCGGCGAATTTGCGGATCCCTGAAAATCCACTGAAATTTGCCTTGATAACCTGTCCGAAAGTTAGCAGCTCCTGTAAATGGATTGTTTCGGAATAATTTTGCTCAGGCTTTCCACTACTAGACGGGCGTAACTCATACGTTCTCATCAGGTTCTGGTTGCCAATGAGATCGCTGCCTCCGTGGCATAGGTGTAGAAAATGGCCTAATTCATGAGGAAGAACCCAGTCAGTGGCTCTCCTGGCATCTACCCATATTGCGTTGCCAAGGCTACTATTGTCAAACCTACTATTACTATTTGGAAAACAGCCGGGATTACAGGAATATCCTATTTGAGTACCAGCTCTGGAAGTAGAATAAAAGTAGTAAATATTAATATGCTTATCGGAATAGTTGCCATTAGATTTCAGTATAGATGATAGGGCACCGTCACCGGAGCAGAAGCAGGAAAATCCCGCACAAGGTTTGGGGAAATCTTTATTGATATAAACAACAGGATCCGGCTCATTGAATTTCATGCCTAAGCAGTTCTGCTTGAAAAGGAAATCTGCATTCCGGAGATCGGTTTCCATTTTCTTCTGTATTTTATCTATACTATCCGGAGGGATGTCTTTACCTACGATATAAAACTTTACCGGGATCCCTACTTTCGGATCGAGCTTGATACGCCCGACAAGGTGGCCAGGCAACGGCCTCGGTGCGTTGTTCCGGGAAAAAATATAGGAAGGTAGCTCGGAAGGAGGTATCCGGGCAGCCGTTTCCCCGGATTTATTTTCTTTGGAATTCCTGACGGAGTAGTTGCCAGGAGTAAAGATTAGAAGCTTATCATCGGAATTGCCGGCCGTGCTCTCAACCGTAATTGCTGTACCGCCAGAATTCTCTTCAGACGGGGTGTTGTGGATATCTCCCTTCCGAATAACGTTTTGTACTACGCCACTGCTTCCGTTATGGAGTAGCCTGCTTAACAGGGAAGGTCTTATTGTTTCTGTCAATTTAAACTGAAAAGGTATTTTTTGGCTAGCGGTAGCATTACCTTTTCGTTCGAGGAAGGGGATTAAAACGGGAGGATCTTTTCTCCAGCGCCTGAAGCCGGTCAGTGTAACCGTTTCACTCCTGATTTCGATTGTCCTTTTGAGGTGAGGCTTTCTTATTTTCCCGAAAAACCCCTTTTTTATTTTCCCTTTGGTTGCACGAATTGTATTAAAATGACCGGAATTCAGAACCTTTATTTTCCATACAAACCCTTCGACAGGTGTGCATTCTATTTCTACAAGCATTCGATCCAACCACCTGTATTTTAGGGGTAAATCACTTCCGACAGGTATGACGATATTCATATCCATCGTCCCGGCGTACATAATATCATCTTGAGCTAAAAGGGTGTTTCCTGCCTGGAAACAGAAGATCAATAGCAAAATTGTAGCAACCTTCATCCAGATAGAGAGCTTTAAGGTGGGATTAACAGGATATCTACCAAGTTATTTCATTGCAAGAGAAAAAACTTAAAGTAAGAGTTTCCCATTTTCGCTAATTTAGCGATAAACCTTATACTGACAATTAAGTATAAAATTTCTCCTTAATTTTTAAATTTAAAAAAATGACTGTTATACCCGACAAACCATTGCTTCCTGAAGATCCGGAGCAGGCTCCTCCTGTAACACAAAATGAAAATCTGAATATCGGAACGTTAAAAGCACCCCGGTTTCGTGTTGAAATGGGGAGCCTGGAAGAAGATGATTCCACATGTATTAAAGCTCCAAGGGTCTTTCTCCGGCAGGCGCTAAAAGCACCCCAAGCCAATTCCTACCAGGTATTCCGGGATACGATGAGCGAAGAGGATTCCCTCGAAGGGGAATATTTGTATGGCATCTATTTTGAATTTGCAGGAGACGATAACAGGCTCTCCCCTGGTTCTACGCTTTATTGTTTATACTCTTTCGATGACGTTTCGTGGTTTCATGCGGCTATATTTTCGGATGCGAACGTGGAAAATGGAGATAGTACTGAAGATTATATTTCGCTCGACCGGGATAATCCTGACTTTGTAAACAGGGTTTTTTCGGGAGACAGGGGTGTTGTTTTTCCGCTCCCCGACTCTATTGACTTATCAGACGATGCTTCTTTTTCACTGCGTGTCGCGTTTGTTCTGGAGACGGAAATTACCGGCGGAATGGTTTCGGAAGGTCTGGATGTCATCAATATTGATTTTGATAGTATTGAGATTTATGAAATCGATCTTGGCGGCGGCGGCGGGCTTGCCAGCGGTACCACTTCTCCTCCTAAAGGCCCTATAAGGTCAGCTTCCTAGATTTGTTTTTATTAAACAGCCATTGTAATTTGGTAATGTTACCAAATTACAATGGCTGTTTTTTACCCCGGCTCTCTTCTACAATACCTGCGACACTACGTCTCGTTGAGAAAGTTGACGGGGATTATAATGTGTATTTTTTGCGCGCCTTCCTTACTAAACGCTCAGAAAGAACGCCCCTGCTTCAACGGGCCTGTACTGCTCGACTCCCTTATACGAATCGACTCGGATTCAATCTATACAGTTGAAGTTAAGGCAGAAAGAATCAGGGATCTGCGGCTGATGATTTTACGCTGTACTGCTTCTGAAGACTCTATCATAGCGATTTCTTACAATATGGAAGCAATCCGGGTTTATCAGGCAGGTCGTGTGGATAAAGCATTTGAACTGGCGCGGGAAGGCATCGAAAAAGTAAAATTCAAACCCTATGCTGTGACCTCATTATTGGCCTACAATGCAGCTTTTTTTGCCCAGGAAATAGACAACCAGCATGAAGCTGCATACTATTTCACTTTGGCCGGACAGGTTTTTCAATCTCCCCAACTGAAATCGTCGAGCTACAAGTATGCGGCAGACAGCCATTTTTTTTTAGGAGATTATGAAGAAGCGATCAAAAATGCCCAAAGCGGTTTAGCTGCAGTCTTAAATACAAATAATTACTACGAACTGGCAGATATTTACAATATACTCGGACTGAATCTTTACCACCTGGAAAGATATTCTGCCGCCCGGGAAGCGTACAAAAATGCCAGGCTGTATTATGAAAAGATGCTTACGACAGGGCGGCCACGGGACTACAGGTTTGAATGGGCGCTTCTTCTTAACCAGGGAAACCTGTTTGTGAAAACCGAACGCTATAAAGAAGCCACGGCTATGTATGAGGCTTCTGCGCAGAGCGCTTTATCGGATAGAGACTATCAGCGTCAGATAGTTGCGCTGATGAATATCGGGGGGAATTACCAGTTGGGTCTGGGACAAACGGATAAGGCTATTTCCGCTTACCAGACAGCTGCGGCGCTGGTTGAAAAATATTTTAAGGGGTCGGAAAATGCGTCTTTCGCTACTCTCTACGGGAACCTTGGAGAATCGCTTTTTTTGAAAGGAAGACAGGAAGAATCAATGCGAATGTTCAAAAAAGCGCTACTGCTGTATGAGCGGAAAGGGCAAATGGATCTGGCTTTTATTTCCCAGAAAGACAACCTGGTTACAATTTATAAGGACTATGTTTTTGCACTATTACAACTGTTCAAAAAAGAAGGCAGAAGAGAGTACCTGACCCAGGCACTGGTACTGTCAGCAAAAGCAGACAAAGTGATCGACTACATGCGAAAAGAACAGCGGGGGCATGTTTCGAAATTATTCTGGCGCAGAAATACACGGGATATGTACGAGAAAGCGATAGAAGCGTGTTTTCTGGCCAACGATACAGAGAAAGCAAATTACTTTTTTGAAAAAAGCAGGGCGGCGTTGCTTAACGACCAGCTCAATGAGCTGAACGCGGCTGCATCGCTTGCGCCCGTAGAATATGATGCGGAAAATCGCCTTAAATCAAAAATAAAATCTTTACAGGAGAAGGTGAGCCAGTCTTCCGGCGACGACGCAGCGGCAGCGGATATGCGCCGTCAGTTATTCGCCGCCCAGCAGCAGCTCGACTCCTTCATCAAATCCCTCGAAAAGACCAACCCGCTCTACTATGCTTACAAATACGACAACAAAGTACCTTCCATCAGCGACCTCCGGGGCGGCATCCTGAAAGACGGCCAGACTTTTTTGTCTTACTTCGTCGGCGACAGCGCCGTATATGGTCTGGCGGTCGGGCCGGGCAAAACTGCTTTGAAGAGGCTGGATTTGCAGCAATATAATCTTCTGACCAACACCTTTCAAAGGCTGATCAGCGACCGAAATACGCAAAACAGCAATTTCGGGGAGTATCTCAGGGTTTCGTCAGCATTGTACAAATTATTGATTACCCCATTTGAGATCCCCGAAGGAGCCCGGCTCGTTATATCGCCCGACGGGAGCTTTCTGCCTTTCAGTGCCCTGAGCCGTTCGGAGAGTCATCCTGATTTTTTAGTCAATCACCTTGCTATTAGCTATACCTATTCGGCGGTTGTGCTGGGTAAAATGCAGCGAAAAAATAAGGGTAGCTGGTTATCTCCCCGGTTTTTCGGTATGGCGCCGGTACACTTCGCCCCGTCGTTAGACCAGGCCGCTCTTACAGGCTCTGAACAGGCGCTCCGTAATATCGATCGCTACTTTTTCAGGTCCCGTATCGTTACAGGCCCTGAGGCATCCAGGTCGGAGTTTGTCACCAGCTCGCCCGGCTACAGGATCGTACAGTTGTTTACACACGCTTCAGCCGATAGCTCGGGCAGCGTACCGACACTCTATTTTGCCGATTCCACGCTGCGGCTTAATGAGCTTTCCCTACCCCGGAACCCGCTTACGGAGCTGCTGATCCTATCGGCCTGCCAGACGGGCGTCGGTAAAAATCAGCGGGGGGAAGGGGTTTTCAGCCTCGCGAGGGGATTTGCAGGCCTGGGTATCCCATCGGTGCTGACTACGCTTTGGAGTGTTGAAAATGAGCCGGTTTACCAGATCACCCAACACCTGTACGATCAGATCAGCGACGATGTTCCGCTGGACATAGCCCTGCAGAGCGCCCAAAAGCAATGGCTTCAGACTGCTTCCAGGCACGGTCAGCTTCCCTATGCCTGGGCAGGGATGGTAATAGTCGGAAATACGGAGCCGGTTGGAACGGGAATACCCCCCGGAAGGATCTGGCTCTTTGCAGTACTGATATTGGCTGTTGCGGTTGGCATCTATATGGTCCGGGGCCGACGGATTTCAGTCCGTCGTTAGAAGAGAAACCGATACATCTTCCATAGTTTTCAGGGTTTTTCTTAAAAAAAATCGCGCCAGGCTGTTTCCCTCCGATAGCCGGGTTCCGATCAATCTGTTGAAAAGATTATCGGAGACATATAAATCAATTATAAAATGAAAATAAAATCAGCAAGCAGCGGTCTTGTTATCGCTATGGTGCTGCTGGTATCTTGCGGTCCGCAAAAAATACTGCATGCCACCTTTGAAGGGCCTACGCATATCGTTGGGAACGAACCTGACAAAACGCTGCCGGAGGAATTGCCGGATGGAGACAAAATTGAGTATGATCCAACTCTTGCCCGTTATATCAAAATAGTTAATTCAGTATCTGGGTCGAAGGAAATGCAGGTATCTCATCACGGAGAGACCGCAACCAGCCGCAATTGGATAGGATTTAAAGGAATAAATTCAGAGATGACCGGTTTTATGTACTACTCCTGGCAGATGACCATAGACGGGTTGTCGGGTTCGGACGATTTTGCCGAGGTAGATTTTGGGAGCGCTCCCTATAATATCGGGAGGTTACAGATTACCGGCAAGGGTGAGATCTATTCGATACGATCCTATGCCGATGCGAGCCGGCGGTTCCTGGGGAATATCGACCTGTCGAAGCAGAACAGTTTTTTCGTAGCTGCCGATATGTGGAATCAGACTTTCAGCATCTTATTCGGAGATGCCGTCCAGTTAAACAGCATTCCCTTTCTCGATACGGGCGCATCCGGGCTTTTTTGCGGAAGTATGACACCTTCTATTTCGTTCAATGCAAACGGACCGGAAGAGAGTCTGAAGTATAAACTTGATAATGTAAAGATCTCGCGAAAAGAGCCGTCGGCATCCGGGAGAAGTGCGGTATACCTGTCAATCAACATGGGGGAAGATGATTCACGTTACAATGCAAGGAATTACCTCCTGCTCTATTTGCGGGGAAGGTCGGTGCCGATTCAAAAAGAGTTTGACGGAGCTATTGACAAAAAGACCGAGTATCGCAAAGAAATTATCTTCGATGAGGTATTTCAACTCTCTGATATAGAATCGGTCGCAATACTTCACGACGGGTCCCGAACCGATTGGCCACAGCATTATGACAATATGAATGCTACGAAAGTGGAGATATTCTATGACTCACCATGTCGGCTGAGAACACAGCTTGTGTCCCAGGAAGGATTGATCCATTGGAAGGATAATCCCGAAACACCCGGTCGCCAGCACAAATGGTCTGTCCTGACCCGATAGCTATCCGAAGCGCCTCTAAACGCTTACCGGATAAATCGAATAAGTGAAATACATCTAACCAATTTTATAAACATGAAAACAAGTGTCAGACTTTTTGCATGGTCTGCCGGCCTGATTATTTTCCTGGCAGGCTGTAAGGACGAACCAGAACCGAATCCCGGCAGCGGAGGCGGCGGCAATGCAGGACTTTCTGTTTCTTCGGTAAATCCCGTATCAGGGGCAGAAGGGACCAAAGTGGTGATTACAGGAGCAGGCTTCAGTACCACTTTGAGCAGCAACGTGGTTAAATTCGGAACCATAACGGCAACGGTAGACTCAGCTAGCAATACGCGTATAGTGACCAGAGTGCCCAAAGACGCAAAAACCGGGAAAGTGACGGTCGATGTGGGCGGTAAATCGGCTTCGAGTGCCGGTGACTTCGCAGTATCCGCTATCGAGATAAAAGTTACGTTCGACACGCAGCAGCAGGATGTATCAAATATCACCGGGAGCTCCTTCAATATCAGGTCTTTTCTTTTTGCTCCTCCTAATACCGAAGTAAGTCAATTCGGTCATGTATGGTCGTCCACTAATACTACCCCGACAGTCGCCGATAAGAAAACGGAGCTGGGTAAAGTCACGGTACAAAATACGTTTGTGACCATAAGCAGCGCTGCAACAGGCCTATCCGGCACAACAGCGTACTATGTCAGGCCTTATGCGGTGATCAATAACCAGGCTTTCTACGGTGCGGCCTGGAAGGTAACTACCGGCGAGCAGAATAATAACTCTGTTGTACCGGTAAAAAAAGCCGATTTTCCCGGCAATATCGATTCCTACCGGACAAATTCATTTGTAAGAGACAATAAGCTGTTTGTGATGGACGCAAAATATACACAGACAGGATATAAATACCACTATAAATTCTTCCAGTATAGTCCGGCTTCCAATACCTGGACGGACGGTTTTGAATTGAAAGAGGGACCTTCGATAGGTAGTTCTGACGTGACCGCCTGCTACGATAAAAAGTGGTATCATCTCAGCAACTACGCCACGCTGACCGAATACGATATGGAAACAGGAAAGATTGTCTCCAAAGAATTGAAGGCTCCCGGTTACTTTTCACCCGGCTCTTCGAGGTTTACCGTAGTCGATGAGAAGGTCTACATTGTCAGCAGTAAAGTATTGTGGTTACTCGACCTAAAAGCACAAACCATTCAGAAGCTGAGTGACGTAAAGATTGCGCGGGACGTGGAAGGAATAGCCGCACTCAATGGTAAGCTATACGTATTGGGAGACGGCTCACAGAATTTCAACGAGACGCGAAATGCGCTCCTGGAATACAACATAGCTTCCAATATATGGACTGAAAAGGCTTTTGCAGATGCCGGCAACGCGCTGAAGTACAAAACCTACCGTTTCCGGTTTATAAAAGCAATTGGCTCCAGAATATATGGTTTCAATCGTTGGGGAATCGGGGAATACGACCCGGCCTCCAATACCTGGAAAAAAGCCTTTATATCCGATCAGGGCGATGATGCTCTGGAGGGAGGTGTTGCCCAGGTAATCGGGAACAAGGGCTATATCGGGCTTTATAGCAGTGCAAAGAAATACCTGCTGGAGATAGCCCCCTGATCGCAAACGGACGCAGACTGTTGCCGAATAGATATTATCCATCAGACAATCATCAAATTTTACAACTATGAAACAGTTCAGATCAATCGCCTTTTTGGTCCTTTTGAGCTTTGCGACAATTTTGCAGAGCTGCAAGAAAGAGACAGAGCCCCGGCCACTGGCCGATATCAACCAGCTTGCCGGAAAGTGGACGAACTTAAACAATACCAATGAGTTTGTTTTTGATCCTTCTACGCGGTCAGGCACCTATACCAGGGTAGCGCCTAATGCCAATGGATTTAAAGCAGGTGATGTCACCCTGAAAAATGTTGAGGCGACAGACGAAAAAACTTTCAGGGGAGAGATGTTATACCGGGGAACAGACGGATATTTCCTCTACGCGGACATCATCTTTACACTAAAGGAAGACAAGATATCGTATTCGGCCTACCTGGGGTCGCTCGGGTCGATAAACGTCAGCGGGCAGAAAGGAGAGTTTAAGAGAGCAAACTAGAACAAAATATTTTAAAGGAAATGAAAAAATCAGAAAATGCTTCAAGGTATCTGAAGCTATGCAGGCAGGTGTTTGTACCGTGTATCGTATCGCTTTTTGTGTTCGTGGCAGGATGTAAGAAAACGGAACCGGAGCCATTGGCCGATATTCAAAAACTGAACGGCCGTTGGAAAAGCGATGATTTTCCGGTTTCGGTTACGATCGATTTTTCTACGACAGATACGACCGGGAAAATAGTGACTGTAGCCGCGAACAATTACTTCATCCGTTCGGGAGAAGTTTTCTGGAGGAATGTGGTACCTACAGGTTCCAACACATTCAGGCTGGGTCAGCTTACAAAGTCGCAAAGCGGTTATTATGCTTTTATTGTCGGAAAGGCAACGCTCACTTCGGCCGACCGTCTCGACATCGTATACTCCGGGACAACGGACGATAACGGGCAGCTGAAGCTCGATGGGAAACGGGCGACTTTTGTAAAACAGTAATGTACCTGAGCGGATTTTGAGCAGGAAAGCTTCCTGCTCAAAATCCGCTCAGGACTCCTTCTTCCCGGTTGTATTAATCCCGAAAGGGAGATAGAGGGGGCAAAAGCTAAGAAATGACGTAATCACGAATACAATGGCAAGTACCCCCAGTATAGCGGCCCAGGTACCCGAAATCACATTGGTATAATAAAGTACCGCTATCGCTACGGCCACCAGTATGCGAAGCGTTTTGTCAAGCACACCCATATTCTTTTTCATAGGGAAGAAGTTAATGCGACATCAAACCTCATGCCTGCTGCTTAAGACATTGCAGGACATTGTGCCAGGTGCCGCCGTTGATAATATTTTGAAAACCATTTTGTTCGAGTATTCTTTTGGCTTGTCCGGCGCGGTTCCCGCTCAGGCAGAATACCACTATACCGGATTTCCCTTTGAACCGGGGCAGTTCGCCGGCAAGCCGGTCAAGGGGAATGTTGACAGCGCCTTTTACGCTTCCCGAGGCAAATTCTCCGGGGTTTCTGACGTCGACAAGCAAAGCGCCTTCCCGGATGGCTTCCGTTAATTTACTATTGTCCGGAGCGCCGAATATATGCTTAAAAAAATCGAACATTTTGCTGGAGTTTTGATTGATGAACAAAGTTAAATAGAAGGAAGACCGTGTTCAGCTACTAATGTTACAGTATAAGAAAATATAATGACGGGAGGTATTGATTTTTTCGATTTGACATTTGCTTCTGTGTGATTTAGCTTTAAATCATGTACTGTACTTTGGCTATTAATGAAAGAAAAAAATCCATCCGGATCAGGCACCAGCGAGAGAGTCCGGCAGGCGGGTAAATACGATAAAATATGGCGGGAGAATATGCAGTCAGTATTGCCGGGCATTATAGAAAAAGTGCTGGGGATCAATATGAAAAAGTGCGAGGATCTTCCTCACAAGGTCCAGGTTACCCAACAGCGAGAGGCGGACTGGCTGAGCAAAGTCACTGATGAGAGTGGTCATACTTTTATTCGAATGGGAGTTTATCAGCAAACAGGTATTTGAAGCAATTGCGAATTATTATTCAATTACGTAGCTTAGCTATAAAATTTGACAAAGCAATGGAATCAGTAGCAAGTTTTTTTAAAGAGGAGAATGATCCGTTTTATATAAGGGGAGAAAGAATAGGCTTGGAACGGGGAATGACTAAAAAGGAGTTTGAAAAGAACCTGGCGTTTACCCAGGCGCTTATCCGCGAAACAGAGTTCGATGATACGAAGGTCGCTGGATTAGTCGGAGTTACAAAAACATTTGTTGGCGAGGTGCGTAAACAAATGCAAGCCACCTGATACAGATTATTTTACACACCCGTGAATTTAGCTTCTTTGCTGTGTCAACGTAATCCTGTTCCTCCCCAATTGCACAACCCCTTCTTCCTCTAACTGTTTTAACAACCTCGAAACGACAACCCTTGCAGTCCCGAGCTCGTTGGCAAGCTGCTCATGCGTCACCTGCAGGGTGCGCGATCCGGTCAATTCAGATTTCTTATGAAGCAGGCTCAGCAGCCGTTCGTCCACTTTTTTAAAGGCGATAGCATTGACCATGTCGAGTAATTCCTCGAAACGCTTGTGGTACAACCTGAAAATGTAGTCCAGCCACTGCGGATAATCCTTTATGAACAGCGAAACCTTATCGATCGGAAGGAAGAGGATTTCGGCATCTTCTTCGACCTCGGCTTTCACTTTGCTGGTTTCGTTATGCAATCCGCCGAGGAATGACATAATGCAGCTCTCCCCGCTTTTTATGTAATAGAGCAGGATCTCCCTTCCGTCTTCATCGGTCCTGATCACCTTGATACTCCCCTGGGTAACCAGCGGAATAGCCCTTATATAGGCATTTTCATTAAGGATGACGCTTCCCGCGGGATAGTTTTTCCGGACGCTGTATTTCTGAAGCTTTTCTACCAGCTCGGGAGAAGAGCTGAATTCGGAGATGTGCATTAGGCTTTCCATGTTTGTAAAGATATGGGTTTCCCCGATTAATTGATCCGGCTGGTAATTTGGCGAACCGAAAATGATCAGCGCTTGTTATCTTGATTCAGGAATATAAGTGAGTGTACTTCTAAAATAACCAATATGCTTAAGCGTCCCATTTTCATATATACCGAGCTGAGTCCCAACCCCAACTCCATGAAGTTTGTCCTTAACTTCGAGCTGGTACCAGACGGGCTTTCATTCGACTATCCTTCACATGCTTCGGCGCTGGAAGAAGGGAAAATTTCGCCTCTCGCTGCCGATCTTTTCCAGTTCCCGTTCGTTCAGAGGGTGTTTATCGCCAGCAACTTCATTACGCTGACAAAAGATGAACAGACACAGTGGGAAGAAGTGCTTCGCGATGTAAAAGCTTTTATCAAAATATACTTTGAAGAAGAACAGCCGGTCTTCGACCAATCGACCATATCGAAGAATACGGTAGTCGTTTCTGCAAATGAATCCGAAACAGTCCAGAAAATAAAGGCTGTACTGGATCAGTATGTGAGGCCTGCAGTAGAATCGGACGGCGGTGCGATTAATTTTCATTCATTTGACGAAGCAGACGGGAAAGTAAAAGTGCTGCTCCAGGGATCCTGCAGCGGATGCCCGTCGTCGACACTGACGCTGAAGGCCGGCATTGAAAACCTGCTGACCAGGATGGTGCCCGGGGTAAAGGAAGTAGTAGCGGAAGGAGTTTGATCAGGCAGGAAATTTAGCAGGAAATGAATTCCTTTTTCACGTTGATCTTACTGGCACTTTTTGTGTTGCTGGTAGACCGGTATGTATGGTCCGCTGTAAAATCGCTGATCCCTAAGGGAAAAAATGCCCTTCTTAAAACGGTTGCGCTGATTTACTGGGGTTATACGGTAATCGCATTGTTCATTATAATGCTGTTTGTGGTTTTTCCGGAAGGGAAGCTTCCTCATAACATGCGTACGTTGTCCTTTGTTGTAATTGGCGTACCGTTGCTAGGCAAGCTTCTGACTATTTTTGTTTTGTCGCTGGATGACGTGCGGAGAGGAGTTTTGTGGATGTTCAGGTCGACAAGTAAGTTTGTTGACACCAGCAAGGAGACAACAGGTCAGCCCGTGATACCACGCTCCGAATTTCTTACCAAGACAGCCGCTGCTGCGGGGCTCGGCCTGGCCGGAACGTTGGTTTTTGGAATATTGTCAGGCGCTTACGACTACAGGGTAAGAAGAGTACGGCTTGCGTTCAGGAATCTGCCGCGGAAGTTCGAAGGCATCAGGATCCTGCAGCTCTCCGATATCCATACGGGGAGCTTTTACAATAAGAAAGCCGTCATGGGCGGAGTAGAGATGGCTCTGAACGAAAAGCCGGATCTGATCGTGTTTACAGGCGACCTGGTCAATGAACAATCATCTGAAGCGAAAGATTATGTCCCTGTTTTCAGGAAATTGCAAGCGCCGCTGGGTGTATATTCCGTGTTAGGAAATCATGACTATGGAGACTATCATAATTGGTCGGGCAAAGAGGCTAAAGAACAGAACTTTGCTGATATGATCGAGGCGCATAAGGCGTTGGGATGGGATTTGCTTTTAGATGAAAACCGGGCCGTAACTGTAGACGGGGAGTCGATCGGACTCATAGGCGTTCAGAATTGGGGAGGAGGGCGTTTTGCAAAATACGGCAATCTCGGAAAGGCAGTTCAGCGTTCGGACGACTATCCTGTAAAAATATTGCTTTCCCACGATCCGAGCCATTGGGACCTGCAGGTGAAACCAGAACAGCCCTCCATCGACCTGATGCTGGCCGGGCATACGCATGGCATGCAGTTTGGTGTAGAGATACCCGGCTTCCGCTGGAGCCCTGCACAGTATAATTATAAGCATTGGGCAGGTCTGTACCAGGATAAAGATCAATACCTGTATGTAAACCGCGGGTTCGGTTTTATCGGTTACCCGGGAAGAGTAGGGATTCTGCCGGAAATTACGGTGATAGAATTGGTAAGAGGGTAGTAGTATTTTTGCGCGACAGCCGGTAAACTAAAATCCCGTACCTGACGTTATCATCCGACAGTTGCATTTTACGTATTGAAGGTTATGAAAAAAATCTTGTTTCTTTTTGTACTCATTTTCATTTCAGGTAGTAACTGGGCCGCCGGCGGCGTTGTATCTGTAGCCGGTCAGTCTTCTATTGAGATTGGCATGAAACCGGAGATTGGCAAAAGGAAGAAAAACAAAGGTTATAAAAAACCTAAAAAGAAGAAATTTCTTGGGATCTTCAAGCGGAAGAGTTCCTGCGATTGCCCCAAGCACTGATTTTACGACCTGGTTTACAGGATCTGTCAGCTCATTTTAACCGTTGGTTTCCGGCACTGGAAAGTTGACGGTTTTTTTGTACTTTTGCGGGCCGGCAAGCAAGACTGTTTGTCGTGAAAAAAGGGGCACTAGCACTTTTCAACAAATGAAAATCAACCTGCACGAAACCGAAAGGTTTGAGAAAAGACACCATGGTAAATCGGCTTCCGAGACAGAAGAAATGCTCGGGATTCTTGGCGTAAAGTCTGTCGACGAACTGATTGATCAGACCGTACCCGCCCACATTCGCCTTAAACAACCCCTGTCGCTGCCTTCCGGCGTATCCGAACAGGTATTTCTGACTGAGTTTAAGCGGATTGCCAAAATGAACGCCGTTTTAAAATCATATATCGGAACGGGCTATTACGATACGATTGTTCCGAACGTGATCCTCAGGAATATACTCGAAAACCCGGCATGGTACACAGCGTATACACCCTATCAGGCGGAGATTGCCCAGGGCAGGCTCGAAATGCTGCTGAATTTCCAGACAGTAATTATTGATCTGACCGGGATGGAAATTGCCAATGCCTCGCTGCTCGATGAAGGAACAGGCGCTGCTGAGGCGATGACCATGACCTACTCCCTTCGCCCCGCAGACAGGAAACAGGCTTTTAAGTTTTTTGTTTCCGGGCAGGTGCACCCGCAAACCATCGATGTGCTGATAACCAGGTCGGAGCCCCTCGGCATTGAAGTGGTGGTAGGAGATTATAAAGAAATGGATCTTTCCAATCCTGCCTGGTATGGCGTGCTTTTGCAGTATCCGGGTACAGACGGACGGGTGGAGGATTATACCGGCTTTATTTCATCGGCACATGAGAATGGGATCCAGGTTGCGGTTGCAGCTGATCTGCTGAGCCTGGCACTTTTGAAATCGCCCGGCGAAATGGGCGCCGACGTAGTAGTAGGTTCTGCCCAGAGGCTGGGCGTACCCATGGGTTTTGGAGGGCCGCATGCAGGTTTTTTCGCAGCAAAGGAGATTCATAAAAGGCATATACCGGGACGTATTATAGGGGCCACCGTCGATGCGGAGGGAAACCGCGCGCTTAGAATGGCGCTTCAGACAAGGGAACAGCACATCCGCCGTGAGAAGGCGACTTCCAACATCTGTACGGCGCAGGTGTTGCTGGCGGTTATGTCGGGGGCATATGCGGTTTATCACGGGCCCGAAGGACTTAAAGCGATAGCTTCCCGTATACATGGTTTTGCCACCTTATTCGCCGATACGGTAAAAAAATTCGGGTACAAGGTGCTGCATGACAACTTTTTTGACACCGTTACAGTCCAGACGCCGTTTGCCAAAAGGCTCAGGGAGGAATCTGTAAAATGGGGCCTGAACCTACGGCATTATCCTTTTCCCGACACCCGGATAGGTATATCGTTCGATGAGACGAAGACTTTCCAGGATGTTATTGACCTGCTCAACCTGTTTGCAGACACCGCTGCATTCCAGGGAGAGCTGGAAATCGGCGATGAAGTCGAGTCTGCTTTACCCGGCGCTCTGCTTAGGGAAACAGAATATCTCAAACATCCGGTATTTAACTCCTATCATACGGAGCATGAAATGTTGAGGTATCTTAAGTCACTGGAAAGCAAGGATTTATCGCTTGTTCATTCTATGATCTCACTGGGTAGCTGCACCATGAAGCTGAATGCAACTGCTGAAATGATACCGGTTACCTGGCCTGAACTGGCCAATATCCACCCCTTTGTCCCGGCCGGCCAGGTAAAAGGATACCAGCGTATAACAGGGCAGCTCGATGAGTGGCTATCTGCCATTACCGGCTTTGCAAAAGTCTCTCTTCAGCCTAATTCAGGTGCTCAGGGAGAGTATGCAGGCCTGATGGCTATCCGCAGGTGGCATCTGAGCAGGGGAGAGGGACACCGGAATGTGGCGCTTATACCGGCGTCCGCTCACGGGACAAACCCTGCGTCAGCCGTTATGGCAGGCATGAAAGTGGTAGTTACAAAGTGTGACGAGAGAGGGAATATCGACGTTGAGGATCTCAGGGCGAATGCCGAAAAATATAGCGGCGAGCTCGCAGCTTTGATGGTGACCTATCCGTCTACCTACGGCGTATATGAAGAGAGCATCAAAGAAATCTGCGAATTGATTCATTCGCACGGCGGACAGGTTTATATGGATGGCGCCAATATGAACGCGCAGGTAGGGCTCACCAGTCCGGGTACGATCGGGGCTGACGTCTGTCATCTCAACCTGCACAAGACGTTTTGCATTCCTCATGGCGGCGGTGGCCCCGGGGTAGGGCCGATCGGGGTAGCGGAGCACCTGGTGCCTTTTTTACCCGGTCATGTTGATCCCGGTGCGGAGGAGTCGAAAAATAAGCCGGCTGGGGCGGTGTCTGCCGCAGCTTTCGGAAGTGCCAGTATATTGCCGATTTCGTATGCCTATATTGTGATGATGGGAGGCGAGGGACTTACGAATGCTACTAAAAATGCAATCCTGAACGCCAATTATGTCAAAACAAGGCTGGAAGCCCATTATCCGATTCTTTATACCGGGGCAAACGGAAGGTGCGCGCATGAGATGATAGTAGACTGCCGGCCGTTTAAAGCCGCGGGAGTGGAAGCGGAAGATCTCGCCAAGCGATTGATGGATTACGGTTTCCATTCTCCGACCTTGTCGTTTCCTGTTGCCGGAACACTTATGATCGAACCGACCGAGTCGGAATCCAAGGCAGAACTGGACAGGTTCTGTGAAGCTATGATTTCGATCCGTAAAGAAATAAGAGAAATAGAGGAAGGGCTGGCAGACAAATCGGATAATGTTCTGAAGCGGGCTCCCCATACCTCCAGGGTAGTTCTGACTGAAGACTGGAACAGGCCCTATTCCAGGGAAAAAGCGGTTTTCCCGCTTCCGTACCTCCGTTTCAGGAAGTTTTGGCCGAGCGTCAGCAGGGTTGATAATGCCTATGGCGATCGCAACCTGATATGCGCGTGTATCCCGACGGAAGAATATGCTGAAACAGAGTAAAAGCGCTTTTAACAGACAGTTTGAATATAATGCCTATTAATTTTTTAGAAGAGTTGCGCTGGCGCGGTATGCTGCAGGATATCATGCCGGGAACAGAGGAGTTGTTGAATAAAGAAAAAGTATCGGGGTATATCGGTTTTGATCCGACCGCATCTTCCCTTCATATCGGTAACCTGGCTACTATCATGCTCCTCGTTCATCTCCAGAGAGCGGGCCACAAGCCCTATGCGCTGATTGGGGGAGCAACGGGCATGATCGGGGATCCTTCTTTTAAGGCCGCCGAAAGGTCTTTTCTTTCGGAGGAAACACTGGCCGTGAACCAGGAAGGGATCCGGAAGCAGCTGATGCATTTCCTGGATTTCGAATCGGGTGAAAATGCGGCCGTAATGGTTAATAACTATGACTGGTTCAAGGATATGGGCTTTCTCCGGTTTTTACGGGAAGCGGGCAAGTATCTCAGTGTTAACTATATGATGTCCAAAGACTCGGTTAGGAAACGCCTTGAAACAGGAATTTCTTTCACGGAGTTTTCTTACCAGTTGCTCCAGGGATATGACTTTTACCACTTGTATAAGGAATACAATGTGCGGCTGCAGATGGGCGGCTCCGACCAGTGGGGCAATATTACGACCGGTACGGAAATAATCCGCAGAAAAGAAGGGGACGAGGAGGGTTATTTCAAGGCGTATGCGCTTACTACGCCGTTGGTAACTAAGGCGGATGGTACCAAATTCGGAAAAAGCGAAGGTGGAAATATATGGCTGGACCCGCAAAGGACCTCTCCTTACGAGTTCTACCAGTTCTGGCTCAACCAGTCGGATGAAGACTCGCACAGGCTGCTGAGGGTATTCACTTTGCTGAGCAGGGAGGAAATAGAGCGGCTGGAGGAAGAACATGCGGGAGCTCCGCATCTCCGCATTATGCAGAAGGCGCTGGCCAGGGATGTTACGACCAGGGTTCATTCCGGGAAAGATTACGAGCTGGCCGTTAAAGCTTCGGAGGTGCTTTTCGGAAAGGCTACTCTTGAAACGCTGAAAAGCATTGATGCTGCGGACTTCGAGACTATCTTCGACGGAGTTCCTCAAAGTACTGTTTTGCGCAGCGCCTGGAATGAAACAGCAAATGTGCTCGACCTGATCTCTGTAGCTACAGGCCTGGAGATTTATCCGTCGAAGGGAGAGGCCCGCAGGGCTATCCAGCAAAACGCGGTCAGTATCAATAAAACCAGGGTTACGTCGCCGGAACAGGCATTGTCCGACTTTGAATTACTGCAGAACCAGTTCCTGCTGGTTTCAAAAGGAAAGAAAAACCACCTGATAAAAATAGAGGATTAGCCGGGAGTGAAATTTATTCCCGGTTATTGCTGCCTGGAAAATGGTTGGATATGAACATGTTTACTATGACATCAGTTTATGGTAGATTATAATCCCAAAGAATGGGTAAGAATCATTTTTTCAATTCATAAGGCAGATACGCTGCGGAAGCTTTTTCCACTGCTTATTTTTATCTTTCTCTATACCTGTACCTTTGCCTATCTTGTGCTTTCCTATTGGCGGATAGGAGAGACAGCAGATTTGCGGAACCTGTCCGTTATCCATTCACTGCTGGGGTTCGTAATCTCTCTCCTGCTGGTTTTCAGGACCAACACCGCGTACGACAGATGGTGGGAGGGGCGCAAGCAATGGGGAAGCCTGATCAATGTGAGTCGTAACCTCGCAATGAAGCTCAATTATCTACTCGCTGATGTTTCTCCCGAGGAACGCCTTTATTTCGAGAAGATGATAGGCAACTACTGTGTCGCGCTGAAAAATCATCTCCGGAAGACCAACTTTCATCATGAGTACGAGCATATCGAGACTTTTCCTATTAAGAGGATCGGAGACGATACACATATCCCGAATCACCTGATGAACCTGATCCTGGGGAGGATACACGATCTTCACAGGAAAGGGGTTCTCCTGGGGGAACATTTAATTATTCTTGACAGCGAATTAAGACAGTTTACGGAGATTTGCGGTGCATGTGAAAGAATCAAAAATTCTCCGATCCCCTATTCCTACAGCTCGTTCCTGAAGAAATTCATTATGATCTACTGCTTTTCTCTTCCGGTAGGTTATATCTTCAGCCTGCATTACCTGATTATCCCGTTTGTCGTTTTCGTCTTCTACGTTTTAGCCAGCCTTGAAGTGATAGCCGAGGAAATAGAAGACCCGTTCGGTAGCGACGCCAATGATCTGCCGCTCGACAGAATGTGTGAAACGATAAAGAAATCGCTGAAGGAAATTTTAGGAGTATAGTCTCTTCCGGTAAGTCCGGTATTGCTAGACAGCTTTTACTTTCTATTACTGACCGGATTACATTTCAACAGGTTATCCGGTGCATTTTTGAAATAGGACTTTAATGGGGCCGGACAGATGATTTAAGTCATTTTTAAATAAGACAAAAGCTTCTTTTTTTTCTTAATCGTCTGTCTACTTTTGCTTTGAGGAAAAGAAACGAGAAAGCCGTACAAATCGTAGGAAAGCTGATAGCGGGTACCGGAAGTTGTCCGGATATAGAATGACCGCTTTTGAAAAGAAAGAAAAAATTTGGTAATTATATACTTGGATGTACCAAAAATTTTGTTTATCTTTGTTTAGGATAGCAAAATTAAGGAAATGGAAGCTACATCGACCCAAATCAAGTTCAAATCCTTCTACCAAATGCTCGAGGTGTTACCTGACGAAAACACCTGTCGGTCATTCTTGGAGGATTTGCGATGGAACGGTAAACCGGTTTGCCCTCATTGCGGGTCAGTTAGTGAAAAGCACTATAAACTCAACAAAAAAAGCGTTTTTAGCGGCTTGTACAAGTGTAAGGACTGCCGGGAACGTTTCACTGTAACCATTGGGACGATGTTCGAGGGGTCGCACATGCCCCTTCGGAAATGGTTTATAGCTATCTATATCTTTACTACCCATAAGAAGGGGATCAGTTCTATTCAGTTGGGTAAAGATTTGGGTATTACCCAAAAAACGGCTTGGTTTGTATTATCCCGGCTCCGTGAAAACTTCGGACATGACAGCGAGGTAAAATTTGAGGGTATTGTTCAAGCCGATGAATCTTTTGTAGGAGGCAAGAACAAGAACCGGCATAAAGATAAAAGGATAGCAGAGGCGCAAGGTCGGAGTACTAAGGATAAAACCCCTGTATTCGGCATGGCTAACGATGGTAAAGTTTATACACAGGTTATCCCGGATACAAAGGCAACGACTTTAAAACCGATCATTGAGAAAATGGTAAAAAAGGGTACTATCGTGGTAACTGATGAATGGCCGGGTTATAGCGGGCTGTCAAAGGACTACGATCATAACGTGGTTAATCATCGTGGCGATGAGTTTAAGACAGAGAGCGGTTTGCATAATAACTCCATCGAAGGCTTTTGGAGCCATTTAAAGCGTGGGTTGTATGGTATTTATCACCAGGCCAGCGCAAAGCACTTAGGTAAATATTGCAATGAGTTTTCTTTTAGGTACAATATTAGGAAGGTTTCGGATGTTGAAAAGTTTAATCTAGCTTTGGCACGGGCTGAAACCCGGATGACATATAAGGAGTTGATACAGAAATGAGCATTAATGAGCGCAAGACAGAGAGGATCGTAAGCCAGCACTTTTACAGTGATCCATACAAAAAAGTCCTCGTTGAAGAGCAAAAATCTGATATTCCTAAAGTAAGTAAATTACTAAGATACGCTTCAAAAAAAGGAGGTGGTCGGGGATATCCCGAGTTTATAGTTACATTTAAAGAATGTCCCGGATTTATAATTGTTATTGAATGCAAAGGGGACGTAACCAAACATCAAAGTAAAACTTTAGACAAATATGCGGACTTTGCTGTAGATGGAGCTTTGCTATATTCCTCATTTCTTTCTAAGGAATTTGATGTGTTATCTATAGCAGTAAGTGGTCAGATATTATCAGAATTGCGGGTATCTCATTACTTGCAATTGAAGGAAGAATCCGTAGCAACTGAGTTTGATTTGGACAATAAATTGCTTAATTATGAAAATTATTTACAGGCATATCTTACAAGCCCACAAAAGCATAGACAGGATTATTATGCACTAATGGCATATTGTAAAACGCTTAATAGTAAACTTCAAAGCCATAATATTTTAGCCAATCAGCGTGGCTTATTACTGAGTAGCATATTAATATCTCTTGACAATAAGGCGTTTGTAAAATCATATAACGACATTGAGGAGGCTCAAGTTTTGGCGGATAGGTTGGTGGATACCGTTGTGGTTGAACTAAAAAAGACGCTTCCCCCAAAGAAGGTTGATAACTTAAATGTTCAATTTAGCTTTATTCGTTCAGATGCTACCTTATCCGAGAAAAAAAATCCGCTAACTGGTCAAAATATATTGGCAGAACTAATAGACGATATAGATCAAAACGTCAATTCCTATATACAAACATATAAATATTTCGACGTTTTAGGTCAATTATATGTTGAGTTTTTAAGCTATGCTAATGCAGATTCTAGCTTAGGAATTGTCCTTACACCTCCGCATATCACACAATTATTTAGTGAGTTGGCTTTTGTAAATAAGGATAGTATAGTCTATGACAATTGTACGGGGACTGCCGGCTTTTTGATAAGCGCAATGCGCTCAATGGTTATGGATGCTAAAAATGATATTAGTAAAATTAAGCAAATTAAAGAACACCAGTTAATAGGAGTCGAGTTTAGTTCACACATTTATGCCTTGGCGGCCACAAATATGTATATTCATAAAGATGGAAAATCTAATATTATACATGGAGATTGCTTTGATGTTAATATTGTTGAGACAATAAAGGAATATAAGCCGACGGTCGGAATGTTAAATCCTCCATATCCAACTGATAAGAAGGCTGGAATTAACGAGTTTGAATTTATACTCAATAATTTAGAGTGTCTACAGCCAAATGGTATATGCGTGGCTATTATTCCTATGGAAAGAGTTATATCTTCAAAAAGAACTACCATCGACCTGAAAAAACGTATTTTAGAAAAACACACGTTAGAGGCGGCTATGTCAATGCCTGATGATCTGTTTTATAATACTGACAATGGCGTAGTGACTGCAATAGTTGTGTTTAGAGCACATGTACCACATAATCCCAACAAGGAAACATATTTTGGATACTGGAAAGATGATGGTTTTGAAAAGAAAAAAAATAAAGGTCGTATAGATGCTTATGACAAATGGGATTCAATAAAAGATCATTGGGTGGATACTTATATTAATAGGAAAAATATTCCAGGATTAAGTATCACAAAAAAAGTAACTGCCGAAGATGAATGGTGTGCGGAGGCTTATATTGAGACTGATTATGATACAATGAATACCAATGATTTTCAAAAAAAGATTGCGAATTATGTTTCTTTTTTGTTGACTAGCAGCATTCCAGATAAACCGGCTTTTGCATGAGAGACTTAGTTACAATATCAAAAATATTTGAAGTATACTATGGTGTAAACCTCGAATTAGTAAATCTTGACCAATGTAATATAGACGATCCGGATGCTATTTCTTTCGTTTCAAGAACGGAAAATAATAATGGTGTTTCAGCTATAGTTAAAAGGATAAAGGGAGTAGAACCAAATCCAGCGCACACGATTTCAGTTGCAGGTGGAGGTTCAGTATTGTCTTCTTTTTATCAGCCACACCCGTATTACAGCGGCAGAGATTTATATTATTTAACACCAAAAATCCAATTAAATCCGATTGAAATGCTTTTCTATGCGTATTGTATAGAGTTAAATAAATATAAGTATAACTACGGACGACAAGCAAATAGAACACTCAGAGATATTTTGATACCAAGTTACATGCCAAACAGTTTTCGAGGCTTAGAAAAAAACATTATAACGAAATTAGGGGACATATCTAACAATGTTTTATCTATCCAATATAAAACAGAGCCACAACCCCTCACACCAAGGGAAAAGCGTAAAGCCCTTACTGACGAGGAATTGGTTCAAAAGTACGAAAGTGGCGGTATAGACTTGAACAAAACCTTAAAGCCAGTTATTAATGTCAAAAAGTGACATTGAAACGCGAGAGTGAGTTTATTGATGGATTTGGTACATAGAAGTATATAATTGCCAAAAATTTTACCCAAAAAAAGGACTTTTTAGTCTTTTACTGCAAATGATTACCAGTTACCCAATTATAACTATAACGATGAAAGCGACGATCCTAAATGCAATGTGTCTTGCCATGGCTCTATCAGGGCTGTATGGTTGCAGGCAAAAAAATGACGATGGCGAGGAAAATATTTCAGCCAAAGCCGTACGCATGCAAGTAGAAAACCAACCGGTAAAAGCTGAGCTTACAGCTCCTCCCCTGGTGCCGAAGCCAGTAGGAAACCGGGCTCCTCAAAAGCTCATTGTCGACATGGAAATAATAGAGGAGGAAGGCGAGCTTGCCGATGGGGTGCGTTACGTCTTCTGGACTTTCGGAGGGACTGTTCCCGGGTCTTTTATTCGTGGGCGGGTAGGCGATGAGGTAGAGTTTACGCTGAAAAACCACCCGGACAATAAGCTGCCTCACAATATAGATCTGCATGCGGTAACCGGGCAGGGAGGAGGAGCAGAAGCGTCGTTTGTAGCTCCCGGCCATCAGAAAACGTTCAAATTCAAGCTTATAAACCCTGGGTTGTTTGTATATCACTGCGCAACGGCCCCGGTAGGGATGCACATCGGTAACGGGATGTACGGCCTCATTCTGGTAGAGCCGGCAGGCGGATTGCCGAAGGTAGACCGGGAATATTATGTAATGCAGGGAGATTTCTATACAAAAGGAAAACACGGTGAACCAGGACTCCAACCGTTCGATATGCAGAAGGCATACGACGAGCACGCCGACTATGTTTTGTTTAACGGGAAAGTCGGAGCATTGACCGGGGACAACCGGCTTGCCGCTAAAACCGGCGAGACTGTCAGGTTGTTTGTCGGGAACGGCGGGCCGAACCTTGTATCCTCTTTCCACGTAATAGGTGAGATTTTTGACAAGGTTTATATCGAAGGAGGCTCTGTCATTAACCGGAACGTACAGACGACCCTGATCCCGGCCGGGGGAGCAGCTATTGTTGAATTTAAAGTCGAAGTTCCGTCTAACCTGATATTAGTGGATCACGCTTTGTTCAGGACTTTTAACAAGGGAGCTCTGGGGATCCTGGAGGTAACCGGCGAGAAAAACCACCTCGTTTTTGAAGGAGAAGTACTGGAAGGTATCTACCAGCCTGAAGGGGCTACGATTCAAAACACCCCGGTAAGCGATGCTGCTGCCGAACCTGCCAAGCCCCTGACCAAATCCGAGAAAATGCAGTTGGGACAAAGAATTTATAATACGGCTTGTTTTGCCTGCCATCAGCCCAATGGAGAGGGACTGGGAGAGGCCTTCCCGCCACTGGCCAAATCGGACTATCTTAATAAGGATGTAGAGCGTGCGATCACCACTGTTTTGAGAGGCTTGTCAGGAGAGATTACCGTCAACGGCAAGAAGTATAACAGCCAGATGCCTGCACAGGTGCTCAATGACCAGGAAGTAGCCGGCGTACTGACATTTATCTACAACAACTGGGGTAATAACGGAACTGAAGTAACTGAAGAGCAGGTAAGAGCCCGGAGAAAATAAAACAGCCATGCGAACTGCGGTGCTTATATTTCTTGGTGCGTTGCTTGTCGGGAGTACCAACAGCCTGGCGCAAAACGGGATGTCCCGCGTGGAGGGCGGGAGATACGTTCCGATGTACGGCGCCGGGAAAAATGAAACAGTAGCCGTCGGGAGCTTTGAAATGGATAAGTTGCCTGTAACCAATGCTGATTTCCTGGCATTTGTGAAGCAATATCCGCGCTGGAAAAAATCGACGGTACCGCGACTTTTCGCAGATGCCGGTTATCTTAAAAACTGGACGGAGGATTTGTCTTTTCCTCCGTCCCTTGCCGAAGCTCCGGTTACGAATGTTTCCTGGTTTGCGGCAAAAGCGTATTGCGAATGCCAGGGTAAGCGACTGCCGACTACCCATGAATGGGAATTTGCAGCAATGGCAGGCTATAAGAGTAGGGATGAACGTCGCGACAGTCTTTTCTCTACCCGTATACTGGCAGCCTATGAAACTCCGAAAACTTATCTCAAACCTGTAGGGCAGTCGAGAGCAAATTATTGGGGGCTTTATAACCTGAACGAGCTTGTATGGGAATGGACTTCAGATTTCGGGAGCATCATGATGTCGGGAGAGAACCGCAATTCCGATGCCCGGGACCTTTTCTGCGGCGCAGGGTCGCTCAATGCTACCGATCTTATGAACTATGCAGCGTTCATGAGGTATGCGTTTCGCGGCAGTATACAGGCCAGGTTTACTATTACCAATCTCGGTTTTCGCTGCGCCAGGTAACTTGTACAGCCGCAAGGCGTGCGGCCTTTCTGTTATAAGGTAATAGTCTATCTGACAGCCTATTATATATTTTACACATATGAAACCATTCTTTTTTGCTGTTTGCTGCGCATTGATTGCAGCTTGTTCCGGAACCTCGGGAAAGGACGAAGAGGCTGCCGGAAAATCCGCGGACGTTGAAGAAATCGACGATATGTCGATCTACCAGCTTACTTCTTCCTGGCAAACGCAGGACGGTAACGAAATAACATGGAGCGACCTGGAAGGAGAGGTACTGGTAACCGTGATGATCTATACTTCCTGTAAAGCCGCATGTCCCAGGCTGGTTGCAGACATGAAGAACCTGGAGGGGAAAATAGGAAAAACCGCTGCCCCGGTGAAGTATATCCTGGTAAGTATCGACCCGGAAACAGATACACCCGAACGTCTGAAAGAGTTTGCCAGGCTTAACAACATGGAGGGGGATCAGTGGCTTTTTCTGCGCAGTACAGAAGACAATACCCGGGAATTTGCCAACGTAATGGCAGTGAAATATGCCAGGATTTCACCGCTGGATTTTTCCCACTCCAACATCATCTCCGTTTTTGACAGGAAAGGAACGATGGTGCACCAGATGGAAGGTCTGGCGGTCAATAACGATCAGACTATTGAAGCAATATTGACAGCATCGAAATGAAACCGCAATACCAATTTTTGTTTCTCCTGGCTATTGCCGGTCTGCTACCTCAACGGGGCGAAGGCCAGCAGCTGGAAGCCTGGGCAGATATCCGCATGCGCTATGAATTTCGTAACGGGTATGCTACACCCAGACCGGATTCGGCAAAGGCTGCCCATTTCGTAACCCAGAGAAACAGGCTCCGGATCGAATACCAGGACAGCAGGCTGAAGCTACGGATCACTCCGCAGAATGTAAGGGTATGGGGAGATGTGGCGACAACATCGCGCAGCGATATAAATATGCAATTGCATGAGGCATGGGCTGAACTTGCGCTTGGCAAACGGGCGGATGTGAGAGTCGGGCGACAGGAGCTTGACTATGACGATGCGCGTATATTGGGAAATGTAGACTGGAACATGCAGGCACGGAGCCACGACGTAATACGAATCAGCTACCGGCCCGACAGTCTGCAGCAGTTTCACGCCGGCGCCGCGCTTAA
This sequence comes from uncultured Cytophagales bacterium, assembly GCA_964562455.1. Taxonomy (GTDB): domain Bacteria; phylum Bacteroidota; class Bacteroidia; order Cytophagales; family Spirosomataceae; genus Ravibacter. The sequence goes on from CAZLTN010000017.1 coordinate 49,041, forward strand.
TGCCGGGCGTGAAAGCTTGTTTAAGGAAAACTATCCTGTAGCCAATCAGTATCGCCTGATGCAGTTTGGATGGTACCGGGTAGGTTCTGCCACCCGTTCGCTTAGTCTTTTGATCTTAAACCAGGGAATTCCATTCTTCACAGGTTCCCAGGAAAAGCTGGCCTGGAATCAGACAATGGGCTTCAGGGCGATGCGTCGTACAAAAGACTGGCATGCTGAGTTATCGTCCTACCTGCAGACCGGTCATATCGGAGAACGGTCTCTTGTTGCATGGCAGGTAGCTGCAATAGCGAGTGCAAATATTTCGGAGAAATGGAAAATCACAGCCGGCATGGAGCAGCTTTCAGGGCAGCCATTGTCAGGCAAAGAAAAAACGATAAGGAGCTTTAATCCCTGGTTCGGAACCAACCATAAGTTCAACGGGTATATGGACTATTTTTATGTCGGCAACCATCTCAATAATATCGGGCTCCTCGATTTGTACGGCTCAGTCGACTGGCATGCAGGCCGTACCGGCATACAACTTACATCTCACTATTTTGCGGCGGCAGTACCCGTCGCGCTCCCGGTACAGGAGGGAAGAAAACTGGGAGTAGAGCTGGACGCGACCGTTCGCATCGCAATCGGCAGGTTCAGCAGCGTGGTTGCAGGCTATTCACAGATGATTGCTTCTCCGTTGCTGGGACACATCAAAGGTGGAAGTTATGATAAAACGAATAACTGGTTCTATACCTCTCTGAACATAAGTCCTCAAATTCTGCATCATACGTTTTCGGGGCAGAAAAATCCTTAAAAAATCCTAAATCATATAGGTCGGATTTTATTTTGTCTGACCTCCGGGTTATATTTGACCGGGTCGTTAACCCTGGTCTGTGAAGACACAGACCAGGGTGCGATCAGATTACTAACAACTATCTAACCATATTATATAATATGAAACGTTTACGTTATGTGTGCCTGCTGTTCATAGTAATAGCCTGCTATGAGGCAAACGGGCAGATTGAAAAAGGAACCCGGTTCTGGGGGGGGACGATAGAAAGCTCGGGAAGCTTTTCTTCCTTAAAAGCGGAACAGCTAACCCGGAAAATTCAATCTAACAAGGTTGCATTAAAGGCTCAGTGGGGGATGTTTACTAAGCAGAATTTTATGTTCGGAATCGGCGCGCAGCTGACCCTTTACCCGTATTCCCTAGAATCTACAGGAAATAACAGTTACACAGAAAATCACCTGGAGCAAACCTATAGCCTGGTGCCGTATGTGCGCTGGTACAAGCCATTGACGGAAAGAATTTCATTCTTTGTCGAGCCGGCGCTGGCAGCCGGGATTACCCATTTCCGGACCAAAACCACGGCGGGGACCTCTAAAAGCCCCATCGTGCTTAATAGATTCCGCTCATCGCTTGCAATAGTGCCGGGCATTTCCTACCGGTTGGGGAAACGGTTCGCCCTTGAGACAGATTTGAATATCCTGAGTTTGGGAGTTAATTACGTATCAGGTGATGACGGCTATCGGGAGTTTCAGTTTGCTTCCTCCGTTTCAAGCCAAATCAGCAGCTATTTTGGGATAAGAGGGGCATTTTATCTGAACTAAGAACTACCGGAACACTATGAAGAAGATCGTTTTATTCATTTTCTCACTGGTGCTGGCCATCGTGCAGGCGTCAGCACAGTACGCCGGAAGAGAGTTTATCAGAGGGAATGCGTCTGTTACGTTTTCTTCTACTTCAACGCGGCCGAGTGATAGCAACATTTCGACCGGCAGGTTGGACGTCGGGTTCTCAAAAGGGAAGTTTCTGACCGATCAGAAGGTGACCGGCTTCAGCCTGAACGGAGGCATGAGCTATTATAGCTATAGAAATATCTGGGGTGGGCAGATCGTGGATGATGACCGAGCGCGGACAATTCCGGGTTTTTCTATAGGAGCAGGAAAGTTCTGGCAGTTTTATAAGCATTTTGGCGAGCAATGGGGAATCTATGGAGAGCCGTCTGTCAATGTAGGATATACCTATTCAAAACTATTTGAAAACGCAAACTCAGATCCGTATGTACGTACAAAAAGAAGTATATACTGGGTAGGATTATCATTGGCAACCGGAGCTTACTATAAGCTGTCCGAAAAGTGGTGGCTCAACGCTTCTATCGGTTTCAGCAACCCGGTAAATCTTACTTTTGAGCACAACGAACGGGCAGATTTCAGCTCGGGCAATAAGGTAGCTGACGGCAGGAAAGAAAATATCTTCAGCTACCAGCTTGTTCCCAGCCTGACTCTCCCTTCGGTTGGTCTCGGGCTGACTTATTTTATACGGGATTAATCACGCCGGCTTCAGGAAACAGGCTTTAAAATCATTCCATCACCACCAGGCTGCTGCCCCTCAGCACGGGAACGACATCATAGAGGTCGTGCTGTAATGAGTAGGAGATATCTTTATGGATACCGAGCCGCTGCAGCCTCCTTACGTGTGATGAAGTAGCTACAAATGAAAGCAGGTTGGACTTGCCCTGGTTGTATAGGCGCTGTGCCATCAGGGCGCCGTCTTCCTGTATGGTGTATTCATTTTTTAAAGCTTCGGCCAAAGCCCCGGCAAATAACGTATCTTCAAGGTTAGGCCGGCCTTTCCAGCCCGAGCACAGCACCAGTACGTCGTAGGGTTCATTGCGGAGGTGAGCAGCCAGCGCCCCCAGGTTGAGGAAAGCGCCGATAAGGACTTTTACCGCTGAGCCGCGGGCTTTCGAGATAGAAAGCGTCCCGTTAGTTGTCGTCATTGCAATTTTCGCCCCTATAAGCCTTTCATCCATATAGCTGAACGGAGAATTGTCCAGGTCGAAGCCTTCTACTTTTTCAGCATTACGTTCGGCAGCCGCTATGTAGCCTCTTTGCTGAAGGTTCCTGCACTCTTCTACGGTGGCTACAGGTGTAATGCTTTCTATTCCGTAAGCGAGGCCGGTGACCATGCAGGAAGTAGCCCGGAAGATATCCGTAACCACTACGATACTGTTTTCAAGCCTATGGAGATGCAGCAGGTCTGGCGTAAGACAAACGTCGAAATTATTCATTCGGGAAGAGAAAGCTAAAATATGAAATACCGGTTACGGCTGGTCCTGGTTTGACTATTTTACAAAAGGAGGCCTGGTAACCCGGGCTTTGAAAAGGCGCTCACGTATTTTGACATAAAGCTCTGTCCCCGGTTTGGAATACCCCGCCGGCACATAAGCAAGCGCTACGCCTTTCTGCAGGGTTGGCGACTGTGTGCCTGAAGTAACCTCACCGAGTTTATTGCCTTCGGCATCAGTAACTTCATAATGAGGTCGGGGAATGCCGCGCTCCAGCAGTTCTAGCCCTACCAGCTTGCTCTTCAGGCCATTCGTTTTTTGAGACAAAAGGATTTCAGAGCCGATGAAGGTTTTGTTGAATTTTGTTACCCATCCGAGACCTGCTTCAAGGGGAGAAGTATTGTCGTCAATATCATTTCCATAGAGGCAATAGCCCATTTCCAGGCGTAGCGTATCCCTTGCGCCGAGCCCGATAGGTTTGATGTCAAATTCTTTTCCCGCCTCAAAAAGGGCGTTCCACACGTGTTCGGCATCCTCGTTGTTTACATAGATCTCAAAGCCGCCGGCCCCGGTGTACCCGGTTGCGGAGACGAGGACATTTTCAACTCCTGCCACCGTTCCTTTCGCGAAGCTATAGTATTCCATCGACGCAAGCGGAATATCGGTAAGTTCCTGGACCACATCTGTTGCTTTGGGCCCCTGAACGGCAAAAAGGCAGGTCCGGTCGGAAAGGTTAGTGAGCGTGACATCGTCGGGTTTGAATAGGGATATCCAACTCCAGTCTTTTTCTATATTGGAAGCATTGACAACAAGAAAGTATTCTTCCTCATTGATGCGGTAAATAAGAAGATCGTCGACGGCTCCGCCGTGGTCGTTCGGAAGGTAGCTGTATTGCACTTTCCCGTCTGTAAGAACGGAGGCATCGTTAGCAGAAATATACTGGATGAAACTGAGCGCCCCGGGCCCTGATACGAGGAATTCCCCCATGTGAGAAACGTCAAATACACCCACGCCGTTTCTTACGGTATGATGTTCTTCAAGATCAGAAGAATACCTGACGGGCATTTCAAAACCTCCGAAAGGGACAATCTTAGCTCCGAGGGTGACGTGCAGGTCGTGAAGGGGAATTCTTTTCATTTTTGTATTATCCGATTTCCGATAGCTTATTATAAAGTGACGCAAAGGTAAAAAAAATGCACGCAAATACTTAATGGCGCGCCGAATCGGCTAGAACGGAAAAAGCCCGCGGGGCAGATCCGCTTTCGCGTCCTGCCCCGCGGGCTTCAAATGAAGATGAACCGATCAGTGCTTGGCCCACCAGAGAGGGGTAGAAGTCGCATCTTCTCCTCCCAGATGCTGGAGTGCCTGGCTATAACCTTTGGCGTTACTTGCCGGAATACTCGACGGGTATTTGATACGTTGAGGGAAGAACTTGATGTTACTTGTCATGTAGTTCGCTGCTGTCAGCGCCGGCATGTTGGTCAACGGAATCTCTACCGCAGGATTATCGAAGAAAGGAAGCCCGAGACGACGCTGATCGCTCCATGATTCCAGGGGAAGCCATGGGGTCTGGGCAATAAATTTCTGCGTGATAATCTTGGTGAGCTGGTCGTTCCTGACTGTACCGTTTTTATACAGATCGTTTTTCGGATAAGCCTTTTCCACTGTTCCCGGTGTGTTGGTATAACCGTTAACGAAAGTAGCAGTGTAGGTAGCAGGAGGTTCTGCGACGTGATCCCAGGCTACAGAAGTACCGACGCGGTTATATTCGGTAGAAGATTTGTAGGCTGTTGCGAAGTTAGTCACTCCCCAGAAATCAAAGCTGGCGTCGATACCTGCTTCGTAAGCAGCTTTTCCGCTCATCGGGACGTTCCAGCCCCTTACAGCGGCTTCTGCCAGCAGGAAGTAGGTTTCCCACGGTCCGAAGAAAATGCGTTTGCTGTTGCTATCGCGGAATTTCTTACCATGGCGGGGCGTTGCGCCGTTGAAGGAATAGACGTTATTTTTGGTTCCTTTCGGACCCCAGGCACCGTAGCTGGGTGCATTCCAGGTATACTTGGCATTCAGCGTTTTTACTACTTCGCTTTTGTCATTTACAAGCGTCCGTTCGGTAGTAGTGGCCGTGTTGTCCCACGACGGATACAGGTTGAAATCTGAATTGGTAACATCACCCGGGATAATATAGGCTTTATAAGCGCGGGGGTCAATGCTGTAGGGCAGTCCGTCGAGCCAGTAGCCAGCCGAAGGATCGTTTGTCATCGAGGTAAAATGATCGTCAAGCTTCAGGCCCAGGTAATTCTGAGGTTTCACATAGCTGAGCTGATCGGCTTTTACCTGGTCGGCAGATTTGATTCCTCCGAGGCCCAGGAAGAGGTTGTTGATGGTAGAGGAGATCTGGAAATAGTTCCATTCGCGGCTCATCACACCCGTCAATGCATCCCAGCCTGGTCTTTCAGCTACCTGGAACGTCTCGTCCGATAACTTCAGGAGCGGTCCTGACGCAGCGGCCTCAAATTCGGTTTTGGCTTTTGCCGCATCTACTTCCGATAGCCTCATCGCAAGGCGCAGGCGCATAGAGTTGGCATATTTCTGCCAGTTTGCATAATTGAAACCGTAAGCCTGGTCGTATTTCGAGATAGTACCACCTGCTATGTTGACGTCAAGCTTGGAGGAAGCATCTTTCAACTCGTCCAGCAGGTAATAATAAATTGTTTTGAGGTCTGAGAATTCGGGGTTTTCGCCCTGGAATCCGTTGAGGGGGATGGGACCGAAGGTATCCGCCAGCTCGCTGAGCAGGTAAACGCGCCAGATACGGGCTACCTGAAGAAGGTTATTGGTGTATTCTTTGACATTCCCTTCAGCGATCTGTTTTTCTGCTACCGAGATGGCCGCATAGATGCTGTTCAGCCAGCCGCCCATGTAAGACATACCGTAATAATCGGTCGACCATCCGTCGTTGTGCCCGCCTGTGGAAATGCCGCCGCCGAACTGCTGGCGCCCGGCAGTTTTCCAGTACAGCACGAAGATCCTTTCCGCGATGTGGGGATCCATCTGCGAGTTGATAATAGACCCGTTGATGAAATACTCGACCTGTACCTGGCTTTCAGTAGCCATGTAAGGATCCTGGTTGATCTCATCAAAATCGGCGCACGATGTCGCAGAAACCAGTAATATGAAGGAAGGGACGATAACCCTTTTTAACAATGATTTCATATCTATATAATTGATATTATGATTACCTGAGTTGAAATTGAGCGGCTAGAAGCCCAGCGAGAGAGAGAACAGGAAGGAGCGCATGGTTGGGAACGCGCCGTTTTCAAACCCGACAGCATTGGTACCTGTTGCAAAAACTGACTCAGGATCGATACCGTTGAGATGGCTCTTGATCATCCATACATTGTTACAGGACGCCGAAACCCGCACATTCTGGAAAGTCTTGCCAAGAAGATTTTTAGGCAGGCTGTAGCTCAGCATTACATTCCTCAGCCGCACATGGGTAGCATTGTACAGGTACGCCTCGCCTACTCCAAGGTTATTGAGGGTAGCAACGGTCTGCCAGTATTGCTGCTGCGTTACAGCCTTGGTGTTGGCGGTGTATCCGCCGCTTTCCTGTGCTACAACGCCATCGGCTACCATTTCAGGTCTTTCTCCTCCCGGCGCAGTGATTTTGGCTGTACCCGACGACTGGAGCCCTACGTTGGAGCTAGAGAAAATTTCGCCTCCCAGCCTGGCGTCCACGAGGAACGAGAATCCTACACCTTTGTAGTTGAAGCTGTTGGTGATACCCAGCATCCCTTTGGCCTGCTGATTACCCAGTTTGACGATCTCCGGATCTCTTTGAGGGAGGCCGTTTCCGGTAAGGATCATCTTGCCAAAATGAGGGCTGCCTTCATCTTTAACACGCAGGAACTTTGTTCCGTAAATATCACCGTATAGTCCACCGGTTACAGCCCTGATAAACAGGTCATCGTAGGCGCCGAGCGTATATTCGTTTACGCCTTCGGACTGGGCGATATCGATTATTTTATTTTCGTTCCTGGAGAAGTTTGCCGTGATGTTCCAGATGACCGATTGCGGGTTCGTCAGTATCGCAGCATTGGCCATTATTTCGAAGCCTTTGTTTTGAATGTTACCCGCATTTATTTTCATGCTGGAATAGCCGCTCAGGGGATCCATCGGGATATCGATCAACTGACGGGTGGAGTTGGATTTATACCAGGTCAGGTCGACCGAAAGGCGGTTTTCCAGGAATCGCAGTTCTGTTCCGAATTCAAGGTTCTTAATCAGCTCACTCCGTACATACGGATTTTTCAGCAAAGACTGACGACTTGCAATAGTATTATTGAGAGGGTCTTTCGAAATGGTATATCCATTGAAAAGCTGGTAAGGAGCCAGGTCATTTCCGACTGTTGCGTAAGAAGCCCGGAATTTGGCAAACGTCCACCATGAAGGGAGGCTGCTACCCTTGTCTTCCAGCATGTCCGAAAGCACGTACGACAGGCTGTAGGATGGGTAGAAGTACGACCTGTTTGCTTCGATCAGCGCAGATGACCAGTCGTTTCTTGCTGTAATATCAAGGAAAATCCATCCTGCGTAATTAATTCCGAGAGACCCGTACAGAGAGTTGATCTTCTTGCGGGAAAACGATGATCCGATAGATGGCGCACCTGCCGAGTTAGTGGGAGAAAACAGGTTGGGAACTTCGAGGGCGCCGGTATTGACAGACAGAGAATTGAACTTCTGCTCCATCAGGTTGCCTCCGAAAGTGGCCGTACCGCCGATCCTGCCCCATATGTTATCTTTTTGTGCCTTGATCAACGCGCTGTAGTTCATTTCGGTGAAGGTCTGCTTCCCGGTAGAGTAGGAGTTGGTCCTGGGGCTTCCGAGGTAGGTTTTGCCTTCTGTGTTAGTAGTGTAAAGGTCGCCTCCGGCTCTCACTTCAGCATCGAGCCAGTCGGTGAAAGCGTATTTCAGAGAGCCGTTCATGATGAAACGGTTCCGGGAATCCCGGTTCAGGTTATACTGGTATTGCCAGTAAGGGTTGCTTTGCGGCCCTGGAGCGCCCGGATACCAGAGCATTTTCCCGAACTCGTTGGTGGCAGCGCTGAAATCAGAGATATCGAGGCTTCTCGGAAGCATATACAACACATAAACGCTGCTGACATCCCGTCCGTTGATCGGGCGGTTGTAACCCGAAGTATTGTTGTAAGACATTTTCACGTCGCTTGTCCAGCGGCTGTCTTTTCCGAAACGGGTAGTAGCTTTAGAGGTAAAGTTGAGTCGGGTAAGTTTGTTTCCCGGTATGATGCTTCTGTCGGCGAGATAGTTGAGCGAAGTATACACGGAAGTCGAGCCGTATTGCTGCTGGAGAGCTACGCCGTAATTCTGTGTGGAACCTTTCCGGAGAAATTCCGATACGTTATCGTGAATATTGAGCGGTGACTGGGTACCGTCCCATTTCTTCACGCTCTGGCCGGTAGCCTTGGGTCCCCAGCTGGTTGTGCTCATGGGGTCGAAGACATTGTCCAGTCCCTGTCCGAATGTATTTTGAAGTTCGGGGCGGATGAAGATATCTTCTACTCCGAGCGTAGAAGTAACCGTGATACCGAGTCCGGGCTGTGTGCGTCCCGATTTGGTTTTGATGAGTATTACACCGTTACCGGCACGCGATCCGTAGAGAGCTGCCGCTGACGGGCCTTTCAATACGCTCATGCTTTCGATATCGTCCGAGCTGATGTCACCAAGCCCGTTACCCATATCCAGCCCGGCGCCCCAGTACCCGTTTTCGGTAGTCCCGGTGAAGTTGTCGATAGGTATGCCGTCGACTACTATCAGCGGCTGGTTGGAACCGGTAAGGGAGGTATTGCCCCGGAGCACTATTTTAGATGATCCGCCGGCGCCGTTGCTGGACCTTACTACCTGCAGACCTGCTACTTTACCGGTAAAGGCATTCGCCAGGTTTGTTTCTTTGGCATCCGACAGCACTCCGCCCTTTATTTCCTGGATGGCGTAACCGAGCGATTTCTTTTCCCTTTCAATTCCGAGGGCTGTTACCACGATTTCGCCGAGCTGAGCCACGTCTTCTGCAAGAACAACGTTTATAGTACTGCGACCTGACACCGCTTCTTCTTTGGTAGTAAACCCGATAAATGAAAATGTGAGGGTTGTGTTAGAGCCCGCATTAATCGTATAAGAACCGTCTATATCGGTAGTTGTTCCCGTATTGGTTCCTTTAACAAGGATTGAAACACCGGGTAGCGGAGTTCCATCGCTTCCGGAGGTCACTTTTCCTGAAACGGATTGCGACCATGCACTGATACTCCCGGTGAGGAGAGCTACAGTGAGAAGGAGTACAAATTTGCGCATAAAAGATGTTGTTAGCTGGTTAGATTAAGCTGTTACTATTGGTTTTTGAGGTAATAAAGTTTCAGATGAATGACAGAGGCCTGTATGTATGCCCGAAAGTACTGGTTCATGCGAAGAACACCTTTGGATTCAGCCGGGATCAGGTACATACGGTTAAAAACAGTGTTTTATTAGGTATCGTTAACTCACATTCCCGCGAAATAGCAGTGAGTGATTGCTCAGAACACTCTTAATAGTATTAATGTACTAAATATTGACACAAAATTAATTCTTTTATTAAAAAAAATAAAATTGATGTTAATATTTTATTAAAAAAATTAAGAAAGTGAAAACGGTAACGTTACCGTATGGGTTTATACCTCTTGTTTACACTGTAAACCGGATTATGAGTTATAAAAAAGCGGGGATAATCGTGCGATTATCCCCGCTTTTTTATAACCCTGCAAGGCGAAATCTACACGGCAAAGCTCTCTCCGCAGCCGCAGGTACGGCTTGCGTTAGGATTTACAAAATGAAACCCTTTGCCATTCAGGCCGTCAGAGAAATCGAGAACGGTGCCTGCCAGGTACAATATACTTTTCTTATCTACCACGATCCTGATACCTTTGTCCTCAAAGACCATATCATTTGGCCGGGACCCGGAATCGAATTCAAGATTATACATAAGGCCCGAGCAGCCTCCTCCAACTACGCCTACCCGTATGTGATGATCGTTGGAATGTCCTTCCTGTTCGCGCAATGCAAGGATCTTAGTTTTGGCAGTTTCGGTTACTGTTACCATCCGGACAATTATTTAAAACCACATATAACCCGGGGCGATTTCCGCCCGTGAGAAGAAAACGAGCCTGTCGGAAATTAAGTTCAATTCCGGGCCAGGATTCGGGGGCCTTCAAAGTTTATCCCCGATACAAATACATTACTGGAGATACCCGCGGCGGCAAACGTGCTCTTCATAGCCTCACCTATCGCGTCGGCTTCGGTGCGGGTAGGTGCGAGCGCAAACATGGAAGGGCCGGCGCCGGAAATACTGCACCCCAGGGCACCCTTCTCCATTGCGGCTTGTTTGACCTCGTTGAATTCCGGGATCAGGATCGCCCTGACCGGCTCTATGATGACGTCTACCATCGACCGGCTGATCAGGCCGTAATCGCCGGTCATAAGGCCGCTGATCAGGCCGGCCACGTTGCCCATTTGGGTAATTGCGTTTTTCAGCGACACTTCGTTCCTTAAAATCAGGCGTGCGTCTTTGGTGTTCACTTCCACATCGGGATGAACGAGCGTGCAATAGAGCTCAACAGGGACGGCGATATTGAACACATCCAGCGGTTTGTAGCTTCTTATAACCAGGAATCCGCCCAGCAGGGATGGCCCGACATTGTCCGCGTGAGCGGCTCCCGCGGCCATCAGCTCACCCTGCATCGCAAAGGGAAGCAGCTCCTTTCTTGAGAGCGGGCACCCGAGCATCTCGTTCAGAGCGACGACTCCGGCAACGGAGCTGGCCGCGCTCGATCCCATCCCGCTTCCGAGAGGCATATTTTTATGAAGAATAACAGAAGCCCCGAAATCTGAAATGCCGAGGTGACTCAGAAGGTGAAGCATGACGACGGTTACGGCGTTCCGGCCTGCATCGACCGGCAGCCGCCCCTCGTCCCCGTATATTGCCTCTATTTCGATGCCCGGCTCAGGTTTTCGCCTGATCTCGACGATATCGCCCGGGTGATCTACCGCAAAGCCGAAGATATCGAACCCGCAGGCTACATTGGCTACGGTTGCAGGTGCAAATACTTTAATATAGTCCATTATTCAGAAATGGGTTGAAATTAGGCGTGGTCTTTTATCCGAGATAGCTGCTCACGCTGATGATATCTGCAAATACCCGCGTAGCGGTTACTTCGGCGCCGGCTCCGGGCCCTTTTATCACAAGAGGAGTATCTTTGTAACGTTCGGTGGTAAAGGAAATGATGTTGTCGCTTCCCGACAGGTTATAGAAAGGATGCTGCCGGTCTACTATTTTCAGGCTTACGGTGGCTTTTCCATTCTCCAGCGAAGCGATGAAGCGAAGACGGCCGTCAGCTTTTTCAGCGTCGGCGAGGAGGCCGGTGAAATACTGGTCGGATACCTCGAGCTGGTGGAAAAATTCATCTACCGTAGGCGCCAGAAGGCAGTTTTCAGGCAGGAGCCGTGCGACTTCAATGTCTTCAGGTTCAAGCGGAATGCCCACTTCACGGGCGAGGATCAGGATTTTCCGGGCTACATCGAGCCCGCTGAGATCGTCCCTTGGATCGGGTTCGGTAAATCCTTTGACTTTGGCGTCTCTTACCGCTTCTGCGAATGGCAGCTCCGGGCCGAAGCTGTTGAAAATATAAGACAGCGTTCCCGAAAGTATGGCTTCGATTTTTACAAACTTATCGCCGCTTGTAATCAGCCCGTCGATCGTGCTTATAATAGGCAGGCCGGCGCCGACATTGGTTTCATACAGGAATTTGACGCCATACTGGAGCGCCAGCTCCCGGAGTAGCTTGTAGTCTGCATAAGAGCCTGAGTTCGCGACCTTGTTGGGGGTTACGATTGAGATGGAAGATTTTAACAGCATCGGGTAATACTGCACAATTTCCTTATCGGAAGTACAGTCTACGAAAACGCTGTTAGGAAGGTTGAGCTCCTGGATACGTTGTACGAATGCCGGGAGGCTGGTTCTCACGCCGTTTGTCTCAAGAGCTTCTTTCCAGCTGAAAGGGGAAATACCCTCGGTGTCCAGGAGCATTTTGCGGGAATTGGACAGCCCGGTAACATTTATTTCCAGCAGCCTTTCATTCTTCAGGTAGTTAGCCTGGTCGGCGATCTGGCGCAGGAGGGTGTTTCCAATAAGCCCTGTGCCTACAATGAATATATTTAGAGACCTGGTTTCCGACTGGAAGAAAACACCGTGAATAGCATTGAGGGCTTTGGAAAGGTCGTTTTTTCCTATCACTACCGAAATATTCAGCTCTGACGAGCCCTGGGCTGTGGCTACTACGTTTACCCCGTTTTTCCCGAGCACAGAAAACAGCTTGCCCGATATCCCGGCGCTTCGCTTCATGCCTTCGCCCACGATGGCTATGATCGACAAATGCTTCTGTGTGCTGATTCCGTCGATCTGCCCGGCTTGAATTTCTTTTTCGAAAACCTGTTCGAGAACGGATTGGGCTTCAGGCGCGTCTTCAGGCCTGATGGCAAAGCATATGGAATGCTCGGAAGAAGCCTGGGAAATGAGAATGACGCTGATGCCGGTCTCAGAAAGGGCCGAAAATAAGCGGGACGAGACACCCGCTACCCCGATCATACCGCTTCCCTGGATATTGACAAGGGCGATATCATCTATGGAAGAAATGCCCGTGATGTCGTACTCTTTCGTGGTTTTAGTACGGCTTACGAGCGTTCCCTGGAACGAAGGATTGAAAGTATTCATCACCTTCAGGGGGATATTGTGCGCAAAAGCCGGCTGCAGGCTGGGCGGGTAGATCACCTTGGCGCCGAAATGCGAAAGCTCCATCGCTTCGGCGTACGAAATATCGGGGATTGTAAATGCATTGGGAACCTTCCGAGGATCGGCGGTCATGATACCGTCTACGTCGGTCCAGATCTCGATGACGGAAGCTCCGAGCGCGGCGCCCACGATAGAAGCCGTATAGTCGGATCCTCCCCTGCCGAGCGTAGTGGTGATTTTATCTTCCGTCTGCCCGATGAAGCCTGTAATGCACTGGATCGCAGACCTGCTCCCGAAGTGTTCGGCAATACGGGCATTTGTGAGCCTGAAATCTACGTTAGCCATTCCGAAATGGTTGTCCGTGACAATAAGATCTCTTGCATCACAGAATTCCGCCGAAATACCCGCGCAATTAAAAACTACGGAAATAATCCGGGTGGACAGCCGCTCTCCGAAGCTGACGGTAAGGTCTGAAGTCCGCGAGGAGAACTCCCTTATCAGCGAAACGCCGCGCAACAGGTCGGCCAGTTCGTTGAATCCCGATTTGGTCAAAGCGAGAATATTGCTCTGCGACTGGACAGGTATGAGAGATTTGATAAGGGAAAAATGCTTGGCTTCAATGGCGTCGAGAAGCTCTTTATAGGATTCATTGCCGGCGGCGGCCATTCGTCCTATCTCCAGCAGCTTGTTGGTTACCCCGCTCATTGCGGAGAATACTACCGCGAGGTGTTCACCCTGCCTGATATTATCTTCAATAATGCTGACAATATTCCTTATGTTCCCGGCGGAGGCGACGGAGGTCCCTCCGAATTTCAATACTTTCATGCGTAAAACAGGCAATTGAGGGCGCAAATATACAACTGATTATCCCTCTATCGTGAGAGTTCAGGATAAAAGTATATCCGGCGTCCTGCAATGATGCTCACGCGCATATCCCCGGACGAAGTGCAATGAAGCCTGCTCTCCCTCGTCTTCAGACGACGGGAGGGTGATGCCCGGTCTCAGACCGGTAAATAGTAACGGTGGTAAATAATGAATATGATGCCCGCGAGCCGGTCCGGAGACGGGGAGGAGCTAAAACCTGAAAGCAAACCCTGCACCGGCGTTTACGACGCCCACTGTACGTTTTTCGTCGATTTGGTGAGAAGCCGGGATACTGGCGACAGTGCCGCGCAGCGCGATGTCCTTAAAAGTAGCTTCGGCGGCGATAGCCTCGGCAAACAGCTTGAACTGCACGACCGATCCGAGAGGGATTCTAAGGCTCACCCCACCGCCTGCGCCCCAGGCCTGAGCTTTGACAGGCAGCATAACGGCGTCGATCGGATTATTCCCGCTGGTGGAAGTACCCTGTAGAGATACTTTCGGAGAAGTGATAAATAAACGACCGGCCTGTGCATGCGCCTCCAGCGTTAGCGGGCCAAGCGGGATGTAAAGGGCAGGTCCTATCATCAGCGAGCTCTGTTTCCAATCTCCTGCATCCGAAGTCCAGGAGTATTGCCCGTATTCCCCGATGAGCATTCTGTACATGTCCACCAGCTCATTGGCTTTCTGGATGAGCGGCTCGGGATTGGTACTATTGATGTTATGGTTGGCTGACAGCCGCAGCCCGATGACGGAAGATAGTTTTCTTTCATAGTTTACCTGTCCGAAATAACCTGAACCGGCCATACCGGCTTTCGGGTCATCTAACGCTTTACTCGCAAATTTCCCTATCGGAAGGCTGTAGCCGCCGCCGAAAGAGAACACATTTTTTTGACCGTAAGAGTTGAAACCGAAAATCAGTAAGAAGAGAAAAAGACTGAGCGTTCTGAGCATATAGAAATGATTGTGTGTTTATTCTACACGTTCCGGTCCGGACTAAATTGCCCGGTCCGGTATTTTTTTCTGGTGTTCAGCGAAACGGCTACAAACGGGCCAAAGCTTCCCGGATGGTTTGCATTTTTGACTCCGCGTCCGCCTGCTTTTGCCTTTCTTTCTCTACTATTTCAGGGCTGGCGTTTTGAACAAACCGCTCGTTACCCAGTTTTTTCATTACCGAATTCAGAAATCCTTCGGTGTATTCAAGCTCTTTCAGAAGGTTGGCTTTTTCTTCCTCCGCATCGATTTCCCCGGACAGGTTGACATAAAACTCATCAGATCTGACCAGGAATGAAACCCCTTCAAGATCGCCTTCGGCGTAGCTGATTTCGTCAATACCCGCAAGCTTCCTGATAAGCGGCTCGAGCGAGTTGTAGAGGTCTTTTCGTTCTGCCCGGATATAAAGAGGAAGCGTCACTTTGGGGCTGATTCCTTTCGAGCTCCTCAGGTTCCGCAGCGATGACACCAGTTCAAACAGGATATCGAAATCGGCCAGGATCTTTTCGTCATATACTTCTGCCTTCGGGTATGCGCTGATACAGATAGAAGCCTGGTCCGGGCGTTCATCTATATTCTGCCAGAGTTCTTCGGTAATAAAGGGAATAAACGGGTGGGCCAGGCGCATCAGGCGATCAAAAAAGCTGAGCGTGGCACGGTAGGAAGCTTCATCGACAGGTTGTTCAAAGCCGGGTTTGATCATTTCCAGGTACTGCGAGCAGAAATCGTCCCATATAAGACGATATACGGCACGTAAGGCATCCGAGATCCTGAACTTGTCGAAATGATCCAGGATTTCTTCAGTGGCCTGGTTAAAACGCGCTTCGAACCATACGATGGCCGGCCCGTTGTTCCCTTCTCCAGGTATCGTGCTCCAGCCTTTTACGAGACGGAACGCATTCCATATTTTGTTACAGAAATTCCGGCCCTGCTCTATCAGTTTTTCGTCGTAGGGAAGGTCGTTGCCGGCCGGGGAACTAAACAGCATACCGGTTCTTACGCTGTCGGCCCCATACTGTTCGATCAGCTCTACAGGATCGGGCGAATTGCCGAGCGATTTCGACATTTTTCTTCCCAGCTTATCCCTGACGATGCCTGTGAGATATACGTTCCGGAAAGGATATTGATTTTTATACTCGTAGCCCGCTATGATCATCCTGGCCACCCAGAAAAATAATATTTCGGGTGCTGTCACCAGGTCGTTGGTAGGATAATAGTACCGGATGTCTTCGTTGTCCGGGTCCTTAAAGCCATTGAAGACGGAGATGGGCCAAAGCCACGACGAAAACCAGGTGTCCAGCACGTCGGGATCCTGGGTCAGGTCTTCTTCTGTCAGGGCAAACAGTTGAAGTTCATGCTGCGCCTTTTTCAATGCATCGTGTTTCGACCTGGCTACAATTACCGTCCCGTCCTGCAGGTAATACGCAGGTATCCGGTGGCCCCACCAGAGCTGGCGGCTGATATTCCAGTCGCGGACATTTTCCATCCAGTGCCGGTACGTATTCTTGAATTTCGGAGGAATGAGCCTGATGGTATCATTCATTACATTCTCCAGCGCCGGCCGGCTCAGCCGTTCCATTTTAAGAAACCACTGTTCCGAAAGACGCGGTTCGATTACTGAATCGGTACGTTCGGAGTGACCGACGTTTGATTTGTATACTTCGGTTTTCACCAGGGCTTCTGCCTCTTCGAGCAGCCTGATGATCTTTTTCCTGGCTGCAAACCGGTCTTCTCCTACCAGTATCTGCGCTTTTTCATTAAGCGTTCCATCCTCATTAAGCAGATCTATGATAGGAAGATTATGCCTTTTACCAAGCTCATAATCGTTGGTATCGTGCGCCGGCGTCACTTTCAGACAGCCGGTCCCAAACTCCGTTTCGACGTATTCGTCCGCTATTACCGGGATTTCGCGGTTAATGAGCGGTACGAGCACTTTCTGTCCGATGAGGTTTTTGTACCGCTCGTCGTTCGGATTAACGCATACCGCTACGTCGGCCATAATTGTTTCGGGTCGTGTGGTCGCAATAACCACACCTTCTCCTCCTTCCGGCGACGCAGCAGCGTACCTGATGTAAACCAGCTTTTGGGTAACCTCTTTCATGACCACCTCTTCGTCTGAAACGGTGGTTCTGGCCTGTGGGTCCCAGTTGACCATGCGATGCCCGCGGTATATATCTCCTTTGTTATAAAGGTCTATAAATACCTCTATTACAGCGTCGTACAGGTCGGGCTCCATAGTGAAGCGTGTTCTGTCCCAATCACAGGAGGCACCCAGCTTCCGCAATTGCTTGAGAATAATGCCGCCGTACTTATGCGTCCATTCCCAGCAATATTCCAGGAATTCATCGCGGGTAAGGTCGCTTTTGCGAATGCCTTTTTCTTTGAGCATTGCTACAACCTTTGCTTCCGTAGCGATAGATGCGTGGTCGGTACCCGGTACCCAGCAGGCTTCTTTACCTTCCATGCGCGCTTTCCGTACCAGGATATCCTGGATGGTGTTATTGAGCATATGTCCCATGTGCAATACGCCCGTTACGTTCGGCGGCGGAATAACTACCGTATAGGGTTCCTTCTGCGGGTCGGGCGTTGAAGCAAAATACCGGTTCCGGATCCAGTATTCATACCATTTGTCCTCGATATCGTCAGGGGCGTAAGTCTTGGAAATCATCGGTTGTCTTTCAATTAACAATAGGCATATCCCTTTTTTCGGGATTACGGAGTGCAAAGATAGGTGAATTTATGCAGCGCAGAAGTTGTCAATCCGGCCTATTTTCTTTAAAATAGCGGGGTTAAAGCTTTTCAGGACAAACCGGTTATCCATGAAGCCCGTTGAATTTCACCTGCCTCAGGACTTTGATAAGTCTTTTATAGTCTTCAGAGAAAAGGGCGATTTTTTCCCGGCGCCCTGGCATTATCATGCTCATTTCGAGGTTGTACTTGTCACCAAAAGCACGGGAAAACGTATGGTTGGTGATAATATCGGTTTTTTCGGGCCCGAAGACCTGGTATTTATAGGCTCGAAGTTGCCGCACCTCTGGCTGAACGATAAGATTTATCTCGACAGGGAAGTACAGGGCGCGGCCGATGCGATCGTGATCCACTTTACGGAAGATTTTTTGGGCAAAGAGTTCATGTCTATCCCCGAAATGCAGGACTTCAGGAAATTTCTTGCGTTGTCGGACCGTGGTATGGCGATAAAAGGTAACACCAGGAAAGATATAAATAAGGTAATGAAGCGGATGCACGAAATGAGCGGACTGGAACGGCTTTCTTCCCTGCTTCTTATTTTTGATATGCTCGGAGGCACTACCGAATTTGACCTGCTGGCCAGCCCCAGGTATGTCGCCAACTTTAATGGCGATGTATCCAGCCGTTTCAAGAACGTCATTCATTTTATCATGCAGAACTTCGACAAGGACATCACCCTTGCCGAGGTGGCGGAGTACAGCAGCATGGGAGTTACGGCCTTCTGTAACTTTTTCAGGGAACAGTTCCGCTGTACTTTTATTGAATACCTCACCAGCGTCAGGATCGGGCATGCCTGTAAGCTGCTTTCCGAAAACGACAGGAATGTAGTGGAAATCGCCTACGAAAGCGGTTTTAACAACCTGGCAAACTTTAACAGGCAGTTTAAAAAGCTCAAGAACATGACACCGAGCGACTATCGCAAGCTATATCACGGTATTGCCCGTATCCCTACACATAACTACGCCTCATAATAAAGAGGCTGCCATATCTTCGAGCGTTTCCCTGACTACCCGCTCGCTGTTTTCATCGGCGCAGCGATAGCGGCATCTCCATGTTTCATAGCCACCCAGCGGCAACTGGTCTTTAGGAGGTACATAGCCGATGTTGCCGTTAGCCATGCTGATGGTGAAATAGGGCTTTCCATCGAAGTTATTTTTCAGTCGAAGCCCGGTTTCGGCAAAAAACTCACCCGCTAATGCTCCTATGAGGATGTTGCCTATGCGAAATGCCTGGACCGGGCAACTGATCGTATCCGGAAATCGTTCCACCAGCAGCTGCTCCCGGGCATAAAGCCTTTTGATGTCGTCGGGGGTATCCGGTGTAATAGTTTCGTAATTGGTCGTGGCTACTATTCTTTTAGCTTCTTCCAGTTGTGTTTCGCCAGGCTTTTCAACCTCCAGCGTTACTTCCGAAAACGCGCTCTTCAGAACCGGCAGGGATTCCCAGTAGATCGTATCCATCGAGCCGATAAGCCTCCGGCCGAGGTCTTCGCCGATCATTTTGCTTTTGGCAAAAAGCTCCTTCGGGTACCGTTCAGGCTGAAGGAAGTCCCAGATATTGACATCTCCGCTGGTGCCGTTGGTCATCATGGCTACCATGTTTCCTCCGGGAGAAAGCTCATTTTCGAGGTACGAAGCAAATACACCGAAATAATCGGCCGAGATTGTACCGTTCTCCCAGTCTCCCACATAATGGAGCGAATAATTGGCGAGCACCGAAATCCACTCTCCGCTGAGGCTTCTGACTGCCAGGTAGGAAAGGTCCGTGTCCGGTGATGCGACTCGCCTGTCGATATAGGATTCAGCTCCGATGGGGTTGGTTTTAACTTTATCCGGACTACCGGTAACGGGATTGACATAGGCGTAGCCTTCTTTCATATAGTACCGCCGGCAGACCACATGTTCGGGGACTTCTATAGATGAAAAGCCAATAGATGAAGGCTCAAGGTTTCCTGCCGCTTCCCTGACGGCAGCGACCAGCCGGGCTGGCAACCCGCGGGTATAATCCATATCGATGCTTCCGAGGTGCACATCGGTAAGCGACCCGGCAGCATGCGTATGGGTGCTGGCGATCAGGATATTGCCTGCCGGGATACCCGTAGCCGCCGAAATCTGTTTCCTGGTTTCGTCTGCAAATGATTGGGGGATGATGCACGTGTCGACAACGACAAAAGCAATCACCTGGTCTTCAGTCTCCAGTACCAGGGCTCTTGCGAAGAGGTCATCATGGATATAGTTGGCGAAATGGGTAATGAAATCGCCGTTGATGCGTGTGCCCAGCGGGGGCGTGATATTGATTTTGGCTGCTCCGGCCCGAAGGTTCATTACAAAAATAGTTTAGCTGCGCCTGGCGCTCATTTCCACGCATTACGCAGGAAGCGGAGCCAGTTTTTGTGGAAAATATTATCGATGTCTCCGGAAGTATACCCTCTCCGCGAGAGAAGGTCTTCGAATTTCTGTAAGTCGGCTATGGAATCCATATCCCAGGGAGTCTGTTCCGTGCCGAAAATCCCGTCGAGATCGCTCCCGATCGCTATGTGGTAGCTGTTCCCGGCAATCTGGCAGATATGATCCCAGTGGTCGATCAGCTTTTCAAGCTTGATATCCAGTTGCCAGGGATCCGAAATCGCGTCGATGAAGCGGATGTCCATTGCCCAGCAGTCGAGCATTCCACCGATCACCGCATTTTTTTCGATAAGGATCCTGATCTGTTCGTCGGCAAGCTGCCTCTGGTTGGGCACAAGCTTCCTGACATTGTGATGGCTCGCCCATATAGATCCTTCAAATTTACTGATGGCTTCGTCAAATGCCTTGTCTGTCAGGTGGGTAACGTCCAGGATAAGGCCGAGCCGCTCTATTTCACGGAGCAGTTCGAATCCCTTTTCAGTGATCCCCCCGGTCGACTTTGTACCTCCGGCATACCTTCCCGGCCCGAAATGTGATAACCCGATGGCGCGTAATCCGTACTCGTATGCGCGGTTAAGGTAGCTAATCTCTACCAGTGAATCGGCACCTTCCAGGCTGAGGATGTACCCGATGGCTTTTTTCTCATCCGGTATTTCCGGCGAGTCCCACAATTGAAGGTGGGCTTCCAGCTCATCAAGGTTCCGGACGGGAACCATTTGTCCCAGCGCTTCCATTTCTTTGTACCAGGAAAGCTGCGCCTGGGTCATGGCCCATGCCTGTTGAGGAGAGCTCCAGGCAGAAAGAGAGGGGTTCCCCCTGGGAGAAACCCGGGCCAACTGGGTAGCTACGACAATCCCGATCCTGCCCTTTCTCAGCTCCGGCAGGCAGACTGTTCCTTTACCCCGGTCGGGTTTGTCTTTCATATTTGCCTCCCGCGCCCGTATGCTGTCAAGAGGTTGTGACAGGTCGCGGTTCCATTCGATGGCGTTCATCGAAAGATCGAGGTGTCCGTCTATGATAAATCGTTTCATTGAGAAGGATGTGTTGAAGCCGTCTCGAAAGCGTATTTCTTTATCAGCCGGTGGATCTGGTAGCTGAAAGAATTCATCTTATTTTCCCATTCCTGCGTTTCTTCTTTGGAATAGCTGAAAAATCCCTGCCCGCTTTCCATTCCGAGGTTTCCGTTTTTCAGAAGGGCTTCAGTGGCCGGATCCAGCATTCTGTCTGAGGAAAGCTGGCGGTTAAGGTTTTTCATCACCACTCCGTAAGCATACGTGCCCATCAGGTCCATGTACCGTGCATTACCGGCAAACGGCAGGTAATATCCTGCGTCATTCCGGCAATTGCGGTCTATATCCTCGTGGTCGGCATACCCGTTCGCGACCAGGTACAGGGCTTCGCGGGTGAGCGCTGCGTTCAGCCGCGCTCTTACGCTGAAGCCGCTTCGTACTATGTAGGGATCCTTGCCCCATTCTTTTCCCAGCAACATTACCTGGTTCAGGACAGCTTCGTCAGAAAGGGTATTACCGATAATTTCAAGAAAAAAAGTGGTATGGGCGGGCAGAGACCAGTTAAGCCCGATCAGCCTTTCCGGAGCGTCTGTAGATGACTGGAGTTCACCAAGCTCGATGCTTTCCATATTAATAGCCAGTATCCCGTCTGCGCTGACATGCCTGCTGCCCGTCCGGACAGCCGCTATCTTATCCTCAAGGCGGTCACCGGTAATCAGGATAACCACCCGGAATTTGTCCTCCTCTTGCAGGGTCGAAACTATGTTAAGCTCAGCAGTTCCGGAAGCCTGCAGCCCGGATTTTTCACTTAGCCTGAGATGTTCTTCTACATTCTCCCGTGCTGTTTCCGGATTTTCGCTGGCGAAGACAACTTCATGGCCGGCAATGAAAAGACAAGCGGCAACCGTATAGGAAAGCTTGCCTTCACCGGTTAAGAGAATGGGGTCTTTCATATGTGTACCCATCTATTGCATCTTCTTTAGCACCAGCTCTGCCGTATCCAGGAATATCCGTACATCGTCGTCTGTATGGACCGCGCTGATATAGCATAGTCCACGCCCGATTACCCTTACGCCCTCGTCGTGGAGCCCGGCTATAAATTTACCCAGTTTGGGTTTGTCGAAACGCAACGTGCCGCGATAATCATTGGCCGGCACTTCCCCGAATGCGATGTTGAACATAGGTCCGGGGCCCTGTATTACGAGGTTGTGCCCTGTTTCACCGGCAATACCAGTCAAGCCTCTGATAATATCCTGCCCAAGCCGGAACATTCTCTCATAAGGCTGTTCTTTTTCGAGCACTTCCATAGTAGCATAAGCTGCGGCTATCGTCGGATTGCTTGAGTTCATGGTACCGGCATGAATTACCTTGGCTTCTTCGATCAGGTGCATCCATTCTTTTTTTCCAACGATCGCGCTGATAGGGTATCCGCTTGCAAAAGCTTTGGCGAAGATTGAAAGATCGGGAGTAATGCCGAAATAGGTTTGCGCGCCGCCCAGGTGCATTCTGAAGCCGGTAATAACTTCATCGAAGATCAGTGCGATATTATTAGCGGTACATATATCACGAAGTCCCTGCAGAAAACCTTCATTGGGCATTATGCACCCGTTATTGCACATAATCGGCTCGGTGATGATGGCTGCGATCTCATGTCCGTGCCTGGCGATGGTACTTTCTACCAGCCCGAGGTCGTTCCACGGGAGGATAATAAATTCTTCCCGGGATAGCGGCGACAGCCCCTGGGACCAGGGAAATACGTTCGGCTCCTCTCTTGAGCCCAGGGCATCTTCGGAAGGGGTTGAAATACCCCATGCGACGTTATCGAGCCAGCCGTGATAATGGCCTTCAAAGCGGAGAAATTTGTTCTTACCGGTTTTGGCACGCGCCACCCTGAATGCTGTCTGCACCGCTTCCGACCCGTCCAGGCAGAAGCGCATGATTTCGGCTGAGGGAATGTGCTGGTTCAGCTTCTCTGCAAGTTCGATTTCGCGGATATGTTGCCCTGCGTAAAGCTGGCCTGTTTCGGAATAGGAACGCACCGACTCCAGGACATGCGGGTGGGAGTGCCCCAGGATAAGCGGCCCCTGGCTTAAAGTGAAATCGAGGTATTCGTTGCCGTCGACATCGTAGATCCGGCTACCCTTTCCATGCGAATAAAAGATTGCGTGCGGATGATTGTATTTCCGGAATTCCGAGGCAACTCCGCCTGCAAGCACCTTTTTGCTCCTGGCGAGCATCTCCGCGGATTTACTGTATCTTGAATTTTCCATTATTTGTTTGGAAGAAAGTTGTATATGCTGGGTTTGTTTCTTACAGTCGCCGGAGGCGACAGAATAGGGGGTGGGCGTCTAAAAAGTTCTTTAATATATCATGTGGCCAAATAATCTTTTGTAATCTCCTTTATGCCCCATCAAGGGCTACCCGTCACATCGGTTCCCTTTTTTCTATAGACAGGTAGTGCCTGACGGCACATCTGACCCTGAAAAGGTGCGTGCCAAACAATACTTTAAAAAAAACACATACGCTATCTTTTTAGAACACCCTCAGCGGCTTTAGTCATCGCTATCTGTGCAGCTGTGGCCATAGAATGCATTTTGTTACGACCAGTTTTTAATTTTATATCCTTTTGTACTATAGTAGAGCAGAAATGCGTAGCAGGGGACCAGTACAGTAACGGCCATCTGCGGTGTGTCGGGGTAGACATCGATCAGCCTTCCGAACAGGAGCGGGAACAGCCCCCCTCCGACGACCGACATCAGGAGCAGTGCGGCGCCGATTTTGGTAAATGAACCGAGCTCCCTGACTGCCAATCCCCAGATAGTGCCCCAAAGCAATGCAGCGCCGAATCCCATAGCGATCATAAAGCATACCGATGTAAACCCGGTCGTAAAATAGGCTCCGGCCGCCAGAAACAGTCCCAGGATGGAGACATATCTCAGGGCTGACTGCTGCGATACATACTTAGGGATTACAATAGTACTTGTAATGTATCCTCCCAGCATAGCATACAGCGTATACTCTGCAAAATGGCGGGCTTCCATCAGCGGAATACCCAAAGCCTTGCTGTAAATAATGATACAGTCGATCGGTATTACTTCACAAGCGCCGGCCATGAAGAGGGCAAGCACGCCCAATACAAGATAAGGGTACTGCAGCACCGAAGTTTTTTTCTGCTGTCCCGGTGTAATTTCGGGTTCTCCCTGTTCTTCAACATCGGGAAGCCTTGAAAGACCTACGAGCACGGCAAGGAGTAAAAGAATGATCGTGATGACCAGGTAGGGGTCTACTACTTTCAGCACATACTCATCCAATATCGCAGCTCTTTCGATAGCGGATGCATTTGATACCGACGCAACAATGCTGTCTGCATTCAGCAGGAAAATAGCACCCAGGATCTGCTGGCTTAAAATGCCGGCTGTTTTGTTGGCAACGCCCATAACACCTACTCTCTGGGCAGTGCTTTCGATCGGGCCTATGATGGCAACGTAAGGATTGGCGGCTGTCTGGAGGAGTGCCAGGCCTGTTCCGGTAATGAAAAGCCCCGTCAGGAACAACCCGTAAGTGCGCGTGTATGCTGCCGGTAGAAAGAGAGCGGTGCCGATCGCCATTATGATCAGCCCTATCACCATTCCTTTTTTGTAGCCGGTCGATTTGAGGATATATGCCGACGGGATAGCCATTATAAAGTAGGCGATGTAAGAGGCGAAGGCCACCCACAGCGACTGGAAATTGGTGAGTTCGAGGCAGATCTGGAAATAGGGTATCAGGACTCCGTTAACCCAGGTGATAAAGCCGAAAACAAAAAACAGGACGGCAATAATGCCGAGCGCGTAGTAGTTAGAAGTTTTTCCGGACATCTAGCTTCGGTTTGAGTTTGGGGCAGGATATTCTGCTGCGAGGTCGTAAATTTCTTCGTTAAAAGCGGCGAAGGATTCGGCCCATTCAGTGGCTTCGACTTCACTGTAGCTGAAAAGTCCTTGCCCCGTTGATATTCCTCTTGCCCCCGATTCTACTATCCGTTGCATTATTTCGGGCACATCGTGCGAATTGCTCAGCTTTCCGAACAGCGTGTTCAGCCCGTTGAGGTCATCCAGGCCGAGATAATCCCAGCGGCGAAAAATACCCATCAGGGTCATCCACGAGCCGGCATCGTAGCGAAAGCTTTTGTCGATGTCTTCCAGGTTGATATGGTTCCCCTCTACGAGTGCAAATACTTCGCGGAACACTGCGTACATGAGCCTGTTGGTAATGAAGCCCGGCAGGTCTTTGCGCAGGATAGTGGGCTCTTTTCGCCAATGGCAGGCCAGGTCATAAACTTTCTGGGCATATCCGACCCCGCTTTTGTCACCGCAGATTATCTCGAGGAAGCGCGTCAGATAGGCGGGTTCGGCCCAGTGTATGCCGATAAACCGCTCCGGAGCGGAGACCATTTCCTGGAGAAAGCTGATCGGGATTGCCGAAGTATTGGTCCCGATGACAGTATCAGAACTTACGACATTGTCTATTTTCTGTAAAACCGCCTGTTTTATCGGGATTTTCTCGATCACGCATTCGATAACCAGTTGACAGTCTTCCAGCATCCCGTAATCTTCGGAAATGGTAAGGGAAGCCAGCGTTTGTTCCAGCGGAACGGCAAGCAATCCCAGCTCATGGCAATGCCTGAGGGTCTGCGTGATTTTTTCTTCAGCATTTACCATATCGCCAGGCGTAGGCGCAATGGCTTTTACAGGATGCCCGGCCGTCAGCATATTGACGACTATGCTTCTTCCCATAAGGCCAAGGCCCACAATCCCGACGGGGATTTCAGTAGGCTTCAACGGGGTAAGGCTCAGAGTTTTACGATACAGTCTATTTCTACCTTGATGCCTTCAGCCAGAACGGATTGCACTGTAGTCCTGGCGGGCTTATGGTTAGGAAAATAGCTGGCATAAACCTGGTTGTAACGGTTGAAATCGGCTATGTCCGAAAGGTGGACGGTACATTTTACCGCGCGGTCGAGCGAGCCTCCGGCTGCTTCTACGATAGCCTTTACATTATCGAGTGTACGGACAGTTTCTTCCTCGATGGTACCGAGAACAAACTTCGAGGTTTTGAAATCGACAGAGGCCTGGCCGCTTACAAACAGGAAACCGTCTGCAATAACGCCGTCTGAATAGGCTCCGGTTACAAATGAGGTTTCGCGGTCGGGATGTGTGATGGTTTGCATAATAACGCTTTATTTTTTTGGAAAAACGGGTATAGGACAGCGGTTTCTTTTAGTTACAAAGATAAGCAGACATCCTCTTCTGTGCTACTATTATCGTTTGGATAACTGGTATTATTTTATGACCAAAACGGCCTTGCATTTTTCTTTTGCAAGGCCGTTTTAGTAAAACGAAAGCCGGAACTTTCTTAGTTTTTATCCCACCACAGAGGGGTGCTGGCTTTGTCAGGACCGCCAAGCAGTTTGACCGCTTCAGTCACTGCCGGCCCGTTGGTGGCTTTCTCGGCATCGGTGAAGGGAAAGCGACGAATGAACTGGGTTGCCGGAACGTCGACGTTAACGGAGTTTATTACGTGGTACAATTTCGGGAACTGTGTTCTACGAAACTCTGCCCAGCCTTCGCAACCATCGGGGAAGACTGCCAGCCATTTCTGAGTGCCGATCTGCTCACGTTGCTTGGCTTCCGCAGCGGCCCATTTAACGGGAATATCGCTGACGGCAGGCGATTTCTGAGCATCTCCCGGGGCAACCGGCGGAGTGGTACCCTGGATATAGGTATCTACAGCGGCGCCTGAAAAGCCCCAGGTTGCCATCGACTCGCGGATACCTTTTTCGTAAAGCTCCTGGGCAGTTCCTCCCATGTTCCACCCGTTCAAAGCTCCTTCCGCACGCAGGAAGTAGGCCTCGGCGGCGTGCATGATATTAGCCGGAACAGCCAGCAGGTTTTCCCAACCGCTTCCACTGCCGGTATTGCGTATCCAGCGGGAGCCTACATTTGAATAGTAGTCGTTAATTTTGTCCTCCGCAGCAAGTTGATCGGGATTCAGACCATTTCTTAGTCCTTCATACGTCTTGGTTGCGAACGCCGGCTGGAAAAAAACCGTCATACGAGGGTCGTTATAACCTTTCAGTATGGACTCCATGGTCGCACTCATGCGGAATTCCTGCCAACCGGATATACGGGAAATACCGTTACCATCACCGCTGGTTACCGCGGTGCGGACCATCATGGCATCGTCGGCTGCGCTAAGCATTACACCTGAAGCTATAGCTGCCTCGGCTTCGGTTTTCGCCTTTGCCGGATTAACGTGTGAAATCCTCATAGCCAAACGGAGGCGGAGCGTATTGGCAAATTTGATCCACTTACTGAGATCGCCTTTGTACATTATATCTGAGCTCCCAAAAGGAGTCACTCCCGTTTTCGATTTCAATACTGTCACGCCGGCGTCGAGGCGTTTAAAGAAGTCGTCGTAGATTGCTTCCTGCGAATCATACTTTACCGAATTAGCGGGTATACCTGCATCGAAGTAAGGAATGGGCCCGTAATAGTCGGTTACACGGCTAAATGAAAAAACCCACCAGATGCTGGCCATCGCATGCTCGGGTGTTGTTGAATCATAGTTTTCGAGAATGACTTTCAGCTGGGGGACTACCTGGGTATAGATCGGGTTCCAGTGAGAGCCGATCCATCCCATGTTGGTGTGATAGCGGTCCGACTGGAAGTTAGGCGTAGTGGTAGCATAAAACTGGCACCACAAGTCTGCAAACAGGTTAGTGGCAGTCTGATACGATGGATGGTAAGAACCCTGTGAAAGAGCCTGGGAGAACATTTTAGGATATTCATTAGGCCCCAGGGTCATAATCTGGGTCTTACTGATATTCATCTCTTCGAAATCTCCCGTGCATCCGCTGGCAGCCCAAAGTGTAAGCGAAATGGAAGCTACTCCAAGTGCCTTTTTATATATGTCTTTTCTGAAAAATGTCATCTTTTCAATAATTTAAAGTCTTGTCAATGATCAAAAGCTCAATTGCAGGTTCAGACCCATTGTCCTGGTAGTAGGCAGGTTACCGTAGTCAATGCCCTGGTAGTTGCCAGCACCGAGGTTAACATCGGGATCAAAATTCATCTTACGCTTCTTTATACCGGGGATATCCATTTTTGCATAACCTCTGTAGAGGAAAAACAGGTTCCTGGCTGTAAAAGAGATTTTCGCGTTAGTAAAGAAGCGCTGGCTGGCAAGAGGGATGTTATAACCGAGTGAAAGCTCGCGTACGCGGAAATTGGTTGTGTTGTACGAGAAAAACTCTCCCCAGGAATAGCGGCCTTGTGAGACGGTTTGCCAGAATTGCTGTGATGTTACGCCGATGGAATTTGCTTTCCCTGATTCGTTTCCGACGCCCGGCAATACCCAGCCTCCTTCACGGTGTTCTGCAGTATAGTCGGAGTTACCGTCAAATGCAAGGTTAGCTTCAGACCCCGAAACCATGGTACCTCCGACGCGCCCGTCAATCAAGACGTTCAAAGAGAAGTTTTTATACCCGAAAGTGTTACTCCAGCCGAGGGTGAACTTGGGGTTAAAGTTGCCAAGATATCCGTTGGCAGCGGAAATAGGCAGCCCGGTTTTCTCATTGACAAGGTATTGTCCTTGTGCATTTTTAGCCCAGGTATAGCCATACAAGTCACCGTATGAACCTCCCTCATGAACCGCTACACCTGCAGTACGCACTACGGTAGCAATCCAGGCTTGCTTGAGGGTTTCGTAGAGTTCTACAACCTTATTTACGTTGCGTGCGAAGTTGACGGCTGTGTTCCAGGTTAGGGCTCCTTCCTTGAGTGGCTGGCCGCTCAACGTAATTTCTACCCCCCGGTTGCGGATTTTCCCGGCATTGATCAACTGGGTGGTAAACCCTGTTGCAGACGGTAGTTGCAGAGAAAGTATCTGGTTGATCGTGTTGCTGTTGTAATAAGTCGCATCCAGACCCAAGCGGCCCTGGAACATTCTCAAGTCAAGACCGAATTCGGTTGAAGAGGAGATCTCGGGTTTCAGGTTAGCGTTAGGCAACTGGGTATTCCTCGCAATATAACCCCCGGATCCTCCGGGATTAAATACATAATAAGGTCGAAGCGAATAGGGGTTCGTATCGTTTCCTACCTGAGCAAACGAACCCCTGATTTTTGCGAAGCTTATCCATTGCGGAAGCTGAACGGCATCAGACAAAAGGAGGTTGGCTCCGAAAGAAGAGTAAAGATACGAGTGAGGCGCCGGTAGGGTCGACGACCAGTCGTTGCGGACGGAACCGTCTATGGTCAGGTAATCCCGGAAAGATAAAGAAGCCGTACCGAATACATATTGCAACTCTTTTTCTGAGAAACCGGCAATTTTGCTCAGACCGGAAGCAAAGTTCAAATCAAACTTGTTGGTTACCGAGAGGCCTGTCGCCAGGCCACCGACTTCCTGGTATTTGTTATAAGTCTGGCCGGCTCCGAAGTTGTAGCTTAGCGAAAAGTCTTTACCCAGGTTATTGTTCCCGGAAAAAATCAGGTCCATATTCCGTTCCAGAGTGGAGGCGACAAAGTTCTGGTAAGTACCACCGGCGGCGGTCACGTGAACTACGGTACGGTCAGAAAATCCTCTCTCCATCCGGTCATCGAATGTATCGAAGCTGACGCGGCCCTGTACATTCAGCCAGTCGGTGATTTTGTATTTGGCAGCTCCGAGTACTGTAGCCCGGTTCCGTGTCTCATTGTCGAATGTGCGGTTGATCGTCCAGTAAGGGTTCATGTAGATACCCGATGAAGTCCAATAGGTCGGGAAACCTTTCTCGTCCTCAAATTTCTTGTATTGATTCAGATCGATGTTTCTCGGAGTCTTCAGCAGGTTCATCACAACACCGTTATTCTCACCCGAATAGGGCCTGTTTTTGATGTCGTGGTTGATGTAAGTGATTTTACCGTCTACAGAAAGGCGCTTGGTGATGTCGGCGTTAATCCTTAAGTTGACCGTATGGCGTTTCAGGTCATTATTGGGCAATATCCCCTGGTTGCTGTTATGTGTGTAGGAAAGGTAAGTTCTTACATTTTCCGTACCTCCCGAGATACCGATGGAGTTGTTGGTAGAGATAGCGTTGCGATAAAAGTCCCTGATGTTGTTGGGGTAAGCTGTTTGTTTGCCTCCCCAGCTGCTTTGACTGCTCTCGCTGGATACACCCCCCGATCCTTGTCCGTATTCGTTCTGGAACGACGGCAAAATAAAAGGTGATTCCATCACTA